>CAVWQV010000013.1:0-58948 GCA_963757115.1 uncultured Alphaproteobacteria bacterium | reverse complement strand
TGGCTCCAACGATGGGAGCGAGACCCTCGATTATCTCATGCCGTATGGCGTCCTTCGGCGCGCTGACGTGGCCGAGGTGGTGGCGCTGGGAACTGACCCGGGGCCGGTGACGCTTTTTCCGGCGCTCAAGGTTGAGCCTCAAGCAAAGTCGCTGATTTCGACGCGCGCGGTATTCGGAAGGCGCCGACTATCTCATCGTCCCCGCCATGCGCCGCGACGAGACCGGGCGGTCGTGCAATGGATCAAGAGCCAGGCAGCCAACGGCGCGATGATCATCGGCGTCTGCGCCGGAGCCAAGTTCCTTGGCGCGGCCCAAACGATGTCGCCACGTTGCGGGTGGTACCGGCGGCGCAGGCGGCGGGGATGGCGGCCCAACGGCGGAACTAGCCGCGCGGCCCGGGTTGCTCGAGCAGCTATACGAGATCGAGGCGCTGCGGCGCGGCTGGCCCGGGCTTTGGGCGTGGCGTTCGGCCGCTCGTCGGAGAAGGCGCGACAATATGGAACAATATGGAGCAGGTCGAGCTGACGCTGGCCCGTCCCGACGAGATGCTCGCCGAGACCAGGCCCCACGGATCGGCAGCAACGTCGTGGGTCGGACGCATTTCGCCATTGCGCCCAGGATGACGGTATTGGTGCTCCACATCGGAGGGATTTCAGGAAATGTATCTCGGCTTCGTCCCGATCTCGCCGAAGCTTCGTGCGGACTTCTCGGTGTATTCCAGGACACGATGGCCCCCTCGGGCGTCTCCTTCTCTCTACCGGCGGTGCTGCAAACGCCCGCCCACATGAGGGGAGACGACCACGATGCTGCAACAGCCGACATCCGACATTTCGCTGCTCGCAGCGACCGAAACCCTACATTCGCGCTCCTCGCAGTTCTGCCTGCTGATCCGCCGCCTAGAACCGAACGATCGCGCAGCGCTGGCGGCGCACCTCATTGGCTTGCCGCCGGAGGATCGCCGCACCCGTTTTAGCGGCCAACCGCGTGACGAAGCGATCCGGCGGCATTGCGATGATCTGGACCTGGAGGAAACGGTCTGTTTTGCCGCGTTTGATACAGCCGGCGCCGCGGTCGGCGCGGCACTCGGCTTCCCCTGTGGTGTGAGCGCGGGTCATTGTCACTGGTTCGCCGAGATCGCAGTGAGTGTTGCCCCTGAGCACCGCCGCGGCGGCCTCGGGGCGGCCCTGGTAACCCGCGTTTGTGACGCCGTATCGGCACTCGGCGCGAATGCCGCCGTGTTCGAATTCGACCCCTCCAACGTCGCGATGCGCGGTTTATCCGCCATCTGGGCGGATTGGCGGGGCCATTCGCGGACTCCTGCGAGATCCCGTTGTCCGCGCTCAACTGAGCACGGGTCCTTTCAATGCTGGCGGCGCGTTCTCCCGCACGCGCCGCTCTCGCCGGCGTTCGGCACAGCTTGGGCAATCTTGACGCCGGCACTACGGTCTTTGCGAGTCGCATACCTGGAAGGCAAGCAAGGCCTCCATCGGGTGCGCCAGGAGGACCTGCGGATGGATGCCGACGCGCAAGGGCCAAAGGGCACCGTCTATCGTTTTGATCGTTTCACGCTCGACCTCATCCGTGGCGCCTTGCTGGCGGCGGGTGGAACCGAAGTTGCGCTCCGCCCGAAAGCCTTCGCGTTGCTACGGCAGATGGTCGAGAACGCCGGGCGACTGATTAACCGCGACGAGATCATGGCGGCTATCTGGCCGGGGGTTGTCGTCACCGACGACAGGTAACCCAGGTCGTCAAGGAGATCCGCCGGGCGCTCGGCGATGACGAGCAGCGGCTGCTGCGCACCGTGCCCCGGCGCGGCTTCCTGTTCGCCGCCGAGGTTTCGCGCATCGACGACCAGGCCACCCTGGTCGTCCTTCCGCCCGCGCCCGACCACCCGGCCGAGGCCGGCACGGCTGCACAATCCCCGGCGAGCCGCCCCATGCTCGTGGTACTGCCCTTCGCCAACATGACCGGCGATCCCGGGCAGGAGTATTTTGGAGACGGCACCACCGAGGATCTGACAACGGCGCTGTCGCACCTGCGCTGGTTCTCAGTGATCCCCCGAAATTCAGCGTTCACCTACAAGGGCCGCGCGGTGGACGTTCGTCAGGTCGGACGCGAGCTTGGCGTCGGCTATGTGCTCGAAGGCAGCGTGCGCAAGGCGGGCAACCGGGTCCGGATCACCGCGCAGCTCTGCGAGGCCGAAGCCGGCGCGCAGGTCTGGTCGGGACGCTTCGACGGCGATCTTGCGGACATCTTCGACTTGCAGGACCAGCTGACCGCTGAGGTGGTTGGCGCCATCGAGCCCAGCCTGCGGCTGGCCGAGGTCGAGCGCGCCCGCGCCAAGCCAACCGAGAGCCTCACGGCCTATGATCTTTATCTACGCGCCCTGCCGCATCGCTTCGTGACGCAGGAAGGCAGCGATGAGGCGCTGCGCCTGCTCCGCCGCGCGATCGCCCTCGACCCTGGCTTCTCCGCCGCCAAGGGCGCCCTGGCGGGCCTGCACATCATCCGGTTTGGGCAAGGTTGGGCGGAGGAGGGCGACGTCGAGGAGGCCGTACGCCTCGCTCGTGACGTGGTGAATGGTAGGGGCGAGGAGGCTCCGAGCGCCCTCGCCTGCGCCGGACACGCCCTGGCCTTCTTCGCCAAGGATTACGGATCGGGAACTGCGGCCGCCGAGCGCGCGCTCCTGCTCGCCCCCAACTCGGCGGTGGTGCTCTGGGTCGCCGGCTGGCTGCGGGTCTATGTCGGGGATGCCGCGGCAGCGGTGGCGCATCTCGAGCGGGCCATGCGGCTCAGCCCGGTCGACCCAGGGAAATTCTACGTCACCACCGCGCTCGGCTTCGCCAATTTCTTGCTCCAGCACTACGCGGAGGCAGTCGAGTTAGGCCGCCGCGCCCTTGGCGACCGGCCGAATTTTCTTCCGGCCCATCGGCTTCTGGTGGCAAGCCTCGCCCAACTCGGGGACCGAGCGGCGGCCGAGGCGGCGCTCAGAGTTCTGCTTGCCGTGGCCCCGGCCTATACGGTCTCCATCGCCCGCGCCCAGACCGGAATGCGCGACGAGGCGCTGTTCGAGGCGTTGCGCAAGGCGGGACTACCAGAGTAGCCGTCGGCGGTTTGTTACTCCAGGTCGCCCCGCAATCGGCAAGAGTTCCGGAATGTATGCCGGCTTCGCCTCCGTTTCGGAAAAACTTCGCGCCGCCCTCCTGACAAGTTCCAGGACATGAACGCCCTCAGGGTGTCTGCTCTCTGCATCGGCGGCGACTTGCGCCGCCCCGCTCGCAGCACTGGAGGACACCATGTATGTTACCCCCTGCTCGCTCCGACCGCTGGAGACCTTTCCGGCGCTGCCCCGATCCGGGCTCCTTCTCCGCCCCGCCCTGGCCTTCACCGTGATCGCCGTTCTCACGGTCACGAGTGTTCTGCTGCTAGGCGATCATGGCGTCTCGCCGCCGGTTCCGTGCGGGGAAAGTCTGGTCCTAGCCTGTGCCGCGCCCTAAGCTGGTCGGACGGTTGTGATTCGATTTCGGCAGCGCCGATTAGCAGGAGCCGCCGGACGACCGTTGAGAACCGTGCTCGCTACGACGGCTCAAACGCAGAAGCGCCGCTCCCCACCATCGAGGCCTTGACTGCCGACCTGGTCCGACTGCGACGCCGAGCGAGACAAAAGGCATCAAGTCCGCCTACCAGGCCGCAATCGACCGCCTGGTGTGCTTGCCTACCGAACTGCGGCAGCCCCGGCCGGTGACGATCGGCACGCCGCCGCTCGATCCTGGTCGAGCCAGAGCCGGAGCCAGCGCCGCCTCCCGCCCGGCCCGCCGCAGCGCTCGCTCCCGCTTGGCCCTGTCGTGGTGGCGCGGAAGACGTTGACCTGGGCGCAGGCCGTGGCCAGGCCGTCGCGGAATTTGGCGCCCTGGTAGCCGCTGTCGGCGTAGAGCTTGAGCAAGAATGGATACAGGCCGAACAGGGCGCCCATCAGCAACACACCGCCGTCGCGGTCCTGAACGTCGGCGGCCTGCACGACGGCCTGCATCAGCAGGCCCTGCGTGTCGACCAAGACGTGCCGCTTCTTGCCCTTGGTTTTCTTCCCGGCGTCATAGCCCGGCGGATCGACCGCGCGCCCCCTTTTTCCGCGCTCTTGACACTCTGGCTGTCGATGATCGCCACCGTGGGACTGGCCTGCCGCCCCGCAATCTCGCGACACGCGACGTAGAGCGCGTGATGGATGCGCTCTAGCGTGCCGTCCCACTCCCAGCGCCGGAAATAGTCGTTGACAGTGCTGCGCGGCGGCAGGTCCTTCGGCAACGCGGCCCACTGGCAGCCGGTGCTCAGCACATACATCACCCCGTTCACCACGGCGCGGACATCGATTGTCCGCTTGTTACCGCCGCGCTTCGATGGCGGGATCAGCGGGCCGATCAGCGCCCACTCTTCGTCGGTCAGGTCACTCGGGTAGCGCAGGCCACGACGATCGTAGCGGGCGCGGTTCTCATTCGTCCACATCCCACGAGTGTCGCCAACCGCATCGCGTCGCCCATAATCACAAGCAATTCAACTCACTCGCCATGTTCCCGGACGGACACTTAGCTCGACGAAGGGACAAGCCCGACCAGGCGTAGGGGAGCATTACGGCCGGACGCTGCCCCAAGATGTGCCCCAACCCTGGGCCATGGGAGTATAGAAGCACGCGGCCGGAATGGATTGGCCGCTTGGGAGGAGAACGGATGAGAAGCATCCATCTTGGCGCCGCCATTCTGGCGGCCGGTTTGGCTTGCGTTGTGCCCGCGCGCGCCGCCGATCGCACGGAGATCACCTTTCCGGGTGATCACGCCTACCCCGAAAGCCTCAGCGCGACCTCCGACGGCACCGTTTATGCCGGCAGCCTGTACGAGGGCGGCATCTTCCGCGCGGCACCGGGAGCTGCGACCGCAGAGCGTTGGATCAAACCGGGCGCGAACGAATCCATGAGCACACTGGGCGTGCTTGCCGACGAGAAATCCGGCACGTTGTGGGTGTGCTCAAGCAACCTTGGTGCGTTCGGGGTGCAGCCTCCGGGAGGCGAGAAACCGGTCGCACTGAAGGCGTTTGACCTCAAGAGCGGCGCCGGAAAAGGCAGCTGGCCGTTGCCGGGTGACAAATCCCTTTGCAACGACATGGCGGTAGGGGCGGACGGCGCAGTGTATGTGGCAAACTCGTTTCAGCCGCACATTCTAAAACTGGCGCCGGGTGCTACTTCTCTTGCCGTCTGGGCGAGCGATCCGCGTTTTACCGCCGAAGGGCCGGGCCTTGACGGCATTGCCGTCGGCGACGATGGCAAGCTCTACGTCAATACTTTCGCGACTGGTCTTCTGTTCCGGATCGAGATGAACGGCGATGGCAAAGCTGGCCGGATCACACAGCTTAAGACCACGCCCGGCTTTGAGCATGCGGACGGGATGCGCGCTTCCGGGAGGAACCGATTGCTGGTCGTGGAGGGTGCTGACGCGGGTCGCTTCGACGTGATCGAGCTGACCGGCGACAACGCGACGGTCAAGATCGTGAAAGGCGGCTTCAAACAGCCCGTCTCGGTCTGGCAGATCGGCGATCAGGCTTGGGTGCTGGAAGGCCAGTTGGCGACTCTGTTCGATCCCCCGGAGAAACGCGGCAAGCCGGGGCCATTCCGGGCGTACGCGGTCGATCTGCCGAAATAGGCGCTCCCAGCCTAACGCCCGAGGCGATCCCCGTTCTTACCGCCAGCGTGGAGTTGCCGGTCAAAAAGCGTCCGCTGGTGGTTGTGTCAGGCCTGACCGTCTTGCCCCCCGCAGGAGCCGCTGCAAGACGGTCAGGGCATCTACCGCGCCGTCCCCTCGGCCAGCCTCACGGCATCTGCGAGGCTCAGGCCCGCTGCCGTAAGGGCGCGGCTCCGTCTGAGGTCTGGCAACACAGATGACCGGGGTGAGAAAGGAGCCGTATCCACCAGACCGCAAACCGAGCAGAAGATTCAAGCGGCAGTGGTGCTGACGATGGCGGTCGGGCGGGCGATGAAATGACGGACGCTGGGCTCGACGCTTCTTGCCAACGCATGGCGACGCTGCGAGCCCTATCTGGAAGGCAGACATGAACTCCATTGCCGGCATTATCAAGGACGCCGGGCACATGGTCCATCACGTCGCGACGCAGCAGGTGGTGGAAACCATTGAGAAGATCGCTCGGAAATCTGAGTTGGCTCCCTAGACCAATATCTTGGCCACCAATACCATCTGCTCCCGCCAGCGCGAGCCCGTAACTATCAGTCATCGACGCCGCGGTAGAAGGCCGCTCGTCGCTTCTGATGATGGTTGTCGCTTCCTGCATGCAAGTCAGCCGCGCGTTCAGTCACGGAAGGGCTCGGGCTCGGGCTCGTGTTCGTGGGCTGAGCTCACGGTCATGCCAGGGCGGCGTTTCTATAGCAGTCGGAGCAGCGGCGCTTCCCTATCCCGCCTTCAACAAGCAGGTGCAGAGGCTGAAGGTCCCACACTGCTTCAATGGAGCCCTGACTTGTATTCCGCGTCTCGTGAAGGTGCGGCCGACTTCGGCGTTGAACGTCGCGCTTCGGCATTCGCCTGGCCGCAGACGGCGCCATCGCGTGGGTGTGCGGCGCTGGCGGGCTGGTCGTGGACAGAGGGAATTAAGCTCACAATAGCTGAACCCAAGTCTGAAACCGGATCAGAGTCCGATCGTATTGCTGGTTTCCAGACACTTCCATCCAGCGAAAATGACTTGGCAACCGTAAGTGGGCGATAGCCCTTTGATTTCGGCACAAACCTCAAGGCTAGCGTCTCCGCCCCCAAGTTCACGCTGCCACTGACAACGGCGGTCAGGTCATCGGTGTCGAGCACCACGGGAGACATCACCGCAACTCCGTCTCTGATGACCAGATGCGAAACGAGGCAATTCAGCCGGATGGCCTGTTCGGGACTGCCCGCGAGCCCGATCATTCGTAACAGGTCTAATTCGAGGGAGGCGGTAGCAAGCGCGCTGACGCTGCCTCCCTCTATGAAAGCCCCAATCTCGCCGCTCATGTGCCTCAATAGCTCGTGAGGCGTCGCTCCGGTCGTTCGGATCTGGAGGGAGCCTTCGAGGTTGCCCGACATTGCCTTCGCTAGATCAGGCGCAGTCTGGCTAACAGCCAACCGATGAAGATCGACCCCCTGAATTTCAAACTCGACGTACAGCGTGGGGGCACCTTGAGAGGGTATATATTTAGCCTGGGCCGTGATCTCACCCTTGGCGATCCCGATTTGAGCGCGCGCCAGCTGCAATGCGCCATGCTCGAGAAGCGCCCGAGCAGTCATCTGCTCGACGGGCAGGCCTACTATCCCGCTGATCCGCTCAGCGCTGAACGAGATGTCTGCGTTTGCCTCTGACAGCAGCTCAGGCGGCAACCTGATATCAGAGAACATTCGGACAAGAAGGCTTCTGAAGTCCGCCAGGTTTAGCTGAGAAGCAGTCACGTGCATCTTGAGGGTCGGCGTTGGCTCCGACAGCTCGAGCGTGGCGGACCCGCTGAATTTACTTGAACCCAAGCGGGCGTCGAACCCGTCCATTGACCAGTCGCCTTGATCGTGGACGAGATCGCCGCCGGCGTGAAAATCCGGGGTTTGTGGCAGGCGCAAGCCAATCAGTTCACCAAGCTCGCTCAGGCTCTTTCCGTCCACCCTAAACCGCACCCTCGTGTCGCGAAGGCGAAGCGGCTCCAGCGACGTGCCCTCGACGGCCATTGCGACATGACCGAGCTCACCCTCGAGCTTTACGGGATAGGGATCTGATGGAGCGCTTAGCTCGTCCCAGCTACCAACCGTGCCTGCGAATCGGAATGGTTTCGTCCGGATTTGTCCCGTCATCTTGAAGACCGGAGGGGTCGCAGAGTCCATCGTATTCAGCTCGAACTCCGTCATAGCACTGCGGTCTGAGCGCCGGTTGCCATGCTGTGGAACGTGGTGACGCCAGAGTTGGCTTTGATCTCATGAATTTCTGGCATGTAGGGGCGCTTTACTCCCCAACCGGCGATTGTCGGCCAGTTTCCTTCCCCTGCGGCCGATACTTCGAGAAGAAGCTCGGGGTTCGTCACCCAGAGATGCTGCACGACGAGTTTCCCATGCAGCAATGACCAGGCGTCGATGTCCGCCTCGATCCGGCTCACGGACGCCATGGGGCTTGCTGATCCCCAGGCCGCATTCGCGATTTTGATATCTTCAGCCCGGATACGGATGGTGCTCGCCCACTGAACTGAGACGCGCCCGATTTGCAGATCGCGGCGAATGAGTGTCGATCCAATATGCTCGGCGGCTCGGGTCAGAAGGATGGGGCTGGCGAAGAGAGCAATCCCCGCCCCGCCGGCCAGGGCCGCTATTCCTGCCCCGGCCAGAACCGCTGCCCGTAAGATGCGCATCCTCTTATCAGGCCGTGATTCCGGCCATCGCCCGGTCCGACCAACTCGGCCTCTGGACCGCGTTGACGGTCAGCACAGCGGCTGCTGTCCAGGTGGCCTCACCCGACGTCTCAGGCATCGCATGTGGTTCCCATGCACAGACCATCATAGCGATCCGGCAGCGACGCCGTTTCGGCTGGAGCGCTTCACAAGCGCGTTGAAGGACGACACGGCTAGCGTCCGCGCTCGTGGTGAAATTCAGAAGGTTTGAGGTGGCTATGGATCGGCTGGCCAAGGCGAAGTTGCGAGACATCAACCTGTAGCCGGGATGCTCGTTTTCTCTCCGTAATCGGCCTTGCTCGAACAATCGTTATCTCACGTCGCTAAGGTGCAGCGGTAACCTCGCCTGGTTCCAAACACCCGAGATCGGCGCGTGGCGCGGTTGTACGTCGTGCTTCGGGCCGCATCGCCTGCAGCAATGGCCTTTCGAGCGGGATGGTCGACTGGTCAGTCTTCGATCCGCGTGACGAGTTGGGAGGCTGCCTAATGGACGACCGGCACTGGCGAAGCGGTTGATTCCTGGCGCTCCGGAGGCGCTGGAAGGTGTGTCTGGCCGCGCTGACGCCGATCTGAAGGGCGAGCCAAGAAGTAGCCCATCGTAGTTATGCACGCTTAAGTGAGTTTCCTCGGAGAGTAGGAAGGCGCATTACCTCTTTGTGCGCTGCACCATACTTACTGAGCGCCCCTCAATAATGGATCGAAGGATAGATATTGATGGTTGACATCAACAAGCCGCAGGATGCCAAGGCAGCCACCGCTCAGACCATGGGTGCCGCGGACGAGGCGGCCCGCCGAGGTGTCGAGGCCGCGCAGCAGGGCGGTCGCGCCGCGAGCGAAGCTGTGCGCCAAAGTGCTTCGGTGACCGCCGACATGACGCGCCAGGGTACACAGGCCGCGAGCGAGGCGGTGCGCCGCTTGAGCGACGCGACGAGCGAAACGTTCCAGCGGAGCACGCAGGCTGTGGCCGAGGGCCAGCGTCAGATGGCGCAGGACGCGGCACAGAGATTCGAGGAGATGAGCCGCAAGGTCGTCGAGGCCGCACGGGGCACGTCCGAGAACGTGAGCCGGTTTTTCATGCTGCCCAACGCCGCCGAGGGTGGCTTGTACGATATGCGGAAGGGCGTCGCGGGTTTGGTCGAGGGCGTCGTACAGACCAACGTGCGCGCTAGTCAGGAGATGTTCCGCCTCAGTAGCCCGGCGGCCGTCATCGAGCTGCAGCAGCGTTTCGCGCGCGAGTACATGGACATGCTCATGCAGAGCACCGCTGCCATGGTCGGGGCCATTCGGCGCACCGCCGACGAGACCCTGCGTCCGCTTGAGGCTCAGGTCGCGCAGCGCAAGCAGGAACAGCGCGTTGCGCAAGCTGCGGAATAACGTCTGACGTCCGCAAGGCTCGACGTCGACAAGAGAGCGGCCGGCGGGTAAGCCGGCCGTTTCTGTTGCGGCCGCATGAGGATCGAACGGCAGCCGGCCGTCATCCAGCATCAGTTCTGCTGGTCCATCCTCCGACGGAAGAACGCATCATGATCTCTCACCAGTATCCCTCAAGGCGGGAGGATACCCGCCCGATCACGGTCGCCCTGGAGGGCGGCGGCTCGCTCGGCGCGTTTGCCTGGGGCGTGCTGGACCGGCTTGTCGACGTGCCCGGAATCCGGATCGGGGCAGTCAGCGGGGCCAGCGCCGGCGCGATGAATGCGGCCATGCTGGTCCAGGGGCTTGCGACCGGCGGGCCCGCACAAGCCCGGCGGCTGCTGGAGCATTTTTGGCGTCGTGTCGCGATCGCCTCGGGTTCGTTGCCGGGGCCGGTCGGCGAGTGGTTCCACATGCTTGGTGGGGCGATGGCACCGATGGTGGACGCCATGCGGCAGACCACGGCAGCGTGGACGCCAGCGATGGCATCGAACGGCGCCAATCCGCTGCGAGGCATCCTGAACGAGATGCTTGACCCGACGGTGTTCGGCCGGTTGAACGCTCCCGAACTGGTCGTGGCGGCAACACGGGTCCGGACGGGCCAGGCCCGTCTGTTTTGGGGCCCCGAGGTGGGCGTAAACGTATTGCTCGCCTCCGCTTGCTTGCCGCAGCTGTTTCTCGCGGTTGAGATAGATGGCGAGAGCTATTGGGACGGCGGCTACTCCAGCAATCCGCCGCTTCGTCCATTGATTGAGGCTGGTGCGCCGCAAGACTTGCTGATCGTGCGGACCACCCCCCTGGAACGCCCCGAGCCGCCGATTGGGAGCGTAGCGGTCCAGGAGCGCGTCAACGAGATCACCTTCGGGGCAGCGCTGCGGAGCGAGTTCCGATCGCTGGCGTTGGCGCAGGAACTGCTCGCCGGTGCATCCGACTTACCAGCGCCGCTGGCCCGGCTGCGCGATGTCCGGGTCCATATGATCGGCGCCGAGCAGGAATTCCGCGCTATGCAGGGCGGCAGCACGCAGGATCCGAGTTGGCGATTCCTGTACGACATGCGCAATCTCGGCCAGCGTGCGGCAGATCGATGGCTGGACGAGAATCTTGCCGCCATCGGCCGGCATTCCACCGTGGACCTCGCGCAGTTCGCCGGGCCCAGCGCCGAAAAAAATGTGGGCCGGGCCGCCGCGTGAGGGCGATCCGTGACCGCCTCAAGCTACACCCGGATTTCCACCACCAGCGCGGCGACCGCCATTAAGGCAGGGCTGCAGCCCGCTACTGGCGGCGGGGTTTTTGCGCAGATCGGCCCCGCCGCTCTCGGCGCCAGTTCCGTGTCCTAAGAGCGGCCTGGCAGGACCCCAACAGGAGACTTCATGGAGCAGGGCGTCGCCATAGGGGTGCTGTGCATAGTGGCGGGCGGCGTGGCTGCTCAATGGGCTGCTTGGCGGCTGCGCGTGCCCGCTATCGTGCTCCTGTTCGGCGCGGGCCTGCTGATGGGTCCCGTCCTCGGGCTGCTGGCGCCGTCGCATGTGGCCGGCCCGGCGCTGCGCCCGATCATCGGACTGACCGTCGCCATTATCGTGTTCGAGGGCGGCCTCGCGCTAGACCTCAGCGAGTTGCGGGCGGCGGGCGAAGGCGTGCTGCGGCTGACCGTCGTCGCCCTACCGATCAGCTTCGTGCTGGGCACGCTTTCGGCCCACCTCATCGCCGGAATGGGTTGGGGGCCAGCCGCGCTGTTCGGCGCCATCACCGTGGTGACCGGCCCGACCGTCGTGCTTCCCTTGCTGCGCCAGATAAGGCTGGAGCCGCGCGCGGCTGCGTTCCTCAAGTGGGAGGCGATCGTCAACGATCCTGTCGGCGCGATTCTCGCCACGGCCGTGCTCGAGGTCCTCGTGGCGAGTTCAGGCGCCGGTGCGCATGCCGGGCGGCTCGGCCTCGAGCTGGGGGCCGGGCTCGCGGCGGCCATCGCGCTCGGCCTGAGCGCGGCGCTCCTCGTCCGCTGGGCCTTCCTGCGCGACCAGGTGCCGGAGGTTCTGAAGACGCCGGTGTTGTTGGCTCTCGTGCTCACGGTCTACGCCCTCTCCAACCTGGCGATGACGGAGGCCGGGCTAATGGCAGCGACCGTATTCGGGGTGGCGCTGACGAACATGCGCGTCCCCGGCCTGGCCGAGCTGCGTCGGTTCAAGGAGGCCCTGGTCGTGCTCCTGGTCTCGGCGCTGTTCATGGTCCTCACCGCCGACCTTGAGCGTGCGGTGCTGGCCCGGCTGTCACTGCCGATCATTCTCCTCACGCTGAGCATGCTTTTTGCGGTTCGGCCGCTCGCGATCCTACTCGCAACTCTACGCAGCGACCTGACCGTGCCGGAGCGCACGCTTGCGGCGTGGATCGCTCCACGCGGCATCGTGGCCGCGGCTGTGGCCGGGGTGGCGGGGCTACGGCTTCAGGCCGCTGGCTACGCCGGGGCGGAGCTGGTCATGCCGGCCGTGTTCGCTCTGATCGCGGCCACCATGATCCTGCACGGCTTCTCGCTCGCGCCGCTCGCTCGCCGCCTCGATTTAAGGCTCGGCGGCGCCCCAGGGCTGGCCATTGTCGGTGCTTCGCCCTGGAGCACCAATCTTGCCGCCGTGTTGCGCGAAGCCGGCGTGCCTGTGCTGCTGGTGGACATTTACCCGGGCGCGCTCGACCTCGCCCGCGCGCGGGGGCTCTCGGTGCTGCAGGCGGAGATCCTGTCCGAGCACGGCGAGGACGGGTTCTCTGGCGAGGCCGTGGACTACCTCGTCGCCGCGACCCCAAACACGATCTACAACGGCCTTGTCTGTGCTCGGCTCGCGCCCGAGCTGGGCCGCGAGCGCGTGTTCCAACTGGCTCCGGAGGGCGGCGGGCAACTCGACCCCCGCCGCGGGCTGAGCCGGGACTGGCGCGGCAAGATCCTCGTCGGCCCAGCCTGGGACTACGCTACGTTTGAGCGGAAGAATGAGCAGGGTTGGCGCTTCGAGGTGATGGACGCCAGCGTTGCTGGAGCGGAGCCTTCCGGGCCGGAGCGGGTTACCCTGATGGTGATCAGGCGCAATGGCGCTCTGACCTTCACGTCGGTCGAGGACGCGGCGACCCTCTCGGTCCGACCTCAAGACAGGGTCGCGGTCATGGTATCGCCGCGCCCGTGCTCCTGCACGAACGCCGTGACCCATGCCGATCTGAGCTGGCATGCTGATCCGGGCGGAGACTTCGCCGAAGCGACGAGTTGAATGGCGGCCTGAGCGCGCTTTTCGGTCAGAGCCGAGACGAAGCAGACCCAGCGGGCGCCGGCACCTGATGCCTCTCGAGCCCCCGGAGCGGGCCAGCACGCCCCCACGCCGCCCGGACCGGCTCTCCTGGCCCGTGGGACGGTTTCACGTCCGCTTCGAACTTCTGAGCGTCTTTGCGCAATGTAGTCGATGGGGTTGATATCCGGCTGGCACTCGAGTTCCGCCAGCAATGCGTGATAGGGCATGACAAAGCCGCCCGTGAACCCGCCGCCTTGGCGCGCAAGGTGTGCTGGATGGGCCGCTCCCACGATGGCCTTGAGCGGGGCCGGCTTGCTGTAGGCGGACCCGTCAATGAGGTGCTTCTTGTGCAGGCGCCGCACCGAGCAGGACGCGCCGCTCGTCGTCGCAGAGCGGGTGCGCGTCGCATAGAACAGGACAGGCTTTCGTCTTCGGTGAGCGGTGCGGCAAAAGCGTCGAGCAGCGGCCTCCTGGTTCGAATCCTGGTATCCAGCGGCGTTCTCCAGCCATGACGGTCTCCACGGTTCGCGTTCCGCGTCGGCGTCGAGTTCCAGCTCCTGCGCAATCCTGAACCCGCTCTCTTTCAGCATCCAGCGATAGGGAATGGTAAGGGCGCCCCAGGTCGGGATGTGAACCGGCCTCGGCAGGATATGTCGAGACCCTCGGCTTCGACTACGGCCAGCGCCACCGGGTGGAGCTCGAGTGCCGGGCGCGCTTCCGGGAGGCGGTGGCGGCCAGCTTCCCGAACTGGGCGGTCCGGCTTGGCGACGACCATACCCTCCGGCTCGACGCACTGGCCCAGGTGTCCGAGACCGCGCTGACGCGCGAGGCGGAGATCCGCATGCGGGAGAACGGGCTGCCGAACACCTTTGTCCCCGGCCGCAACATCCTCTTTTTCACCTTCGCGGCCGCCCTCGCTTACCGTCGCGGCCTGCGGCACGTCGTCGGCGGCATGTGCGAGACCGACTGACTCGGGCTACCCGGACTGCCGCGACGATACGATCAAGGCGCTGCAAGTGACGCTGAATCTCGGGATGGAGCGCCGCTTCGTCCTGCACACGCCGCTGATGTGGCTGGACAAGGCCGCAACGTGGCGGCTAGCTGCCGACCTTGGTGGGACTTCGCTGGTGGATCTTCGTCCCGCAGGCAGGCTTGGACCTGGACGCGCTGGAGCGCCTCAGGTTCAGGCGATTCTCGCTGCAGCCGATGGACGGTCCGACCGTTGCGGCGAACACAAGGACCGCGGTTGAGTTATGCCTGCGCAGGCCAAGATGGCAACTCAGCCTTCAGACGCACAAGCTGCTGGGTGTCCGCTAACTTAAGAGAGGAAATTGCTCCGTCGAGGGCCGTGTCAGCGCGTGCGCGGACGAGGCTGTAGTCGGCAACCAGCACCTTTACTCCACGAAAACCAGTTCGCGCGCTTCGCAAACCGAGCGCGCAGGCTGAGCGGCCATGCAGCGCGCGATAGCAATGATCAACGCAACGGCCGCGTCGATCTTCTGCTCCGGCCGCGCCTTCTGCGGATAGACATTGGCGCGCGCTCGTAGCGGCCGACCACGTTGCTGATGCACCATTCGAGCACCGGGTTGCCGCCTTGCTCAATGCGCTCAGGGCGCATGGCGGCGTCGAGCTCCTTGGGCGATTGTCGGCGGCAATCGGGCGAGTTTGCAGCACTGGACGGCGGGAGTGTCCTGGTTGGACGGTTATTACACCCCGTGGCAGAATGGCGACTGGCCCAAGCAGGCGAACGACGCATGAACGACACCGTCACGCAGCCAACCATCAAGCCCGAGATCACGGTCGAACGGCCCCGCCTGCACAAGGTGATCCTGATCAACGATGATTATACGCCCCGCGAGTTCGTCGTCATGGTGTTGAAAGCGGAATTTCGGATGGGAGCGGAACAAGCTCAGCGGGTCATGATGACCGCGCATCGGCGCGGAGCGTGCGTCATCGCGGTGTTTACTAAGGACGTCGCCGAGGCCAAGGCAACCAACGCTACGGATGCGGGCCGAAGCGCGGGCTATCCGCTGATGTTCACCACCGAGCCCGAGGAATGAGCAGCCCTGCAATCGTCGGCTCGAGCGTAGCTGGAGGGTATCAGTTCGTGCCGCGCCGAGGGCATGCGGTCGGCCCCCCGTTATATGCCGAGCGATATCTGGCGATCCTGACGTCGACCGTTCGCCCGCTCCGGTCCCTATTGAGTTGGCTTATGCGCCTTAAGGAAACGGCGCACATGATCGATCGTCTGAGCGAGCAACTCCGGGGGTTCGCGCCAGGGATAGACCGTTGTCTCGGCGTTCGGCGCCAGCGCCGCCACATCCCTCGAGGCTATATAAGGGTGCGCAGGAGTTTCGTCCGGCATGACCAGCATCGGTGTCTGGCATGAACGCACGAAGTCGCGGGAGACGCTGTAAACGAAGTCGGGCTGAACGCGGTAGAGATTGTGCAGATATTGCTCGATCTGCGACATGCTGAGGTCGGGCCGCCGAGCCAGCAGGTCGCGTGCCCAGTTATCACGACCAGAATTATACATGTAGTCCGGGTGTTGCGGGTGGTGCCCGACCGTCTGGCACAACACGCCGGCCAGCACGCGATCAGGTGCTCGCTCCATTAACTTGAGGGCGAAGCAGCCTCCGATGCAGTAGCCCATGAACAGGAACTCGCGGATCCCGAGATGGTCCATGAGACCCAGCTGATCTTCGGCGAAGCCGCCCCATGGATCTTCGATCTCAAGCGGCCCGCTAAACTCGCCCCCATTTGCATTGCGCTGATCCATGGTGATGCAGCGGAAATCGTTCTTGAAAACCTCCATGGCATTGAAGACAGCGCTGGGCCAATTGTTGATCCGGGAGTTCAGGCCGCCGCCCGGGGTGAGCTAGCAGGGGAAAGCCGCTGCCGACCTCCTCGTAGCGGATGCGGACATCGCCTTTCTGATAAAACGGCATCGTCTCTTGCCCTTCCAGGATCGGCAAGCGTGGCTGCATCCTCTAGACGAGGCAAGTGCGGGACGGCCAAGGCGACGCTGACCATGGCGGCGTTCGCGTGAAATGCACAGCGCACGATCCCATGATGGGGAAGCCCCCATCTGGCCATCGTAGGGTCCGTGTGCCACGTTTGGCGCAGTTAGCCGGAGAAAATCTATGAGCCAGATCGAGGTCGCCGACCGTGACGTTGCGACAGAGACGGAGAAAGCGGTGTCGGCTTATGTGCCTCCGCTTCAGCGCACGGAAGGGCAGCCGCCGCCAATCGCGGCGCATGGCGGCCTATCCTACATGTCGTTCGACCAGGACGGCGATGCGGGAACCGCCAAGGCAATCGCAGACGCGCTCGCCGAAATCGCTGAAGGCGAGGGCCAGCGCGTGATCGACATGATCGACAATTCACCGCCCGGGCCGATCAAGACCAAATGGGGCCTTGCGTTTCGCGACTATGACGAGTGCCTGGCGTATATCCGCAACTCGAACAGCATCAAGGTCCCCGAGGGCGGCGTGGTGCTGCCTCTGCCCTATACCGTCTACGAGCGGCCGACCTATTCCGTCGTCCCGTCCAACGCCATTTGGCGGGACCCGACGCGCGCCGATGTGGCGGCGATACTGCGCAAGAACGAGGAGGGTAGTCGGCGGCGAGATCTGTTTTTCCCGCAGGTGCTACGCGATGCCCGGCGCATCGAGGAGTACTACCCGGGCTTGTCGCCGAACAGCCCCGAGTGCATGGACAAACTCGGCCTGTCGCTGGCGTATCTCGAGTCCAAGTGCACGAACATCTATGATTTGGCGGAGGTGGAACGGATTTTCTACCCGGAGATCGAGAAGCTCCTGCTCGAGTTTTTCCCGGGCGCGACCGATGCGCTGGTCTATAACCATGACGTCTTCGATAAGGACTACGCGGGCGACCGTACGGAAAACCAGGACGCCAAGAACCCAGGCGTAAACGCCAGTTATGCCATGCTTGTGCACAATGACCTGAACGACAACAGTGGCCGTGTGCGCTGCCGCGAGCTGCTCACCAAGAACCTTCGGAACTTTGGGCGGACGCAGAACTACACCGAGCAAGAGGCCGACGCGAAGATGTCGCGCCGGTTCATGTCGATCAATCTCGCCAAGCCGATCGAGACGGTGGAGCAGTACCCCTTTGTGCTCTGTGCGTGGCCGTCCTTCGCCGACCAGCCGTACATCACCAATTATCGTGTCTACGATGACCGTGTCGGCGAGACCACGCGCTTCACCTATCGTCCCAACCACGAGTGGTACTGGTTTCCGCAGCAGAAGCCCAATGAAGTCTCAATGCTGAAGTGCTATGACTCTGTGACGGACGGCTCCGTCTCGCGCTGGTCCTTTCATACCGCCTGCATTGATCCGACAGCGCCGGCGGACGCGAGGTGCCGCAAGAACGTCGTGGTCCGAGCTTTCGTGTTCTTTTAAGAAGACGGGGGCGCGGCTCTAGGGAGGACGCGGCGGGCGGGAGGGGCGTGCGGGCGGGCTTCCGTCGCGCTGCTCGAATGCGCCCGGACGCATCTGTGGAAGCCGCTGCTGCATAGCGTGGCCGGACGCAGCATCGAAACACAGGCCGTTCCGTGATCCGGACCTCCCCGACGCATCCAACGGGAGGGAAACCCTCCTCTACGGAGCTTCCGATCACTGATTATGCGCCCTCTCACTCTGATTCCGGCTCGAACCCCTTAGACTTCAGAATTGGGATCGACCCCGGTTCTTTGAGATGTTGAATGAAGGACTCCGCGGCTTTCGGTGCCTTGCTATCGGCGCCGACTGCCGCTGCGAAGAAGAACGCAAATGCAAGATCGCCAGGCAATGGACCGACTAGCTGGGCCCCAGGACAGGGTACAAACACAGCCGCTTCTGTGAAACCAAGCTCAGCCTCGCCCTCTGCAATAATCGTAGCCGGCGAATTCACCTGAGGGTTCGCCAATACGGTTCTGTCCTCATCGTCTCGGCCAACCCGAGACGGTCTAGAACCTGAGCAAAATAGACGCCGCTTGCGGCGCCTGTCGCCGGGTCGGGGTAAGAGATGGAGCGGGCCGCCAGGAGCGTGCGTTTAAAAGCCTCCACTTGAACTGATGTCAGGTTTCTGAGCGCCGGGACGGAAGGCCACCGGCATCGACGTGCTGGCCACATTTGTGAGGCTACCAGACGCAAGTTCTGCCTTTGCAGATCCTCCATTGCCGGTCGCGCTCCTTGTTCGATAGCCGGTGGCGAGCAGCCGCCAGAGCAGGCCGATCTGCCAAAACCCTGCGGACCGACCGCTGGCATCGACCCCGAACGGCTTTGCTGGAATGTCACTGGGGTTCAGTCTCACGATCGGCCCTGCCTCGCCTGTAGCGATTTCTAGAACTCTACCTGCAGCAGCTTGGCAGGCTGCAGTGCCGCCTTGGCGGCGCTGAGACCGTCCCGCCGTCGCAGATGAAGTAGGCTACCCTGCCTTGGTCGCCGGGGCGTCGGCTCTAGGCCCCGCTTGAGGGCCCGATTAGCTCCTCGGTGAACGGGTCGCCGGCCACGCTTTGCGTAAAGCCGCTATTCTCGCCCGATCCATCGACACGCGGTCGATCGTGTTCTGGCGGTGTGTTGTCAGGTAAAAGACCCGCATTCTCGTCGATGCAGAAATCGTCGCCCATCCGGCCGGCGACGACCAGCTCTGGCGGGCCTGCCGGCTCCAACGTCTCGGGGGCGAGCGGCACCCGCATCAGTAACTTCTTGGCGGTCGCGGTGTAGTAGTCGCGGTGTGGTACAGGTGGTTGGTCCGCGCGGCTTAGCGGACGGCGTTCACGCCGGGCTGCTCGGGTTTCAGCTTGCCGTGTTGGCTCTCGAGAAGCACGGCAGCCGATCAGGCGGACGATGGCGCCCGCGTTGGGCGAACCCGCAGACGGCATCGGCGCGGTCGCTTCACCGCCTTGTTCGCGCCGTCCAGAGCGGCTCGCCGCGTGAACCTTGCGGTCCGCGGCGCTGGATCGGGGAAGTCCATGTGCGCCAGCACGTCGGCCTCGGGGCCCCCGCTCGGATCAGCTCGTGCCAGCCCAGCTTCGGGACTTCGGCCGCAGCTCGTCAGACGGCGACGTGAGAGGATCACAGCGTCCGGCAAGACGATCCAGCGTCAGGTCCTCGCCCAGGCAGGCCCTCATTTGCTCGATCACACGCCGGATACGCAGGGGCGGCAGGCTGGGTGTCTTGCTTCGCGGCAGAGGCGTCACGTCGGAGTGGAAGCGCAGCAAATGGACGGCCAGCGCCCGCGCCAAGGTTTCAATCACTAGCAACGCGCCGGGTCCTGGTGCCTCCGCTTCCGCGAGCAGCAGCCGGACCAACCGGTCGGCGGTTTCGTCAGGTTCGGCTAGGCCCGGGACAAGCGTCATTCGGTTTGCGTCCGAGCCAAAGACCTCTTCGCCCACGCGCGGAGCAGTTCCGGCGCGAGATAGGCCAAAGCCACGTCCGGCCGCCCTTTCAGAATACGGCGGATCGGCTGGCCTGCCGGCGTCAAGGAGACTTGTCCGGGACCGGTCCAACGCCGCTCGAACCTGCCGTTTGGTCGGCCGTCTTCGACCAGCACTGGCCCTGCCAGGTGGTCCACCAGCAGTTCGTCACGCAGACCCGGGACGTCGATGGCGCTGGGGTTGCCGATATCGTAGCAGGACCACGCCCTGCTCCCGAGCCAATGGGCTGTTCAGGACGGATTTGCTCGGAAGTTGGTCAGCGACAGCCGCACGCGTGAGGAGGCGGGAACTGTCGCTCAGGTGTTCCATTCGTTGCTTCCGCCCGGGTTCATGACGTCCGTGCAGCATAACAACGATTGGCCGTCGTCCCTGTCTCAGGCGAGCAGAGCAGGACAGCCCATGCTTATTAATGCTGTAGCGTCTTAATGCTGTGGCGCCCTTCCGAGTTCCGGCTGGCCATCGTCTTCCCGCAGCAGGACGGCGCCAAGACGACGCATCGCGCTTTCGCCCGCTGCTACGTTAAAGGCGCCGCTGCCATTGAGGCCCGCAACCCGTCGATTCAAGCTGGGCGCCGAGGGTTACCTTATCGCGCTCCGTTGACGAGAGCTGCGGTCTGGTTTTCGTGGGATGAGCGCTCGCAATTACGCGCCAGCGGCTCAAATCAGGGGCGCCTCGCTCCGTCCGAAGGACACGTAATCAAGCAATGCCGGGCCAGGTGGGACAACGCTTGACGCCGAGCATCGGGCCCCTTCTCGAGGCTCGTGGCCGAGTTCCGAATGGTAGTAGCTGCGTTCCTACCAGAGGATCGACGCCGGCATGTCCTTTGATCACGGCATCCCCTGCGATCACCAGGAGAGAGGAGAACGCCGCATGGACCGACTCCTGGTCAATCCACTACGCGCGTGAGCGAAAGCCCAACCCCGGTCAGAGAGCTGATTCGCGCACCTGAGTTGTAACAAATGCCGAGGCACTTTCGGCAACATGGTCAACCGGAAGAAACAGTGGATCCTGGTGCACGGGAGCAACGCAGGTCACATCTGCATTACCCCGCAAACCCGGTAAGCGCATCAACGAGTGGGGATCTATCGGGAGAGAGGGGCGCTTGCTAGCGTTCTCTCATAAGATCGGGAGGGAACATATGTCTTCCAAGAACCGACGGGGTCGACTGCGTCCGGCACAAGCCGCCGCGGTGGCGCTCGGGTTAATGGCTGCGCCTGGAGTAGCAAGCGCTGCCGATGTGACGCCGTTCGCGGTTGCCCGACCGAAGGTGACCGGGCCCGTCCCCTCCACTCCGACCGACTACGCGGCCACGATTGATGGGTTCGACGTCCAGCCGCCAGTGCCATCCGGCTATGTCGAGGAGGAGTTTTTCTTCTCGGGCACCGGGAGCCTCTACGAATACACGCCGACCGGGATTGAGGTCGTGACGCCTTGTCCTGAGAGTGCCGCGCTCGGCTGCACGAACATCCCGTACACGACTCGGATGATCGTAAAGCGTCCAGCGGATCCCAGAAAGTTCAGCGGCACCGTCGTGATCGAGCCGCTGAACCCGAGCGCCAACTACGACATCGCTGCGGTGTGGGACCGCTCGCTCGATTACTTCGTCCGGCGTGGCGACGTGTTTGTGGGATGGACCTCCAAGTCGGTGGTGGTGGACGCGCTGAAGGGCTGGAACCCGTCCCGGTATGCCGATCTGAACTGGCCTTATCTGCCGTTTACACCCGGCGGCAACAGCGGCGTCTATGACGGCATCACCTTTGACGTCGCCGCGCAGATCGGCGCACTGTTCAAAACCAACGGACCGGACAGCCCCCTCCAGGGTTACCCGGTCAGGCATGTCATCGAAGCCGGCTTCTCCCAGGATGGGAGCTTTGCCTTCACGCAGGCAGACATCTTCCACAATCTCGAGCGCATGCCCGACGGCAGCATGATCTATGACGGCTACGTCCCAGGAGGAACGACCGGGCCGAGTAACGTCAACTTCGGCCTGACCCCCGCCGGCGCGTTGCCGGCCAACGATCCGCGCCACCAGATGCAGCCGCGTGACGCGCCTGTGGTTCACATCAACACCGAAACTGAGATCGCCCTCGGTGCCGCGGCTGGGCTCGCCTATCGCCGTCCGGACAGTGATGCGCCGGAGGACCGGTATCGCCTCTGGGAAGTTCCGGGGGCGAGCCACGTCTCCAACGATTTCAGCGCACCCGTGATCACCTTGCAATTAGACCAGGCGGAGATCTCGAAGATAGCCGTCTCCGCATTGCCACCACTTGGATGCGCTCACATGGAGTATGTCAACGGGCCAGTGACAGGCGTTCCCGGTGTGGTCGACCCGAACCCGTTTCCGTTCGCCTACGTGGCCAACGCGGCCTTTGCGGATCTGATGCAGTGGATCACGCGCTCGGTCCCGCCGCCGCAGGCGAACAGAATTGAGGTGACGGAGACGACACCCGCGCAGATCGTGCGCGACGAGAACGGCAATGCGCTTGGCGGGGTGCGCACTCCGTACCTTGATGTCCCGACAGGCGCCTATGTTCCCACAGATACCGCCGCCCACACGACGGCATTATCCGGGTTCTGCGTTCTTTATGGCTACAAAGTGCCGTTCGATGAGGCGACTTTGCAGTCGCTCTACCAGGATCGCACTGACTATGCTTTCGAGTTCGCGGCCGAGGCTTTGAAGGTGGTTCGGAAGCGCTTCTGGCTTGCGCCCGACGCGGAGGCGGCTGTGCAGGGGGCGGCGCAAGCGCAAGTGCCCTAGCCAGATGTTTTCAGAGAATTGATGACCGGAATGGCGCAGCGAGCCTGGCAAATTCGCCAGCCCACAACGGCAAGGACGCCGCGCTGCCCGACCCAGGGCGGGAGATCGCGATCGCATTGATCCAGCGTTCGTCCTGGCGATCGGGCCGGAGGTCGCCCATTGCCGGCGGAGCCTCGCCGAGCCATACCTTCAGGAATAATTTGCGCTGCATCACCCTGGATCAGCGCAATGCAGAATGGGGGCGAGTCTGGCGGGCCGATTGAGATCGAAGATCCATGGGGCTGCTTCGCCCTCAAGTTAATGGAGTGGGAACCTGATCGCGTGCTGGCCGACGTGTTGTGCCCGACGGTCGGGCACCACCCGCAACATGAGCAGGTCTCGGCCACGCGACCGTTGCGGCGCGCGGTGGTAGGGGCACCCCGTTACACGTGAAAAGGCATGCCCCGGATTTCTGGAACCTTCCCGTGAAGGCGGCGAGGGAAAGGGACCGGACTGGAGTCGGCGCCCGATGAGCACAGTGATCGTCGAAAAGAGCGGTCCGGTCCGAACTCTATGGATGAACCGCCCGGAAAAACGCAACGCGCTCGATAGCGGGTTGCGGAATGGCATGATCGAGGCGCTGCGTGCACCAGTTGCCGCAGGGGACCGCGTTCTCGTCATCCGCGGCAAGGGTGGGGTATTCTGCTCCGGTCTGGACATGACCGAGCGGCGCCAAACCGTCGGCGCTGGCGCTTCCAGCGGCATCGAGGTCATGCTGCGGGCGATCGAGCTTTGCCCGCTGCCGGTGGTCGCCGTGGTGCAGGGTGACGCCATTGCGGGCGGCAACGAGTTGGCCCTGCACTGCGATCTGGTCGTGGCGAGCGAGAAGGCACGTTTTGGGATGTCGCTCGCCCAGGTCGGCCTCGCGCCCAACTGGTTCCTCGGCAAGAAACTGATGGAAGTGCTCGGCCCGGTGACAACGCGCGAGATGCTGCTGCTAGGCGATCCTTTGCCCGCCAGCAAGCTGCACGGGTTGGGGCTGATCGCACGATGCGTGCCGGCAGACCAGCTCGAGGCGGAGGCGACCACGGTTATCGAGCGCCTCGCAGCGAACGCCCCGCTGTCACTCAAGGCTATGAAGGCGCTGACCGTGCGGCAGCTTGAGTTCCGCGATGGGATCGAGCACGACGACGTCGACGCTCTGGTGGATGCGGCGGTTCGGAGCGAGGACGCGCAAGAAGGCATGAAGGCGCGGCTCGAGAAGCGCACGCCGCAGTTTCGGGGGAAGTAGCGTGGCGATCCGGCTCCGCCTCGACAAGCCGTGGCGGCCCCTCGTGCCCGAGGAGGTCGGCCGCCTTCCCGGTCAGCTCGGCGTCTATCAGATCGCCGATGCTGCTGGTGCGATCCTCTACATTGGGCAAGCCGGTGCCCGCGCGCCGTTCGGGCTACGTAGCGAGCTGCAACGGGAAGCGCTCGAACGTGGCCCGTGCCACCAGTTTCGCGTCGAGGTGAACATGCAATATCGCTCCCGCTGGTTCGAGCTGCTCATGGTGCATGAGGCCGACCACGGTCGCCTTCCGCCCGACAATGCCAAAGACCCCCCGCCGCTCGGGCGGCTCAGCCCCGCCTGACGAGGCCACCATGGATTTCGAGCCCAATTCCGAGCAGCAGATGCTGATCGACCTCGTCCGCCGCTATGTGCGGGAGGAGATTATTCCCCTCGAGGCTAAGCTCGATCCCGACGCGGCGGAACTCGCGCCCGCGGATTACACACGGCTGGCCGAGAAGACCAAGGCGATGGGTCTGTTCGGCCTCGACATCCCGGCGGAGTATGGCGGTCCGGACATCGACATCGTTACGCGCACCCTGCTCGCCATCGAAATGGCGCAGCACCGTGCGGGGCTTTACGCGCCCTGCTATGGCACGTTCGGGGGCGCCGGCCTCGCCCAGATCTTCGAGGCGAACGAGGACCAAAAGGAGCGCTACCTCTACCCGACGCTGCGTGGCGAGAAGAAGGCGTTCTTCGGCCTCACCGAACCGTCGGGTGGCAGCGATCCGGCGCGCGCGATCCAAACCCGGGCCGAGCGCAAGGACAATGGCTGGGTCCTGAACGGCGCCAAGATTTTCATCTCCGGGGCCGACCGGGCCCAGTACGGCATCGTTTTCGCCCGGACCGATGCCGCAATGGGTCGTGCCGGCATCACCTGCTTCATCATTGATGCCGGAACACCGGGCTTTCACGTGCGCCGCGTGGTGCATACGCTGCGCTCATCGAGCTATGCCACTGAGCTGGAGTTCAATGATTGCTGGGTGTCCGACCGGCAGGTGCTGGGCGAGGTTAACAAGGGCTTTGCCGTCGCCAATGACCGATTAACGCGCCAGCGTATCCCCTATGCCGCGGGCTGTATCGGTGTTGCCATCGCCGCGCACGAGATGGCGATCGAGTGGGCCAAACTGCGCTCGACGTTTGGCGAGAAACTGGCGAACCGGCAAGCGGTACAGTGGATGCTGGTTGACAACGAGATCGACATCAGAAGCGCGCGGCACTTTACCCTCGAGGCGGCCGAGAAGGCGCGCCGGGGCTTGCCCTTCCGGACGGAGGCCGCCCTCGCTAAGCTGATCGCGTCCGAAGGCGGCGGCCGCGTCGTCGATCGCGCGATGCAGATCCATGGCGGCATGGGCATGACCAAGGATCTGCCGCTCGAACGCTGGTATCGCGAGATGCGCATCCGGCGCGTTGGCGAAGGACCAAGCGAGGTTCAGCGGATGGTTATCGCCCGCGAGATACTGGGCAGCAATCTGCGATGATATCAGCCGAACGAGGTGAAGGGTGGACATCGAAGCCGAAGCCCACTCCAACCTGCCGCTGGCCGGCGTTACGGTCATCGATCTCGGCCAAGTCTATCAGGGGCCGTATGCGACCTTGTTGATGGCCAAGGCCGGAGCCGAGGTCATCAAGGTGGAGCCGCTGAATGGCGATTCCACGCGCCGGCGCGGAGCGCCCGACGAAGGCTCCGCGTTCCCATTCGGGATGCTGAATGGCAACAAGCGCAGCGTGACGCTCAACCTCAAATCGGCGCGTGGGTGCGGCCTGCTTATTGCCCTGGTCAAGCACGGCGACGTGTTGCTCGAGAACTTCGCACCGGGCGTTATGGATCGGCTCGGCGTGGGATGGGGCGTGCTGCATGCGGCCAATCCGAGGCTTATCTACGCCTCAGGGACGGGATACGGCTTGTCCGGGCCAAACCGCGACAATCTCGCGATGGATCTGACCGTGCAGGCGATGTCCGGCGTGATGAGCGTAACCGGCTTTCCTGGCGGACCGCCCCTCAAGGCGGGCCCTGCGATCGCCGACTTCCTCAGCGGCGCGCATCTCTATGGCGCGGTCATGACGGCGCTGTACCAGCGGAGCCGTACCGGGAAGGGACGCCTCGTGGAGGTCGCGATGCAAGAGGCTGTATTCCCCACACTCGCTTCCAACCTTGGGATGCTGCACAAGGCTCAGGGTGTCGTTCCGATGCGAACGGGCAATCGTCATGGCGGCCTCTCAGTTGCGCCATACAATGTCTACCCAGCAAAGGACGGCCACGTTGCGATCATCTGCGTGGCGGAGAGGCACTGGGCCAGCTTGCTGACTGCGATGGGCCGGGACGATCTGCGCGACGATCCCCGGTTTGCCACCAACTCCGACCGAGCCCGGAACATGGACGACGACCGATGCTGTGGTGGAGGCCTGGACGCGTGGGAGAACCAAGGCTGAGGTGTTCGACATCACACGTGAGCATCACGTGCCGTCGTCTCCTGTCCGCGACCTGATCGAGGTCGTGAACGATGCGCACATGCACCAGCGCGGCATGCTGGAATGGGTTGACCATCCGCGTCTTGGTCGCGTGGTTCTGCCGAACAGTCCGATGCGGTTCCACGGTGCGGATAGGCCCGAAACCGTGCCGAGCCCGGAACTCGGTTTCCACAATGAAGACATCTACGGTGGCCTACTCGGTCTCTCGTCCGACGAAATCGACCAGCTGCGGCGGGAGGGGACGATATGACCTGACAGCGTTCGCGTCCCGCATCGTGCACCAGGCAACGAGACGCCGCGATGCGCGGAATCGGCTGGGGGCCGGGTGCTTTGCCGCCGATCAATCCGTCCGGCCCATGCTCGTTGAGCTTCAGCACCCAATCTCGCACGATCTGCAGCGTCACCCCGCCACTTGCGGCCGCCTCCGTCCGCGTAGCGCCGTCGTGGATTGCAGCCAAAGCCAGCAACCGCCGGGTTTGGCCCGCATCTTGGCTGCTGCGCGCCGCAGCACGAAGCCCAGCGGCATCAAAGTCAGCCCTCAACGCGATCGGCATGGCGGCACTCTCCAAGGCTCGCCGCCAGCGAATCAGATCACGCCCGGGTCGGGAAGCCCCTACGAGGCAACCACCACTAGCTTTGGTATAATTTATAACAGGGCGGCCTCGACCCGGTCGATGCGGTTTCGGTGCAGCGGATCGGGGAGGCACCGAATGGTCTCTTTGGTCGACTCCGAGACGTCGCCCGAACGTGCACACCCAAGCCGGATCAAACACCTAGTCAGCCGCGGCATGCGACGCGAGCAACTCCAGACTTGCCTCGTCCTCGGGCTCGCCCTGCGTCAGCGCCAGGTCGGCATAGGTCCCGGAGCCCGCATTTCGGGCGATGGCACGGGCCATGAGGGCAACCCTGACACCTACGCTGGCGAGCCGTGCGCATTTCCATATCACCTCGACGGCGAAGGCGGCCCAGAACAGAATGGGATTTGGCTCCGGTAAACCTGGGCGGCGCTCCGCCGGATGCTTCATGCGCACCAAGCCACCCTGGAGCGGATGCACGTTCTCGATCGGAACTGTCGCCGCGAACTGTACCAGGATCTTCACCAAGCTTCCCATCGGAAGCCCGCTCGCCGCCCCGCGCCTCAGTAGCGTGCGCAGGTGGTCCGGTGAATAGTAAAGCGACCACGCCTCGCGGTAGATCGCCTCCCACTCCGCGGTGCTCATCTGTGCATGCGCTGTGCACACGTGCTCGACATCGTATCGGTTCAGGTCGGCATCCATCGCGACGCCCTGTTGCCACAGCTTCTGATGGTCCTCTGACCCCGGCAGCGGCGTCAGGCAGAAGAACTCCAGCACATCGATCGGCAGCTCGCGCTGGATGATGGCGATGTCACGGCGGATGGAGGCTGGCGTGTCGGCGGGAAAGCCGAGGATGTAGCCGGCCAACGTGATGATGCCCTGCGCCCTCCAAGCGAGCAGCATGGTCCGGTACTCGGCGACCTTGTTTTGCCGCTTCTTCGCACCGAGCAGGTTCTGGGGATTAATGTTCTCCAGCCCGATAAACACACGCGTGACGCCGGCGCGCTTGGCCTTTTCGATGAAGCGCGGGATCTTGTGGCAGAGCGTGTCCACCTGGATCATCAGGCCGATTGGGATGCCGTGCTTCTCACGCAGGCAAATCAAGCGGTCAAAGATCGCCTCCCAGTTCCTGTTGCGGGCGAAGTTGTCGTCCGTGACGAAGAACTTGTGGATGCCCTGCGCCCAGTTCAGCCGCACAAGCCGTTCCACGTCATCCGCCGAGCGATGGCGGGACTTGCGGCCCTGGACGTTGATAATTGTACAGAACGAGCATTGGTAGGGGCAGCCGCGTCCCGCATCGAAGCTCGAACTCAGCCCCAGCGTGCGCCCGACATAGCGTTTCGGCAGAAACGGGACTGGCGCCTCGGGCATCTCGGGCAGGTCGTTCATGAAATTGTAGAGGGGTGCGAGACTACGCGCGGCGGCATCCTGCAGCAGCACTTCGAGGCGCCCCTCCACCTCGCCTGCGACAATCGCGATACCCATTGCGCGACATGTGTCGAGCCCAAGTGCATGCTCGTCGAGCATGGAGATGACCCCGGAGACATGGAAGCCGCCGATCGCTACCGGGATATCGGCATCCCGGAACGGACGGGCCAGATCCAGCGCGCGAGGGAACTGGTTCGACTGAACCCCGACCAAAGCGACCAGGCCGAGGCCACCGTGGGCGCGCAACCGGCGCAGCAGCCCACCAATGTCCACCCGGGTGTTGGTCTCATCGATCGCCTCGATATCAATGGCGACATCCGGGCCAAGAACTCCGCATTCGCCGCAATCCGCCGCAATGCTATAAAGCGCTGCGAGCGAGTTGGACGGGATGATGGATCGCCACCAGCGGATGACGTAGCCCTCGTCGTCGTAGTGCGACGGCTTGATCAGGACAAGTTGGAAGCGCCGCAACGGCGGCGAGCTGGGACGGGTCTCGATCGGGGCTGTGGCTTTCATGCTTTGCGATAGATACCACGCCTAGATCGAACGCACAGCATCGTGAATGGGACCACTGATTGGCACCCCCCCTTCCGCGGCCGCTTTGCTCGAGGTGTGCTGTTGGTGACGATCGTGGCGGATGGCGCGCGTCCTGTGGCGGAGGAGCAGGCGCGCGCCGTTCCGGCGGTCTCGGGGGTCGGTCTTGGGGCGGCAACGACATGGTTCCCGGCCGCCGCCGTGACCGCCGGCTGGCCGGACGTCTACGATCTCGACTACACGCCGCAGGTGACCTGGATCCAAGGTATCTTCGGCATGGTCTTTAGCGTTCGTCCGCTTTTCGCGCAGCGTAGTCAGCGGCGGCGCCTCCCGATCTAGGTTTTTGCATGCCTGCCCCGCGGCGCCCTAACTGGATCCGGGCATCAGGCCCGACCAGAACTCAATCGGCTGACCGCTCACGGCCGTGGAGCTCGGTCATCCCAAGCGCCAGAAATCTGCCAGAAATCTCGCCAGAAACGAACCGCCCCTAAGCGATTCGAGACGATTCAGGCGATCGAGTTCGCCGCGAGCTGCGTGACGCCCACCAGCGTGATCGTGGTTCCGTCCGACAACGTGACGACGGTGCTGCCGCCGTTCGCCGCCGTCCGCGCCGGGTCGGCTCCGTATCCGAACAGCTGGATCTGGTCGGTGCCCACCTTGAAGCCGGAGATGACGTCGCTGCCGCCCGCGCTGCCGTTCAGGAAGGTGAACAGGTCCCGCCCCGCGCCGCCCGTGACCGTCGCGTTGCCGCGGCCAAACACGACGTTGTCCGAGCCGTTTCCCTCGGCGATCGTCATGTCGCCCGTGCCGGCGAAGAACACGTCGTCGCCGGTCCCGCCATGCGCCACGACCTTGCCGGCGGACCCGACGATGAGGTCGCCGCCGCTGCCGCCCGTGATGGTCGATTGCCCGGCGGTGCCGCCCACCAGCGTGTCGGCCCCCACGCCGCCGTAGAGCACGCTGGTCCCGGTGCCGGCCCACAGCGCTTCCGGGCCGGCACCGGCGATCATCAGGTCCGAGTTGCCGCTGCCCACCATGACGTCGTTGGCCGCGCCAAACATTGTCGACTGGCCCGCACCGCCGAATGCGGTGCTGTCACCCTTCAGCACCAGGGTGGTGTTCCCGGAGCCGGCGACCAGCAGGTCGCCCGCCCCGCCGCCGGTCAGCGTGGTGTTGCCGCCGCCGGCCACCAGGACGTTGTGGCCGCCGCTGCCGCCGTCCAGCGCGCCGCCGCCAGTGCCGCCGAACACGGTGACGGTTCCGATGCCCGCGCGCGCCGACAAGGTCCCGCTGCCGCCGATCAAGTACAGGCTGCCGGCGCCCTCAGTGACCGTGGTGCCGACCCCGCCGGCGAAGATCGTGTCCGCCCCGGCGCCCGCGTCGACTGTGAGTTTCGATTGCGCGTCGACATGCACCTGCGCGATGCCCGACGTGAGCGACAGCGAAAGCGCCGTCGTAGACCCGATCACCACCTTGTTGTTCGCACCCGATGCCTGGATCATTGCGGCGAACTGGCTGGGCTGATCCAGGATCAAGGTGTCGCCGCCGTCCATCGACACGGTCTGGCCCGCGCCGACGCTGCCAACTTCCAGCGTTCCCGGCCCGGGCTTGGGATCACCGCCAATGCCTGGCCACGCGGTCGTGCGGTCGAACCGCATCTCGCCCGTGCCGGTAACCGCGTCGCGGAAGACAAGCCCCGGCCCGGTCGCGACGATTTGGCCGTTGTTGTTTACCGTCCCGTGCACGGTCACTTGGCCGGTGCTCGGGTTGGCGCCGGTTTCCGAATATCCCCCGACCAGCAGGCCGCCGCTGAGCAGGGTGAGCCCGCCCGTGGTCAGGCTGCCCCCCGCCTGCTCGAATACGCCGTCCTTGCCGATGGTAAACGTGTTTGATGTCGTGTAGTCGCGGCCGTTCGTGACCGTGACGAACGCGGAGTTGGCGATCTGCTTCAGTGTCGATTCGATCGGCACGTAGGCGGCGCCGTTCCATTCCAGGATCTGCGAGCCGGGATTGTCGAACTCGAGCTGCGTCCAATAGCTGTGCGTCACGGTCGGTTTCGGCCCGATCAGCGTCTCGACGTCAACCGTAAAGCCGTAGCGGCTGCCGCCAAGTTCGACCGTAGACGTCTCTCCCAGGGCGTCAAATATCCCGTCGAATAGGGTATGCCCGGATGCATTGTATTGCGCGATATTGGCTGTATCCACCGCTGCCGTGCCATCGATAGCCTGCAGCTCAAACGCGAGATAGATCGGGTTGCTGCCCGTAAACAGCACATTTCCCGTGGTCTGGACGAAGGAGTAGATCAGCCCGGCGTTGTTGATGGTGCCGCCGTTCACGGTGAGAGCACCCGGGTTGAACTCGCGGCCCAGCGCTCCTGACGAGCCCGGCGCGTAAGTAAGCGTGCCGTCAACAACGAGTCCGGTCTGATAATTGCCGAGGTCAAGCGAGTTGACGGTTATGCTGGTGCCCGTCGGGATAGTGACGTTGTAGTTCTGCGAGCTGCTGGCCGGCAGCGCGTCGATGAACACGTCGGCATCCGCGCTGTTTGGGACACTGCCGCCCTGCCAGTTGGCGGCATCAGTCCAGTCTCCGGCGACTGCATTTTTCCAGGTGTAGGTCGTCATTCGTGATGTTGCCTTTTTGGACGCATGTCTCGCGCAAGACGAAGTTCATGCTGATCGCTGTTCATTCTGGCCGCTCGGGCTTGTCCCGAGCCGCGTTCGCCCCGCCTGTGCGATCCCGCATACCGCAACCGCAGCCGAGCACACTAAGAAGTTGGTGCGGGCAGGTGGCGCACGACTCAAACCATTGCACACGATACCCTGCGTTGTCCCGGACGTTGTGCCGGTGTGTTCAGCAAGGCGTGTGCCAGCCCAGTTTTTTACCGTAGATCAATAACCTGGCTTGAATGCAAGCGAGCCGCGGTTGAAACCTGTAAACTGCGCCGACGTCGCAGCGTACGCTAGGCCGGTCGTTTCAGTGTTGTTTTTGGTTCCCCGCCGCTAGGCTGTCGAGCGCGCCGGGAACGATCGGCGGCGCTTGCGGGACGGCGGGTGGTCGGATCGACGTCCCGGTATCCTGCCAGCCTCCGCCCAACGCACGGTACAGCGCCACGACGTCATTCGCCACGGCCACGTCGGTCTGCACCAATTGCTGGCGCGCAGACACGAGGGTGCGTTCGGCGTCGAGCACCTGGAGGAAGTTCTCCAGCCCGTGGCGGAAGCGGTCGTTCGCGAGATACTCCGCGTCGGCTGCGGACGCCACCGTTTGCCGCAGCTTGTCGCGCTGGGCTCGGTCGGTGCGGTACGCCACGATCGCGTCTTCCACCTCCCGCAGCGCGTTCAGCACCGTGCCACGATAGCGCAGCGCCGACTCCGCCTGCTGCGTACGGGCAAGCCGCAAGCTGGCCGTCAGTCGTCCTCCCTGAAAGATCGGCAGCGAAACGCTCGGGCCGACCGAGTAGAAGAGGCTGGCCCAGTTCGTCAGGTAGCTCGCATCAATCGCGCGGAACCCGATGTTTCCAGTCAGCGTGACGTCGGGATAGAAGCTAGCGACCGCGACGCCGACATTCGCGGTGGCGGCGTGCAGCTGCGCTTCCGCTTGCCGGATGTCTGGCCGGCGCCGCGCGAGCGTAGACGGCACGCCTACCTTGACGACGGCAGGCAGTTTCGGCAGCGGCGCCGGGGCGGACAGCTTGGCGTCGAGCGTGCCCGGCGGCTGCCCGACCAGTACGCTGAGCTGATTGATCGACTGTTGAGCCTGCTTCTCGTAGACCGGCAATTGTTGTTGGTAACTAAACACTTGCGTCCGAGCCTGATCGGTGTCGAGCGCGGTGCCGAGGCCCTGCCGTTCCAGCCGTTCCGTCAAGTTCAGTGCGCGTTCCGCCGCCTCGATGTTTTCCTGCTGGTCGCGCGTCAACGCCTGCGCCCCCCGCAGCTGAAGGTAAGCCTGCGCGACCTCGCTCTCCAGCATGATGAGCGAGTCGTTGGTGGCCTCCCTCTGCGCTTGCGTGTTCGCCTTGGCCTGCTCGACGGATCGGCGCACTCGGCCGAACAGGTCGAGCTCCCAAGACGAGTCCAGACCGTACCTGGAACAGGTCGAACGGCTGGATGACTTGCCCGAGTGCGTTGCTGAGAGTGGAACTCGCGCGGTTGCCGAGCCCGGGGCTTATCTGATTCAGGGGCGAGCTTTGGTCGGCGAGAGCGTTAAGCTGTCCATAGACGCCCTGCGACTGCAGGATGCCTCGAAGGCCGAACTGCTCGTGATTGTAGCTGCCCGTGCCGTTGAGCGTGGGCAGCCCGGCTGCTCGGGCGGTGACGATGCTTTGGCGGGACTCCTCCACCCGCAGCACCGCCTGTTGCAGATCGAGGTTGCCGGCGATCGCCATCTCGACCAGTTCGGTCAATTGCGGGTCGCCGAACGTGCTCCACCAGCGCGGGTCCGGGTCGGTCCCCTGCAGGACGGCAGGGTCACGGCGCGCCGCGTCCTGCCAGGAAGGTGTGTACCGCGCGGCCGGACGCGTAAAATCCGGGCCGACGGTGCAGTCAGACAGCCCGATCAGCACCACGCCGACGGCGAGGCTCCTCGGCAGGAGCATCAACCAGGACCTCCGGCGCCCGCCTGTGGCTTGACATTCGACAGCATGAGAGCGGCCACCGACATGACGAGGGAGATGATCGCGGTGATCCGGAAGACGTCATTGTAGGCGAGCACGGCGACCTGGCCCTGCAGCATCTGATAGACTTGCGCGGGTGCGGACTGCATCGCCTGCTGCATCGGTTGTCCGATACCGATGAGCGCCTGCTCCACTTGTTGCAGCAGTACGTTGTACGGCTGGTTTACCGGCGTGAGATGCTCCACGAGGTGGTGCTGCTGGATCTGCAGGTGGTCGGTGACCAGTGCCGTCGAGATCGAGATGCCGACCCCGCCATAGACGTTGCGGGCCATGCTGAACAGCGCGGCCGCGTCGCTGTTCAATTCCTTCGGCACGGTTGCGTAGGCGGCCGTGCTGATCGGCACGAACAATAGCGCGAGCGCCGCCGTCTGCGTGGCCCGGAACACGGCGAGGTCGAAGAAGTCGATATTGGGGACGAGATTCGTCGAATAGATGAGCGACGCGCTCAGCGCGATCCCGCCGGCGGCGATGACGTATTTGACGGGCACATAATTGAGGATCTTCCCGGCGACCGGGATCAACATCATCAACACCATGGCACCCGGCGCCAGCACCAGCCCGGCCCAAGTCGCCGTGTAGCCGAGCTGTTGCTGGGCGAATTGCGGAATGATCACCGCGCTGGCGTAGAGGACGAAGCCCATGATCGCGATGCAAACCCAGCAGAGCGCGAAGTTGCGGTCCTTGAACACCCGAAGGTTCACGACCGGGTTGCGAGCATAAAGCAGATAGAAGACGCCGAACACGTACCCGCACACGGAGAGGAGCGCCATGATGCGGATGAAATTGGATCCGAGCCAGTCGTAGTCTTCGCCCCGGTCCGCCGCGAGCTCCATGCAGCCGAGTGCGAGGCTGATGAACAGCAGGCCCCAGTAGTCGAAGGGCGGCGCAGTCCGTCTCTGCTTGTCCTCGTCCGGCGTCTTCTCGACCAGGCCGAGCACGCCGAAAAAGGTCAGCAATCCGATCGGAATGTTGATGAGAAAGATCCAGTGCCAGCTGTAACGGTCGGTCAGGTATCCGCCGAGCAACGGCCCCAGTACCGGAGCGATGATGATCGCGATAGCGGTGAGCGAGAAACCCTGCTGCCGCTTCTCGGGCGGGAACACGTCGAGAATGATCGCCTGCTGGGTCGGCTGCAGGCCGCCGCCGAACAATCCCTGCAACGCACGGAACATCAGGAGTTCGGGGAACGAGGTGGAAATTCCACAGCCGAAGGACGTCGCGGTGAAGCCGGCGATGGAGATCAGGAAGTAACGCTTGCGCCCGATCCTGCGGCTGAGCGAGCTTGAGGTCGTCAGCACGATGCCGTTGGCGACCAAGTAGGTGGTAAGCGTCCAGGTGGCGTTGTCGCTGCTGACGGCCAGGGTTCCTGCGATGTGCGGCAACGCCACGTTGACGATGGTGGTGTCGAGCACTTCCATGAACGCGCCGAGCGTCACCACCATGGCAACGAGCCACGGGTTTGCCTTCGAGCCGCCGTGTCCGCTCATCGCACGGTGACCGTGGGTTCGACCGAGAGCCCGAGCGGCAAACCCATGCGCCGATCGAGGCCGGTGTCGATCAGGATCTTGACCGGCACGCGGCGGACGATCTTGACGTAGTTGCCGGTTGCGTTCTCGGCCGGAAACGTGCTGAACCGCGACCCGCTGCCTTCCTGAATACTCTGGACATGGCCGCGCAGCTTGAGCTTCGGGTAGGCGTCCACGTCGATGCTGACTGGCTGCCCCGGACGCATCCGGGCGAGTTGGGTTTCCTTGAAGTTGGCGACCACCCAGGTATCCGTGGTAACGAGATAGAACACCTGCTGGCCTGCCTGCAGGTAGGTGCCGACGTCGAAGTTGCGGCGGGTGATGTGCCCGTCCTGCGGCGCACGGATTTCGGTGTAGGACAGGTTGATCTCGGCTTGCGCGAGGTTCGCCTCGGCCTGCGCGACCTGCGCCTGGCGCTGGCGCACCGTGTCCTCCGAAGATTTGATGTTCTGCGGGACCAAGGCCGCGATCTCGACTTGCGCCTGAGCGGAGCTGACAGCGGCGGTGGTTGCCCGCATCTGCGCGGTCGCCTGGTCCACGTTGGTCTGCGTCGTCGCCCGCGGGTCGACGCTGTGCTGCCGCTTGTAGTCCCGTTCGGCATTGACCTGGTTGGCACGGGATTGCGTCAGCGACGCCTGCGCTTGCGCGAGATTGGCCGGCGCGCGGACGCGGGTGACTTCCAGGTCCACCTCGGCACTCGCGAGCTCCGCGCGCGCAAGGTCGAGGTTGGCGCGGGCCTGGTCGCGCGCGGTGATGTAGTCGCGCGGATCGATCTTGAGCAAGACGTCGCCGGCCTTGACGAAGCTGTTGTCGTCGACGTTCCGTTCGACCACGTAGCCGGAGATCTTGGGGGCGACGGAAATGGCGTTGCCCTCAGTATAGGCGTCGTCGGTGTTTTCGAGGCCGCGCGTCAGCCAGCCAGTACGTCACGCCGCCGATTACCGCGAGCACCACGACGACGGCCAGGATGATCAGGGGCCAGCGGCTTCGCTTCTTGCCTTCGCCGTCATCCTTCTTGCCGTTATCGCTGCTCTTGTCAGCCTTTTGCTCGTCTTGCTTCCTGATCTCGCGGCGGGTTTCCTCCGATCTCGTCTCGGAACCGCTCTGAATCTCCTGCCGATCATCACCCGGTTCGACGCGCGCGAGCTCCGAATCGCCAGGGTCGTGGCGCATCGACGTGCCTTTCGTGAAAGCGACCAAGATTGCAGCACAAGGCAGCCGCCCACATCCGGCAGCTTCCACTATGCGAGGGTGGGCTCGCGTATGCTATTTGATGGGCGCTCCCCAAAATCAAGTCGGGGGCCCAGGTGCCGCGGCGAAGCGCACGCTTACTTGATTGAGTGTCGGGTACGTCGCGCGCGGGTTAGGCTCAACTTCATGTGTGGATCTCGCCCTTGAGGGAGCGATTGGCAGAGCTACCGGAGCCACCCTCGCACGAGCCGAAACGGCGGCGCGGCCGGTTGCGAGTGGAAGCGATTGTCGAAGGGGCAACCGAGGTCTTTGCCGAGAAGGGCTTCGACACCGCGACCATGACGGAGATCGCAGCACGGTCGAAAACGGCTATCGGATCGCTCTATCGATTTTTTCCGACCAAGGAGGCGATCGGTGAAGTCATCATCGCACGCCACCTCGAGCGCCTCGGCGCGGAGCTTTCGGCGCTTGCAGAGCGCGCTCGAGATCTCACTCCCGCCGACCTCGCCGACGCGCTGGTCGACTTGAAGCTGGCCATGGGGACCGAGAAGGCGGCGGCCGTCGCGTTCGCCGAAGCGCGGGGGATGCTCGCCAAGGCGCGCCAGCAGGTAACCAGCACGATGCGAAGCGAGGTGGCGAAGATGTTGATGGCGGCGAACGGAGGTCTGTCGGTCGCGCGAGCCAGGGTCATCGCCGTCGTGGTCGTGCATTTGATTCACACGGTCGGAGCGATCCAGGAGGAACCGGGGGCGGGTCGTAAGCGTGCGTTGGCCGAGATCCGGGACCTGTGCCGGCTGTACCTCTCGTCGCGGTGAAGCGATCTTGCCGTCCGTGCCGGCATCGCCCAGTCTCGCTAAACCGTGTCGCGCGAGGCGTGTCGCGCGGCAGCATGGGGAGCATCACGTGGCGGAGCGGCTGTTTGACGGGCTGAAGGTGATCGACTGCGCGAGCTATATCGCCGCCCCGGCCGCCGCGACGGTCCTGTCAGATTTCGGCGCCGACGTCATCAAGCTCGAGCCGCCGGGGACGGGTGATCCATATCGCGTTCGTGCGCAATTGCCCGCCTCCGGCTACGTCCATCCGGTCAGCCCGAATTGGGTGCTCGACAACCGCAACAAGCGCGGCCTCGCGCTCAATCTCACGACCGAGGTCGGCCATGCGGTACTGCGGCGACTCGTCGCGCAGTCCGACGTGTTCATCACCAACTTCCCGCCGCCGGTCCGGCGCTCGCTGCGCATCACCTACGAGGACCTCGCCCCATTGAACGAACGGTTGATCTACGGGTCGTTTACCGGCTACGGCGAGACCGGGCCGGAAGCCGAAAAGCCGGGCTTCGACGCGACCGCCTGGTGGGCGCGCTCCGGCCTCATGCACCTTGTCCGGTCGGGAGAACGCGCCGTGCCCGCGCGCTCGCTTGCCGGCATGGGCGATCACCCGTCGGCGATGGCGATGTACGCGGCAATCGTCACTGCGCTTTACCAGCGCGAGCGAACTGGCCGGGGTGGACGCTGCGGCTCCTCGCTGCTGATGAACGGGTTGTGGGCGAACGGCTGCCAGGTGCAAGCCGCTCTTTGCGGGGAAGCCGTCACGGTACAACCCGAACGCGCGCAAGCGCCGGGGCCGCTGCGCAACCTTTACCGCTGCGCCGACGGACGCTGGCTTCTGCTCTCGATTGTCGGCGATGACCGGCGCTGGAGCCGGCTGCGCGCGGCGCTCGCCTCGCCGTTGCTCGACGACGACCGGTTCGATACGCCGGATGGTCGCGCGCGTCATGCCGCCGCGCTCACCGCTGCCCTCGACGTGACCTTCGCCGAGCGCCCGCTTGCCGAATGGCGAGCGATCCTCGACGCGAGCGGGCTGGTCTTCGGGATCGTTGCAGAAATGGAAGACATCCCGCAGGATGCGCAGATGCGCGAAAGCGGCGCCCTCGTGCCGTTCCAGGGTGATGATGACCTGCTGACCGTCACCAGTCCGCTTTGGGTTGACGGCCAAGACAAGGCCGCGCCCCGGGCTGCCCCGCGCGTGGGCGAGCACAGCGACGTGGTGCTGCGCGAGGCGGGCTACAACGAGCGCGAGATCGCGGCCATGCGCGCGGCCGGTGTTGTCGGCTGACATCATCGCTGCCACGACCGGCCGAGCAGGTCGATCGGCCGCGACCGAGGCGGGTGGCAAAGGGAGGGGACGAGCGGCATGGCGGAGTATCAGTTCTGCAAGGTGGCGGACGAAGGGCGGCTGCGCATCGTTACCCTCAACCGCCCCGAGGTGCTGAACGCATTGCACAGCGACGCCCATCAAGAGCTCGAACAGGTCTGGGACGAGTTCGCGGCCCGCGACGATCTTTGGGTCGGCATCGTCACCGGCGCGGGCGACCGCGCCTTCTCGGCGGGCAACGACCTCAAGGTGCAGGCGGCGGGGCGGCGCGGGCCAGCGGTGCGCTCGGGCTTCGCCGGGCTCACGTCGCGCTTTGATCTCGACAAGCCGCTCATCGCGGCGGTGAACGGGGTCGCCATGGGTGGCGGCTTCGAGATCGCGCTCGCTTGCGACATCATCGTGGCTGCGGCCAACGCACGCTTCGCCCTGCCCGAGCCACGGGTCGGCCTGATCGCCGGTGCCGGCGGCGTGCATCGCCTGCCCCGCTCGATCCCGATCAAGCTTGCGATGGGAATGATGCTCACGGGGCGGCACGTTCCCGCGGAGGAAGCCAAGGGGCTCGGCTTCGTCAACGAGGTCGTGCCGGAGGGCCACGCGCTCGAAGCGGCCAAGCGGTGGGCGGGCCTGATCCTCGAATGCTCGCCGCTCGCGGTACGGGCGACCAAGCAAGCCGCGTATCGCGGCCTCGACGAGCCGTCCCTGGAGCAAGCAGTGCGGACCGTGTATCCGGCGCAGCGGCGCAACGCCGAAAGCGAGGATTTTGTGGAAGGGCCGCGCGCGTTCGCCGAAAAGCGCCGACCGAACTGGCGAAACCGCTGAGGAAGGGGCGGGGCGATGGCGCTGCACATCGATTATTATGTATCCCTGAACTCGCCCTGGACCCATCTCGGGGCGGCGCGCATCGAGGCGATGGCGGCACATCACGGCGCCTCCCTCCGGATGTGGCCGGTAGATTTCGGTACCATTTTCCCGGCCACCGGCGGCTTGCCGCTGCCCAAGCGCTCGCCGCAACGGCAGGCGTACAGGCTGATGGAGCTGCCACGCTGGCGTGACCATCTCGGCATCCCGATCAACATCGAGCCCAAGCACTTCCCGGCAAATGAATTGCCAGCCGCGTGCTGCGTCATTGCCGTGCGCGAGACGATGGGCGACGCCCCTGCGATCGCCCTCGGGCACCGCGTGCTCCGGGCGCTGTGGCAGGAGGAGAAGGACACGGGCGATCCTCGCACGCTTGCCGAACTGATCCGCGAAGTCGGCCTCGATGCGGGAGCGGTCATGGCGCTCGGGGCGGAAGCGCGTTGGGCCGAGCGGCGCACGGCCGACACTGCGGCGGCACTGGCTCGGGGCGTGTTCGGTGCGCCGAGCTACGTCATCGACGGTGAGATCTTTTGGGGCCAGGACCGGCTGGAGTTCGTCGAGCGCCGGCTCGGGCGCGGTTGAACGCGCGGTTGAACTCCCGGGCTCGCAGTGCCCGCCGCGCGTGCATTGACATCATTTTGACCGGAAGCTACGCCGCGAACCAGTCCATGGCGCCGCCCCTGATCACGGCCACGCGCCTCCTGCGGGAACCCCGTTCATGCCCGTCCACGCCTTCATCTTTCCCGGCCAGGGCAGCCAGACCGTCGGCATGGGGCGCGCGCTCGCGGACGCCTTCCCGGTCGCCCGCCAGGTGTTCGAGGAGGTCGACGAGGCGCTGAAGCAGAAGCTTTCGCGGGTGATGTTCGAGGGTCCGGCGGAGGCGTTAACCCTGACGGAAAACGCGCAGCCCGCGCTGTTGGCGATGTCGCTGGCGGTGCTGCGCGCGCTGGAAACGGAGGGTGGTTTTCGACTGCAGGAGAAATCGGCCCTGGTCGCAGGGCATTCGCTCGGCGAATACAGCGCACTCACGGCCGCCGGCGCCTTCGGACTCGCCGATGCGGCGCGGCTGCTGCGCTTGCGGGGGCAGGCCATGCAGCAGGCGGTGCCGGCCGGGACCGGGGCGATGGCAGCCTTGCTTGGCACCGACATGGTGCAGACCGAGGAGCTTTGCGCGCTCGCCGGCCCGGAGCCCGACAGCGAGACGGGCGAGATCGCGGTCATCGAAACGGCCAATGATAATGGCGGCGGGCAGCTCGTGGTGTCGGGCCACACCAGCGCGATTGCACGCGCCGTGCAGATGGCGCCGGATCTCGGCATTCGCCGCGCGATGCTCTTGCCGGTGTCCGCCCCGTTCCATTGCTCGCTGATGGCGCCTGCGGCCGACGCGATGGCCGAGGCGCTGGAGCGGTGTCCGCCGAGCGCGCCGGTGGTGCCCCTGGTGGCCAACGTCTCTGCCAGCAAGACCACCTCGCCGGCCGAAATCCGCGACCTGCTGATCAAGCAGGTCACGGCGACCGTGCGCTGGCGCGAAAGCATCCTCGCGATGGCCGCTATTGGCATCGACAGCTTCGTCGAACTCGGCGCAGGCAAAGTGCTCGCCGGGCTCGTCAGGCGAATTGTGCCCGACGCGAGGGCGACCTCGGCGGCGACCCCGGCCGAGATCGAGGCGCTGCTGAAGTCGCTATGAACATGTTCGATCTGAGCGGCAAGCCCGCCCTCATCACCGGCGCGTCCGGCGGCATCGGGGCCGCCATCGCCCGCGCGCTGCACGCTCAAGGCGCGACCGTCGTGCTGTCCGGCACGCGAGAGGCGGCGCTCGCCGCCCTGGCGCGTGAGCTCGGCGAGCGGGCGCATGTGTGCCCGGCCGACCTCAGCGATCCCGCAGCACCCGACGCGCTGATCGAGGCCGCGGAGGCCGCGGCGGGGCCACTCGCGGTGCTGGTGAACAATGCGGGCCTGACGCGGGACATGCTGGCTTTGCGCATGGGTGACGAGGACTGGAACGCGGTGCTGGAGGTCGATCTCGCGGCGCCGTTTCGCCTGGCGCGTACCGTGCTGCGCGGGATGCTGCGCCGCCGCGCGGGCCGTATCATCAGCATCAGCAGCATCGTCGGCGCCACCGGCAATGCCGGGCAGGCCAATTACGCCGCGGCCAAAGCCGGGCTGGTCGGCATGAGCAAGGCGCTCGCCCAGGAAGTGGCATCGCGCGGCGTGACCGTGAACGTGGTCGCCCCCGGACTGATCCAGAACTCCGATGACGGACGTGTTGGGCGAGGCGCAGCGCGCAAAGTTGGCCGGCGCGATCCCCCTGGGCCGTTTCGGCCAGCCCGCGGACGTCGCCGCCGCGGTGGTATACCTGGCCTCGGACGAGGCGGGCTGGGTCACCGGCGCGACCCTGCACGTGAACGGCGGCATGGCGATGATTTAGCGGACACCAAAGCCCGCCCGTCAGTCCGCGTAAACGTCCTGATACGCCGCGAGAACGGCCTCTTCGAGGGGCCGCCCGGCGCGATAACCCGCAAGATTGGCCGGCCGGTCCACGCCCGGCAGCAGGCGGGGACACGGCTCCGGCGCGCCAATCACGGTGTGGACGGTAATACGCTCCGCATAGATTGGCAGGAGGTAATCTTCGTCATCGTCGGCGACCCCTTTGCTGCGCATCTTCGCGGACGCGCGATCGATCTCCATGGTCACCACGGCCGTTGCCTTGATCTCCTGCTCCGTGCTGGCGCGCAATTGCGCCGTGCGGCCAGGGAAGAAACGGTCCACCATCATCGTCAGCGCCCGGCTTTTCTCCTCGGGCGCGGAAACGAGGCGGGCCCGCCCGAACGCCATGACCGAACGATAATCGGCCGAATGGTTGAACCCGCAGCGCGCGAGCACGAGGCTGTCGAGATGGGTGACGGTCAGGCAGGCCGGCTGCCCTCGCGAGAGGTTCCGAAGCATCCGGCTGGCACTGCTGCCGTGCCAATAAAGTCGGGTTCCTTCCCGCCAGAATAGGGTCGGCGTGCAGTAGGGCTGGCCGTCCACGACGTAGGACACGTGGCAAAGCGCCGCTGAATCGAGCAGCCGGTGGACTGTCTCGTGATCGTAGAATCCACGCTCGTGCCGGCGCTTGACGCGGTTTCGCTGATCTACGGTGTAGCTCGGTCTCGCATCAGTCGCTGGCATCATCGGGCTTTCGTTGACGGAGCATAATCGCACTTCGAAATCGGTCGCCGAAAAGTGTAATTCGGGACACAGGGCCGCGGATACAGCGGCCCAATCCCGCCCCGATGCCCGCCCGTGTTGGCTGCAAGGGGGGAACATGCTAAGCGGCCCTCGCGGCTGTAACCCCACGCGGGCGGCCGCGCGAGAGCCTGGCTTCGGCCAGCATCCGAACCACCAGGCGGGCGCGCGGAAAACCCCGCGGGGCCACACAGGCAGGAGCTGCAGGATCAGATGAGCGAGATCGCCGACAAGATTAAGAAGATCGTGGTCGAACATCTTGGCGTCGAGGAGTCCAAGGTCACACCCGAGGCTTCGTTCATCGACGATCTCGGCGCCGACAGCCTCGATACCGTCGAGCTGGTGATGGCGTTCGAGGAGGCATTCAGCGTGGAAATCCCGGAAGACGCAGCAGAGAAGATCAGCACCGTGAAGGATGCGATCGACTACATCGAGAAGCAGAAATCCGCCTGAGCGGCAAAGCGGCGAGACCAGGACAATGCGTCGCGTGGTGGTCACGGGCATGGGCATGGTCAGCCCGCTCGGCGTCGGCGTGGAGCCGGTATGGCGACGGCTGATCAGCGGCGAATTGGGCATCGGGTCGATCCAGTCGTTCGACACGACTAATCTGACGTGCAAAGTCGCCGGGCAGGTGCCGCAGGGCACCAGGGCGGATGGCAAGCTCGACTTGGCCGAGTGGATCCCGGTCAAGGACCAGAAAAAGATGGATCGCTTCATCCATCTGGCGATGGTCGCGGGCACGGAAGCCGTCGAGCATTCCGGGTGGAAGCCGGAGTCTCGAGGAGGATCGGTGCGCCACGGGCGTGATGATCGGCTCGGGGATCGGCGGGCTGCCGGCGATCTACGAGGCGTCCATTCAGGTCTACGAAGGCAAGGCGCGGCGCTTGTCGCCGTTTTTCATCCCCTCCGCGCTCATTAACCTCGCGTCCGGCCAGATCTCGATCAAGTACGGCTTCAAGGGGCCGAATCATGCGGTCGTCACCGCCTGTGCCACCGGCGTCCATGCGATCGGCGATGCCGCGCGCCTGGTCATGCTCGGCGAGGCCGACGTGATGCTGGCCGGCGGCTCGGAAGCGGCCATTTGCGAGCTCGGAATAGCCGGGTTTGCCGCCTCGCGGGCGCTTTCCACTGGATTTAACGACGAGCCGACGCGCGCCTCGCGGCCATGGGACAAGGATCGCGACGGGTTCGTAATGGGCGAGGGCGCGGCCATGCTGATGCTTGAAGAATACGAGCATGCCCGCGACCGGGGCGCGGCCGTCTATGCCGAGGTCAGCGGTTACGGCATGTCGGGCGACGCACACCACATCACCGCGCCGGCTGAAGGGCACGAAGGCGCGGTCCGCGCCATGCGCTCGGCGCTGCGGAGCGCTCGCATGGACCCCTCCCAAATCCAGTACGTCAACGCGCACGGCACCTCGACCCCGGCCGGCGACGACATGGAACTTGAAGCGGTGGAGATGTTGTTCGGCCCGGCGGCCGAGGGGCTCGCGATGTCGTCCACCAAGTCGGCCACCGGGCACCTGTTGGGAGCGGCGGGTGCCGTCGAATTGGTGTTTTCCATCCTGGCGATCCGCGACCAGGTGGTGCCGCCGACCTTGAACCTCGACGCGCCGAGCCGGCCGAGCGTGATCGACCGCGTCCCCCATGTGGCGCAGGAGCGTCGGGTCCACGCGGCGCTGTCCAACAGCTTCGGTTTCGGCGGGACAAACGCCTGCGTCATCTTCAGCGCCGTCTGACGTAACGGGGCCGCGCCGCCGTGCGTCGTCGGCTCCGGTGGTGGTTGTTGGCGTTGGTCATCGTAGCTGCGGTGGGCTGGGGTGGGGCCCGCTACGCGGCGCACGTGCTCGACGCGCCGGGCCCGCTGCCCGAAGCGCGCAACGTGGTGGTGCCGCGCGGCGGGGCGGGGCAAGCGGCCGAAGCGCTCGCGGACGCAAGCGTGGTTGCCCGGCCGTTGCCGTTCCGGCTTGCCGCCTTGCTGACCTCGGCCGAGGGGCCGCTCCGCGCCGGCGAGTTTACCTTCCCGGCCGGCGCCAGCCTGCGCACGGCACTGGCCGTGCTGCGGACCGCTCGCCCGGTCCAGCATCACGTCACCATCCCCGAGGGTGTGACCGCCAAGCAGGTGGCGGCGGTACTCGACCGCGCCGAAGCCCTGACCGGTGGGTCCCTCGGTACCGGCCGAGGGCAGCGTGCTCCCGGAAACCTACATCTATGAGTATGGGGCTTCTCGGGAATCGTTGCTGGACCGGGCGCACGTCGCCCTGGAGCGCGCGCTTCGGGAGGAGTGGGCGGCGCGAGCTCCGGACCTGCCGCTTGCCTCGGCGCAGGAAGCATTGATCCTCGCCAGCATCGTGGAGCGCGAAACCGCGCGGACCGACGAGCGCCCGCACATAGCGGCGGTGTTCCTCAACCGGCTCCGGCTTGGAATGAAGCTGCAATCCGACCCGACGGTGATCTATGGGGCAAGCGGCGGGACCGGCAGTCTGGACCGGCCGCTCAGCCGCGCCGACCTTGACCGCGACGATCCGTTCAACACCTATCGCATCCGTGGGCTGCCGCCCTCGCCGATCTGCAATCCGGGCCTCGCCAGCCTCCATGCCGTGCTGGAACCGGCCCTGAGCGACGATCTCTACTTCGTGGCGGACGGCTCCGGTGGCCACGCGTTCTCGCGCACGCTCGAAGAGCACGGGCGCAATGTTGCCCGCTGGCGCGCAGTTGGAGCGCCGCAGACCGAGCTCCGATGATTGTTGGTGTCGGTCAGACCGTCGGGGTCCAGAGTTCAGGAACGAACCTGTATCCGCCTGGTCCACGCGCGACGCGCCCGAACGCCGGGAACTCCAGGTGCATACCGGCCACCAGGAGGTTGTCGGACGCGGCCATGTCCATGATGCGCTTGCGGGTGGCGACCGCCTGCGGCCGGTCGACGTCGAATACCAGGCCGGCCTCGGGATTGGCGAACTGGATCCCCGGCAGATGGACGATGTCGCCCCAGATCAGCAGCGCGTTTCCGCCGGCCTCGACGTTGTATCCTGTGTGCCCCGGCGTATGGCCCGGCTCGGGGACGGCGGTGATGCCGGGAAGCACCTCTCCGGATTCGATTGTGCGGGTCCGTGCCCGGTAGGGAGCAACGGCAGCACGTGCTCCCCTGACGTAGTCGCCCATCGCTTCCGGCAGGTCGTCGCGATTCCAGAACGCGAGCTCGGCGGCGTGGACCACCAGTTCGGCCCGCGGGAACACGGCCTCGCCGGCCCCGTCGATCAGCCCGTTCGCATGGTCTGGGTGCATGTGAGTTAGCAGTACGGTGCCGATGTCGGCCGGCTCGATGTCGAGCGCGGCCAAATGGGTCGGCAAGTTGCCGAGCGTCGGCCCCATGCTGCCGGCGCATCCGGTGTCTACCAGCACCAGCGAATCGTCCGCCCGCCGGATCAGGAAGGTGTTGACGGTGAACAAAGGCGGGACCGGCCGTAACGCGCTCCGTTGCAGCTGTTCCGCCTCGTCGGCACCGATGTTGGCAACGAAGTCGAGCGAGCCGACGAAGGCACCATCGTTGATCGCGGAAACCACCATATCGCCTATCGCGATGTGATGGACGGCGCTGTGCTGGGCGGCAGGTCGTTGCGGGAGCGGCATCGGCGTCCTCCTTCTATCCCTTACGCTAGTCGATCGGCTGTGGTCTGTGCCAGAGCGGGCGGGAACAGCGCGGGGCGGCCGCCGCTTGCCGACCAGCAGACGCAGGCAATGGCGTTTCATCAACCGGGTGGCGAAATTGATTGCCCGCGTTAACGAATCCGGCTACTTCCGAAACGGGCTTTGGCGCGGTGACCGGGGCCGCTACGGAGACATCTTACATGGCTGCATCTGAAACCAGCGAGCTGCTCGCCACCTTGCGCCACTCCATCACTGAGCTGGTCCGTCGCGAGGGGCCGGATCTAACCGCTCGGCAACTCGCGACCTTTCTCATTTGCTATCTCGATAACGAGGCGCAGACGGTGCGCGGGCTCGCGGCGCGGCTGAACATCTCGAAGCCGGCGGTGACCCGGGCGATCGATCGCCTGGTCGAGTTCGATCTGGTCCGCCGTAAAGACGATCCGCTAGATCGCCGAAGCATCCTGGTCCAGCGGACGCAGACGGGCCTCGGCTTCCTCCGCGAGCTGCGCAGCATCACCAAGGAAGCGGCGGCGCAGGCCCGCCAGGTGGGCGCGACCGGGCGAGGGGTCGGCGAAATGCGCGTGGCCCATCACTGAGCGGAAACACGCACTAGCACGGCAGTTGGTCGGAGTGAGAGGATTCGAACCTCCGGCCCCTGCGTCCCGAACACAGTGCTCTACCAGGCTGAGCTACACTCCGGCCAACGCGGCCATATAGCCGCGAGGGCCTTCGTGGGGCAAGGCGCGCTCGACGCCTTTGCCGCAGCCAGCTGGACGCGCGTCGGATGAGCGGTCAAACCAACAACTCATCCGATGGAGGTCTTGCGTGCTGGATCGCATCCTGCTGACCAATGACGACGGCATCGACGCGCCGGGCCTTACCGTCCTGGAGGAGGTCGCCGCTTCCCTGGCCCGCGAGGTTTGGGTGGTGGCACCCGAGCATGACCAGAGCGGCACGTCGCACTCCGTCAGCCTGCATCAACCCGTACGGGTATCCGAGCGCGGACCGCGACGGTTCGGGGTGACGGGAACCCCCGGCGACTGCGCGGTCATCGGCATCGTCCACCTGATGCGGGACGCGCCACCGCAGCTGGTCCTGTCGGCGTAAACCGCGGCGCCAATCTCGGCATGGAAACCGTGTTTTCCGGCACGGTGGGCGGCGCCATGACCGGGATGATGCTGGGCGTGCCCTCAATCGCGCTGAGCCAAGCGTTCACCGACCACTATCAGGTTCGCTGGGAAACGGCGCGGGCGCTCGGGGCGGATGTGGTGCGCCAGCTGCTCGGCTTCGGCTGGAGTGCCGAGACCTGCCTAAACATCAATTTTCCTGACGCCGCACCGTCCGAGTGCGGACCGCCCACGCTTTGCCGGCAGGGCGTCGGCATGATCCAGGGCATGAACGTGGAGACCCGCACCGATCCGCGCGGGTTCAACTACCACTGGATCGCGTTCCGTCGTGGCCCACGCGAGCAAGGGCCGGAAAGCGACATCGACGTGCTGCGCGCGCGGCGGATCGCGGTGACGCCAATCCGTTATGACCGCACCGACGAGCGCGCGTTTCAGGCGCTCGCCGCACACCTGCCACGGCTGCCGCACCGGGCGTAACCCTGCACGGGCAGCAAGCGGAACGTCGCCCGTTCCGCCGAGTTGGATAGCCGGCACGACCTTAGCGGATGGTTGGAATGGCACAGCCGAGCTTGCAGCCTCGCTCATTCGCACTGGCACTGGCACTGGCGGGAGCCGGAGCGGACGCTTCTCGTGGCGGGATGGGCGTTGCGGCGCGCGGCGAACGGGGAGCGCGCGGCAACCGGCCGGCAAACCGGGCGACGCAGGGTCGTGGTGATCGGCGCGGGGTTCGGCGGGCTGCAGGCGGCGCTCGATCTGGCGGGTCGGCCGGAGGTGGACCTCACCGTGATCGACAGCCACAACCACCACCTGTTCCAGCCGCTGCTCTATCAGGTCGCCACCGCGGCGCTTTCTCCCGAGGACATCGCCTCCCCGGTGCGCGGCATCCTGCCCGTCGGCGACCGCACGCGCGTCTTCATGGCGACCGTCACGGGCGTGGACGCCGCGGCGCGGCAGGTTTTGTGCGACCAAGGCAGCGTGCCGTATGACGAGCTCATCATCGCCACCGGATCGGAGCCGAGCTATTTCGGCCACGAGTCCTGGGAGGCGGCGGCACCCGGGCTCAAGTCGCTGCAAGACGCGCTCTTGCTGCGTCAGCGGATATTGGCGGCGCTGGAACGCGCGGCCGAAACCAGCGACGCGGCCGAGCGCGCCCGCCTACTGACCTTCGTATTGATCGGGGGAGGGCCGACCGGGGTCGAGATGGCGGGCTCGATCGCGGAATTGGCCCGGCAGATGCTGGCGCGCGACTATGGCAGTGACCCTGCGCATGCCCGCGTCGTGCTCGTCGAGGCCGGACCGCGCCTATTGCCGGCGTTCGCACCCGACCTGTCGGACGCCACGTCACGCGAGCTGGCCACGCTCGACGTCGAGATAAGGCTGAACGCGCGCGTTACCGGCCTCGAGGACGGGAGGGTGCATCTGCACGACGGAATGATCGCGGCCGGGACCATCATCTGGACCGCCGGGACAGCAGCGACCCCCGTGGCCGATTGGCTGGGGATGACGCCCGGGCAGGGCGGTCGGGTCGCGGTGGGCAGCAATCTCCGTGTGGCCGGACATCCGGACGTGTTCGTAATCGGCGACGCGGCACTCGCGCTCGGGGCCGACGGCAAGCCGCTTCCTGGGCTCGCGCCGGTGGCCAAGCAGCAAGGGCACTACGTGGCGCGCGCCATACTGCGCCGCGCGCAAGGACGGCGGCCGCCGCCGCCATTTGCATATCAAGACTACGGCATGCTCGCCACGATCGGACGCAACAAGGCCGTGGCCGAGTTCGGACGGGTCCACCTGACCGGATTCCCGGCCTGGGTCGTCTGGGCGGGGGCGCACATCTTCTATCTGATCGGGTTTCGCAACCGCTTCATGGTCAGCGCGCAATGGGCATTCGCCTACGCGACCAACAACCGCTCGGGCCGCCTGATCATCGGCCGCTCGAAGGCGGCCTCGGGCGGCGTGCTTCCGGGCGCTACGACAACGGCGCTGCCGGCCAGCTAGCTTCGCCTGCCGTCCGCGGCGCCCTGAACGCGTCGCGTTGTACCGTCACCTGCGCGCCAATCAAGCCGCGCTTCACGTACCGCAGAAGGTCTGCAGCACCCGTTCTTCCGGCCTCGCCGGCAATGTGTAGCGCTCCCGCCCTTCCTGGTCAGAGTCACGGGCGCGAAAGCACGTCCAGCAGCTCGGCAAACGGCTCGAAGTCCTGCCGTTCCGTTGCCGCCTCGATCACGGCCTGGACCAGATGGTTGCGCGGAATGAACGCCGGGTTTACGGCGCGCATGGCGGCGCGGCGTGCGTCCGGCGTCCCGGGTTCGCGCGCCAGCCGCTCGCGCCAGCGCGCCGCCCAGGCGTCGAAGCCGGCCGTATCGGTGAACAAAGCGCGCGTCGTCCACTTGGCCTTCCGGCCCCGCCGCCGCGTCGCAGAGCCGCCGGAACGTGAGCGTAAAGTCCGCGCCGTTCGCCGCCATCAGCCGCAGCAGGTCCTGCGCCAGCGCAACGTCCCCCTCTCGCTTCGGTCACGAGCCCGATCTTGCGACGCAGCCCGCCGAGATACGCCGCCTCGAAGAGGGCGGCCGAAGGCCGCCAGCGCCTCTTGCGCCGCTTCGCGACGGCCGCGTCCTCGCCCTCGGCCAGCAGCGGCAGCAGGCACTCGGCCAGGCGCGCCAGGTTCCACTGCGCGATCGCGCGGCTGGTTCGCCGTAGGCGTAGCGGCCGCCTGTCGTCGATCGAGCTGAACACCGTGGCCGGGTCGTAGGCGTCCATGAACGCGCAGGGCCCGTAGTCGATCGTCTCGCCTGCGACCGACATGTTGTCCGTGTTCATCACCCCGTGGATGAAGCCGACGCAGCAGCCACCGCGCGATCAGGTCCGCCTGCCGCGTGACCACCGCCGCGCAGCAGCGCCCGATAGGGCTCGGCCGCGCTGGGCGGCGTCGGGGTAGTGCCGCGCGATCACGTGGTCCGCCAGCGCGCGCACGCCCTCCACGTCGCCGCGAGCCGCGAAATACTGGAACGTGCCGACCCGGATGTGGCTCGAGGCGACCCGCGTCAGCACGGCGCCCGGGCAGTATCGGTCTCGCGCACGCACCGTCTCCCCGTGGCGACGGCCGCGAGGGCGCGCGTCGTCGGGATGCCGAGCGCCGCCATGGCCTCGCTGACGACATACTCGCGCAGCACCGGACCGAGTGCGGCGCGCCCGTCCCCGCGCCGGGAGAACGGGGTCTGGCCCGCGCCCTTCAGCTGGATGTCGCGCCGCACGCCGTCCCGGTCCACCACTTCGCCGAGCAGGATGGCGCGCCCGTCGCCGAGTTGCGGCACGAACCCGCCGAACTGATGCCCCGCGTAAGCGGTCGCGATCGGCTCGGCGCCCTCGGGGACGCGGTTGCCGGCCAGGATCTCCACACCCTCCGGGCTCGCGAGCTCAGCGGGGTCGAGGCCGAGAGTTTCGGCGAGCGCCGTATTCAGCCGTATCAGCCGCGGCGCAGCTACCGGGGTCGGCTCGACGCGCGCGTAAGAAGCGTGCCGGGAGCCGGGCATAGCTGTTGTCAAACCCAAAACGGACAGTCATCCGGTCCTCCGCAGCCCACCTGCGGCCTTCAGTGACCGACCGCAGTCTGCTTCCCAAAAGGCGCTCGTCAGCGCCTACGGCAAGGGGCTGGGGTGGACAAAGACCTTCGCAAAGCCGGGAGCCGGGTCCGCGGTCGACCGGGACTGGCCCGCGCTCAGCGTGCCCCACTCGGCACGGATAAACGCGCCGACCACCGCCAGCGCTCGGCGACCGGCGGCGAGCTGCGGATGGAAGAGATGCCAGGCGTGGATCATCTCCGGCCAAACCTGCAGCGTCACCGCCACGTCTGCCGCCCCAGCGACACCCGCCACTCTGACCGCGTCGTCGAGCAGCGTTTCCGCCGATCCTACCTGGATCAAGCTGGGCGGCAGGCCGCGCAGATCGGCGTAGATAGGCGAGATGAGGGGCGACTTCGGGTCTGCGCCGCCCAGGTAGGCCGTCGCCAGCTCCGCGAGATAGGGCGCCTGGATCAATGGGTCGACCGCCGCCTTGCTCTCCAAGCTGGCCCCGGTCATGGCGAGGTCGACCCAGGGCGAGCTCAGCCACACACAGGCGGGCAGCTTCTCGCCCGCGTCGCGGAGCGAGATCAAGGTCGCGAGCGCGAGGCCGCCGCCCGCGCTCTCCCCCGCGAGCGCAATCCGCGCGGGGTCGATGCCGGCCTCGAGAAGGAAGCGGTAGCCGGCGAGCGCATCCTCGAGGGCGGCGGGAAACGGATGCTCGGGCGCCAACCGATAGTCGAGCGCAAAAGTACGCGCCCGCGCCTGCCGGCCCAACTCGGCGACCATGTGGCGGTGGCTTCTGATGGAGCCGGACACGTAGCCGCCGCCGTGCAGGAACATGACGACGTGATCCGCCTCGGCCTCCGGCGTTTGCGTCCACTCGGCACTAATGCCGCCCGCGTCCACCGGCTCGGCGCGCACGTCGGAGGGAACGGGGTACGGCGCCCCGAGCGCGTCGAGCCGCTCGCGCCGTCCAGCGAGCCCGGACGGGCGCGGCCGGGCGTGCAAAAGCTCCCGGATCACTTCTATTTCTGGATCGGTCACCGAGCCTCCCCGGCGGGCGTCGCCGCATGACGTGCAACGATGAAGGGAAACCGGCCGACACGAAAGCCACCTCTCGGGGCCGCGAGCGTCTAGGGATCGATCGGCGGGTTCGAGCGTTGCACCCGCTGATCAGCAAGGAAAAACGGCAAAGATGCGACGAATCGTTCTAGCCATCTCGGCTCTCATGCTCGCCGGATCGATTTCGGCACAGGCCGGATGTCTTACGGGAGCCGCCGTCGGCGGGGCGGCGGGCCATGTCGCCGGACATCATGGCGTGCTGGGCGCGGCCGCGGGATGCGCGGTCGGGCACCACGAGGCAAACAAAGAAAAAGCGCAGAAGACGGCGCAGGACCAACCCGCCAGCAACAACTCCGGCGGCGGTTCCGAGTCCAGCAAGCAGCAGTAGGCGTGCGGGTCAGCAAGGAAACGGCGGCGGTCCTTGCGACCGCCGCCGTTCTGGGCGCGGCGCGCTTCGGCGCGCGCTACAATCCTGGCCCGGCGCAACCGCGCACGGCCGCCTGGTACGCGCGGCTCGACAAGCCATCCTGGACGCCGCCCGGCGCGGTCATCGGCGCGGCCTGGACGGCGCTCGACCTCCTGCTATGCGTCGCCGGCTATCGCCTGCTTGCCGCTCCGCCAAGCGACGAGCGTCGGACGGCGCTTGGCCTGTGGGGTGTGACCGTGGCCGGTCTGGCCTTCTGGCCGTACCTGTTCTTCGGGCGCAAGCGGCTCGGAGAAAGCTTGGGCGCGCTCGGGGGAATGCTCGGGGCCGCAGCCGGCGCGGTGGCTGCGGCCTCGCGGGTCGATCGCGTTGCGGCCGCGGCCGTCGCGCCCCTGATCGGTTGGCTCAGCTTCGCCGGCCTCCTGAACGAAGAAATCTGGCGACGTAACTAGAGCAAGGCGTCTTCGAACTCAGTCCTGCTCGACCTGAACGATGCGGAATACAAGTTCCTCGCCGTTCGGGCGATGCAATGTGACGTAGGCGCCAGGGCGCAGGAGCTTCAGCGAAAGGCTCCAGATCGGCTCTTCCGGGTCGCCCTCCGCGCGCAGCCCCCAGCCTCGCTCGTCAAGGATGAGTTCGCCCCACCAGTCTGCCCGATGCGGCCAGGAGCGGCGCGTCCGCCAGGGCAGCGGTGCCGCCACGTAGGCGGCGCGGTCGATCTGGGCCTGCGAGGTCAGGCAGACCGTCAATTCCATCCGTGCGATACATCCCCGTTCGGCATTCCCGGGGCGTGCGCCAGCAACGCAATGATCTTCGCCACCGGATCAGATCGCGACGCGGACGCCGAGCTCCACCACGCGATCGCTCGGGATACGGAAGAACTCGGTCGCCGGCATGGCGTTGCGCGCCATCACCAGGAACAGCCACAGCCGCCACCACGGCAGCTTCGGAACCATCGCGGGAACCAGAACCTCGCGGCCGAGAAAGTAGCTTGCCTGCATGGGGTCAAACGCCACACCCCGGTCCCGCAGCGCTTCCAGCGCGCTCGGAATATCGGGGCTTTCCATGAAGCCGTAGCGCAGCGCCACCTTGTGAATACCGGTTGCGAGCTCGTGCACGGCCGTCCGGCGCTCCGGCACGACCGTAGGCTCGTCGAGGTTCTCCACGGTCACGAACAGCACGCGCTCGTGCAGCACCTTGTTGTGCTTGAGATTGTGCAGCAGCGCGCCCGGCACGTAATCGGGATTGCCGGTGAGGAATACGGCTAGCCCAGGCACGCGCACCGTGCGCGACTGCGGCAGTCGCGCGAGGAACGAGGCGAGCGGCAGGCTGTCCTGTCGCCAGCGCGCGAGCAGCAGGTCCCGCCCCCGCTTCCACGAGGTCATCAGCGCCATTAGCGCCAGCCCGAGGATGAGCGGCACCCAGCCGCCTTCCGGGATCTTGAGCGCGTTGGCGGCAAAGAACAGGCCGTCGAGCAGAAAGAAGAACCCGAACACGCTGCCGGCCAGCCAGCGAGGCCAGCCGAACTGGCGGCGGAAAACGATCATCGCCAGCACCGCCGTACAAAGGAACGTGCCGGTGACCGCGATGCCATAGGCGGCCGCAAGGTTGTCGGAGGAGCGGAACGCAAACACCAGGATCAGCACGCCGACTGCGAGCGCCGCGTTCACCTGGGGAACATAGATCTGTCCTTCGGACACATCGGACGTGTGGCGCACCGTCATGCGCGGCAGGAAGCCGAGCTGCAGGCATTGCCGGGTCATGGAGTAGGCGCCCGAGATCAGCGCCTGGCTCGCGATCACCGTTGCGATCGTCGCGAGAATCACCATCGGCAGCCGGGACCATTCCGGCCCGAGCAGGAAAAACGGATTTTCGGCCGCGCGGGGGTTGGACAAGGTCAGCGCGCCCTGGCCGAAATAGTTGAGCACGAGCGAAGGCAGCACGAAGAACATCCAGGTGAGGCGGATGGGCGCCGGGCCGAAATGGCCCATGTCGGCGTACAACGCCTCTGCGCCCGTGACGCACAGCACCACCGCCCCGAGCACCACGAAGGCAAGCGCCTTGTAGTGGATGCAGAGGGCAACCGCGTAGCTCGGCGAGATCGCAAACAGCACGTAGGGAAAGTGCGCGATCTCCAGTGCCCCGAGGACGCCGATGACGCCGAACCACAGCGCCATCACCGGCCCGAACACCCGTCCCACACTTCCGGTCCCGCGTGCCTGAACCGCGAACAGGGCGACGATTATGACGGCCGAGATCGGCAGCACGTATTCCTTGAGGTCGGGGGCGGATACCTCCAAGCCCTCCACAGCCGAAAGCACGGAGATCGCCGGCGTGATCACGCCGTCGCCGAAGAACAGACACGCACCGGCGATGCCGATGAGGCCCAACGCAGCCGCGGGTGCGTGCTCCGACCGAAACGCGCTGGGCCAGCGCCATGAGTGCCAGGATGCCACCCTCGCCCTTGTTATCCACCCGCATGATGAGCGTCACGTATTTGACCGTCACCACGAGCACGAGTGACCAGAAGATCAGGGACAGGATACCCATGACCTCCGTGCTGGTGACGACGCGATTACTGAACAGCGCGAGGCTCGCCTTGAAGGCGTAAAGCGGGCTGGTGCCGATGTCTCCGTAGACGATGCCGAGCACGCCGAGCATCAATCCGACCTGTGGGACCGGCCGGCGTAGGGCCTTCGCCGGCGCCGCGGCGCTCATGGCAGCCGCGTCCGGAAACGGCGAGAACCCGTGTTGGCGATCATCGCGTGGTCTCCGCCGCCGTTCCGTCCCGCCTCACGTCCGGAGCCTTACGCTGCCGGGCGCGGCGGTGCAAGGAACGCTCAGACGCGCCCCGAAGATCGCCGAGCCGACCCGCACATGGGTCGCTCCGCAGGCGATCGCCGCCTCGAAGTCTGCCGACATGCCCATCGACAGGACGGCGAGTTGATGTCGGGCGGCGCAGTCGGCGAGCCATGCGAAATGCGGCGTGGGGTCCTCGCCGATCGGGGGAACGCACATCAGCCCGGCGAGTGCATTGCCGAAGCGGCGCCGGCAGTCGACGATGAACGCGTCGGTGTCGGCCCGTGCGATCCCGCTCTTCTGCGGCTCGTCGCCGGTGTTGACCTCGACCAGCAAGGTGGGTGCCGCACCCTCGCGCGCGATGGCGGCCTCCAGCGCGTCCGCGAGGCGGGGGCGATCAAGCGTTTCCACCACGTCGGCAAGCTGGACCGCGTCCCGCGCCTTGTTGGTTTGCAGCCCGCCGATCAGGTGCAGGCGCAGCGCGGCACTTTCGGCGCGGAGTGTCGGGAACTTGGCCGCAGCCTCCTGCACGCGGTTTTCACCGAACACGGTCTGGCCGGCGGCGATCGCGGCGCGCACCGCTTCGACCGGCTTGGTCTTGGAAACCGCGACCAGGGTGACGCTCGCCGGATCACGGCCGGCCAGCGCGGCGGCGGATGCGATGCGATCCTGCACGCGGCGGAGATTGTCGGCGATGGCAACGGCGGGCATGGGCTGCGGAACTCCCCCTAGTGGGCCAATTGCGCGAGCAGCGGTACGATCACGGAGGTCGCAAGCCCGTTCAGCGCCAGACCGAGCCCGGCAAACGTGCCGGCAACCCGGCTGATTTGGAACGCGCGCGCTGTCCCGATGCCGTGCGCCGCCACCCCGACCGCGAAGCCCCGGGCCGCGTCGTCGCGCACGCCGGCGAGCGACAGGACGGGTGTCATGGTCACCGCGCCGAAGATCCCGGTCAGGATCACCAGCACGGCGGTGAGGGCCGGGATGCCGCCGATCGATTGCGCGACACTCATGGCGATGGGCGTGGTCACACTCTTGGGGGCGAGCGAGGCGAGGGTGGAAACGTCGGCGCCGAGCAGCCACGCCACGCCCACCGCGGTGACCGCCGAGGTCACCGAGCCGCGCGAGCAAAGCGACGACAATCGGCAGGAGTAGACGGCGCACCAGCCGCGCCTCCCGGACCAGCGGAACGGCGAGCGCGACGGTGGCCGGGCCGAGCATAAAATGCACGAACTGCGCACCCTCGAAATAGACACCGTAACCCGTCCCCGTCACCCGCAGCAGTGCCGCGACCAGCAGCACCGCGATCAGGACGGGATTGGCCAGCGGCGGACGACCAAGAAGTGCTGCGAGCCGGTCCGCAACCAGGTAGGCCGCAAGCGTCGCGGTCAGCCACAGCAGCGGCGTTGCCGAGAGATAGACCCAGAGCCGGAAGACCTCGTCCATCAGCGCTCGTCCGTGATGCCCATCCGGCGCGAGACGGCTTGGAAGGCAATTGCGGTCACCACCATGGAAGCAACCGTGGAGATTACCAGGGCGCAGCTGATCGCAAGCCCCTCCGACCGCAGCCGCGGCAGTTGCTGCACGACGCCTACTGCGGCCGGGACGAACAGGAGCGACAAGTGGCCGAGCAGGCCGCTCGCAGTCGGCTCCATTGCCCGGCGTATGTCCGGCAGCGCGGCGAGCGAGGCCGCCAGGAGCGCCAAGCCGATGACCGGGCCGGGAATGCCGAAGGCCGAGCCGCGGGCGATCGCTTCTCCGACCAGTTGAAAGGCCAGAAGCACAGTCATAGAAAGCAGCATCTTTTCTGGTCCAGGCCACCGAGCCATTCGGCTCCGGGACGGATAAACCAGGGCCCGCGCGCGACGGCAATCCGCTTACCGGCGTTGGCGAACCACATCCGACGCCTATAGAAGATAGGTGCCAAGAATCGGGCGAATGCTGTATCGGGATGCGCCACCAATCTGGATCAAGGTAACGAACAATGGCGAGTAAGCCTGCCGAGAAGACCAAGTCAGCGCCGAAACCGGCCGCCGCCAAGGCCAAAGGCGTGAAAGCACCGAAGTCGGGGGACGCCCCCAACGCCCTGCAAAAGCCGCTGCAGCCTTCGGCGGAACTCGCCGCGGTGGTCGGCTCCGACAAGCTGCCCCGTGGCGAGGTGGTCAGCAAAGTCTGGGCCTACATCCGGGAGCACAACCTCCAGAATCCCGAGAATCGCCGCGAGATCGTTGCCGACGACAAGCTCAAGAAGGTGTTCGGCAAGGACAAGGTGACAATGTTCGAGATGAACAAGCACCTCGCCCAGCATCTCTCCTGAAGCGAAGTCCTTCCTAGTCGGCAGCGTTTCGCGGGCTTACCCAAGCAGGCGTCCGATCACCCGGGCTGTGTAGTCGACTACCGGGATCACCCGCCCGTAGTTGATGCGCGTGGGGCCGATCACGCCGATGGCGCCGACGATCCGGCCGCCCTCGCCGCGCGCCGGGGCGACGACCATCGAGACACCGGTGGTGCCGAACAGCCCGCTCTCGGAGCCGATGAAGATGCGGACTCCGTCCGACTGCTCGGCCAGCTCGAGCAGCCGGAGCATGGTTTCCTGCGTTTCGAGCCGCTCGAACAAGGTCTGGATGGCGGCCAGTCGCTCGATCTGCGTGACGTCGGAGAGCAGCCGCGCCTGCCCGCGAACGATGAGGCTGCCGCCCCTTCCCTCGCCCGTCCAGGTGGCGAGCCCGGCTTCCACGACGTGGGCGGAGAGTTCGTCGAGCTGGCTCCGGTCGGCCGCCATCTCCTCCCCTACGATGCGGCGCAGCTCCGCGAGCGACCGGCCGGACAAGCGCGCGTTGAGATAGTTCGCGGCGCGCTGCAAGGCCGAGGGAGGCAGCCCGGGCGGGATCGCGATGACGCAATTCTCAACATGGCCGTCGGCGTTGACCAGCACGACCATCGCCCGGCCCGAACCGAGCGGGACGAACTCGATGTGGCGCACCGCTCCCTCGGACTTGGGCGCGAGCACAAGGCCGGCCGCCGCCGACAAGCCCGACAGCATCAGGCTCGCCTCGGCCAGCATGCTCTCGAGGCTGCGCCCCCCAGCGCCCAGCGCGGAGGCGATCGCCTCCCGCTCCTCCTCCCCGAGCTCGCCGAACTGCAGCAGACCATCGACGAAAAGTCGCAACCCCTGATCCGTCGGCAGCCGGCCGGCCGAGGTGTGAGGCGAGAACAAAAGCCCTGCCTCGGTGAGGTCGGCCATGACGTTGCGGATCGTCGCGGGCGAGAGCGGGGTCGGCAGCCGGCGCGATAACGTCCGGCTTCCCACCGGTTCGCCGGTCTCCACGTATTGCTCGACGATCTCCCGCAGGACGGCCGCGGAGCGCGCGTCGAGGGAAGGAGGCAGCCCGGTGCCACGACCGGGGCCGCGCGGCGGGTTCGATGGGTCCATCGGGTGTCGCCGCGACCCTAGGCAGAGTGGCAGGGCCGGTCAAATGACTCGAAGACGCGGAAACATCGCGGCACTCGTCGCGCTCTCCTCGGGCAGCAACGGAGCAAGACCATGAACCTCGAGGGCAAGATAGCGATCATCACCGGGGCCGACAGCGGGATCGGCCGGGCCACGGCCGAGGCGTTCGCCAAGGCGGGCGCGCATGTGGCCATCAGCTATCATGCCGATGAGGCAGGTGCCGAGGGGACGCGGCGGGCGGTGGAAGGGGCGGGGCGCCGCGCCTTCGTCGCGCAATGCGAGGTGGGCGATCCGGCGTCGGTGCAGAAACTGTTCGACGGTGCGCAGCAGGCGCTGGGCGCGCCGGACCTGTTGGTCGCGAACGCGGGCACCGGGATGAGCGGGATGCCGGTTGCCGACATGCAGGATGACAAGCTCTTGGAGGTGCTGCGCACCGATCTGATCGGACCCGTGTATTGCGCGCGCGCCTTCATCCGACAGCGCAAGGCGGCGGGCGGGAAGGGGCGATTGATCTTCATCGGCTCCGTCGCGGGCCATCTTCCGGCGCCGGGCAGTGCCCCCTATGGAATGGCAAAGGCGGGCATCAACTCGCTGGTGCGCAGCCTGTCCCGCGAAGTTG
>CAVWQV010000012.1:0-62734 GCA_963757115.1 uncultured Alphaproteobacteria bacterium | reverse complement strand
ACGCCCCCTTTCGGGGAGCCGGCGACCGGTCTGGCCGTCGGCGAGGCGCGGTATCTAGGCGCGTGCGCCCGGCGTGTCAACGCCGTGACAAGATCTTTCCGCGCCCGGCGCGACCCCCCTCCCCTCAACCGGGGAGAGGGGAGGTGTCGCTCAGGCCGCCTCGGCCATGCGGCCGTTGATGGTCAGCCCGTTCGCGCCGGCGCTGACATGCACCGTGTCGCCCTCGCGCACCGCACCCTCCAGGATCAGCCCCGCCAGCGGGTTCTGCAGGCTGCGCTGGATCACCCGCTTCAGCGGCCGCGCGCCGTAGACGCGGTCATAGCCTTCCTGCGCCAGCCACTCGGTCGCCGTCCGGTCGAGGTCGAGCTCGATCTTGCGGTCGGCGAGCAGCTCCCGCAGCCGCGTCGAGCTGGATCTCGACGATCGCCGCCATGTCGGCCCGCTGCAGCCGGCGGAACAGGATGATCTCGTCCAGCCGGTTGAGGAACTCGGGGCGGAAATGCGCCCGCACCACGTCCATCACCTGGCCCTGCACCATCGCGGCCGGCTCGCCCTCGGGCTGGGCGGCCAGGATGTCGCGGCCGAGATTGCTGGTCAGCACGATGATCGTGTTGCGGAAATCCACCGTGCGGCCCTGCCCGTCCGTCAGCCGCCCGTCGTCCAGCACCTGCAGCAGGACGTTGAAGACGTCCTCGTGCGCCTTCTCCACCTCGTCGAACAGGATCACCTGATAGGGCCGCCGCCGCACCGCCTCGGTCAGCACGCCGCCTTCGTCGTAGCCGACATAGCCGGGCGGCGCGCCGATCAGCCGGGCGACCGAGTGCTTCTCCATGAACTCGCTCATGTCGATGCGCACCATCGCGCGCTCGTCGTCGAACAGGAACGCGGCCAGCGCCTTGGTCAGCTCGGTCTTGCCGACGCCGGTCGGGCCGAGGAACAGGAAGCTGCCGATCGGCCGGTTCGGATCCTGCAAGCCCGCGCGCGCCCGGCGCACGGCGTTGGCCACCGCCCGCAGCGCGTCCTCCTGGCCGACCACGCGGCGGCGCAGCGCGTCCTCCATGCGCAGCAGCTTGTCGCGCTCGCCTTCCAGCATCTTGTCCACCGGAATGCCGGTCCAGCGCGACACCACCGCGGCGATGTCCTCCTCGGTCACCGCCTCGTTCACCAGCTTGCCGTCGCTGCTCGCCGCGAGCTGCTTCTCGATGTCCGGGATCACGCCGTACATCAGCTCGGAGGCGCGCGCGAGATCGCCGCGCCGCTGCGCCACCTCCACCTCGCTGCGCGCCTGATCCAGCCGCTCCTTCAGCTTCTGCGTCTCGGCGACCTTCTCCTTCTCCGCCTGCCAGGCGGCGGTCATGGCGTTCGACTGCTCCTCGAGCTCGGCCATCTCCCGCTCCAGCCGCTCCAGCCGCTCGCGCGAGCCGGGTCGCTTTCCTTGCGCAGCGCCTCGCGCTCGATCTTGAGCTGCATCAGCCGCCGGTCGAGCTCGTCCAGCTCCTCGGGCTTGCTGTCCACCTGCATGCGCAGCCGGCTCGCCGCCTCGTCCATCAGGTCGATCGCCTTGTCGGGCAGGAAGCGGTCGGTGATGTAGCGGTTGGACAGGGTCGCCGCCGCCACCAGCGCGCCGTCGGTGATGCGCACGCCGTGATGCGTCTCGTACTTCTCCTTGATGCCGCGCAGGATGCTGATCGTGTCCTCCACCGTCGGCTCGCCCACGAACACCGGCTGGAAGCGCCGCGCCAGCGCCGCATCCTTCTCCACGTGCTTGCGATACTCGTCGAGCGTGGTGGCGCCGATGCAATGCAGCGCGCCGCGCGCCAGCTCGGGCTTCAGCAGGTTGGAGGCATCCATCGCCCCATCCGCGCGCCCGGCGCCGATCAGGGTGTGCATCTCGTCGATGAACAGGATGATCTCGCCCTCGGCGGACTCGATCTCCTTCAGCACGGCCTTCAGCCGCTCCTCGAACTCGCCGCGGTACTTGGCCCCGGCGACCATCGCGCCGAGATCGAGCGCCAGCAGCCGCTTGTCCTTCAGCGCCTCCGGCACGTCGCCGTTGACGATGCGCAACGCCAGGCCCTCGACGATCGCCGTCTTGCCGACGCCGGGCTCGCCGATCAGCACCGGGTTGTTCTTGGTGCGGCGGGCCAGCACCTGGATCGCGCGGCGGATCTCCTCGTCGCGGCCGATCACCGGGTCGAGCTTGCCTTCCCGCGCAACGGCGGTGACGTCGCGCGCGTATTTCTTCAGCGCGTCGAAGCTCGCCTCGGCGTTCTGGCTGGTGACCTTGCGGCCCCGCCGCACCTCGTTCACCGCCTTCTCGATCGCCTGCGCCGTGGCACCCGCGTTGCGGAGCGCGCGCGCCGCCGGCGTGTCGGAGGCGGCAAGCGCCACCAGCAGCCGGTCCTGTGCGACATATTCGTCGCCCGCGCGCTGCGCGGCCTGCTGCGCCGCGTCCAGCACGCGCACGAACTCGGGCGTGGCCTGCGGCTGGCCGGCGCCGGAGCCCTGCACCTTCGGCATCCGGGCGAGGTCCGCCTCCACGGCGGCCCGGGCACTTTGCGGGTTGCCGCCGGCGGCGCGGATCAGGCCGGCGGCCGCGCCCTCCTCATCATCCAGCAGCGCCTTCAGCAGATGCTCAGGCGTGAGCCGCTGGTGGAAGTCGCGGATTGCGATCGTTTGCGCAGCCTGCAGGAAGCCGCGCGACCGCTCGGTGAGTTTCTCAAGGTCCATCTGTCTTCGTCCCTATCAATCAGGCGACGGGTCGGCCCTCGCCCCATGACGGCGACAAGGGCGCGACCTTCGATTAGTCAGATGGTAGAAGAACGAGACGGGCTCAAGGGGGATGGCATGCGCGTCGAATATCTCTATCGCTTCCCCGTCAAGGGTCTCACGGCCGAGGCGCTGGAGGCGACCGAGGTCGTGCGCGGCGGGGCGATCCCTTGGGACCGCGCGTTCGCCCTCGCGCACGGCGACGCTCCGTTCGACCCGGCCGCCCCGCGCTGGCTCATGAAGGACAACTTCATGTGCCTCAAGAACAACGCCACCATCGCCCTCCTGCGCTCGCACTGGGAGCCGCGCTCGGGAATTCTCACCATTCGCGCGCCGGACGGCGACGCGGTCTCGGCGAATGCCCTGACGCCAGAGGGCCGCGACCAGCTCGCGGCGTTCCTGACCCGATACCTGGGGGCCGAGGCGCGCGGGACGCCGCGGTTCCACCACGTCCCGGGCCACATGTTCAGTGACAAGGCAGCGCAGGTCGTCAGCCTCATCAGTCTGGCTAGCCTGCGGGACTATCAGGCGAAGGTTGGCGAACGCCGGCACCGGCGCCGCTTCCGCGCCAATGTGTGGTTCTCCGGCGCCGCGGCTTGGGCGGAGACCGAGTGGGTGGGCAAGCAGCTCCAGCTCGGCGGCGCGACGCTTGCGCGTGATCCAGGGCATCCCCCGCTGCCCGGCGACGGAGGTGAACCCGGAAACCGGCGAGCGCGACGCCAACCCCGTGCGCGAGCTCCGAAACCTCTATGGCCACGTCAATCTCGGCATCTATGCCGAGGTAGTGGAGGGCGGCCGGTTCGCGGTTGGCGATGGGCTGGAAGTCCTGCCCGACTGAGCGGTTTGCACAAGAAATCCGTAGCCCGTCGCGCCGGAACGGCACTCCGTTCGGTCAGGAGCGAGCGTCGCCCGTCCTGCCCGGGCGCGCGCGCCTTTCCGTCATGCCCGGTTCCGGTTCGTGATGCCCGGTTCGTCATGCCCGGACTTGATCCGGGCATCACGTTCCGCAACGCCCGTGCGTCCCAGGTGGGGCGTATAGCCGGATCAGCCCGGACCAGATCCCGGGGGCGGCACAAGATTGTTCAGGCGGCTCGCATAGAACGGAAACGCTGACAGAGGATGTTGCCCGGCTCCGGGCACTCCAGCCAAAAATCATTGCCCACATCCGGGCCGAGCCGTGCGCAAACATTGCCCGGATCGGGCCAAACGTGTTAGCGCTCTAACAGATAGAGTTTGGACGGCGATTAGTGGCATTGGAGTTCGACAAGGCCGACGCGCTGCGGGCGAAGCTGTTCGAGGGGCTTGCCGTCGAGCTGCCCGGGCGGGCGCGACCGAAGCGGACGCCGCAGGACCCGGCGGCGCGCAGGGAACTGATCAGGCGCACGGCGGCCGAGATGTTCGCAGCCCGCGGGCTCGACGGCGCCAGTCTCGCCGACATCGGGACCGCGCTGGGCAAGGCGCCGACATTCTGCTCGCACTACTATCGGAACCGCGACGAGCTGATGTACGACATCCTGCACGACCATGTGGCGGCACTGGACACGGCGTTGGATGCGGCCGACCCGCTGCCCGCCTTTGGCGAGCCTGACCTGCAGCTCGCCGTGCTGCCGCTGGCGCGGCTGGACGCATTGGCACGGACGCTGCTCGACGTGCTGGCCGAGCGCGCGCCGGCGCAGCGGGTGCTGATCTCGGCGCTGCACACCTTGCCGCAGGCGGCGCGGAGACGTTGCGTTATCTGCTGCGCGGGATTTTGGCACGGGTGGAACGGGTGCTGCTGCTCGCGGTGCCGCGCCTCTCCCGCCGGCGCGCGCTCTTGTTCCCGCTGGCCGCCAGCTTCGTCGCCATGGCGGCGCACCACGTGCTGTGGTTCCGCGACGACGGCCGGCTCGCCCGCGCCGAGTACGCCCGGCTGATCGTCCGCGTGACGGTAGCCGGCGGCAAGGCGGCTTATCGCGATCAGGTCGGCAAGAAGCGCCGCCCCGGCCACCCCAGCCGCCGCTCCGATCCCGCGGCCGATGCCGCGAACATAGGGCGGCCTGCCCGGCACCCTCAAAGGGGACCTATATTTTACGCATTCGCATACTTTACGTATTGGTGCCCCGCATATAATCCAGCGTCGCCATGAGAGGCGCCGGTGGTTCCTGCAACCCGGCAATATCCGCAATGTTTGGGAGTTGTGGAAATGCTGTTCCGGGTGGATGGAGGATCCCTGTTCATCGCCATTGTCGGTCTCTCCAACGTGGCGCATCGGGTGCCCGTCGGCCCTGGTCTGAACACCGATTACGCCATGCCGGTCAAAAATCATGACGAACTAAAGAACAGCATCAAACTGGTTTGCGAGCAGATTGAAAGTCTAGAACTGGTAAGCTCTCTGGCGAGCGCGCGGGCTTTCGCGAGGCATTATTGAAAGTCAGGTCGGCAAAATGCCCCCTGGGACCAGAATGCCGCCTGGCGAATGGGCCTACTTCTCCCCACTAGTGCTCGCTACCTATAAGCATCATGCCGGCGAGTTGGTAAACAGGTTTCGGGACGAGTTGTCGGCCGCATTTTCCTGATCGTAGCGCCTCGCGTGGAGAAATACTACGAGTTCCTCGAATCCGCTGTTCGGTGAAGATGGTACTCAGGGCCTTTCCGTCTGCGACTGATGATATAACCGAAGCTGGTTCCTGTCTTGCTCTTGGTCGCGGTACTGCATGTGTCATGCACCTCATGCGTTGCATTGAAGTCGGCTTGTCGGCTCTTGCCAAAACAATTGGTGTGCCAAGACGCAATGACTGGGGGTCCTATCTGAGGGACATAGAGAAGGAAATGACTTTGAAAGCAAAAACAGCCGGGCCTCGAAGCCCTGACGAGCAGTTCTATTCCGAGGCGGCGGCGAGTTTCGATCATCTAAGGCGGGCTTGGCGCAATCCTACCATGCACGTTGACCGGACTTATTCCGTTGAACGGGCTGCTGAGATATTTGAGACAGTGAAGTCGTTTATGCGGCACTTAGCAGTTAGATTGAGTGAGTAGATTTCGGCGCTCTCTTGAAGGTAACATTTTGGGAACTGTCTGGTTGACGTAGCATGAGGTTAGATGTAGGAGGCCGCTGCTAAGGAGCGGTGAATCAACCTTACTTGCCAGATGAACGGTCGGCGCGATTCCCGTGCTGCCGGGGCGGAGGTCATCGGTGTCTGCGGGTCTTCCTTCTGTGTATCCCGGAGGATCGAAGTCGCGAGTCATAAGGCAGGTGCGGCAGTCAGGGCCGGAACCGCTACGCGCGACGACTTCGCGTGCATTGATCTATGGCGGGCTGCGCACGCGCCTGTTTTAAACACGTTTCAGGCGTTATTACGCAACAGGGCGCGCAGCGAAGGAGTGGCGGTAGGCCAGAGACACAAGAGAAAGCTGACCATTTTCGGCAAGCTTGAAACGGTTCTCCCGAATGGAACTGGCCCGCATGGACGACATAGCGGGTTGTCGCCTCATTTTCGATGATGTCCCAAAATTGCGTGAGTTTCGGAAGCGGCTGCACGAGGCGAAGTTCAAGCACAAGAGACGCAATGAAATCGACAAGTATGATTATCTGAAGTCACCTAAACCGACCGGCTATCGCGGCGTGCATGATGTCTACGAGTATGATGCACAATCTGAGCAGGGAAGGGAATACAAGGGTCTCTTTGTTGAGCTTCAGTATCGAACACGTGTGCAGCATGCGTGGGCGACAGCGGTTGAGTTGGTGGGGCTAATCACAACAAGTCAACCAAAGTTCCAGGAAGGGGATAAGCGGTACGAGGAAATCATGAGCTATGCAAGTGAGATTCTCGCGAGAGCTTACGAGGAATCTCGCTCTTGTCATCCCGATGTTGACAATCTGGAGCTGGTTCAAAGGTTCCTCGACCTCGACACGGAACTTGGCCTACTCGGCCTTCTTAGAGGCTTAAACTCATCTAATGAGAACGTGGCTGCCCAGCGGAATGCAATCTTGATTCTCAAGGAAGGCAGGCCTCTCGAAATACGACTTTTCCGATACAGCCCCGACGCTTTGAAAGCGCTCTTTGAGATCGAAGCTGACCAGCCTGGAACGGACGTTGTTTTGGTTAGGGGGAGTCGATAGATGATGTTAGGTTAGCGTTTAAGAACTACTTTTCGGACGCGCGAGATTTCATTAAGCTGGTTGAGGATGGATGCGAAAAATTGTCGGGCCACCGTATCATACGTTCACCGCCGCCAGCCACGCGTCGGCGCAGACGCGAATAGTTTGGTCAGGAAGGTTTCCAGTAAGGAGTTGCAGCTGCACGTGATGCACTCTTGCAACGACTTCTGAAAACCTCCTAACCACGCCCCAAAAAGGGAGCGCGATAAGGAGACGGCTACTCGCAAGGCTGAGAAGCATGCCAGCGCCCGAAAGCCCGAGCCATCTGCTTAGGCGTTCTCGGTTCCGTCAGCTTGTCGGCAAACCAAACGCTTTCCGGCCGTGCCCGGCAACAGGGCGGCGGCACGGTGCCAGTCCGTCACGCCCCAAGTGTTAGCACGGAGATCGAACTCGGCCAGATTGCGATGGAGGTGCGCCTCGCTGATGTTGTGGAACGTGCCATAAACGCCTCGTTTCAACAGAGCAAAATGCGACTCGACGGTGTTCGTATGATGGAACCCACCCAGGGCGACGTATTCCTCGGCCGAGTGATTGACCGTTCCGTGGCCCGTGAACTCCGAACCGGTTTTGGGATAAACCAAGCTCTCGTCGGTCAGGAGAGAGATGGTCAGGGAGCCGAGGTACCTACACAAGCGACGGCGCCGGCTATCTAGCCGGGGCCTTGGACGACTTCAGACATGGATCGTTGGGCTTGACCCTGCCGAGCAAGGCTCACGTGTTCGCGTGTGCCTCGGATAGCAACTCAGGCGGAGGGCTTGCCTGATGTCGGGCGGCCACGTGAGGCCAGGCCGCCCCTCAGGTCTCTACCAGGTGGCAAACATGATCGCGACCGCCACCGTCATCACCACCGTGCACAACCACCCCATTGCGCATAACCCTCGAGACAGCGTGAACTGGCCCATCACCTTCGGCGTCATCGCCATGATCATGATCATCGCCATCAACGGCACCGCGACGACGCCGTTGATCACCGCCGACCAGAACAACGCCTTCACCGGGTCGAGACCGACGAAATTGATCGCGATGCCGATCAGGGTTGCGACAACGATCGTGCCGTAGAAGGCCTGAGCATCGAGCGGCAGCCTCGACAGCCCGGTGGGCCAATTCAACGCTTCCCCCAGCGCATAGGCACAGGAGCCCGCCAGCACCGGGATCGCCAGCAAACCAATGCCGATGATCCCCGCGGCGAACAGGGCGAAAGCAAACTGGCCGGCGATCGGGCGCAGCGCCTCCGCCGCCTGCGCCGAGGTCTCGATATTCGAAATCCCGTGCGCGTTCAGCGTCGCCGCAGTGGTGATTATGATGAATAGGCTGATCAGGTTGGAGTATCCCATCCCGACATAGGTATCCACCCGGATGCGTCCGATCTGCGCCGCTGCCTCGTCGGGCGCCTGCAGCAGTGGATGGGCGGCCGGATCAATCCGCTCGTCTTCCGCTTCCTGAGAGGATTGCCAGAAGAAGCAGTAGGGCGTGATGGTGGTGCCGAGGACAGCGACGATGGCGACGACGTAGTCCGTCTTCAGCAAGAAAGTCGGGACGAAAGTATGCCACGCCACGACGCCCCAAGGCACATGCACTATCAACGCGGTCGCTACGTACGATAGCAGAAATATCGAACTCCATTTGAGCACGACAACGTAGCGTTCGTAACGGGCGAAGGTCTCCAGTGCGGCGCACCCGACGGCGAAGCAAACGACATACAGGCGCGCCGGCCCGCCAATCAACAAGGTCAACGCGCTTCCCATTGCGCCAAGATCGGCGCCGAGATTGATGATATTGGCCACCAGCAGCAGCCCGACGATCACCCGCAGCAGCGGCTTTGAGTAGTGAGCGCGGATGTTGCCGGCGATGCCTTGCCCGGTGACCCGACCGATACGTCCGCTGATCTCTTGGATTGCCGCCATCAGCGGGAAGGTAAACAGCATCACCCAGCACATCGAGAAGCCGAATTGCGCGCCTGCCTGCGAATAAGTGGCGATGCCACTTGGATCGTCGTCGGAGGCTCCGGTGATCAGCCCAGGGCCGAGCGCCGCCCAAAACCCTTTGCCGGGCGGCTTGCGTGGGGCCCGGTGCACAGCGATCCGTGCCGCCAATACGCGGCGAATCGGATGAGGGTCACGGCCGCGGCGCATGAGATCACTCATCTGCATCCCGGCTTGTTTGTCTCGCGCGGGGGCTCCGACGGCAAAGCAATCGCCGCCGCACCGTGCGCACTGCAATGCATGCAATCAGGCCGGGCGTGGAGCGGTGCGCGGCGCTGTCACCGGCCCGCCGCCTTGTCCATCGCCGCAAGGATCGCGGCAAAGCGCGCCTCCAACTCGGCGCGCCACTCGGCGCTGTGATGCGTGAAAACGTACAGCTCTCCTTCTCGAATCGCGGCCAGCACCTGCGCGGCGACGGCGGCGGGATCGAGCCCCGATTGTCCGCGCTCGGCCAGTTCGGCGGCCAGCCTGCCGGCCGCACTGGCCGGGTCCGGCCTCCGCGCCGGACCGTAGCGCTCCGGCCGATTGCGCCCGCTCTCCCAAATTCGGGTGCGCACAAATCCCGGACAAAGCACGGTGACGCCGATGCCGAGCGGCCGGAGCTGCAACGCCAGCCCCTCCGACATGTTGACGACCGCAAACTTGCTCGCCGAATACGGGCTGAACCCGAGGCCGCTGTTCATCCCGGCCATCGAAGCGGTGTTGACGATGTGCCCCCCTTCCCCGTGCGCGCGGATGTGCGGAAGGAACGTTCGCACACCGTGCAGGACGCCCATCAGATTGACGTCGAGGACCCACCGCCACGTGTCGAGCGAGATGTCGTCGATGCCGCTGCCGCCGCCGACGCCGGCATTGTTGCAAACGACATGGATGTTGCCGAACGCCGCATACGACGCGTCGGCCGCCCGTTCGACGCTGGCAGGGTCGGCAACATCGCAAGCGACGCCACGGACAGCCGGCCCGATCTCGCGCAAGCTCTCGACGGCGGCGGCCAGCGCGTCCGCCTCGACGTCGGCGAGCATCACCTTCATGCCCGCCGCAGCAAACGCCCGGCCGAGCGCAAGCCCGATCCCGCTCGCGCCGCCGGTCACGAACGCCGCCTTTCCGGCCAGGTCCCGCATGCGCCACCCAACTCCTGATTGTTGGACGCTTATATCGATTCGCTTGATCGAGGCGAGCGTCTCAGGCGAACACGAGCGCTCCAGACCTCTTGAACTCGACCTCAACGAAGGCCATCGGCACGTCGGCACCGTTCATAACGTCATGTTCGATACCAGCGGGGCGATGATACGCCTGGCCTGCGGACAGGCGGGTTTCCGTGATCTTCGAGCCGTCGTCTATCCGCATCACAGCGTCGGTGAGCAGCACGACCACGTACGGCCAGCCATGCGTGTGCTGTCCCGTGACCGCGCCGGGCGGGAAATCCCAGCGGGTAATCCGCACGTCGGCGTCCTCGCTCTGCACAGTGGGCACGGCGGGAATGGTGCATTTGAAAGCCACGGCTTTGCTCCTGGGCGATGAACCAATGACCCGCGGCAACGGCTGTCGCGGAGGCTTACGGCGTATCACCGGAACCCCTGGCATCCCACCCTTGAAACCCGGGGCGGGCAGGCAACCCCGGCCCCATCGCTTGCCCTTGGAGCGGGAGCGGGGCTAGAAGCGCCCCTCCCCTCCCACGCGAGTGCCGAGATGAAGCAGCAGGCGAACCTGATCCGGGCCGGTCAGGTCATCGAGCACGAAGGCCGACGCTGGACCGTGCTCAAGCAGCAGATCATCACGCCCGGCAAGGGCGGCGCGTTCATCCAGGTGGAGATGCGCGACCTCCGGAGCGGCAACAAGACCAACGAACGCTGGCGCACGGCCGACACGGTCGAGCGGCTGATGACCGAGCAGAAGGAGTACGCCTACTCCTACACCGAGGGCGACAACATGGTTTTGATGGACCCGGAAACCTTCGAGCAGGCCACCATTCCGCTCGCGCTGATGGGGGACGCGGCACCCTTCCTCCAGGACAACATGCAGGTCACGGTCGACCTCGTCGAAGGTGAGCCGGTCGCGATCCACCTGCCCCCGACCGTGATCCTCGAGATCGTCGAGGCCGATCCGGTGGTGAAGGGGCAGACCGCCGCCTCCTCCTACAAACCCGCCAAGCTGTCCAACGGCGTGAAAACCTCCGTCCCGCCGTTCATCGAAACCGGGGAGAAGATCGTGGTGCGCACCGAGGACGGCAGCTACGTGGAGCGGTTCAAGGGCTGAGAGGCCCCCGATGGCGCTCCGCCTGTCGCCGCACCTGACCGTGATGGCGAACGCGGCCCAGAAGGCGTCCAAGCGCCTGTTGCGTGATTTCGCCGAGGTCGAGCAGCTCCAGGTCAGCGTCAAGGGACCGTCCGACTTCGTGACGCAAGCCGATATCCGCGCCGAACAGACCTTGCGCGAGGAGCTGACCAAGGCGCGCCCCGGCTACGCCTTCCTGATGGAGGAATCCGGCGCGTCGGGATCGGAAAACTGGGCATGGCGCTGGATCGTCGACCCGCTCGACGGCACCACGAACTTCCTGCACGGCATCCCGCACTGGTGCATCAGCATCGGGCTCGAACGGCGGCTGCGCGACGGCAGCTCCGAACCGGTTGCCGGATTGATCTACGCCCCCGCGTCCGACGAGCTGTTCTGGGCCGAGAAGGGCCTCGGCGCATTCGTCAACGAGCGGCGGCTGCGCGTGTCCGCCCGCCGGGAGATCAAGGACGCGGTGCTCGCGACCGGCATCCCGTTCGCCGCCGTGGCCGCCCAGCGCCAGCTCGCCTTTGCCCGCACCCTGGCGACCCTGATGCCGCAAGTGGCCGGCATTCGGCGGTTCGGCGCGGCCGCCCTCGACCTCGCCTGGGTCGCGGCCGGGCGCTATGACGGCTACTGGGAGCTCGGCATCAAGCCCTGGGACATGGCCGGCGGCTTGCTGCTGGTACGCGAGGCCGGCGGCTACGCCACCGATCCGGCCGGCGGCGACCCGCGGGAAAACGGCGACGTGGTGGCCGCCAACCCGCATCTGCACGCGCGACTCGCCGCTATCGTGCTTGAAGGCAGGCAATCGGCATCGACGCGCGGTGGTACTTGACACTGCCACGCGTTGAGCGGGGGGCTTGGCTCAGGTAGTCTGAACGATTAATGGCATCCAGGCTCCTTTTGATTGCGGGATTGACGGTTCCGGTGGCACTCGCGCCGATGGCACGGGTGCGGGCCCAGGTCTCGCTCGACCTGCACGCCCTGGACCAGCCGCCGCCCCACGCCACAGCGCCGCCGGCAAGCCGGCCCGCGCCGGCACATCACGCGCCGGCCCGGCCGGCCTCGCGCGCGCCCGCCCGGCAGCAGCAGCAGGCACGGCCGTCGACGCCGGCCCCCAAAACCCCGCAGGCCCCACAAGCCCCGCAAGTGGCGGCACCAGCCCCGCCGCTGCCGACCAACCTGCCACCTACCGTCGCGCTGTCCCCGATCGTCGTGCAGCCGCCGAGCGGCAAGCAGGAAACGCCGCCGCCGCCGCCGATCTCGGCCACCGCCGGCGGCGGCGTGGAACCGATCACCGACGGCATCCGCGTGCTGTTCACGCCCACCCGAACCGATCTCACGCCGGAAACGGAAGCCAGCATCCGCGCCTACGCCGAGCATCAGCCGGTCACGCCCGGTACCAGCTACAACGTCACCGCCTACGCCCCGGGCCAGCCCGAAGACCTGTCCACCCCGCGACGGCTATCGCTGTCCCGGGCGCTTGCCGTGCGCAGCGTGCTGATGGCGAGCGGCATCCCCTCGGCGCAGATCTACGTCCGCGCACTCGGCCCGGCGACGGCGGGCGGCCCCGCCGACCGGGTGGACGTAGCCGCCCTCGCCACCAACGGCGCCGAGGCGAAGAAGTGACGCGACCACGACGCTACCTCCTACGCATGCTCGTTTTCCTGGTCGCGGTCGGCGCGGTCGCGGGGCTGCTGTCGCAGGTGCTCATCCTCGCCTACACCAACAACCCGGCGCTCAACAGTTTCATTCTCTTCGTTCTGCTTCTCGGCATCATCTGGAACCTTCGCCAGGTCATCGCCCTCAACCCCGAGGTCACGTGGCTCCGCACCTGGCAGACCGCCCGCCAGCGGCTCGCCGGGCTGCCGCCGCCGCGCCTGCTGGCCCCGATGGCCAGCATGCTGGCCGCCCGCGAGTCCCGGGCGGGCGACGGGCCGCACCGTCTCACCATCTCGTCGGCGAGCATGCGCGGCCTGCTGGACGGCATCGCCTCCCGGCTCGACGAGGGGCGCGAGCTGTCCCGCTACATGACCGGGCTGATGATCTTCCTCGGCCTGCTCGGGACGTTCTGGGGATTGCTGCAGACCGTGGGCGCGGTGTCGGACGTGATCGGCAGCATGTCCGTGGGAACCGGCGACCCGGCCACGATGTTCGATCAGCTGAAAACGGGTCTTGCCCGGCCGCTGCACGGCATGGGCACCGCGTTCTCCGCCAGCCTGTTCGGTCTGGCGGGCGCGTTGGTGCTGGGCTTCCTCGATCTCACCGCCGGGCAGGCGCAGAACCGCTTCTTCAACGAACTTGAGGAGTGGCTGGCCGGGCTCACGCACCTGTCCAGCGGCGCGGTCCCCGACGGCGAGGGGTCCATCCCGGTCTACGTGCAGGCGCTCCTGGAACAGACCGCCGAGAATATGGAGAATCTCCAGCGCATCCTCGCGCGGGGCGAGGAAGGGCGGTTCCAGTCCAACCAGGCCGTCATGGCGCTCACTGAGCGGATCGGCGCCTTGTCCGACGCCATGCGGGGCAACCAGCAGCTCATGGTCCGCATCGCCGAAAGCCAGGCGGCAATCGGCCCCGCGCTCCGCCGCCTGACCGAGCCGCGCACCAACTCGGGGACGGACGAAGCGATACGTGGGCATCTCCGTTCGATCGAGTTCTACCTGCAACGACTGCTCGCCAACTCCGAGCAAGGCCGGGCCCAGACCACCGCAGAGCTGCGCAACGACCTGCGCATCCTGACGCGCACGGTCGCGGCACTCGCCGAAGAACACCCGAGATAGCCGGCGATGCCGATGCCCCTCCGCCGGCGCGGCAGCAACGGGCTCGAGGCCTGGCCCGGTTACGTGGACGCGCTGTCCACCCTGGTCATGATCGTCATCTTCGTGCTGCTCGTGTTCGTCATGGGGCAGGCCTTCCTCTCCGTCGCTCTCTCGGGCCGCAGCAAGGCGCTCGACCAGGTGAACCGTCAGCTCTCAGAGCTGTCCGACATGCTGTCGCTCGAACGAGGCCGCACGTCGGAGCTCACCACCTCCGTCGCGCAACTGAACCGGGACCTGCAGGGCTCGAACGCGGCGCGTGACACGCTCGCCCGCCAGCTCGCGGCACTGCAGGCGCAAGCGGCGCAGGCAGCGTCGGACCGCGACGCGCTGAAGTCCGAGCGCGACCGCGTGGCGGCACAGCTCAGCGAGGCCGACGCGCGCGCCGCCCAGCTGCAAACGCGGCTGGACGCCACCACTGCCAAGAGCGAGGCGGTCAGCGCCGAAGCCGCCAAGGTCGGCACGGATCTCGCCGACGCGCGGCGGCAGTTGGCGGAGATGCAGAAGCAGCTCGCGGAAGCCGACCGCACGGTGCAGACGGACAAGGCGACTATCGAAGCCCGCCTCTCCGACCTTGCCAAGCTTGCCGAACAGGCCCGCGCGCTCGCCGCACTGCGCGATCAGCTCGAGCACCAGGCGCAGGACGCGGCCGTCCGCGCCACCACCGAGCAGCAGCGGCGTGCGGCGGTGGAAGCGCAGCTCGGCGATGAGAAAAAGCTGGGCGACAGCGCCCGCGCGCAGATCGCGCTGCTCACCCAGCAGGTCGAGCAGCTGCGCGCTCAGCTAGCCGGCGTCGCGCGCGCGCTCGACCTCGCGCAGAGCACCGCGCACGACAAGGACGTGCAGATCGCCAATCTCGGGCAGAAGCTCAACGTGGCACTCGCCGCCAAGGTGGAGGAGCTGCAGCGCTACCGGAGCGAGTTCTTCGGCAAGCTGCGCGAAGTGCTGGCCAACCGGCCCGGCGTGCAGATCGTCGGCGACCGGTTCGTGTTCCAGAGCGAGGTGCTGTTTCCCGTCGGGAGCGCCGAGATCACCTCGGCCGGCGCCGATCAGATCCGCGAGATCGCGCACACGATCAGGGATATCGCCAAGGAGATCCCGCCCGGCGTCAACTGGATCCTCCGCGTGGACGGCCACGCCGACAAGCAGCCGGTCACCCGCGGCAACTTCAATTCGAACTGGGAGCTGTCGGCGGGGCGGGCCATCACGGTAGTCAAGCTGCTGATCCTGGAAGGCGTCCCCGCCGACCACCTGGCCGCGACCGGTTTCGCCGACAACCAGCCGCTCGACACGGCCGACACGCCCGAAGCCTACGCGAAGAACCGGCGGATTGAGCTTCGGCTCACCGATCGGTGACGCGCGTCGTTCTCGCCTTCTGGCTCATCGCCGCGTTCGCGCCGACCAGCTACGCTGCTAGCTACGAGGACCCAGCGCACTACTGCACTACCGTCGGCACCATCGACCGCCCCGATGCCCGCTACAAGGGCGACGCAGTGCCTGATTGGATTGCCCGAGCCCTGATGCACGCGACTGGGGCGCCGGACGAGGCGGGCGACCCCGCACGGCTAGCCGCGTTCAAGCGCGCGGCATGGCGCTGTGATCGCGGCCAGGTGCTGGCGTGCAGCTTCGGCGCCAACATCCCGTGCGATCAGAAGGCCGACACCAGCCGCAAAGCCCCGCCCGGCGCCGTTGCGTTCTGCCGCGATAACCCCGGCGCAGGCACGGTGCCGGCCGTTGCAACGGGCCATGCCACGATCTACGAGTGGCGCTGCCGGGGCGATCGCCCGGGGATCGCGCGGCAAGTGCTGCAAGTTGACCAGCGCGGCTTCCCCGCCGCGTTCTGGCACGTCGTGTCGCCTGAAACGAACCCGCAACGCTAGCGCCCCGGCAAGGGAGAGGAAACGCGCATGTCGTTCACCTTTGTCATGCTGCCGCCGCAGACCGAGACGACGCGGGACTGGGCACGCCGACTCCGCGAGGCGATGCCGGAGCTGCGCGTCGTCGTCGCCGAGAATCAGCCGGACGCGTTGGCGGCGATCGAAACTGCCGAAGCCGCATTCGGCACGCCCTCCGCGGAATTACTGGCGCGCGCCGGGAAACTGCGCTGGCTGCAGGCGCCGCAGGCAGCGCCGCCGGCCGGCTACTACCACGATGCGCTCGTTCGCCACCCCGTGGTCGTCACCAACTTCCGGCAGATATTCGATGACCATATCGGCGCCCACATCATGGCTTTCGTGCTGGCCTTCGCGCGCGGCTTCCAGCGCTGGATTCCGCAGCAACTCCGCCGGGAATGGAAGAAGCCGCCCGAGAACAGCGGCGTCGTCCATCTGCCCGAGGCGACGGCGCTGATTGTCGGCCTTGGCGGCATCGGCGCGGAGGCCGCACGCCTCGCCTCCGCGTTTGGCATGACCGTGCTCGGAACCGACGCGCGCCGTGAGACCCCTCCGCCGGGTGTGGCCGAGATGCACCCGCCCGACATGCTGGACACGCTGCTGCCGCGCGCGGATTTCGTGATCCTCACTGTGCCGCACACGCCCGCTACAGAGGGCCTGATGCACCGCGCCCGGTTCCAGCGCATGAAGCGTTCGGCGTTCTTCATCAACATCGGCCGCGGCATGACGACGCGCCTCGACGACCTGGTCGCGACCCTGCGAGCGGGCGAGATCGGCGGTGCCGGCCTCGACGTTTTTGAAACCGAGCCGCTACCCGAAGATCATCCGCTGTGGACCATGCCGAACGTGCTGATAACGCCGCATGTGGCGGGATATGGTCCGTACCTGGATGAACGGCGGTTCGAGATCATCCTCGACAACTGCCGCTCGTTCGCAAGGGGCGGCGCGCTACGTAACGTGGTGGACAAGGCGAACTGGTTCTGAGTTCGCCGGACGGCCTGGCGCAGGATCTTCGGCGCCGCGCCGCCGTCGAGCCCAGCGCCTCCGGATTGCCATCTCAGCTTCGATTGCGTCATCTGATGCACGGAAACGAGCTCCATAGTCAGCGCTCGTGGCGCACTAAGGAGGGACAAAATGGCCGACGACGCACCTTCACGAGCTTCGTCATCCGCCGCACCATCGTCCGTCGAGACATCCGTCAAACCGCCGCCTCCGGTTGCCCAGGCCGAGGAGGACATTCGGCGGATCCGGCTTTTGCCACTCTCGTTGCTCGCCCTTCTCGTCGGAGTCATCACAGGCTTGGGTGCCGTGGTATTCCGGGATCTGATCGGTTTAGTCCACAACGTTTTCTTCCTGGGGCACTTTGCCTTCGACTATAATGCGAGCGTCTTCACGCCCGCCAATCCGTGGGGGCCACTGGTCATCCTGGTACCGGCGATCGGCGGCATAGGTGTCACCTGGATCGTGTCGAACTTCGCGCCGGAAGCGAAGGGTCACGGCGTACCTGAGGTGATGGACGCCATCTACTATCAGCGCGGCATCATCCGACCCGTTGTGGCGGTCGTGAAATCGATTGCCTCGGCGCTCGCGATCGGCAGCGGCGCCGCCGTTGGGCGGGAGGGGCCGATCATCCAGATCGGCTCGGCGCTGGGATCGACGCTCGGACAGGTCATTCGGATGCAGGCCGGCCAGCGCATCACATTGGTGGCGGCCGGCGCCGGCGCCGGCATCGCCGCGACGTTCAACACGCCGATCGGCGGCGTCCTGTTCGCCACCGAACTGATGCTGCCGGAGATCAGCGTCAACACCTTCCTGCCGGTGGCCGTCGCGACCGGCACGGCGACGTTCATCGGTCGACTGTTCTTCGGCACCCAGCCGGCCTTCAGCGTGCCCGCCAATCTCGCCTCGATCCCGAACGAGCTGAGCAGCGCGCTCACGCTGGCGCTCTATGCCCTGCTTGGTGCGATCATCGGCGTGGCGGCGGCCGGCTTCATCCGCGGATTGCATTGGCTGGAAGACGGTTTCGACCGCATCCCCGGACGCTATTTCCGACACGGGCTCGGCATGTTGCTCGTCGGCGGAATGATGTACGCGCTCTGGGAGACGGCGGGGCACTACTACATCGAGGGGGTCGGCTATTCGATGATCCAGGCCACTTTGCATGGCCAGATCGTCAGTGCCTGGTTCCTTGTGCTGCTGTTCGTCGGCAAGCTGCTGGCGACCTCCATCAGCCTCGGATCAGGCTCGTCGGGCGGCGTCTTCTCGCCTTCGCTGTTCATGGGTGCGGCACTCGGCGCCGCCTTCGCCGCCATCGTGACGATGCTGTACCCCGGCGCGCCGGTGAGCCTACCGGCCTTCGCGATGGTCGGTATGGGGGCGATGGTGGGCAGCGGCACCGGCGCCGCGATGACCGCCGTGACGATGATCTTCGAGATGACGCGCGACTACGATATCGTGCTGCCAATGATCCTGGCGGTGGCGCTGGCACTCGGCGTGCGACGTATGTTGTCCCGCGAGAACATCTACACCTTGAAGCTGGTTCGTCGCGGCCATCCGATTCCGAAGGCGCTGCACGCCAATATGTTTCTTGTCCGCAGCGCCGCCGAGATCATGGAGGCTGACGTTCTGGTGCTCGATGAAGCCACTCCGTTCGCTGTCTTCCTCGGCATGGCGGCGGCGCAAGGCGGATTACGCCATGTCGTGGTGACGCGAGGCGGCACCATCATTGGCGGGCTGCGGGTGAACACCGATCTGCGGACGGCCCTCGGCGCCACCGCCGGAGATGTGCCGTTGGGCACCCTCGTGCAGCCGAATTTTACCATCGTCCGGGAAAACGATGTCGCGTTTGATGTAATCACGACTATCTGGAATAGGCGCGCCGCAATGGCGATCGTGATCGGCCAAGCGAAGGAGCAGGATCCGGAACGGGTGCTGGGCGTCATTACCAAGGAGCATGTCGCGGACACCGTGGCCCGCAGCGTTCAGATCTATCCTGGTTGACCGTCCCCACTCGCCAGGAGCCAACCTGCGCCGTCAACGTCATTGGGGCACTGTCAACACCAATCCTGGACGCGCCCTTCGCTCGGTGGGAGTGCAGACGCGATCACAGGGCACGACGACACCGCACGTGATGGCGAAACCCGCCCGCCAACGCCCGGCAGCGCCGGAGCAATTGCTATCGTGGAATAATGCCCGGAATCAAATACTGCTGCGCCGCAACCAGCAGTCCGAGAAGCAACGTAAGCACGATGCTGTGGACAAACGTGCGGGCGAACACCACGCCCTCGTGGCCCTTAAGATCGGTCACTGCGACACCCGTCGCGATGTTCTGCGGCGAAATCATCTTGCCCATCACGCCGCCCGACGAGTTCGTTGCGGCAAACAGGACGGGGTTGAGATTGAGCTGCTTTGCCGCGATCACCTGAAGGTTGCCGAACAGTGCGTTGCCTGACGTATCGCTGCCCGACAGGAACACGGCAAGCCAGCCCAGGAAAGGCGACAGCAGCACGAAAATATGCCCGGCCGACGCAACCCCGTAGCCGAGGGTGTAGGCGAGCCCAGCATAGTTCATCAGGTAGGCCAGTCCGACGATGAACATCACGGTCAGGATCGCAAGCCATGACTGGCGCAGGGTCTGCCCCACGCAGCGGAAGAAGTCGCTCACCCCGAGCCGCACCACGAGCGCGGTCAGGATTGCCGCGAGCAGAATCGCCGTGCCCGTCGCGAGCGGCTGGAACACCCATACCGCCGCATACGGCTTGTTGTTGTAGAGCGTGATGGAAACGGCGTTGTGCAGCCCCGGCCAGGGAATGCTTCGCTGCCCGATCGCGGCCACACCCGCGCTCGTCCACAGGATCACGACCGCGACCACGATCATCCACGGCAGCCAGCCCTGCCAGAGCGGGACTCCGGCGCCTCCTTGGGAGGGGACCGCGCGCGCACTGGCGGAAATGGCGAACTCCTCGTCCGGAGCTGGGCGCCAGACGCGCAGGAACAGCAAGGTGCACCCGAGCGAACCAAGCGAGGAGAGCACGTCGGTCAGGGTGTAGTCGAGGAAGTTGGAGGTGCCGAACTGGCACACCGCGAAACTGCCGCCTGCCACAAGCAGCACGGGCCACAGCGCCCGCACCGAGCGCATTCCGCCATATAGCCCGATGACGTAGAATGGCAGCAGCAGCGCGACCAACGGCAGCTGCCGCCCGATCATGGCGGCGAGCGTCGATGGAGGGAGGCTGGTGACGGCTCCGAGCACGGTGACGGGCACCCCGAGCGCACCGAATGCGACGGGTGCGGTGTTGAAGATCAGCACGAACACCAGGGCTTCGAGCGCCGGATAGCCGACCAGGATCAGCAGGGAGCTGGTGATCGCGACCGGCGTGCCAAAGCCCGCGATACCTTCGAGCAATGCTCCGAAGCAGAAGCCGATCACCACCAGCACCACGCGACGATCATTCGGAAGATGGGCGACGACCCATTCGCGGAAGGCGTCGAACCGTCCGGACCGCACCGCCACGTTGTAGAGCAGCAGCGCGTTGACCACGATCCACATCACCGGCCAAAGCGCGAACACGGCGCCCTCGAAGATCGCGTTCACCGCGAGCGGCAACGGCAGCCGCCACAGGCCGACGGCAACGACGAGACCCACCAACAGACCGGCCAAGGCGGCCAGCCAGGCGGGCCGGCGAAACACGCCGAGCAGCACGAGAACCGTCAGCGCTGGAAGGGTCGCCGCCACGAACGACAATCCGAGGCTGTCGGCAACCGGGGTCAGTATCTGCTGAAACATTTTGCGTTTCTGTCAGCAAGGCGGCGGTTCGGCAAGACACGCAGGGCGGCGACCGGCTTATTCCTCGAGCGGGCTGCAGGCCGCGGCGGCGGCGCGCGACAATACGATCATGCGACGTGCGGCAAGTCCGGCCCCGGCGACGTCGCCCACCACGTGCTGGAGCAACCGGTTGGACAGCACGGCATGGGTCAGCGTGTTGGCCGCGACGTCGGTCGCCACCACGCCCGCCGCCGAAAGCATCGTGCGCCGCAACAAAGACCAAGTGCCGAGCAGGCCCGGGCGAAAACCGTGCAGCTCGGCAACCTGGCGGACCAGCCGCGCGCCCCGCCACGCGACGATGAGGCCGTCCAGCGCCGGGGACGGCACGGCGGCGGCGGCGGCGAAGGCTTGCATGGCGGCGGTGCGGCCGAGCGCGTCGGACTTCGCCCGCAGATCGGCCAGCGGCCCGGCCCGCAGCAAAACGCGAAGGCTTTCCGGGTCGTCCACCGCATCGATCGCCCGGGTCAGCGCAGCGCCCTCGGGGAGGCGCGCGAGCCAGCGGCGCAACGCCGGGCGTGCGGCGAGCGGGTCCGGCCCGGCGAGCGCGGTGCGAAGCCGGTCCACCGTGTCGACAGCGAACAGGCCCCGCAGCTCCCGCCAGATCCCTGCCCCGAGCAGTCCAAAGCCAGCGAGCCCGACCGCGGCCGTCAAGAACCCGAGAACGGCCGATCGCCCGAACTGGTCGAGAACAAAGTCCACCGTAGCGAGCGCCGACAAGCCCACGACGAGCAAGCCCGCGCCGCCGAGCACCAGCGGGATCGTCCCCGGGCCACGCTCGGGTTGCACTTCGGGATCAGGGCCGGCAGGTTCGCCTCCAGCCGCTCCGAAGGCACGGGCTCGAGCTCGATTTGCGGGCGCGGCGGGGCCAGGGTCGCGGTTTCGGTCAAAGCACGTCCTCCAGCAGGAACGCGAGCAACGCGTCCGTGCCTATTTGGGGACCCCCAGCCGCCCGTCAGCGGGCAGCCGGGCGGGCTCGAACGTGGGCGGGGCAAGGAATGCGTGCGCCCAGAACGCCTCGTCGGGCAATCGGTCGGGCACCTCGCCGGGATAGGAGCGGGTAAGCGCCGAGCCGCCGAGCACGCGGCCGCGCACCGCCGAGACGTTCCGTCCCTCAAGCGTCCAGACGAAATCCTCCGTGCAGCGCACCGAAGCTATGGCGAACGCGCCCGTGACGGCCGCCTCGGCCCTTGGCGGCAGGCGAGTGAGTGCGCGCACCAATGCCGCCATGTTGCCGCGCTGTCGCTCCGCCACATGGTCGACCTTGGTCGCGGCGAACGCCACGCGCCGGATGCCGCCGCCCGTCAGCCAGGCCGGCACCGAAAGCGACTCGAGCAGCGGTGAAAGGAACGGGATCGCGTCCGTCCAGGGGCGGCGGAACGACAGGGCCTCCGCGACCGCGGAGAGCGCGCCCGACATGTCGGCGAACGCCGCCGGGCCTGCGTGCAGGGCGGCGAGGATGTCCGCCAAGACCACGAGCCGGTCGACCTGGCCGAACGACGGCGAGACGAGCTCGGCCCGCACCGCCTCGCGATAGGCGTCGTAGCGGGCGGCCAGCAAGGCCGCCAGCGGCCCCTCGCCGGCATGGGGGAAGTACACGGAGGACGGCGGCTCCGGGCCAGGTGCCGGCATCAGGAACCGTCCGGGTTGCAGGAACGAGAGCCCCGCCTCGTCGCGCAGGCGCCGGAGGGCAGCCCGATAGAGCTCGTGGCCCTTCGCCGCCAGCCCTTCGTCGGCCGGCGCGCGCGCGGGAAGGGCGCCGGCGAACGCCAGGAACTCGCGGGCCAACGGCGCGGCCTCGCTGCCTTCCAGCCGTCGCAAGGCGGCGGTCGACCAGCGGCCGAAATCCTGGCCGAGCAGCGGCAGGTCGAGCAGCCATTCGCCCGGGTAGTCGAGAAACTCGAGCCGGACCGAGCGGCTGCCGATTAAGGAGCCGAGGAGGCCGGCGCGGGGTATCTCCAGGTCGAGTGCAAGGAGGGAAACCGCTCCGGTCCGCTCCGGCCAGCGCGGCGGGTCCGCGGCGAGTTCCGCCAAGTGGCGGCGATAGTCGAAGCGCGGCAGGCTATCCGCCCCGGCGGGCGCGATCACGGCCCGCAGCCCGCTCCCCGCGAGGGCGGGCAGTGCGGACGGGTTGCCGCTCAGCGCGAGCAGGTTGGCCGCGACCGAAGTAAGGAACGCCGTCTTGCCGGCCCGAGCGAGCCCGGTGACGCCGACCCTGAGGACGCGGCGCCCGGGAAGCAGTGGGATCCCGGCCGCCCCGCTCACGCCCGGCCGGTCAGCTTCGCTCGATCAGCTCGATCTTGTAGCCGTCCGGGTCTTCCACGAAGGCGATCACCGTGGTGCCGAACTTAACCGGCCCGGCCTCGCGCGTGACCTTCCCGCCTCCCTTGCGGACCGCCTCGCACGCCCCCGCCACGTCCGGTACGCCGACCGCGAGATGGCCGAACGCCGTGCCCTGCTCGTAGCTCGTTGTGCCGTAATTGTAGGTCAGCTCGATCACGGCTTCGTGGTCCTCATCCCCGTAGCCGACGAACGCCAGCGTGTATTTCCCGTCCGGCACATCGCGGCGGCGCAGCTCCCTCATGCCGAGCAGCCCCGTGTAGAATTTGACGCTCCGCTCGAGATCGCCGACGCGCAGCATGGTGTGCAGGAAGCAACTCATCGCTGTTCTCCGTTGACGAAACCGTCTTCACTATCGGGGTCGATGCCGAACAGGAAAAGCCCCGTCTCCTGCGCCGCATCGCACATGGCCGCGCGATCGACCAGGAGCGTGCCCCCCGCCTCGTAGGCGATGCCGCGAAGCCCGGCCGCGGCGGCCCCGCGCACGGTTTCCGGCCCCACTGTCGGCAAGTCCGCCCGCCGATCCTGGCCGGGCTTGACGAGCTTGACGAACACCCCGCCCGGCCCTTCCCGTGCCAGCGAAGCACAGCGCGCGAGCATCGCGTCCGTTCCCTCCGCCGCCTCGACCGCGAGCGCGATCCCTTGCTGCACGACGCATCCCTGCCCCACATCCGCCCGGCCCAGAGCCCGTGCGATCGCGACGCCGCGGGCGATATCCGCCATGGCGAGCGGGTCCGGCGGCGAACCGGCCAGCAGTCCGGGGCCTGCCAGCGCTTCGGCCAGCAACTCGGAGGCGGCGATCACCCGAAAGCCCTCCTCGCCCAGTACGCGCGCCACCGCCGACAACAGGCCGTCATCGCCCGCAAAGGCCGCACGGCCGATACGGGCCAAAATGCGGGTGCCCTCGCCGTCGGGGCGCAGGTCGAGCAGCGACGGTCGCCGCACGGCGCCGATCAGCACCACCTCCGTGCAGCCATGGGCTCGCAACCGCCGCAAGATCTGCCCGGCGGCGCCGATCCGCGCGTAGGCATGTTCAAAGGGGGCCAGCACCACAGGATCGGCGAAGCCCTCAAGGCCGATCAGCACCACCTTGCGACCCAGCGCCCGCGCCGCCGCGGCGACTCGACCCGGCAGCACGCCACCCCCGGCAATGATGCCGAGCGCGCCCGCTCCGATCAGGCTATCGGACAACAACCGGATAACGTCCGATAAACGAATATTTAACGATGTTGGCCCATCGCCAATAATTCACGGTCTGATCAACCGTTTTGACAGTCAACTCACTTCCGAGTCGTCGTTTTGTCGTTGCAGGATGTCTTTATTGGAGCCATACAGGCGCCCGGCTCTCAGGATCGTGAACTGCATACTTCCATTCGCCAAGGGCCCCGTCCCGATGAACGACGACGATAGCCTCGCTTGCGAGGCGACGGCCACCGGCATCCTGCAATGCCTGCGGATGCTGGCCGAAGAAGCCGCCAGCCTGCAGCTCACCCGCACGCTGGTCGCTTTGCGGACCGCCATCGACGCCTGCGCGTCCGAGCGTCTCGATCCGGCGTTCGACCTAGCCGCGCCCAGCATCCCACCCCGCATGCTGCACTGACCTCTGTACGTCGGCTATACGTCGGGGCTATGGCCGGTAGCTACGCCGCGCGTTCGGCTTCTCCGGCGTTCGCTTCCGCCCGGATAAGCCCCCGTTCACTGGGCTGATCGATGAAGGCCAGCACCTCGGCGACCAGCGGGTCGGTCCCGTGGTCGGCGCGGGTCCGGGCAAGGCGGGCCGCGAACAGCCCGTTCTGCTGGAACAACTCCCGGAACGCCGCGCGCAAACGCAAGATCTGCGCCTTGTCGAAGCCCCTGCGGCGCAACCCGACGACATTGAGGCCGGCGAGCCGGGCGCGATTGCCGAGCACGCTGCCGAACGGGATCACGTCGCCTTCCACGCCCGAGGCACCCCCTACCATCGCCCCGCGGCCGATGCGAACGTACTGGTGCAACGCCGACGCGCCGCCGATCACCGCGTTGTCCGCGATGCTGACGTGACCGCCCATCACCACGTTGTTGGCGATGATTACGTTGGCGCCGATCACGCAATCATGCGCGACGTGAACCACCGCCATCAGCATGCAGTCGGCGCCGACGCTCGTCGTTCCCCGCCCGGTCACCGTGCCGCGGTGGATCGTGCAATGCTCGCGCACCTGCGTTCGCGGCCCGATCTCGCAACGTGTGGGCTCGTCCTTGTATTTGAGGTCCTGCGGCGCCAGCCCGACAGTGCAGAACGGGTAGATGATCGCTCCCGCCCCGATCCTTGTATGCCCCTCCGCCACGACGTGGGACACGAGCTGCACGCCATCTTCCAGGACCACGTCGGGTCCGACCGTGCAGAACGGCCCGATCCGCACGCCACGGCCGAGCTCGGCGCCACGCGCCACAAGCGCCGTGGGATGGATGGCACGGGTCGGCTCCGTTAGGCGAACCCGTTCGGGGAAACCATTCATCAGGCGGACCTTCGGCACAGTGCGCTCAAACGCTAGAGGCCGCCCGTGCATCGGCCAACTCAATCATTATTGCCGGATATTACGATGTTTGGCCTGTAACGCCCTGTAACGGCTAGAATTCCGTCTTTCGATCCATGATCATCGCGGCGTAGCTGGCCTCCGCGACGGACACGCTATCGACGCGAGCAACGGCGCCGAACTTCCAGACATTGCCCCGGTGCCGCTCCTTGGTGACGTGAATGCGAAGCTGGTCGCCGGGCGCCACGGGCCGGCGGAACTTGGCGGCCTCGATCGACATGAAGTAGACCAGCTTGCCGGCCGCGTCCGGGCCCAGCGTCTCGACAACGAGCACCGCGGCGGTCTGCGCCATGCTTTCAATAATCATCACACCCGGCATCACCGGATGGCCCGGGAAGTGCCCCTGGAAATACGACTCGTTAACCGACACGTTCTTGATGCCGACGGCGGAGCGATCGCGCACCAGATCGACCACGCGATCGATCATCAGGAACGGATAGCGATGCGGGATCGCGTGCATAATCCGGGCGATGTCGACGACGTCGACCGTGCTGCCGGCCGGGCCATGCTCCTGCGTCATCGTGCCGTCCATGCCGTTCAGCCCGCCTCAGCTCCCGTCCCGTTATCGGTGCCGGGACCACTCGCTTCGCCGCCGCCTCGGCGTCGCTCCCGGACCAAGCGTCGCAACACCGCGACCTCGCGGAAGAAGCTGCGCACCGGCTGGGCCGGGCTGCCGACAACGTCTTGCCCGGCCGGCACATCCGCCATGACGCCGGCCTGCGCGCCGATTCTCGCGCGCCCGCCAACCTGAAGGTGGCCAGTCAGGCCGGCTTGCGCGGCAATCACGACGAAGTCCCCGAGCTCGGTAGAACCGGAAATGCCGGCCTGCGCCACAATGACGCAACAACGGCCCAGGCGCACGTTGTGTCCGATCTGGACGAGATTGTCGAGCCGAGAGCCGGCTCCTATCACGGTATCCTGCGCCGAGCCGCGGTCGATCGTCGTGTTGGCGCCCACGTCCACATCGTCCTCGAGGATCACCCGGCCAAGCTGCGGCACATCGAGAAAGCCCTCTGCCGTGGTGGCGAAACCGAACCCTTCCTGTCCGATCCTGGCGCCAGGGTGCAGCCGCACGCGCGCGCCAAGGAGGGCGTGGCTCACGCTGACCTGTGCGGCGATTAGGCAATCCGGACCGACAATCACCCCGGGGCCAATGCAAGCAAGCGGGCCCAGGCGCACGCGCGGACCGATGACGGCTCCGGCGCCAACTACGGCGAGCGGGCCGATCTCGGCCGTCGCATCGATCTCGGCTGAAGGATCGACACACGCCGAAACGTGTACCCCTGGCGCTAACGGCGGCGGTGGGTGGAACAGGGCAGCGACCCTGGCCCAGCCCTCGTAGGGCTCGGTGGTCGTGATAGCGATGCAACCGTCCGGCACCTTTCCCGCGTGATCGGGATGGATGATCACGGCGCCCGCTGCCGTGCTCGCCAGCGCCGACAGATAGCGCTTGTTCTCGAAAAAGCTGACCTCCTCGGGGCCCGCCGCCCCGAGCGGTCCGACCCCGGAGTAGCGGATGCGGCGCGGCGGCGCTTCCCCGCGCGCGGCGTCCGCGACGGCGGCTAGCGTCTGCGGCCCGCTGCGCTGGAAAAACCGCGGATCGCCGGTGATGGGCGGCGTCATCAAGTTTCCGGCTCAGGGATGCTTGGCTGGAGCGGCCGGCGCCGTTGGTGGCGCGGACGCCCCCGACGTGACCGCCCCCGGCGTTGGCGTTGGCGTTGCCGGCGGCGTCGTCGGCCCTGCGGCCGAGGCCGCCGGCGGGGTCGTGACCGCCTGAGCGGCTGCGGTCGGCGTCGCGGGCGCTCCCGGCTGCGCCTGGCCGACCGGCACCGCCCCCGGCATCTTCGATACCTCCACGCCGTCGGCGGGCACCACCACGGCGGGCAGGATCTTATTCAGCTGCTCGACAACGGGTTGGGTGATATCGAACGCCGGGTAGTTGAGCACAACCTGCTCCTGGTGCAGCACCAAGTTGATCCCGCGGCTTTCGGACACCTGAATGACGATCTGGCGCAAGGTGCGCTCGATCTGCGCCTTCGCGTATTGCGCCGCTTCCTGAATGATTTTGTTGCGCCCTCGGAATTGGCGCTGCGCGTTCGTGACCCGCTCCTGCAGGTCACGCTCCTTGGTGCGGACCTGATCGGCGCTCAAACTGCTGCGCTGCGCCGCGAGCTGCTGCTGGATCTCGCGCCACGCGGCCTGCTCCTTCTGCGCGTCGTCATGCAGCTTGGTCATGCGCTCGTTCAGCACCTTGTCGACCTGCTGCGCTGCAACCGACGCGCGGCTAATATCGGCGAGACCCAGCACCCCGATCACCGCGGCGGGCGGCGACGCGGCCTTGGGCAGCGCCGGCACGTCGGGGGCTGGCGGCAGCTGCACCTGCACCGGCGGAGAGGTCTCCTCTTCGGGAGGTCCTGCTTGACCTGGCAGTGGTAGCGCCCCTGGAACTGCTGGACCGGGCACGGCTTGCGGCCGCCCCGGCGGCGGCCGACCGGGCCCCGGTCGCAGCGCCCCAGGGGGCTGCCCCGAGCGCTGTGGCGACGGTACGAACCAATCCTGCCCCTGTGCCGTGGCAGCCTGGGGAAGGAGCGGGAGAGCGGCCGCGAGAACGGCCGCCACGATGGAAGGGCAGTTGTGTCGCACTAGAACCTCGTGCCGAAACCGAATCGGAAGATTTGGGTCTGGTCGTAGCGATACTTCACGACGAAGGGCGTGAGATCGACGTTGATGAGGCCGAACGGCGTGCGCCAGGAAACGCCTACGCCAATCCCGACGCGAGGTGCACCGTTGTCGTAGATCGGTGGGCAGACGCCGCCGACCGCGCTTTTGCAGGAGTTGCTCTCGAAGCTCGCATCCGTCAGCGAGCCGACATCGACGAAGGTGCGCCCGGACAGGCCAAGATCGGCCGAAATGGGCAGCGGAAAGCGGAGCTCGGTCGACTGCGTCCAGATAAACCGGCCGCCGATGCTGTCGCCCCCGATCGTGGCGTGCGGGACCCGCGCCGCCCGCCTGAAAGCCGCGCAAATTGTCGCCGCCCAGAAAGAAGCGGTCGATCACCTGTTCCTGCTGGCCGAGGTTAAACAGGTATCCGGCGCCCCCCGAGACCGCGATGCCCCAGTCGCTGTTCCCGGTGAAGCGGTCAAGCGGGTAAAAGTACGTCGCATCGAGCTTCGTGCGGACGAACTTGGCGTCACCGCCGATCCCGGCGAAATCAGTTCCGATCCGCGCTACGTAACCTTCATGCGGATCGACCGCGCTGTCGCGGTAGTCGATGGTGAACTGCTGGCCGATCTGCGATAGCAGTGTCCAGCCAGCCTGGTTTTGGATGTAGAAGCTGGCCGTTGGCTGGATGTCATAGACATTGCGATCGACGAGCGAGTACGACCAGGATTGCCGCAGATGGTCGGTGAAAGCGTAACCGATGCGCAGCGCCCCGCCGTAGCGCTGCTCCTGGTACTGCGAAACATCCGTCAGGTCGCTCTGCAAGGCGAACAGGTCGAAGCCGGCCACGAGATTGCGGTCAAGGAAGTAGGGGTCGGTGACGGACAGGTCGATGGAGCTGCGCCGCTGCGCGAGAACGCCATTGATGCCGGCGTCAATGCCGGTGCCGATGAAGTTGCGTTCACGCAATCCGGCATTGACCAGGAAGCCCGCATCCGTCGAATAGCCGCCACCCAGCGTCAGTTCGCCCGTCGCCTTTTCCTCGACGTTGGTGTTGATGATTGCTTTGTCGGGCGTCGATCCGGGCTGGTTGGTAACCTGCACCGAGGTGAAATACCCGAGATCCTGCAGGCGCTGGCGGGACTTGCGGATCAGGGAAGTGTTAAACGGGTCACCCTCGGCGACCCGAAACTCGCGCCGTATCACCTTGTCTTCCGTGCGAGTGTTGCCCTGAATGTCGATGCGCTCGACGTATACCCGGGGCCCCTCGGACACGTCGAACACCAGATCGACCGTGTGCGCCTCCCGATTGCGGGAAATGCGGGGTTTCACTTCGACGAACGAATAGCCTCTGCTCTGGATGTCGTCGGTGATGGCTTGAACCGAGCGCTCGACCGCATCGCCGTCATACCAATCGCCAACCGAAACCTCGACGTCGGGCAGGACGCTGTCGCCCTTGAGATTGCGCAACGTGGAGTTGACGGTGACCTTTGCAATCCGATATCGCGCGCCTTCATTGATCGTGAACGTGATAAAGAAACCGTCCCGGTTCGGCGACAGCTCGGCCGACGAGCCGGTGATTTCCACGTCGGCATAACCGTTCTTCAGGTAGAACCGCCGCAGTAGTTCCTTGTCGAAGGTGATCCGCTCGGGATCGTAGTTGTCCGAACTGGATAGAAAGCGCCAGAACGCTTCCTGCCGGCTCGAGATCACCTCCTTCAGACGATCTTCGCTGAACGCATGATTGCCGACGAAAGCAATCCGACTGATGAGCGTGGCGGCGCCTTCGTGGATCTGGAACACCACGTCCACACGGTTCTGCCCCAGCCGGATGACCTGTGGCACGACCTGCACGTTGTAGCGGCCGCGCTTGGCGTAAAGATTGAGGATACGCTGCCGATCGGCCTGCGCGAGGGCGGGCGTGAACACGGAGCGCGCCCGAAGCTTGAGTCTCCGTACGCAACTGCTCGTCCGAGAGCTTATGGTTCCCCTCGAAGGCGACCCGATTGACGAGCGGGTTCTCCACGACCTTCACCACCAGGTCACCACCGCGCCGGGTGAGGCTGACGTCCTGGAACAGGCCGGTGGCGTAGAGTGTCTTGAGGCTGCGATCGATCCGGTCGGGATCGAACGCGTCGCCTGGCTGCACCAACATGTAGGACAGGATCGTCCCGGACTCGATACGCTGATTGCCCTCGATCCTGATTGCCTGAATGGTGCCCGCCGCCGGGCGGGCCGCGACCTGCTCAGCCTCCGCGCCGCCCCGATGCGGCGCAGCACGATGCTGGGCGGAGGCGGTAGCAACGGTGACGAACAGGCAAGCGACGGCGAGCAAGCCTGTACGAACGCTGTTCAAAAGCCAGGTCCCCCACCCGTGCTGCGTCGCGGGAAGTTCCGCAAATCGCAAGTCCCCCTCTGACGGACGGGGACCATAGCGGCGAGGCCTGCGGGACGCTACCCGACAAGGCGGGCCCTAGAAGGCGCCGTTTTAGGAAAGCTAGCCGATCAGTCCGGCCACCCACCGGAACAGGCCGATGTGGGTGAGGTCGTTCCAGGTTGCAAACACGAACAACGCCGCGAGGAGTGCCAAGCCCGCGCGGAAGCCGTATTCCTGCGCCCGCGCCGGGATCGGGCGGCCCCGCAAGGCTTCGGCCAGATAGAAAAGGAGATGGCCGCCGTCGAGGACCGGGATCGGGAACAGGTTGATCAAGCCCAGGTTCACGGACAGCACGGCGATGAACGAGACAAGGCTCGCTAAACCGAGCTGCGCCACCTGGCCCGAAAGCTGCGCGATCCTCAGCGGGCCGCCAAGGTCTTCGGTGCCGCGCTCGCCGCTCAACATCTGCCAGACGCCTGCGAAGGTTTGCGCGGTTACGCTCCAGGTCTGCTCGATGCCGCCCCAAATCGCCGCCGGCAGGGAAAGCCTCTGGTAAATCGCCTTGTTGGTCACGCCGAGCAGGCCGACCTGCTTGCCGTCAACCGTGCGGACGCCCGTGGTGACGGGCAATGTCAAGGTCTTATCGGCTCGGCGCAACACGAGCGTCAGCTGCTCGGCTGGGCGCGCGGCGACGATGCGCTGCAGGTCGGAGAAGCGCGCAGTAGGCTCGCCGTTGATCGACTCGATCGAGTCGTCGGCCTGCAGGCCGGCCCGGCTAGCCGCCGAGCCAGGAGCCACGTCGCCGATCACCGGCGTCAGCGCGGGAACCGGGCGGCCTTGCCCGACGAACAGCGCGGTGAACAGGAGAGCGGCCAACAGGAAGTTTGCAAACGGACCCGCCGCGATGATGATCGCCCGTGAAAAAACGGATTTTTCGTGGAAGGTCTGCCCGGCCCGCCATCTTGCCCGCTCCTCCGGCGTCACGTCCTGCAGGCGCTCCTGGCCGTGCAGCTTGACGTAGCCTCCGAGCGGGATCCAGGCGAGTTTCCAGCGGGTACCCAGCCGGTCGGTCCAGGTCGCGAGAGCCTGGCCGAATCCGATCGAAAAGGTTTCCACAAAGACGCCGCGCCAGCGCGCCGCGAGATAGTGGCCGAATTCGTGGACAAACACGAGCACGCCGAGCACCACGATAAAGGCGAGGGGCGTGCGGATGAAACTGGGGATGAACGCTATCAAGATCGCCTCGCTCAGATCACGGGTATCTTAAGCCGCACAGGCCTCGGCCAGTCGAGAGGCAACGCCGCGGGCAGCCCCGTCCAGCGCCAGCACCTCATCGAGCGTGTCCGCGGTCGGCGAGCCCATGCCGTCAAGCACGCGGCTCACGGTATCGACGATGTCCAGGAATTGGATCCGTCGTTGCAGGAACGCTTCGACCGCCACCTCGTTGGCCGCGCTCAGGATTGTGGGAACCCCGCCGCCCGCGCGCAAGGCCTCGCGTGCCAGGCGCAATGCCGGAAACCGGGTCTCGTCCGGGGCCTCGAAGTCAAGCCGGCCCAGCGCCGCGAGGTCAAGCCGCGGCGAACTGGTCGGCATTCGTTCCGGCCAGGCAAGCGTGTGCGCGATGGGAATGCGCATGTCGGGCGCCCCGAGTTGCGCGAGGACGCTGCCGTCCTGAAAGTAGACGAGGCCATGGATGACCGATTGGGGGTGCACCAACACGTCGATGGCCGCTTCGTCGAGGTCGAACAACCTGGCCGCCTCGATCAGCTCAAGGCCTTTGTTCATCAGCGTCGCCGAATCGACACTGATCTTCGCACCCATGGACCAGATGGGATGCCGAAGCGCGGCCTCCGGGGTTGCCTGGCCCATGTCCTCGAGGCTGGTAGTGCGGAACGGCCCGCCGGAAGCGGTCAGCACGATCTTCTCGACAGCGCCCCGGTTTCCGTCAGCGAGCGACTGGAAGATAGCGTTATGCTCCGAATCGACCGGCAGCAGGGTCGCCCCAGCCTCGCGCACCGCCCGCAGCATCACCTCGCCGGCGCAGACCAGCGCTTCCTTGTTGGCGAGCGCCACGGCCGCACCTCGGCGGATCGCGGCCAAGGTGGGCGCCAGCCCGACCGCCCCGGTGATCGCCGCCATCGTCCAGTCGGCTTCCAACGCGGCGGCGGCAACCACCGCCTCCGGCCCGGCCGCGATCCGGCATCCCGTGCCCCCAAGCTTTTCCCGGAGCAAGGGGGCCTCGTCTGCGTCGGCGATCACCGCCCACTCGGCCGAGAGCAGCCTCGCCTGCTCGGCCAGCGCCGCCGCATTGCGCCCGCCGACCAGGACCCGCACCTTGAACCGATCTGGGGCCGCAAGGAGGAGATCCACGGTCTGCCGTCCGACGCTGCCCGTGCTGCCGAGCACGCTGATTGTCTTCGGGGTGCGGCCGCTCATTGTCCCGACCTTTGTTGGTTTTTCATTCGGCCAGTGTTTTGTCATTCGGCCAGTCTTTTCCTGCGCTCGACGGTCATTGGTGCCAGAGTACGACCCCCGGTCCCAGTGCCAAGGCCAGGAGGGCCGCGGCCGGCCCGGCGGTGAGAAACCCGTCCAATCGATCCAGAAGGCCGCCGTGGCCGGGAATGAGCCGTCCGGAGTCCTTAACGCCGAACCGCCGCTTAAGGCCGCTTTCGAGCAGATCCCCACCTTGCGACATCACGCTCAGCAAAGCCGCTACCACCGCGACCCGCCAAGCTGAGCCCGGCGCCCAGCCGGTGAAAGGAGTCGCCACGGCATAGCCGATCACCACTGCGGCCAGCAAGCCGCCGCACGCGCCGGCCCAGGTCTTGCCGGGCGAGATCCGCGACGCCAGTCGCGGTCCTCCGAGCAGCCGGCCGGCCAGATAGGCCCCGACATCGCTCGCCCAGACAACCATCACGAGAAACAACAGATTGGGCCGGCCCGCGATTGCGTCCTGGCGCAGCCAAATCAGCGCGATGCAAGGGACGCCGACGTACAGCACTCCAGCAGCCAGGCTTCCGGGGCGTCGCACCCGTCGCGACCGCCTCCCGGCGGCACCCGCCCGCACCAGCGCCGCACCCGCTAGCAGCAACACCAGCGCCGCAACGCCCGCCCCGTTGGACGCCACCGCTCCCGCTATCGCGACCGCGAAGGGAACGGCGATCCCGGGCGGCGCCCGCACCAACGCGCCGCACAATGTCACCCATTCGCAGGCCACACCCGCCCCCACCACGGTGACGATGACGCTCCATGCATTACCGCCAAGCCAGACGAGCAAGATCGCGAGGGGAGCCAGGACGAGCGCGGATAAAACGCGCGTGCGGAGGTCGGCCCAGCGGAAGCCGCGAGGGTCAGCCCGGCCTTGCGCCAAAGCGCCGCTCCCGTCGCGCGAACTCGGCGAGCGCGGCGGCGAAATGCGACGACCCGAAATCGGGCCAGAGCACGTCCTGAAAGACGAGCTCGGCATAGGCCGATTGCCACAGCAGGAAATTGGACAAGCGCTGCTCTCCGCTGGTCCGGATGACCAGGTCGGGATCCGGCATCCCGGCGGTGAACAGCGCGCGCGCGAACGCGCCCTCGTCGACCGCGTCCGGCGCAAGTCCGCCTGCGCGAACCGCCTCGGCCAACGCGCGCGCCGCCGCCACGATTTCGTCGCGCCCGCCATAGGAGAGCGCGATCACGAGATTGAGCCGGGCGTTCGCGGACGTACTGCGCTCCGCGGCAAGCAGCTCGGTACGGATATCGGGCTCGAAGCGGTCGCGGTCGCCGATCACATGCAGGCGCACCCCGTTGGTGCGCAGCTCGGCCACCTCCGTGCGAAGATAGTGCCTGAGCAGCCCGGTCAAGTCGGTGATCTCGCCCGATGGGCGGCGCCAGTTTTCACTGCTGAACGCGTACAAGGTCAGCCAGCTGACGCCGTTCTCGATCGCGGCCTCGATGGCGCGCCGCACAGCGCGCGTCCCCTCGCGGTGGCCGGCGACCCGGGGCAACCCGCGCGAAGACGCCCAGCGCCCGTTGCCGTCCATGATGATGGCGACATGGGCGGGCACCGCCCCTTCGCGGCTCGGGGCGGGGTCGATCTCCGTTTCGGCCAGCCGCGCACGGCCGGCGTAGGCGGTTTGGCTCCGTGGCGACATGCGGGATCAGACCTGCCGAATATCCCGCTCTTTATCGGCCAGGCTGTCGTCGATGCGCTTGACATACTGGTCGGTGAGCTTCTGCACCTCGTCCTGCCAGTCGCGTACGTCGTCCTCGCCAATCTCGTGCTTCTTTTCGAGCGCCTTGATCTGCTCGTTGCCGTCCCGCCGCACCCCGCGCACGGCGACCTTCGCGCCCTCCGCGTATTTGCCGGCCGCACGGGCGAGTTCGTTGCGTCGTTCGGTCGTGAGCTGGGGGATCGGCACGCGCACCAGTTGGCCGTCAGCCGACGGGTTGAGGCCGAGCCCGGCCTCGCGGATGGCCTTCTCCACCGCCGAGACCATGGAGCGATCCCATACCTGCACGGTCATCATGCGCGGCTCCGGCACGGCGATCGTGCCCACCTGCGGCAGCGGCATCTCCGTGCCGTAGGCCTCCACGCGCACCGGCTCGAGAAGTGCCGGGCTCGCGCGTCCGGTGCGCAAGCCCGCGAACTCCCGGCGCAAGGTGTCCATCGCTCCGTCCATGCGCCGGGTCAGGTCCTGCTTCAATTTGTTCAAATCGGCTGGCATGACGCGTCTCCCGCTGAACGATTACGGCTGCTCGACAATACGGGTGAACCGCCCCTGGCCGCGCATGACTTGGGCAAAGGCGCCGGGCGCGTGGATGTTGAACACCACGATCGGCAGCCCGTTCTCCCGCGCGAGGCTGATCGCTGTCGCGTCCATCACCTGTAGATCCCGCGACAACACTTCGAGATAGGTGAGTTCGTCGTAACGCTCCGCCGTTGGATGCTTACGGGGATCGGCCGAGTACACGCCGTCGACCTGCGTGCCCTTGAGCAGCGCGTCGCAGTTCATCTCGTTGGCGCGAAGGGCGGCGGCGGTGTCCGTCGTGAAGAACGGGTTGCCGGTGCCGGCCGCGAAGATCACCACCCGCCCCTTCTCCATGTGGCGCTCGGCGCGACGCCGGATGTAGGGCTCGCACACGCTCGCCATCGGGATGGCGGACTGCACGCGCGTCGGCACGCCGCGTTTCTCAAGTGCGTTCTGCATGGCAAGTGCGTTCATCACCGTGGCCAACATGCCCATATAGTCGGCCTGGGCACGGTCCATGCCGCCCGCGGCGGCCGATACGCCGCGGAAGATATTGCCGCCGCCGATCACGAGGCAGACCTCGACGCCCATGGCCACCACGTCCCCGACGTCGCCGGCGATGGCGCTGACCACCTCGTTGTCCAGGCCGTACTCGCGCCGGCCCATCAAGGCCTCGCCCGAGACTTTGAGGAGGACACGCTGATACGCCGGCTGCTCAGGCATGCGAACCGTTCTCGCGACATGGGCGGATGGCCCTGGCCGCGCTACCGCACGGGGTAAGTCAAGGGCGGGCCGCACCCTACCGGCCCCGCCTCCCCCGAACAAGACAAAGCGACAAGGCGCGCTCCGCTCAGAGCGGCGCGCCGGATTCGTCGCCGGTCTCCGCTTTCGGCTCGAGCCCGGCCGCGGCGGCTACCTCGGCGGCGAAGTCGCCCCCGGTCGGCTTGTCGACGCCTTCGCCCAGGGTGAAGCGGACGAAATCGACGATCCTGACACCGGCCTTTTGCGCGACCGCCTTGACCCGGAAATCGCCGTCATGCACCCAGACCTGCTCCAGCAGCACGACTTCCTCGTAGTATTTCCGGATCCGCCCCTCGACCATCTTGGCGATCACGGCCTCCGGCTTGCCGGACTGGCGCGCCTGGTCGATCAGCACCGCCCGCTCGCGTTCGAGTGCTGCGGGATCGACGGCGTCCACGTCGAGCGCCTCGGGCCGGGTGGCGGCGACATGCATCCCGACCTGCCGGCCGAGCGTCAGCACCGCCTCCTCTTCGTTCTCGGCCTCCAGCGCCACCAGCACGCCGATCTTGCCGAGGCCGGGACGCAGCGCGCTATGCACATAGGTCGCCACCGTGCCCCGCCCGACCGACAGCACCCGGGCGCGGCGCAGGGTAATGTTCTCGCCGATCGTGGCGACGAGCTGCGTCAGCTCCTCGGCGACCGTGCGGCCGCTGCCCGGCATAGGGGCCGCCTTGATCGCGTCGAGATCCTCGCCGACCTCGAGCGCGATCCGGGCCGCCGACTCGACAAATCCCTGGAACGTCTCGTTGCGGGCGACGAAATCGGTCTCCGCGTTCACCTCGACCATCGCCGCCCGTCGCGGCGCCGAGGCCACACCAACGAGGCCCTCGGCCGCCACCCGGCCGGACTTCTTGGCCGCCGCGGACAGGCCCTTGGCGCGCAGCCAGTCGGTCGCGGCTTCGATGTCGCCGCCCGTCTCGATGAGCGCCTTCTTGCAGTCCATCATGCCTGCGCCGGTCTGCTCGCGCAGTTGCCTCACCAGAGCCGCCGCGATGTCGGCCATCCTGTGCCTCCTGCTCGGTTGCCGAGCTCCTCTTAGCGAATATCAGGCCGCCGGTTGCTCGGCGGGCGCCTCGGCCGGCAGCTCGGGCAGCGCCTGCGGGGGCAGATCGGCTGCCGCGCCGATGTCCCGACCCGATGCCGACAGCTCGGCGCTGATGCCATCCAGCACCGAGCCCGCCACCAAGTCGCAATACAGGGTGATCGCGCGAATGGCGTCGTCGTTGCCGGGGATCGGGAAGGTCACGCCCGTGGGGTCGGAGTTGCTGTCAAGCACCGCCACCACCGGGATGCCGAGCTTGTTCGCCTCCTCGACGGCAAGCTTCTCCTTGTTGGTGTCGATGATGAACAGGATGTCGGGCAACCCGCCCATGTCCTTGATGCCGCCCAGCGCGCGCTCCAGCTTGTCGCGATCGCGGGTGATCTCGAGGATCTCCTTTTTGGTCAGGCCCTGCGTGTCGCCGCCCAGCAAGTCGTCGATCTGGCGCAGCCGCTTGATGCTGCCGGTGATGGTCTTCCAGTTGGTGAGCATCCCGCCCAGCCAACGGTGATTGACGTAATACTGCCCGCAGCGCTTGGCGCTGTCGGAGACGTATTCGGCCGCCGCGCGCTTGGTGCCCACGAACAGCACGCGGCCGCCGCCGGCGACGACGTCGCGCACAGCACGCAGCGCGCGGTCCAGCATCGGCACGGTTTGCTGCAGGTCGATGATGTGGACCTGATTACGCACGCCGAAGATGAAGGGCCCCATGCGCGGATTCCATCGCCGCGTGTGGTGGCCGAAATGAACGCCAGCCTCGAGCAGCTGGCGCAGGGTGAATTCGGGCATCGCCATGATGCGCGTCCTTTCCGTCGTCCGGTTCTGCCTCCGCGGGACCATGCCGATGCACCGGACCCGGCGCTTCCGTGTGGAAGCCGGGAAAGGCGTCCCGCGTGTGAATTACCGACCCGCGCGCGGATCGGCGCGGCGGGATATGGCGGGAATCGGCCGAACACGCAAGCGCCGGCGACGCAAGCGCCCATGGCGCAGGGGCGCGGAAGCTAGCCCTGCGCGAAAGCGGGCCGAAGCACGCCGTCGCTCCGCGGTCGGGCGGGGCCGCCCGCGAGGATCTGCACCGTGCCCGCAATCACCCCCACGGTCACGCCGATCTGCCACGCGCGGTCGTAGGAGCCGAGCGCGTCATAGATCAGCCCGCCACCCCAGGCGCCGAGGAAGGAGCCGGCCTGGTGGACCATGAAACTGATGCCGAGCAGGGTGGCCATGTAGCGCGTGCCGAACATCTCGGCCACCATGCCGCTGGTGAGCGGCACCACGCCCATCCACAGCATCCCCATCGCCGCGGCGAACGCGATGGTGGTGGTAGGCGTCGGCGGCAGCGCGAAGAACGCGAACACGCTAAAGGATCGCAGGATGTACAGCGTGCCGAGCAGCACGTGCTTGGGGTAGCGGCCGCCGAGCCAGCCGAACAGCCACGAGCCGATGCAGTTCACCCCACCGATGGTGGCGAGCGCTTCCGCACTCAGCATCGGGTCCATCCCGCAGAGCGCGAGGTAGGTCGGCAGATGGGTCGTCAGAAACACGAGCTGCAGCCCGCACACGAAATACGCCGCCGACATCACGATGAAGCCGCGATGCCGCGACGCCTGCCCGAGCACCGCGCGCATGGACACATCCGCCCCTGTCCGCGCCGGCAGCTTGTCGACGCCCCCGGTGAGAAACGCCGCCGGCAGCATGATGAGGGCGATCAATGCGATGAACAGCACGATCCCGGCCTGCCAGCCGAACCTGCCCACCACCGCCTGGGCCACGGGGGCGATCATCAAGGTGCCGAGCGAGCCCACGGCGGAGACCAGGCCCAGGGTGGAACTCCGGCGAGCTTCGGTCACGGCGCGCGCGCTCGCGCTCATGGCCAGGCTCGAGGCGGTGCAGGACAGGGCGATGCCGATCATGACACCGGAAACCGTGAGGCCGACCAGTCCGTGCGCCAGAAGCATCACGGTGAACCCGAGCCCGTAGACAAGCGCGCCTGCCATCATCACCGGCCGCGAGCCGCGCCGGTCGGCGAACGCGCCGACGAAGGCCTGCGACGCCCCCCAACTCAGGTTCTGCATGGCAACGGCAAAGGTAAAATTGGCCGCGGTGAGGCCGAGATCATGAGTGACCGGCCCCAAGAACAAGCCCAGGCTTTGCCGCATGCCCATCGCGACCGTCATCATTAGGGCAGCGCCGACTAGGATCAGCCGGCTCTGAGCGGCGGTCGTGTTCATGCGTGCTCCCATAGGGCGCTCCATGTTTGCACCGCAGCCTGCAAACCGGAAACGCCGCCGCACAACGCCGCTATGCGCTACGAACCCGACCAGATGTGGCGCAATGGACCGTCCGGCCCGGCGATGGGGTCGGTCATTGGCCGTGGCACGCGCGCAACGGCCGCCTTCGCGCGCGCATGATCGGCCGGGTCGCCCCGGCAGATGTCGTAGTCGGCCCCGCCCGGGTACGCGCCCACGACCAGCAGGTCGGGCGACTGCCCCATGTTGCGATGTCCCACGCCCGCCGGGATAACCACGACGTCGCCGGCGCCGACGCGAACGGTCCGCCCGCGCGGGCCGCCGAACATCACCTCCGCGCGGCCCGTGGCAATGCCGAGCACCTCATGGGCAATACTGTGAAAGTGGTGATAGTCGAAGATGCCGTCCCGCCACGAATTGCTCCAGCCATTGGCGCCGAAGGCGCGCTCCATCGCCGCGGGGTCGGCGGGCAACGCGCCGCGATAGAGAAGCAGCGGCAGCGGCGAGTTGACGATGCGGCCGTCGTCCTCAAAGCGGTAGGTTTCCGGATCAGTCATGCCCGGCGAAACGCACGACGGCCGCCGCGGATGCGCAATCCACCGAGGATCAGGCAGGAAAACAAGCTGACCTCGCACCGTTAGAGCCGATCCGGAAACTTGGATTCCATCATGAGCAGCTTGCTTGGCGGCCGCAGCATGATGCGGATAATCGCGAGATGATCGCGATACGAGATCGTGAGTGCCGACGCTAGCGGTCCCGGTTCTCGGCCTCGTATTGATCATGACGACGCACCCAGTCCGTGAGATTACCGTTGAGCCTCTCGTTCCGGCCCTTCGGCGTCAGGTCGAGATAGGCGTAGGCGCCGAGCTGCGGCTCAGAGCCCCGGGCGAACTGCGAGTAGGTGTGATAGACCGTACCGTCGTCATCCCGTGCGAAGACACTGGTGCCCGGGAGCTCGTCGATTTCCGGATCGTCCTGCAAAGCAAAATTGTAGAACACCTTGCCGTCCACGATCCGGTCGGGCGTGAAGGAGACGTTGAAGTCGAAGTTGAAGTCGGTTCGCTCCGAGGATACCCAGGTAAAGCACCAGCCCATGCGTCGGCGATACGCGTCGAGTTTGGCGAACGGCGCGCGCGAAACGGCCACGTAACTCAGGTCGTTGTGTTCGAAATGTTGACGCGCGGCGTCCACGTGGTCGGCGTTGAAGGAGCAGCCGACGCAGCCCTCCTGCCAGTCCGGGCCGAACATGAAGTGCTGGACGATGAGTTGGCTGCGTCCTTCAAACAGATCACGGAGGCTCACCGGTCCGCACGGCCCGTCGAACACGTACTCCTTGTCGATCCGCACCCAGGGAAGCGCGCGGCGTTCCTCGGCGAGCGCGTCGCGGGCGCGGGTGAGCGCCTTCTCCTTGGCGAGCAGAGCGAGGCGGGCGTCCAGCCACTCCTCGCGTGTGGCGATGGGATGCGGGTTCATCTCAGTTCCCTCCTAACAGCAATTAACCGATCGGTGAAATAAAGCAGCCCGGCGGCTACGTTGTCAACCGTCGTCGGGCGCCGGGCCTGAGGTCGGTGGCGGCAACGCATCCGAAGGAGCGAGCCGTCCCACCAGCTGCCGGGCTATACAGCGGGCGCGGAAAGCGGAAAGCTGGCCGCGGGCGGAAACCAGGAATGGGACGGCAAAGTAGATGAAAATAAAGCTCGTGCAGGCGTGCCTGGCGGCGGCGACGCTCGCCGCGATGAGCTCCGCTGAGTCCGGTGTCGCTCAGCAGGCCAAGTCGTTCACGATGGGCTATTCGGTCGGTTTCCTGACTGATCCGTTCCAGGCCACCCAAGTGGATCAGACCATGGCCGCCGCGAAGCAACTGGGGCTGAAGACCCTGCCCGTGGCAAACGCCAACGGCGACGCCGGCAAGCAGATCACGGACTTTCACAATCTGATCTCGGAGGGCGCTCAGGGCCTGATCACCGTACCCACGGACAGCGATGCCATCGTCCCGGCGCTGAACTTCGCGGCGGATAAGCACGTGCCGGTGGTCGATATCGACATCGGCCCGAGCGGCGGCAAATTGGCGATGATCGTTCGCGCGGACAACCTGCGTATGGGCGACGACGCTTGCCACCTCATCGGCAAGCAGCTCGGCGGCAAGGGTACCGTGCTGTCGATGATGGGCGATCAAGCCACCACCAACGGACGCGATCGCACCACCAGTTTTGCCGACTGCATGCAGAAGGATTTTTCGCGGCATCAAGCTGATCCAGCAGCCGACGTATTGGAAGGCAGACAAAGCAACGGCGCTGGCGCAAACCGTGGTGACGTCCACGCCGGAACTTTCCGCGATCTATATGCAGAGCGATGCCGTGATGCTCTCAGGTGTGCTGAACGTGCTCAAAGGTGCGGGCAAGCTCACCAAGGTCGGGGAGCCGCATCACATCATGCTGGTCAGCATCGACGGCACGCCGCTGGCTCTCAGCCGTATTCGCGACGGGCTGCTGGATGCCGCCATCTCGCAGCCGCTGGACCTCTATGTGAAATATGGGCTGCACTACCTGCAGGCGGCCGTAGCTGGAGAGACCTTCCATGCCGGCCCGACCGACCACAACAGCCGGATCGTAGATTTCAAGGGGAACTTGATGGACTTGCTGCCGGCGCCAACGGTCACGCAGAAGAACGCCGATGATCCCGCACTGTGGGGCAACAAGGCCAAGAGTTGAGCACTCGGCTCGGCCGATCGTGATGCCGGAGCCTCGGGCCGATGGTTTGGTCGCGGAGGTGGCGCAGGTCTTCAAACGCTTCGGTGCCAACCAGGCGTTACGTGATGTGTCGCTCGCCATACCCGCCGCCGACTCGCGGGCGCTGGTTGGACGCAATGGGGCCGGTAAATCGACGCTGGTCGGAATACTTACCGGATTGTTTGCGCCTGATTCCGGGCGGGTGAGGCTCGCGGGCGTAGCGGCACCGGCGCTTGCCGACCGCGGCACTTGGCGGGAGCGCGTGGCCTGCGTCTACCAGCGCTCGACGGTGGTTCCGACCCTCACGGTCGCGGAAAATCTGCTTCTCAACGCGCACCCGAGGCGTGCGGGCTCCTGGATCGATTGGCCGGCACTGCGCCGGCAAGCCGAGGCGGTGCTGCAGGAGTGGGGGCTCGAGATCGACGTCAATCGAGACGCCGAACGGCTCACGGTGGAGCAGCGGCAGATCGTCGAGATTGCGCGCGCGCTCATCCAGGGCACGCGTTTCATCATCCTCGATGAACCGACAGCGGAACTTGAGGGCCGCGAGGTGGCGAGGCTGTTCGAGCGGATCAGGCAACTGCAGCAGCGCGGTGTGACGTTTCTGTACATCTCGCATCATTTGGAGGAGATCTACGAGGTTTGTCGCAGCGTCACTGTGCTGCGTGACGGCGGTGTAGTGACCACGGCGCCGCTGGCTGACATGCCGCAGGGGCGCGTGGTGGCGGCAATGGTCGGTGACGTCGTGCGCACCTCCACGCAGATCGCCACCGCCAGCGAACACACGGGACCGCCGAGCCTATCGGTTAGCGGGCTGTGTCTGGACGGCGTGCCCGACATCGCCTTCACCGTTCGCGCCGGCGAGTGTGTCGGTCTGACCGGCCTTGCGGGGTCCGGCAAGGAGGCGGTGGCGGATGCCGTGGCGGGATTGCTGCGTCCGCTGTCCGGCCGCATCGAGATAGCCGGAATCCTGTTGGGCGGAGGCAGCGTGGCGGAAGCGCAACGCGCGGGAGTGGGCTACGTGCCGCGTGACCGTCGTGCTCAGGGCATCTTCCCGCTGCTGTCGGTCGCCGAAAACCTGACCATGACGATCCCCGAGCGCCTGGGTCGCCTCGGCATCATCCGCCCGGCCGAGCGTCACCGCGAAGCTCGGACCATGATTGCGGAGCTTGAACTGGTTGCAGCGTCGCCTGATCAGCCGATCGGGGAATTGAGTGGCGGGAATCAGCAAAAGGCGGTGCTGGGCCGCGCTCTGGCCTCCGCTCCCAAGCTGCTCGTGTTGCTCCATCCAACCCAAGGAGTGGACATTGCGTCAAAGGAAGCGCTGTTCGCCATCGTGGCGCGGGCGCGCGCCAACGGGACCGGGGTGCTCGTGGTCTCCGACGACCTCGATGAACTGACCATCTGCGACCGCGTGCTGGTGATGTTCAAGGGACAACTGACTGCGGAGTTTCCTGCCGGCTGGGAGGACCACGCGTTGGTCGCGGCGATCGAAGGGACGGCTGCGCATGAGTGACATAGCGGGAACCGCACGGTCGAGCATGACTGGACGATTGCGCCTCGGCGGCTTCGCCTTGCGTGAGCTGACGTTGCTTCCGGCCATCGTGCTCACGATGGTCATCGGCTCACTGATCAGCGATGCCTTCCTGACAGCAGACAATTTTTACAACATTCTGCAACAGTCGTCGGAGCTGTCGGTGCTGGTCATCGCGGAGTTGATCATACTGATTGCAGGCAAGTTTGACCTGTCGCTCGAATCGATCGTCGGACTCGCCCCGATGCTGAGCGCCTGGTTGATGGTGACCGATACCTCGGCAGGCGGCTCGGGCATTGGCTTAAATCCGGCGCTCGCGATCGCGGTGCTGTTCGGTGTTGGAGCTTTGGTCGGGGCCGTGAACGGCTTCTTGGTGGTGCGGCTGCGGCTGAACGCCTTCATCGTGACGCTAGCCATGCTGATCCTGCTGCGCGGCCTCACGCTCGGCCTTACCAATGGCAAAACGCTGTTCGAACTGCCGGCAGCGTTCTTCTACCTCGGAACTGCAAAGTGGCTGACAATCCCGGTGTCGATCTGGATTTCGGGAATACTCTATCTGCTATTTGCGCTCGTCCTGCGCTATCATCGCATCGGTCGCGCGATCTACGCGATCGGCGGCAACGCCGAGGCGGCGCGCGTCGCGGGCATCCGGGTCGAGCGCATTACCTGGGGCGCGTACGTCCTGGGTGGCGTGCTTGCTTCCTTAGCCGGTCTGATGCTCAGCGGCCGAATTGCGTCCGTAGTGTCCAGCCAAGGGCAGAACCTGATCTTCTATGTGTTCGCGGCGTCGGTGATCGGCGGTATCAGCCTCAACGGCGGGCGTGGGCGTCTGCTGGGCGCGCTGACCGGTGTCCTGCTGCTCGGGATCCTTCAAAACGTCCTTACGCTCGCGCAGATCCCCGCGTTCTGGATCGACGCCGTCTACGGGGCGATCATCTTGATGGCGTTGATCCTGGCCCGGTTCTCTGGCGGTGGCGCGCAGGAAGCCTAAAGAGGCGATCCGGAAAGAAGTTGAGTGCCTGGAATCAGATGTGATTCGCTGCTCTGCGTAGGCGATTTGCGGAGCGTGGCATGACGTGGACGGCAGAGCACAGGCGAGCGGCGGACCGGCGGGCGTGCGCTATCCGAGCGATCTGCAGCGGCGATGGTGCTGGAGCACGGCCGAGAAGGTGCGGATGATGGAGCCAGGCCCAGCACCAGCGGCACCCCGGGCGCCTGCAGCAGTGCGCGGGTTGAGGGCGGCGAGTCGTCGCGGAGACGGCGGGATGGTCCGTTTCAGCGGTTCAGCGCAGCCGGGCTGGCCGCCAACACCGGCCCGGTATTTTGCGGGCTTGCGCCCGATCCGCTGCCGGGCGCAGAACCGCCCCGATATGCCGTCCCCGCCCCTGCTGCTGCTGCAAAACACGAGCCTGACCCTCGGCACACAGACGCTGCTGGACGGCGCCGAACTGGCGGTGGGCACCGGCGACCGCACCTGCCTGGTCGGGCGCAACGGCTCGGGCAAGTCGACGCTGCTGAAGGTGGCGGCCGGCCTGCAAGCGCCGGACCGCGGCACCCGCTTCCTGCAACCCGGTACCACGGTGCGCTACCTGCCGCAGGAACCCGACCTGTCGGGCTTCGCCAACACGCTGGACTACGCGCTGGCCGGGCTCGGCCCGGGTGACGACCCGCATCGGGCGCGGGCGCTGCTCGAACGGCTCGGCCTGCGCGGCGACGAGGCGCCGGCCCGCCTGTCGGGTGGCGAAGCGCGCCGCGCCGCGCTGGCCCGCGCGCTGGCGCCAGAGCCGGACCTGCTGCTGTTGGATGAGCCGACGAACCACCTGGACCTGCCGGCCATCGAGTGGCTGGAGAACGAGTTGCGGGCCATGCGCGCCGGCCTGGTGCTGATCAGCCACGACCGCCGCCTGCTGGAAGCGCTGGGCCAAGCCGTGGTCTGGCTGGATGGCGGCGTCACCCGCCGCATGGAGCGCGGCTTCGCTGACTTCGAGGCCTGGCGCGACGAGGTGATCGAGGCGGAGGAGCGCGAGCACCACAAGCTGGGCCGGCAGATCGCGCGCGAGGAGCATTGGCTGCGCTTCGGCGTCACCGCCCGGCGCAAGCGCAACATGCGCCGTGTCGGCGAACTGGCCGCGCTGCGCCAGCGCTTCCGCCAGGAACGGCCCACCGGCGGCGCGCTACGCATGCTGTCCGCCGACGCGGAGCTGTCCGGCAAGCTGGTCGTGGTGGCGGAAGGCGTGAACAAGGCGTGGGACGGCCGCCCCGTCGTGCGCGATTTCTCGGCCCGCGTGCTGCGCGGCGACCGCGTCGGCATCGTCGGCCCGAACGGCGCCGGCAAAACGACGCTGCTGCACCTGCTGACCGGCGCGCTGCCGCCCGAGTCCGGCGCGGTGACGCTGGGCGCCAACCTGTCTGTGGTGACGCTGGACCAGCAGCGCGCGCAGCTCGATCCCCAGCGCACCCTGGCCGACACGCTGACCGGCGGCGCCGGCGACCAGGTGCTGGTGGCGGGGGAACGCCGGCACGTTATCGGCTACATGAAGGATTTCCTGTTCCGCCCGGAACAAGCACGCACGCCCGTCGGCATGCTGTCGGGCGGCGAGCGCGGCCGGCTGATGCTGGCGCGCGCGCTGGCGACGCCCAGTAACCTGCTGGTGCTGGATGAGCCCACCAACGACCTGGACCTGGAAACCCTGGATCTGCTGCAGGAGATGCTGGCAGAGTATGCCGGCACCGTGTTGCTGGTCAGCCACGACCGCGACTTCTTGGACCGCGTCGCCACCTCCACGATCGCGAGTGAAGGTGGCGGGCGCTGGGTGGAGTACGCCGGCGGTTACTCCGACATGCTGCGCCAGCGCGGCGCCGCGATGCCCGCCACGACGGACGCACCGGCGCGGCCACGCCCGCCCAGCGCGGGGACCGCGGCGGACCGGCCGCGAGACGCGGCGCCGCGGCGCAAGATGTCCTTCAAGGACCGCCACGCGCTGGAAACCCTGCCCGCCCGCTTGGCGGCGCTGGAGCAAGCCGTCGCACGCGCCAGGGACACCCTGTCCGATGCCGGGCTGTACACGCGCGATCCCCGCGCCTTCGCCGCAGCGACGGAGGCGCTGGCCCGCGACGAGGCCGAGCTGCACGCGGCGGAGCAGCGATGGCTGGAGCTGGAGATGCTGCGGGAAGAGTTGGAAGGCTGAGGCCGGCGCGTCGTCGACGCTCCGTTGATCCTCCTGGCGCATCAAGGACGCCGGGCCGCGCTCCTCGCCACCCGGTCAAAGGCTGTTTAGCAAGCTGGCAGCGTTGCGCCTGCGCTGGGCGCGTGCCTCGTAGATAGTCATTCGGATTGCTCGCGACGTTGTCTACCGACTTGGCGAGCAGACCACGGACGAGCGCGACCAGTCGGCCTACCTGCTCACCTCCGACTATCAGCGCCGAGCGCGCGACATTGCCGCGAGCAGCTCGAGAAGGCGATTGGCGGCTCGCAATGGTGCCGAACCAGACGCTGCGGTGAGCCTGCTCGCGTTGCGACCACAGTTTCCGTCGGCGCCTCCATCTGGCTCGCGATGCTGTGCCCGGTCCGGGCAAGTGTTCGTGCCAAGATCGCCGTGGCGAACAGCGCGATCCTGTTTAGGTGCCGTGTACCAGCCAAAGCTGCGTGTAGCTGCACGTGTCGGTACGGTCCATGTAGGCGAAAGGTCGGCCAAAAACCTCTCGGCTTCGTCCATGCCACCGAGTGTCTCTGCAATCCGATGCATGCCGGATGACAGGATCTCGCTCATGTTGCGACGCTGATCCGCGTGTATTGGCCCGATATTGGTAAAGATACGATCCATCTCGGCAGAAACCGAGACATCGGAAAAACCAGCAGCCAGTAGCATCAGCGGGAGCTTGCGGGCCAGAAGGACGTCCCCGAGCTTGGGTATGACACGTTGGATGCGACCCTGGAGATCCGGATCTTCGGGGTAATTGGTCATCAGGGGAGAGTGCTGCAGGGCAACGATCAGCCTGCCTCCCGATTTAAGAACACGCCGGAACTCGGCCACGGCGGGTTCGGGACGGGGAACGAAATAAAGGACAAGGTGCGACCACACGATATCGAAGCTGGCCGCTTCAAAGGGAAGCGCTTGCAAGTCACCCTGTTGGAAGGACAGGTTTGACAGTCCCTCAGCAGCGGCGCGCCTTTGAGCATAGGTGACGTAATCTGGATTCAGGTCGACCCCGACGACGCTTCCCTGGGGATCACGGGTGGCCAGTTGGCGGGCCATAAAGCCCGATCCACTTCCCGCGTCGAGAATGCGGGCGCCTGGGACAAGGGGCACATGACGCAGCACGGTATCCCTCACTAGGAGCAACGGCTTGGCGCTCCAGCCGCTCGCATTCCCCGACACTGTCGAAAACATACGTGGACTTCTCGTTCATCGGACGAACCCCTCCCCTATGACTTGGGCCGAACATCAGTATCCTGCCAAAGAAGGAACTTCAGGATGGAGGCCCTAGCGCCAGCGCCTTCCAATCGACGGTTAACTCTCGCATCAGGGTCGCAGATTTGGCGCAGAGAGCTTGGCCCTGTGGCAGGTCGAGCCCGTCCAGCACGAAACTAGCAGCACATTCTGCCCCGCCGAGTGTCGTCTACTAAGACCCGCGCCGCCACGCCGGGACGCGCCGTGTTATGCCGTCGCTGGTTTCGAACTCGACCAAGCCGTCTAGCCACGCCGCGAGCACGCGCCCCGCCAGCGGCGCCGCGACGCTTGGTCTGCTCCTGCACTGGCTCGGCAAGCTATGACCCCGCTCGGCCGAGAGACGATCCGCGAGGTCGCCGTGTCACTCGCAATGCTGCTGGCAGCCGTAGCCGTGTTCCTGGGCTGCGTGTACGTTGCGAGGGTCTATCTCGACGTGGGGCAGCAGACCCAGATCATAGTGCAGCTCCCGCCGGGGGCGGTGATCACCGTGCGGCCCGCGCCGGCGAGCAAGCCCTGAGGGCATTGCAGCTGCGCGTTGCGAGACGCCTTGCTCGAGGGCGGGGCCAGCGATGAGAAGGCTTCGAAGGCTGCAGAGGAGGTCGCCACCTACCACCGGGAGCTCAGCAGCATTCGCAACGACCTCGCAATGTTGAGATGGGCGACCGGAGCCCTGGTCGCCCTGATGCTCGTAGCGCTCGTTGGGCAGGCGGCTATCTGGATGAAGCTCGGCGACCTCAGCGCGCAGATTGCGCGCGTGGCGGCCAAGCTGGGTTCGTAGTACAGCCACCTGCGCTTCTTGCTCCCGCATCTTTCACCTGCCCGCCGCCTTTAGCTAACGCGACCACACGACCATGGTGCCAGCGAGCACTGCGCCGGCCTCTCGGGTCGGCGAAGCGGCTGTGCTCGCTTCCTCCGGCAACACCGGTCTAATTACAAATGATAGTGTTTGGGCAAATTTGGAGTAACCGTTGCTGGGATATAGGCCGGCCACGCTGTGATCCTTGCAGAGCACGTCTGCGAGACAGGAAGTCGGTAAGTTCAGCTATGCTGTGATGGAGCTATCCAACCCGAACAGAGATAGCCCGATGCCGCTACGCGCCGTGATCTACGCTCGCTACTCGTCCGAGAACCAGCGCGAGGCTTCGATCGCGGATCAGGTCCGCCTCTGCAAGGAGCGGATCGAACGGGAGGGATGGGAGCTGATGCAGGTGTTTCGGGATGCCGCCGTAAGCGGCGCCAGCACCTTCCTCCGTCCCGGATATCAAGAGCTGCTGGAAGGCGCATATCGCGGCGAGTTCCAGGTCGTGGTGGCGGAGGCGCCTGACCGGTTGTCGCGCGACCAGGAGGACATCGCAGCGCTGTTCAAGCGGCTTAAGTTCGCGGGGATCCAGATTGTCACCGTTGCCGAAGGTGAGATCTCCGAGCTGCATGTCGGCCTCAAGGGCACGATGAACGCCCTGTTCCTCAAGGATCTCGCGCTGAAGACGCATCGTGGCCTGCGAGGGCGCGTGGAGGCCGGTCGCTCCGCGGGTGGTCTCCCGTTCGGTTACCGAGCCGTGCGGCGCATGGACGATCGCGGCCAGCTGATCCGCGGCGAGCGGATGATCGACGAAGCGCAGGCGGCGGTGGTGCGGGGGATCTTCGCCCTGTTCGCGGCCGGTATTGGGTGACGTTCGGCGCCGACGAGACCAAGACCGGCCAGCCCTATGAGGCGCCCTCCCCCAATACGCTGTTGGCGGCCTTGGATCGGTATCTCACACACTACCGACCCGTGCTGCTAACGGGCGAGAACCCCGCAATGCCAGCCGTCCTCGACGCACTCTGGGTTTCCGAGGTCGGAACGCAGCTCGAGCAGGGCGCGCTGGGGCGGCGCATTGTGATCCATACGCGGAAAGCCTTCGGGCAGTCGCTGCCGCCGCACTGGTTCCGGGACGCGGCCGCGACCGCTACGGCTGCGCGACGCGGCGCGGCGCGGGCATCCCGCGAACGCCCGAACCATCACCCGGCAACGGATCGAGACGCGGGTTCTGTCCGGCCTCAAGGACCGGCTGCTCGCACCCGATCTGGTGGCGGAGTTCCTGCGCGCGTTTGCCGACGAGGTGATGGCGAGGCAGCGGGCGGCATCAGGAGCGCGCGACCGGTTGGCGCTGGAGCTGGCCGAGATCGAGCGGCGACTGGCGAGCGTGCTGCGGGCGATCGGGGACGGCGCCTGGAACGACGCCGTCCGCACCCGCCTGCACGATCTCGAGCAGCGCAAGGCGGGGGTCACGGCGGCTCTGAACCAAAGCTTGACGCCGACGCCGACAATCGCGCTGCACCCGGGCGGGATCGAGCTCTACCGGAGCAAGATCGCCGAGTTGGAGCGGTCGCTGAATGCCCCGGAGATCAGGACGGAGGCGATGGCGACGCTGCGGTCGATGATCGAGACGGTCGCGCTGACGCCCGAAGCCGAGGCGGCCGACGGACTGCGGGCCGAGTTGCGCGGGGATCTGGCGACGATCCTGTCGCTCGCGCCACCAGGCAGTGCGGGTGGCGCGGGGGACGGCGATGACCGTGGGCGCAGGAGACCGGAACGTCCGTTGGCGGGAGCCTACTGTCGGGGGTTGCGGGGGCACGCAACCATCTTGATTTGCTGCTATGCGGATAGCCTCGCCAAGATTTCAGGTCGAGGGCTTTACCCCTTCCCGAGCACGATTTCGCCATCCTCCGAGGCGAAGGTCATACGTTCGAACTGTGTCAGGTGCGCCAACGCCGGGGTATAATGCTAGCAACGGCCGCGAAGGCTTCCTTAAGCCTGTTCGGATAGGGCAGCTCTCGTCGAGTTCACGCCCCGCCTTGGTTGTGACGTTTCCCGACGACGCGGTAAGATGGGTCGAAACCAAGACCCTCTCTTACGGGAACGCGCGATGGCTGACTCGAACTACTCAGGCAACTGACGTTTGGGTCTCAGGTGGCGGAAGAGGAGGTTCAGGAGCTAGCCAACTACTTCGTGGGAACTTCACCAGTGGGACCAGATCGCACAGGGCAAGCTCGATATTGTGAGGGGAGAGAAGGGCTCGGGGAAAAGTGCGATTTACTCTCTTCTGTCTACTAAAGTAGACGAGTTTTTCGATCGCGGTATCTTAATGGTGAATGCCGAGCGTCCGCGCGGGACTACAGTGTTTAAGGATCTTAGCGCCAACCCACCAACTTCGGAAGAAGAGTTTACGTGGCTTTGGAAAGTCTACATTCTCACGCTAATTGCGCAGAAGCTACGTGAGTACAACATCCAAGGTGCAGAAGCAAAGAAGTTGTACGACGCCCTTGAACAGGCGGGTCTGCTGAAGCGGACCTTTGATCTTTCCGGTTTGCTGCGGGCAGCGCAGCACTTAGTCCGCTCTCTTTTGCAAATCGAGGTGCAGGGGGGAGTGGAACTGAATGAGGCGACTTTTGCCCCTAGTGAATTCGTCGGAAAGATCAGTTTACGGGAGCCGTCCTTTGATCTGCGGCAGGCTGGCTTCAACTCAGTCAACGATCTGCTGTTTTGTGCAAACGAAGCCTTAAAAAACCATGGCTACAGCACATGGGTGCTTCTCGACCGGCTAGATGTCGCCTTCGCCGAGAATCATACGCTTGAGGCCAATGCGCTACGAGCCCTTCTGAAGGTCTACAACGACGTTCGCGGGTTCGATCACATATCACTCAAAGTGTTCCTCCGTGAGGATATCTGGAGAAGAATATTTCGGAGCGGCTTCCGAGAAGCCAGCCATATCACAAAATATGCTATTCTAGATTGGAATGAGAGCACTCTTCTAAATCTATTAATCCGTAAACTCTTGAGCAATAAGGCCTTGGTTGCTGACCTGGACATTGACCCCAAAGAAGTTCTATTGAGTTCGGCTTCTCAAGAACAGCTCTTTAATCGTCTGTTTCCGGATCAGGTTGAGCAAGGTATCAACAAATCAACTACGTTCAAGTGGATGGTCAGTCGATGTGCTGATGCCACAGAGCAAACTGCGCCCCGTGAACTTATTCATCTCCTCAACTCTCTTCTTGAGAAGGAAATACAGCGGCTAGAAAAGGGTGGGACGCCAGCTCCAGAGGGCCAACTCTTTGACCGGGCAGTTTTTAAACCTGCACTGGGCCCGGTCTCGGATGCTAGGCTGCGCCAATATCTCTATGCCGAATACCCAGACCATAAACCGTACATTGACCAGCTAGAGCACCAGAAGACTGAGCAATCCCCGGAAAGCCTTTCCAAAATTTGGTCGATCACTGGACGGGCCGCAGCAGAAAGAGCCGAGCAGTTAAGGGATCTAGGTTTTTTTCAGAGGCGCGGATCACGCGACCGCCCTACCTATTGGGTGCCGTTCCTGTATCGGAACGCCCTGAATATGATCCAAGGTAGGGCCGAGGAAGAGGAGGATAAACAGGGGTCTCTCCTATAGCGCTTCCAGCCCTACCACCCATCTCCAATGTGGCTAGTGTCGCGAGAAAGAACGTCACCGCGAAGATTCCGCGGCCCAGCTGTGTCGCCCATGCCAAGAAGGTAGGGAGCGGACCCTGCGCGTATTTGGCTGCTACGATGGCCGCTGCGCGGTGACCGGCATCAGAATGGTGAATGGAGGCGGCAAGGCGGAAGCGCAGGCCGCCCATATCTGGGCCGTCCAGGACGGCGGGCCCGACGTCGTCCAGAATGTGACGTGACCCCCGGAAACTCCTCCACGGAATAAGTAGAGTCCGGCCCATTGGGGGACGGACGGATGAAGCGGTCAAGGTTCACGGAAGAGCAGGTCATCGGGATCCTGCGGGAGCAGGAGGCGGGGTTGGCGACGGCGGAAGTCTGCCGCAAGCACGGTGTCAGTTCGGCGACGTTCTACAAGTGGAAGGCCAAGTTCGGCGGCATGGAGGCTGGCGAGGCGAAGCGGCTGAAGGCGCTGGAAGACGAGAACGCCCGGCTGAAGCGGATGCTGGCGGATGCGATGCTGGACAACGCCGCGCTGAAGGATCTGCTGGGAAAAAAGTGGTGATGCCCGCCGCGCGTCGGGAGGCTGTGTCGCATCTGCGGGCTGCTTTCGAGACCAGCGAGCGGCGGGCCTGCTGGGTTCTGGGCTTTGATCGGACGAGCGTGCGCTACCGGGCTGTCAGGCCGGACGACCAGGTCTTGCGCGAGCGGCTGAAGGCGCTGGCGGAGGATCGTCGCCGGTTTGGCTACCGGCGGCTGCACGTGCTGCTGCGGCGCGAGGGGCATGCAGTGAACAAGAAGCGGGTTCAGCGGCTTTACCGCGAGGAGAAGCTGACGGTGCGCCAACGCGGCGGCCGCAAGCGTGCGCTGGGGGCACGCGCGCCGATGATCCCGGCGCTGGCCGCCAACCAGCGCTGGAGGCTGGACTTCGTCGCCGACCAGATGACCGACGGACGGCGCTTTCGCATCCTGGTCGTGGTCGACGACTGCACCCGCGAGTGCTTGGCGCTGGTTGGCCGACACGTCGCTGTCCGGGATGCGGGTTGCGCGGGAGCTCGACGGCATCATGGGTTGGCGCGGACGGCCGGCAAGCGTGGTGAGCGACAACGGCACCGAACTGACCTCGAACGCCATTCTGGCCTGGGCCGACGGAGCGGCGTCGACTGGCACTACATCGCGCCCGGCAAGCCGCAGCAGAACGGCTTTGCGGAGAGCTTCATCGGCCGTCTGCGCGACGAGCTGCTGAACGAGACCCTGTTCCGCTCGCTGCCGCACGCCCGCGCCGTGCTGCGTGATTGGCGGGGCGACTACAACGAGGTGCGGCCCCACTCGAAGCTCGGCTGGCTGACACCGAAAGCCTTTGCGCTCACGGGCGCCGCCGGCCGGGGCGCTGCGCTACGCCAGGGCTCCGCGCCCCGGCCTCTTGCCTACCAGCACGACGACGGATCAGATCACGCCCGGACTCTCACCATCCCTGGATGAGCAAAGGGGGTCACGTCACTCTCAGTATGTCCGCTGGGCCACATCGCGCCTCCCGAACGAAGATGCGGGCGCGCCATGTCGCATGATATCGGCTTGGTGGCCGACTGCTCCCCGGTAACCAGGCTCGGCGGTTTCGGTAGTGGCGAGGTCGGATGCAGGCACCCCGAAAGGCGAGCTCCGGTCACCAGCGGCTGACGGTGGCACGGGGGCCGCGGTGATGGGCTACGACTCGGCGTGCCTGCGCACCGCGCGGACGAAGGCGGGCGGGATCGAACGCCGGCTAACGACGTTGGAGTGGATGGTCTGCGCCGAGATCGCGCTGACGCCCGTGGTGCTCGGCATCCAATTTGCTATTTGGAGCGAGCTCGCGGACCTCAGCGTGCCACTGGCGCGGCCGGCGGCCAAGGTGAACATGTGAAGGGCGCCCGCTTGGAAACGGCGAAGGCATTGGCGATGATCCTGCTGGCCGCCGCGGCGATTGCGGTCAGCGCGCGTTTCGCCCCGCCTCGAACGCAGCAGATCAACGTCTACCTCGAGCAACGTGTAAAATGAGCGATGCCGACAACCACCAGAGAGAGCTGAAAGGAGAGCAGCGCCGGTGGGAGCCGCGGAAAGCCCTCTTGGCTGCGTTCAGTGCCGGCGTGGCCGTTGTACCTGGGGCTGTTCGCCCTCGTCGCCTGGATGCTGTCACAAGTTGGGTGTCGGTAGCGGACGGACGGCCTCCACCATGCCGCTCGCCGCGGATCGCGTCGCGCGCAGCCAACTCCACCTTTAGGGTGCCGAGCGCTGCAGCCCGCGGCACCGATTGAGCGTGACCTCAAGTACATCGGCCCTGTTCTCGTCATCGCCGGGCAAAGCTGCGTGCCCCGCCGACCCCATGATACAAGCGCTTTGACCAGTGCAGAATGAGGTAAGCCCGGTGACGAAAATCCTGCTGTTGCAAGGGGCCAATCTCACGTTCCTGGGGCGGCGCGAGCCGGAAATCTACGGCTCGACGAGCCCGGCTGAGCTTGACGCTATGCTGCAGCGCCATGCTCAGGATCACGGCTACCAACTGGAAATCTTCTACACCAACATCGAAGGGGAAGCGATCAACCGCATCTATGAGGCGACCGACGAGGGCTTCGACGGTTTGGTGATGAACCCGGCTGGGTTCACCTATGCGGGCTTCGCCTTGAAGGACTGCATCAAGGGGCAGCGTTGCCGTATGTGGAGGTGCATATCAGCAGTATCGCGAAACGCAACATTCACTGCGTCCTCTCCGATGTGGCGGAAGGGGTAATCACTGGTTTCGGGATGCACTCCTACATCCTCGGCCTCGATGCGATGCTGGAACTCCTGAGAAAGAGGACTTCAGGGCGCTGAGGAGCAGCAGTGGTCTGTCGCCCGCGCCCGTCTCATCGGCTCGCATAATGCGCCGCGGCGATGATGAACGGCAGCACGAGTTCTGGAACCAGATAACCGAGCCATAGCGCATGAGGCTTGGGCAGTCCAACGCGCCAAATTGACACCGCTCTTCCGAGGCCTGCCAGCAGTACGCCTAAGGCAAGCAGATAGACGAGCGCACCTTGCTGCCGGATCGTGATCGCCGCCCAGAGATTGATGAGCCCTGTCGAGAAGTAGACGCCCGCCATGAAGCGGTGGACGTTGTCCAGGCGCGGTGCCGTGTCGGGTTGGCCGAGAACGAACTGAAGAACGCAACCCACCATCGCGATGGTCGCGACCACAAAGAGGCACACCCGGAAGACCGTCTGACTCAGAACCAGCGGATCAGCTGCGCTCATGTCGCTCCACAACTATGTCGCCGATCGATTGCTTGAGCAGTTCGTCACCACTGATCTCCTGCAGGCCGTCAAAGGCTATGACAGGGACGCTGTCCGCCGCAAGATGGAGAGCAGAGGAGGTGGATTTTGCAGACCTCCACACCGAACCGATCAGCTGCCCGATCTCAGTCCATCTCCAGCTTGCCCGAAGAACCAAGCTCGCGTCTTGGGGACTTGCTTGATCGTTCATCCAGGCGTCAATGACGTGCTTCGTTTCGTTCAAGCGGAACCACGTGCCCGGTCGTGGTCACAAGCCAGAGGGGTTCGAAACTCACCGCCGATCTGGCGTCAATCTCCTTGAGGGCCGACAAATAACTCATCCCGCCGGCATCATCCTGAAAGCCGACAGTTCGGCTCACTCCGTCCTCCTGCGCCTCAACCATAGCCAAAGTGATGGCGTCTATGACATCGACAACCGCCTCAACACTGTCGTCGGTTCCGGACGCCGAGGTGGCCAGCCCAAGGAAGAAATCCAGTGTTTCGTCAGGAACCGCTACCTCTTCCATATCCCTCCGGCGTCCAGGTGCTCTGCGGTGAATACCCCGGCTTGCGCCGCGCGACTTGTCCCTCTTGGCCATCGGTGTTCTCCGCTGAGTGCCAACCGAGAATGCCTTATTTATTTATGGTAGGACTTGCCGGGCTGATTTATGCGACGAAAACCATTCGTACCTGTGTGGGTGCTTTGGGCGGGGAGCGGACGTAATCCGAAACCGTCTCCGGATTCGCAGCGACTTTGCGCGCTTGTGCTGCCATCGTTCGCGGCCCCGGCCGCTTTCCCCGTGCGCGGTCGGCGACAATCGCCCGACCACTTGCGGCGCATGGTCGCTACTTCTCCATCTTTGCGAGCGAAACTGAGACGCCCGTGCACTTGATTGCAGAAAACTCCGGGTGAGCGTGCTGGAGTTCAGCACCACCCGCGCAACGGGCGAAGACTGATGCAAGTTTGGGCCCGTACCTGGAAGCACCCCGTCATCAAGGTCGTGAATTAGCGTCAGGCCGGGCTAGCTAAGAACGAAGTCAGCGTGAGCCGTGGAGTTAGTCTGCGGGTCAACTCAACTTGAGAATTGTTGAAACGTTGGTCAGGCACCACGATCTTCACTGCTGCTGGTCCTTCGATGGGCGAACGCAAGTCCAAACAATAACAGTATGCCTCCTTCGGCCGGATTACGCAGACGGCCTTGCGCTTCATCAACAAGGTTGCTACTAAGAAGCACTGCAAATAGGAGGGATGCAGAAACTATCACAGCCTGCAGTGCGGGTTGCTGCAAGCCGAGTCGCACTCTGCGTATGCAAAGCGAACAGGCAGCAAAGCCGCTGGCTGTTACAACAACTACGGAGGTCGCTACGCTTGCTATTGCTTCTAGTGTTAACGTAATTATAACATCGGCGCTTCCTCGTAGCGAGCTAATAAAATGTCCTTCCTGAAAAGAACGAGGTAGATGTTTAATGCTCTTCCCTTGGCTAACTCCTAAGTAATCGACAAGGATTTTCGTAACGTTCCCGCGACCAAAAGCTATAGCCGTCGATATTATCGAGTCTATAATGATCGACCTCGGATGGGGTGCTACTAATTGCAGATACCGTTTGACACTGATCCCATTATAATCATCGTACAAATCCTCGTAACTCGCAAACGTATCTAATTCCGGAGGTTGTTCAATACCATTTCGAGAAAAGATAAGATATACCTTACTCCTCAAATTCCAAGACAGATTTGCAACGCCGTTTGTGTAGCCTAGCTTTCCTGTGTCGAGGCTAAATAATGTAGCCCATAAGACAATCGGCAACAATGCAATGCCACATAAGAAGCTTGCTCGTGATACTCCAGTAATTGTCGGCCGCGTGGTGAACAGATTGAGGAGCCACAAACATGGCAATGCAAAGACTAGAGACGGACGAACAAATATCGCGACGCCGTAGATAACTGCGCCCAACAACGCGTACAAGACCCTGCTGCGCGAGGTGCTAAGCACTATCAAAAAGACAAAGACTGTCGTGAGGGGAGTTGCTACAGCTTCAGTCACAAATTCATGCGGGTATACCAAGTTTTGAGGCAAACACAAGTACACAAAAGCTATAATAAGGCTGGCGCTTGGCGAGCAGAAAAGCACATTTGCGGCGTAGTAGAGGCAGGCGACTGCCACTAAATTGAGAACTGTCTGGAACGCAACAACGCCAGCCTTTCCCGCCGCCATGTAGAATGGAAGCTGGAAGATGTACTCGCCGGGCGCCACTTTTGCATGGACTATGAAGTCAAAAAGAGACCTAGGTGGACTGAGCGCCTGCAACATCACCGCCCACCGATCCGGACTACGATCTCCCCACAGAAACGGTTCGTAGCTATTACTTATATCATACAAGATCATTGCAAAATGTATTACAGCACCAATCCCGACGAGAAACCATACTTGACGACGACTCGTGACTGTCATCAACTGAATCCGTTCAGCTTTGCGCTTCGTCAGAGATGAGGTGGCTCGCCTGCCGTATTTGGATGGAGTGGCAAAGTGGATCGGCCGGGCCAAACGCACGTTCGAACTGAGCAGTGATAGTAGCAATATCAAAATGCACGGCAGCATAGGCCGAGCCGTTTTGCCCGAGGCTCATGCGATGCGCATCATCATTCCTCCATTTTCGGGCGATTTCGATTAGAGCCACGCCGTCCCCCGCTGGTCTACTCGCTCCTGCGCCGCTTTCCGCGAGCACGCGAGTGGCGGGTCTTCAGGCGGGGCCGGCTGGCGAGCACCGGACGGCCCGCACAGAGGTAGCTTAGCAGCTTGGACGGCACCGAAAACTCTGCCGCGTCACTCTCCAGCAACGCCACCAGAACGTCGGCCGAGCCTAACACGAGGGGTAAATCCACGGCCGGCTGCAATGGCAGGACGGTAAGATTGTGCCGCGGGCTCCGCTCGCTCTCAGCCCTGAGCTTGTCCACGCTCACGCCACTCGCTACCACCACGATCTGAACACTCGCATCACCCGAGAATGCATCACAAAGGCCGAGCAGCAGGTTCGGGTCGTGCTTCAGAGCAAGTGTCCCTCGGGGCCGCAAACCCAACCCTGCTCTGGGCTTCGCTCACGGGCTTCGCCATTGCTGCTGCACTATCAACCGCGCTGTGGTTGGCGGCGGCGCTCGATGCAGGCGGGCTGTTTGTCAAGCTGTCTGCGTTCACCCTCGCCAGCAGCCTTGGCCTGGGCGGGGCGACAGTGCTTCTTGCACTCCTGGCCTATATAGGCCTCGACTTGCGGCTCAGACGACAGCCCAACCGGGCGTTCGATGCAGGGTCTTCTACATTAGTGCCGTGATCGAGATCGAATGATGCCTGCGCGTTTGATCAGGCGGTACGCGCCTGATGACCTGGAACGTGTCGCGGCGCGAAAGGTGACCACGTTTGGCAAGATACTCGCAAGCCTCGTCGGTCGCAGCAGCCCGCGAGTATGAGCCCCCGATGCGGCTAAAATGCTGCACTGGCACAGCATCGACCACGCCCATCGGCCAGCCACGCTGGTCGGCGAGCAGCGGCCAATGCAGGTCAACACCCCAGCCATAGCGCAGGACCGGAAGCGGGAAGACGGCATCGAAGGTGACCCGATTGAACGCGGTTAACGGTCCGACCTCAACGAATTTGGTTTGCCGCGCCACCGTTCCCCAGCCCCGGCGCGTGACGTCATATCCGGAGAATGAGTTGAAGCGGTGGGCCGGCATTGCCAACTTGAACCCACACAAGGCGCATACGGCCAAAAAAATGTCGACGAACTGCGGCGGCAGCACAATGTCGTCGTCCGTCATAATCACCCAATCGAACTGATCGAGATCATGGCGTGCCAAAATCAGGTTTATGTTTTCGAGCTTGCCTCGGCCGCTGATATCGGTCATGTCGGTGACAATGTCGTGCCGCTCGCTCTGCAGCGCCGCGACCACCGCCGCCATCATGTGCGGCCGTTTCTCGGACCTCACCCCCGTCACCAGGATCGTCTGCCGCGGTTGCGCCGCCATACCCGCTATCATCGATCGATAACGTCGCCCTTGCCTCAGCCGAAGATCAAAGAGGGTATCCGTTATCTTGCTAAAACGACGATTTTTCCAGAGCTGTCCGCCCCGCGATTTCGCGAGCCCAGAGAATCGTTGAAAAAGCTTCGGGCAATCGCGTGACGGTCTTCCGGCATCATCGTCGTGATCGCGCTACATCGGGCCGGGTTGCACATTGCGGGTCGATTCTGGCTGTAAGCTGTCGGACAGTAAAGCAACCCGAGAACACGGTTATCGGAGGCGTCCCGGATTAATGGAGCGTGCGGTGGACTCGATGCAGATGTGGTCGGCATCGCGGGCTCGCGTAGGCGGCGCGGTCAGCGTCCTCGTTTTCTCCGCCATCTTCCTCCAGAAAATCGGCTTCACCGCTGGCGGCAGCACCGTCGGGCTGGACGTGTTCATCTTATTTGGCGTGCTCCTTTGGCTACTCGCCTGCCGGACCGCCGTGATTGCCCCAGTTCGCGCCTGTTTTTTCGCAGTGCTGCTGTGTGCCGTCGCACTCAGCCTGCTGCTGGACGTACTCACCGGACCTGGCCTGAAAAGTGTCCCCGCACTGCTGCTTTTCCTGGGCATGTATGCCGTCATGTTGGTCCGCATCGACGTCACACGCGCCTTCGTGCTCCATCTGCTGGACAAATTTCAAAGGGGGATGAGCCTTATCGCGGCCATCATCATCGGGCAACAGCTGCTGCATACACCGTGGGCCACGGCTATTGGCCCAATCTCGACAAAATGCTTCCCGCCTCGTTGCTTATCCCTGGGTATGCATATATCCGGCCCTACGCTTGGAATTCGCCCTATCTCACGCCGAACGGCGTCTTCTTCCTCGAGCCCTCGGCCGCCTCCGGGTTCTTGGCGCCGTCGCTCGTTGCGGAAATCGTGCTGTTCAAGCGGCTGAAGCGGCTGGCGCTGCTGATGGTGGGGCTGTTTGCCGGCATCGCTGGCACCGGGCCGACCATCCTCGCCCTTTTGAGTCCCCTCATCCTGCGCAAGTTTGACCGCCGCCTGCTGAAATGGGGGATATGCTTGGGCGTCCCGCTCGTGCTGCTTGTGGCGGCGAGCGGCCTCACGTCGCATCTGCTGGATCGTTCGTCCGAGCTCTCGAGCGATAACGCGAGCGCCTACGCCCGACTGGTCGTGCCATTTCGCGCCACGATTTAGCTCGCCGTCGACCCATTGCATCTGCTCACAGGGAACGGCCCGGGCAGTTCGCCGAAGGGTGACAATCAGGTAACAATGGCCGTTCGACAAGCTGATTTACGAGTACAGGCCTCCTCACTGCGGTGCTGTTCCACGTATTCATATTAATCGGCGTGCTCGGTTCGCCGCCAAGCCGCACCCTCACCATGGCCGTGCTAGTTCCGCATTTGTTCTTTGGCGGAGGCTTCGTCTCTCACACCAATATCATGATGCTCGTTCTGTTTGGGTCGCTGTTTCGTATCCGGCCAGAGACTTCGGCTAGCCGAGATGTCCAGAGGGCGCCTGCCTTTGGCGTCCGTGGGGCAGGGCTTCGCCCGCCAATGCCCTCAGGATCGAACCCGGTAGGCACGTAACCCAAATAGCCGCATGCTCGCTGGAAACGCTGTGTTCCTGTTTGGCGGCCCACCCCAATGCCCGCCCACGGCCAAGTTCACAACGATCATCATCGGCCTGTCCAGCCCAGGGTTGGCCATGCGTGCGACTTCCCGGTCGTCAACGAACCATACCAGGTCGGTATCGGTCCAGAGCACGCCATACGTATGCGCCGAGGCTGTGTCAGTCATTTGGACAGAGAGCGTCTTGAAGCGTTGCGTTAGCGCCGTCTTGTCCTGCGGCCAGTGCACAGAGCAGTAGATGTTGCTCGGATCTCGTCCCAGCATCTCCATCACGTCGATCTCGCCCTGGAACTGCGGAGCGCTGATTGTCGCGTCTAATGGCACGGTGAGCCAAAAGGCTGGCCATAGCCCCGCCCCTTGGGGCAGCGCCGCCCTAAGCTCAAAGTAGCCATATGCCTGCCGGAATGAAGGCGAGGTAGTGAGCAGACCTGACGTAAATGGTTTGCCTGCATTCCGCGGGGTCCTCGCTGCTGAATTCACCGCCGCCGTCAGATCGAGGCTGCCAACGCCTTGCACAAACGGATTGATGCCGTTGTAGGAAGGGTCCGAGTACACCTCTAGTTCGTCGCCCAGAGTGCGCGAAGAGGGGCCGCCGCCCTGGAAGCCGAAATCGTAGTTCGTCTTCCACCTCCCGCTGTGCGTCTTCGGGTTGTAAAGGCTGAGCGGGCCGCCAAACTCTTCGTTAAAGGTGAGCACGAGCTTGGATCGGTCCAGGTGATTCCCCTCCGCAACCGCCGGAACTTGAGTTCCGCAGCATCAGCGTCATCGCTCCGGCTGCGGCCCACTTAGTTATAGCTCTCACTTGGGCCACTATCTCCTATCCCATAAATCGCCCATCACGTGACCCGCATCCAACGAGCCTCGTCATAAGCAGAGTTTGTTTTCCGCTTAAACTGCTCCCCTTTCTTTGGACCACGGGGCTGGGCCTTTGCGGGCCGATTTGGGTCAGGGCGAGCGGCCGCTAACGGATCATCAGCTCAATCGGGCGTTTGTACCAATCGTATCATTGGTCTGTAGTCGCTAGACCAATCCTCTACTTCTAGCGCGCGTCGGGGCGCCCGGCTGACGTTGGGCCAAGTGGTGCCCGGCTTCGCCCCGGGAAGTGTGGCCGATCGCCAACACCGGTGCGGGCCTATCTGGCGACCCGTTTGCACGGCAAGCCCGGAGGTGACGAGCGATACCG
>CAVWQV010000011.1:0-182820 GCA_963757115.1 uncultured Alphaproteobacteria bacterium | reverse complement strand
ACATAAGATCATGCGCTACATGCACGAGCACGGGATCAAGCAGGAGGCGCTTCGGGCGCTCGCGATGGCCTCCTACCACCATGCGCAGTCCAACCCGCGCGCGGTGATGTACGGCCGGCCCGCTGACCGAGGAGACGTACGAGGCGTCGCGCTGGATCAGCGAGCCGTATCATCTGTTCGATTGCTGTCAGGAGAATGACGGGGCGGCGGCACTCGTCCTCGTGGCGGCCGAGCGCGCCAAGGACTTCAGCAGAAGCCCGCCTATGTGCTCGCGGTCGCGCAAGGCTCCGACCATCGCAACGCGGCGCGGTCGTTCAACGCCCCGGGTTTCGATTCACGAGCTTCGGGCCGGTGGCACCGCATATGTGGGAAATGGCCAAGCTCGGCCCCAAGGACGTCGATGTGCTGCAAAGCTACGAGAACTTCACGGGCGGCGTGCTGATGAGTTTGACCGAGCACGGCTTCGTCGCGCCCGAAGAATGCAACGACTTTCTGAAGCTCGAGAACCTGCTGGCGCCGTCGGGCAAGTTGCCGCTCAACACCTCGGGCGGCAATCTTGCCGAATGCTACATGCACGGGCTCGAGTTGCAGATCGAAGCGGTCCGGCAGTTGCGGGGCACCTCTCCCAACCAGGTCAAGAACGCCCATGTCGCCGGCGTCATCGCCGGGCCGATGGTTACGCCCGTTTCGACCATGGTGTTCGGTTCGGAGGAGACGCTCTGATGTCGTATCTGCCGAAAGGATTGCCCGAGCCCGTCACCGAATTCGACAAGCTCGACGCGCCGTATTGGGAAGGCACGCGCGAGGGCAAGCTGATGGTGCAGCGCTGCGGCGCCTGCCAGACGTGGCAGTGGGGGCCGGAATGGCTGCGCGACAACTGCCGCTCCTGGGACATGAAGTGGGCCGAGGTCGAGGGCCGGGGCAAGATCTGGACGTGGACCCGTTGCTGGCACCCGGTGCATCCGGCGCTCAAGGGGTTCGGCCCGTACATCGCGGTATTGGTTGAGTTGCCGCACGCCGGCAACATCCGGATGCTCGGGAACCTCCTGGGCGACCCGCAGCAGCCGGTGACGATCGGCGCCCCGGTCGAGGCGGTGTTCGAGCCGCACGACGATGCCAAGACCCCGTACACGCTGGTGCAGTGGCGCCTGACCGAGTAGGCCCTTGGCCTACGAACGGAGTGGCTGGACCGTCAGCCTGAGAGAGGCTCGTCTGCGAAGAAAGTGATCATGAGGTTGATCAGGGCGCGTAGCCGACGGCTCGGCAGGCGCCCTGACGCGTGCACAATCCAGATATCCTCGGGATCGCCGACCTTTTCTCCCAGACGGATCAATCGCCCTTCGGCCAGGTCTTGCCGAACGAGCGTTTGGGGAAGAAGGGCGGCCCCCGCCCCCACGAGCACGGCATCTCGGATCGCCAAAGGAGAGGAAAGGTCGAGGCGCACCTTGGCGGGTACCCGGACCGCACCTCCCGCTCCAACCACATCCCAGCCGCCATCGTCTCCCCAGCCTTGCCGCACGACGGCTGGCCACACCACGACCTCGGGAGAGCGCCCCTCGTAACCAAGGCGGCCGGCAAGTGCTGGTGCCGCGACGAGCACCAGCCGATTGCGCCCCAGCAGGCGCCCGGTGAGCGTGCTGTCGGGCGATGGATTTACCCGCAGCGCGGCATCGAAGCCTTCCCGTAGGAGATCGACTTTCCGATCCTCCACGACCGCTTCGAGGAGCACGCCGGGATGTGCCTCGGCGAAGCGCGCCGCGATCCTGCCGAGGGAGAAGTGCCCGAACAGGACGGGGACGCTTATGCGCAGCCTTCCTTTGAGCGGCGCGTCAGCCGGCCGGACCTGCTCCTCCAATTCCGACAGCGCCATGACGAGACTTGCAGCGCGATCCCGTAGTTCGTCTCCCTCGGCCGTGAGCCGCAAGCGACGCGAGTTACGGTCTATCAAGCGGACGCCAAGGGACTGCTCCAGCGCGGCCACCCGGCGCGAGAGCGTCGACTTGGGCAGGCCGAGGACCCGGCCAGCCTCAGCGTAGCTGCCTTGCTCCGCCACCGCGAGGAAGTCACGCACGGCGTTCAGGTCCATCGGAGTTGCATATCTGGAACGGTCCGTTGCGGTCCACCCCCATTCCAAGCCCCCGGTCGGGTTCTAAATCGTCCTGCCAATGCAACTAGGAGCCGACCATGACCATTCTCGTGACAGGCAGCACCGGCAAGATCGGATCGGAAGTCGTGCGAAGGCTTGCGGAGCGGGGCGCAAAGGTTCGCGCGTTCGCACGCGATGCCTCGAAGCTCAAGGTTTCGGCGGGCGTCCAACCTGTGCAGGGCGACATGACGGACGTCACCTCGGTCCGCGCGGCACTGAAGGGTATCGACACGCTGTTTCTCATCAACGCCGTGGTGCCCGACGAAACGACGCAGGCACTCTTGACGCTCGATCTCGCGCGAGAAGCCGGCGTCCAGCGGATCGTGTACTTCTCGGTGTTCAACAGCGCTCTGTTCGACGACGTCCCGCATTTCGCGGGCAAGCACCTCATCGAGCGGGTGATCGATGCGCAGGCCATTCCCGCGACCGTGCTCAGGCCAGCCTACTTCATGCAGAACGATCTGGTGCTCCGGGACGCGCTGAAGGATGGCATCTATCCGCAGCCTATCGGCGGCGCGGGGGTCGCAATGGTGGATGCCCGGGACATCGCCGATGCCGCCGCGGCTGAGCTGCTGCGCCGGGAGCAAGCGCCCGACCCACTGCCGCGCACCACGATCGAGCTCGTCGGCCCCGACACGCTGACCGGGGCGGACGTGGCGGCGATCTGGGCCTCCGTGCTAGGGCGCGAGGTCCGCTACGGCGGCGATGATCTGCCGGCCTTCGAGACTTGGGCGGCTGGGATGATGCCGGGCTGGATGGCACACGATCTCCGCATGATGTTCCGGGCATTTCACCGGTTTGGAATGGTGCCCGGCAACGACACCCGCGGGACACTCGAGGCCCTGCTCGGGCACCCCTTGCGGAGCTATCGCGCTTTCGCCGAGGAGGCAGCCGCGACTTGGTGAGCGACGCCTGATGCAGGTTCGATGACCTTTCGTTCGACCGCAGCACAAGCGGAACCATTGTTCCCGTCCCGCTTTACCCGGCGATGCCGAACGAGAAGACCGATGCCGATTTCATGCGCCGCGCCATGGCTCTCGCCGCCAAGGGCGATCGCAAGCCGGGAGCCAATCCGATCGGCTGCGTGATCGTGCTGGATGGCGAGGTCATCGGCGAGGGGCACAATGAGGTCGACCTGCGGCACGACCCGACAGCGCACGCTGAGATCGTCGCAATGCGCCGCGCCGGCGAGCGCTTGTCCCGATCCGAGTTCCGGGGCGCGACGCTTTATTCAACCTTGCAGCCATGCGGGATGTGCACGATGGCGACCATTTGGGCCAAGATCGGCCGGGTAGTTTACGGAGCGGAGCGCGAGCAGGTGCATCCGATGTATTTCGAAGACCGGCATTTCGACACGATTGACTTCATCCGCGACGCGTTCCGCGACGACCTCCGCGTGGAGGGAGGCGTGCTCGCGGCCGCTTGCGCGAAGCTCTACGTTGGTCCTGACGAGGACGTTCCGGCCGACGAGCAGTTCAACCGCTAGCGACCGTTGACCACTGTGTAGATCGCTCGGCTCACGCTCTTTGCGGGTGCGGTCCCGGGGGTTTCACGGCTCCATGATCCAAAGGCCGGGATAATTGGCTACGAACCCGTTCGACGAAAGCTCCAATATCGCCTCGTAGGGGACGGTTGGTGCCGCGTAGCGATACGTCGTCTCGCCGATGCGCTCGTAGCGTTGCGGCAACTCGCTCAGAGTACCGGTATCTACGTCGAACCACGCCACCGGGAGCTCCATCCATTGGCCTTGCCTCAAGGACGTTGCGCGTAGCTGCTGTAGGTTGGTGGCCGGCGTGAACCCGTAGTCGAGATGCGCGACGTGCTCCAATCCTGAAATTCGGGTGCCGTTGAGGGTCCAAGCGCCCGCTTTTCTCCCGATCGACACGTCAATCGGCCGGTCGGCCAGGAATCCCTGGACGCGCCCGGATCTGGTGCTCCAGTCTGGATCGAGGTCGACGAGATAGTTGATGCACGCTGGCCCAGAGTTCGTGCCTGAATACGGCCGTGCCACGCATCGCCACCCGGCTTCATTGCGCGTCAGCCGCGCCGCATCGTGACCGGGGTTGTCGATCCGCCGCCAGATTGCGCAAGCGGCATCAACATCGATTGCGATCATCACGACTGATCCGGCCGCACGACGACGGTTCCGACCTTGCCACCAGCCTCGACGGTCTCGTGAGCAGCGGCCGTCTCCGCAAGCGGAAACTCGGCCGCGACCGACAGCACCCGCTTGCCGCCGCGCAGCCACGCCAGGATGTCGGACTGCGCGCGGCGGCGGCTCTCGTGCGGCGAGCCGGGCAACCGCATTCCGTGGATTGTCACGTTCCTGAGCATGAGCGACCGCGCCGGGACGGAGGGGTTGGGTTCGCCGCTCGTGGCGTAGAACGCGATGCTGCCGTTGTCTCGAAGGCTCGCCAGTGTGGCGCCAAGATTGCCGCCGAAATCGACCTCGACTACGTGATTGACGCCGGCTCCGCCCGTGAACTCAGCGACACGTGCCGCGACGTCCTCGCGCCGGTAGTCGATCGTGTGAGCGGCACCCCCGGCGCGCGCGCGGGCCGCCTTCTCCTCCGAACTGACCGTGGCAATCACCGTCGCACCCGCCCATGACGCGAGCTGCACCGCGTAGTGCCCGACCGCGCCCGCGCCGCCGGTGACGAGGACGGTGCGGCCCTGGACGGGGCCAGCCAGGAACACGCAGCGATGCGCGGTCATGCACGGAATGCCGAGCGTCGCGCCCTCGGCGAACGACACGTCGTCCGGCAGCTTCGTGATGAGGTCGGCATCAAGAGCGATAAATTCTGCCGCCGTGCCGCACCAACGGCCGTTGCGCTGTCCGTTGTATAGCCACACGCGCTGACCGACCCAGGATGCGGCAACGCCCGGCCCCACCGCTTCCACTACGCCGGCGCCATCGCTGTTGGTGACGACGCGCTGATATTCCATCGGCCCGGCTTGGCCGCGCCGCATGTACGTGTCGGCCGGGTTCACGCCCGACGCCATGAGTTCGCACCAGAACCTCGCCCCGCGCGGGGGTGGGCGTCGGCAACTCGCCCGGCGTCAGAACGTCGCGGGCCGGCCCCTGCCGCTCGTACCAGATGGCGCGCATATAATCGTTCTCCTCAGCCGAATGGCCAGACGGCGAGCCTGCCTGGTGGCAGCACCGCCGCAAACCCGGGCCAAGCCTACTGGACGGCTCCGCGAACTCGTGATCGCCATCGCGCTCGCGGGCTTAGCCCGGCGGCGCCGCTCGGTGGCCCATGCGCAATGTGGTCTGCCGGGCGGCGGAAGATGCCGCGGTAGGGGATGAGGGGACTACGCGGCCGCGCGCCCACTCAGTCGCGGTCCCGGTCCCGGTCCCTGTCCCTGTCGTCGCGGTCGGACCGACCATCCGGCCCGTCATCGTGGTCGTGGACGAAATGCCTCGAGTCTCGGTTCATGTCCATTCGACCTTCTCTTCCGTCGCGATGCTCCATCCTCCACGCCAAGCGGTCCGCGAGCTTGCCGCGCTGCTCGGGAGTGAGTTGGTCGGCGGCGTCGAGCAGGGCGCCCACCATCTTTTTCGACCGCGCATCGAAGCGAGCCACCTGTTCGCTGCGCAGCTTCTCGACGGCGTCGCGGTCGATGGTGGGCGCGCGCAGAAGATCAAGCACCTGTTTACGCATCGCAACGTGTTGCGCGCGGTCCTGCTGCATGTCCGAGAAGGCGGCGGCAATGATGTCGTGCACCTTGTCCTCCTGCGCTGTCGTCGCGCCGACCGAGTCAAGGGCTTCGCGAACGACATGCTGAATCCGTCCCAGCCGCGGACCGTGCCGCCAGCCGGAGTTGCCGGGCGTCGTTGCCGCGATTGCGAGGCCGCCGGCCCCGATGGCGCCACCCGCGAGGGCGATCACGAGAACAGGCCGTCTCCAACCGGAAAATCCGGGAAATGACATCTCACTCTCCTTCACCGTCGGCGACATGCGCCGAGGCGAGACAGTAGACGAGCGAGGCTCTCCCAAAATTGGCGGGTTGTGAAAAATTGTAAGCCGATCGGTACAGTCGAGTGTCGGCTTCGAAATTGCCCTGACCGATCGGTACTTCTGCCAGCGCTAGCGTGACGGATCGATCAGCACTTTGCCATGCGGGTTTGGCCGGCGCAGGCGCTCGAACATGTCCGGCAGCTCCGGCAACCCGATCACACTTGACACCATCGCATCGGCGTCGATCCGGCCGGCTTCCATCAGGCCAAGCACGAGCGAGAAGTCCTCATGCTGGTAGCCGAGGGCGAAGCGCAGGCTCAGCTCCTTGCGGATGCCGACGCGCGGCAGAATCGCGTCTTCGTTGCGGTTCACCCCGACCACGACGATGCGCCCGTGGGTTGGCGCAAGCTCCATGCAAGTCTGCAGCAATCCTGGTGCGCCGACGCACTCGAAGATCACCTCCGGCCCGCCGCCGGCGGCGTCGGCAAAGGTCGGGCCGATCGGCCCGGCTGCCGGATCGAGCAGCACGGTTGCGCCAAGCGCTACGGCGCGCTCCCGCCGCGTCGGGTCCAACTCGCTGACCGCGACCTCCCGGGCGCCGGCGAAACGGGCGAATGCGGTCACCGCGAGCCCGATCGGCCCCGCCCCGATCACCAGCACACGCGCCCCGTACAGCGCGCCGCCGAGGCGGACGGCGTGCGCGCCCACCGCAAGCGGCTCGGCAAGTGCCGCCGTCTTCAGGCCGACGCCGTCCGGAACCCGCAAGGCGTGCCCCGCACCGAGATGGACATACTCGGCGTAGGCGCCCGGCACGGCCGCCGACAGGCCGATGATGCGGCTGTTCGCGCACAGGATGCCGAGCCCGTCCTTGCAGCGGCCGAGCGGGCGGCATGCATCGCATTCGCGTAACGGCACGCCGATCACCCGGTCGCCGGTGCGCCAGCCCGGAGAGTTGGAATCGACAACCTCGCCGGCGAACTCGTGCCCCAGCACCGTGTCTGGCTCCAACGGCACGAGCCCCTCCTCGGTGGCGTGGAGGTCCGAGCCGCAAATGCCGGAGTAGGCCACCTTCAGCACGAGGCCGCCGGGTTCGGCCGTCGGGCGTTGCCGCTCCTCGATGGCGAGTTTCTGGCCGACGCCATGGAATACCGCAGCTCGCATAAGCGCCTCCCCGCATCCAGGCCGTTACGGTTGCCTGTCCTGGGCGGGGGGAGCAAGCTCCGCCGATTATTACGGAGCCGTCATGCCGAATTATGACGCCATCATCATCGGCACCGGGCAGGCCGGCCCATCGCTCGCGCGACGTCTGGCCGGGGCCGGGCAGCGCGTCGCGATCGTCGAGCGGAACCGCTTCGGCGGCACCTGCATCAACACCGGCTGCACTCCCACCAAGGCGCTGGTCGCCAGCGCCTATGTGGCCCACACCGCACGTCGCGCCGGCGAATACGGCGTGACCATCGGCGGCGACGTCGGTGTCGACATGCGGCGCGTGAAGGCCCGCATGGACGACATCCGCGGCACGAGCCGCCACGCGGTCGAGCGCTCCTTGCGCAACACCGCCGACATCACAGTGATCAGGGGCCATGCCCGTTTCACCTCGTCGCGCGCAGTGCAGGTGGGCGACGAGACGCTTGCCGCCGAGCGCATCTTCATCAACGTCGGCGCGCGACCGGCGACGCCGCCCATCCCTGGGCTCGCGAACGTGCCGCATCTAACAAGCAGCACCATCCTCGAGCTCGACGAGGTGCCCGCGCATCTCGTGGTCATCGGCGGCAGCTACGTGGCCCTAGAGTTCGCCCAGATGTATCGCCGGTTCGGCGCCGCAGTGACGGTGATCGAGCGCGCGGATCGCCTGACCGCGCGCGAGGACCCGGAGATCTCCGAGGCGATCCGGGGCATTCTCGCAGCCGAAGGGATCGCGATCCATCTCGGAGCGGCGGGAGCTCGCCGTCTCAGACGAAGGCGGGGAGATCGCCGTCGACGTTCCAAGGCGGTCGCGTCGAGGGCTCGCACCTGCTGCTCGCCGCCGGGCGACAGCCGAACACGGATGATCTCGGCCTCGACCGCGCCGGCGTCGCGACAAACCCTCACGGCGTCATCGAGGTGAACGAACGGCTCGAAACCAACGTCCCCGGTATTTGGGCGCTCGGCGAGTGCAACGGGCGGGGCGCATTCACCCACACTTCGTACGACGACAGCGAGATCGTCGGCGGCAATCTTCTTGCAGGGGAGAGCCGCAAGGTGTCGGATCGAATCACCGCCTACGCCATGTTCATCGACCCGCCGCTCGGCCGGGTCGGCCTGACCGAAACGGAGGCCAAGTCCCAGGGCCGGTCGATCCTCGTGGGGCGCATGAACATGGAAGACGTGTCCCGCGCGTACAGAAGGGCGAAACGCAAGGCTTGATGAAGGTCGTCGTCGATCGGGAAACAGAGCGCATCCTCGGCGCCGCGATCCTCGGTACCAGCGGCGACGAGGCAGTGCATTGCATTCTCGACACGATGTACGCGGGTGCGCCGTACCAACTTCTTCAACGGGCAGTCCACATCCATCCGACGGTCGCGGAATTCATCCCGACCTTGCTCGCCGACCTCGCACCCGCCTGAACCGACCGCATATCAACACGAGTGGAACGGGAGACGGAGATGGCTGACGATCGCAGGCCGGCCCTGGTCGGCATCAATCATATCGCTCTCGAAGTCGGCGACATCGAGGAAGCGCTTGCCTTCTATGGCCGCATCTTCCGTTTCACCTTGCGCGGCAAGAGCAAGGGTGCGGCATTCATCGATCTCGGCGACCAATTCATCGCTATGATGCAAGGCCCGGTCCGCCAGCCGGAGGGACATCGACATTTCGGGGTCGCGGTGGACGATCGCTCGGCGGTCCGTGCCTTGGCGGAAGCAGCGGGAGCGACCATGGTCGACGGGCCATTCCTCGACTTCCTCGATCCTTGGGGCAACCGAGTGGAAGTGATCGACTACGAGCGCATCCAGTTCACCAAGGCGCCGCATGTCCTCCGAGGCATGGGCCTCGATCTCAGCAAGACCGATGAGGCGCGCCAAGAACTCGCGGCAAAGGGCATGGCGGAAACCTGACGCGAGCTAACGGCTAAGTCTGAGGTTGGGCCGCTTCTTCTCACGGGGCCCTCAGTATAAACGGCATTCGGTCGTGATTTCGGTCGTGCCGATCCGAAGCCGATGCTAGAAAATGCGGAATTTGGGGATGTCAGAGAAGAGCTGGGACAGAGTGCCGATCGACGCGCAGAGCATCGACGCTCCGCTTGCACGAGCGGCCGTGTTTCTCGTGGTCACCGTCGCGAGCGAACAGCCCGCTCTTGCGAAGATCTTCTCTGTACTCGGTGGGCTTGACGATCTCGTCAAGACCGTTGGATTCCGCGATCTTTCCGCCCGACTGTCGTGCATTGCCGGGATCGGTCGCGATCTCTGGGATCGTCTGCATTCAGACATGCGCCCGCAGGAACTAAGACCATTTGCGTCGATCAGGGGAACGATCCATGCGGCGCCGTCGACGCCGGGCGACCTCCTCTTTCACATCAGGGCCGAACGTCCCGATCTGTGCTTTGAGTTTGAACGCATTCTGCTCGACAGCCTTGGCGACGGCGTGACTGTCGTCGACGAAGTTTCAGGCTTCAGGTATTTCGACTCGCGTGACCTTCTCGGCTTCGTCGACGGCACGGCGAACCCGACCGGCCTCGATCTGCCCGCCTCGGCGCTCGTCGGCAACGAAGATGCTGACTTCGTCGGAGGCAGCTATGTCGTCGTTCAGAAGTATCTGCACGATCTCAGCTCGTGGGCGCGAACTCCAACGCCTCTTCAGGAGGAGATCATCGGTCGAACGAAGATAGACAATGTCGAGATCGATGACGACGACGCTCCGCGTAAATCGCACAAGTCGCTCGCCACAATCGTGGATGCCGATGGAAACGAACATGGCATCCTGCGCGACAACATGCCCTTCGGCCGACCAGGACAACAGGAATTCGGGACCTACTTCATCGGCTATTCCCGACATCTTTGGGTGATCGAGAAGATGCTGCAACGAATGTTTATCGGTGACCCGCCGGGAGCTTACGACCGACTGCTTGATTTCTCGACGCCACATACCGGCACGACATTTTTCGCTCCAGCCCGCTCCACGCTGGAAAAGCTTGTTCAGGCGGCGCAGCAAAACACTGCGGCGGTTCGAAACGCCGATGCGCCACCGCATTGAAGTGGGCTGCGCGCCTCGCCACGGTTGCAGCGAGCCAGCAGTCATTTGGAGTTATTGCGTCTCGACCAGCTCGGTGAGCGCCCGTACGCTTTCCTCAACCGGCTTGCCCGCAGTGTCGAGCACCAGTTCCGCCCGGCGGTAGAGCGGCTCGCGGCTCGCCAGGATGGCGCGAAGATCCTGCATCGCTTGGGCGCTGTCCTCCATCGGCCTCAGGTCGCCCTGTTCGAGGACGCGGCGCATGTGTTCCTCGGGGCTCGTCCTGATCCACACCGTGCGGCAGTAGCTCAGCAAAAGGTCGAACGTGCCGGGTTCAGCGACGATGCCGCCGCCGGTGGCGATCACCGCCTCGGGCTCGGTCACGAGGCGGCGCAGTGCCGCTCGCTCCAGCCGCCGGTAACCCTGTTGGCCGTGTTGCTCGAACAACTTCGCGAGGCTCATGCCCGCCTCGCGCTCGACCTCGCCGTCGAGTTCGAAGAACGGCACGCCCCGTTCTTCGGCCAATAGCCGGCCGAGCGTGGACTTGCCCGCGCCCCTCAAGCCGATCAGCGCGATGCGGCGCTTGCGAGCCGCCGGCCCGGTGCCGAACCGTTCGACAAGCAGCGCCCGCGCTTCCGCCTGTTGTTCCACGGTCAACCGAAGCAACAGGCCGTCGAGCGGTTCGGGCCGATCGTCGAGCAGGGACGCGGGCACCAGGTTGAGCGCCCGACAAAGCGCGCGAAGCAGGAGGATGGAGACGTTGCCGCGCCCGGCCTCCATCTGCGCGATGTAGCGCTCGGAAAGCCCGGATCGCGCTGCGAGCAGTCGGCGCGACATCCCCCGCTGCGTCCGAGCGACGCGCAGCCGGTCCCCGACCCGCTGAAGGAAATCCTGGTCCTCGCCCCCGTCCGGCTCGCCGTTGCGCGGCCGGGTCGGCCACGCTGGGGCTGACCCGCGCTGCGGTGAGCGCGTGGGGCGTCGGGCGCCCGCTCAGCGTACCCTGCCGAAGGACGGCGCGCCGAGCCCGGGACAGGTGCATTGCGCGCCCGACGGCGCCTGCTGGGGCAACTGGCAGACATAGGCGCCCGCATAGCAGGTCGCGCCGTAGCCCGTTGGCTGCGTCACCGTGGGCTGGCCGACACAGCCGGTCAGTAGGGCGCCGAGCGCGGTCGCGGCGCCGACGCGGCGCAAGGAAGACAGGCAACGGGGAGCAAGCTCGGTCATGGAATACTCCTCAGTCTACGACGGCGGGGATTGATCGCCCACCCGCGCGCGCCAGTCATCCAGCACGTCCCGCAACGTCGTCTCCCACGAGACTCGCGGATGCCAGCCAAGGATCGCGCGCGCTCGCCCGGCGTTCCCGCTGGCGGACGGGATCTCGGACGGCCGCAGCAACGCTGCACCCGTCTCGATTTTCGCCTCCACACCGGCCAGGCGGCAGAGCGCGTCAAGCACGTCGCCCACGCGCCTTGCGACGCCGGACGCAACATTGATAGACGATGCCCGGCTCGAGCGACGGGGCACGAAGGCAGGCGGCATAGGCCTCGCACACGTCCCGGACATCGAGGAAGTCGCGCCGTGGGTCCAGCGCGCCGACCCTCAGCACCGGAGGTTGCTGTCCCGCCTCGATCCGGGCGATCTGCCGAGCGAAGGCCGCCACAACATAGTCGTCGGATTGGCCGGGGCCCGTGTGGTTGAAAGGCCGGAGGCGCACGGCCTGCAAGCCGTCGGCGGCGAGCGCGCCTACGGCAAGGTCGGCGGCCGCCTTGGTCGCGGCGTACGGATTAATCGGGTTCGGTAACGCATCCTCGTCGAGCGGTTCGCCGGACCGGAAGGACCGTCCGTAGAGTTCCGCGCTGGAGGCAAACACAAACCGGCACTCGGGCGCGTAGTGGAGAACGGCGCGCGCCAGTCCCACGGTGCCGAGGAGGTTCACTCTCCAGGCGTGGTCAGGATTGCTTCTCACCCCTCCGACGCTGGCCACGGCCGCGAGATGGATGCAGGCGTGAGGCTGGAACGCACGGACCAGGGCTTCGGTCTGAGCCTGGTCCAAGACGTCCAGGCTTTGCAGCCCGGAGACGGCAGGGTCGCTCAGGCAGGTGCCGACGATCTCAGCCTCGGGAAACGCCTCGCGAAGCGTGCGCGCGAGATGGCGACCGACGAAGCCGCCTGCACCCGTCACCAGGATGCGCGCGGGAGCCATCTCGGACGGTCAGCTCGCGCGGCGGGCACGGTGGCGCGCGAGGTCCGCCTCCACCATCTCCGCCAGCAGCGCCTCCAAGCTGATCGTTGGCGACCAGCCGAACACCTGCCGGGCCTTCGACGCGTCGCCTTGCAGCAGCTCGACCTCCGCCGGCCGCATCAGCTCGGGCTGGACGGTGACATACTCCTGCCAATCGAGCCCGGCGCACGCGAAGGCGATTGCGACCATGTCGCGGATCGACACGCTCCGCCCGGTCGCGATCACGTAGTCCGCCGGTTGCGTTTGCTGCAGCATCAACCACATAGCACCCACATAGTCCTGGGCGTGACCCCAATCGCGCTTGGCGTCGAGGTTGCCGAGGGGGAGCTCGCGCGCGAGGCCGAGCTTGATGCGCGCCACGCCGTCGGTGACCTTGCGGGTCACGAACTCGATCCCCCGCAGCGGGCTCTCGTGATTGAACAGGATACCGGAGGAGGCGTGCAGCCCGAAGCTCTCCCGATAGTTCACCGTCATCCAATGTGCGTACAGCTTGGCAATGGCGTAGGGGCTGCGCGGGTAGAACGGCGTGCGCTCGTCCTGCGGGGTCGCCTGCACGCGGCCGAACATTTCCGAGGAGGAAGCCTGATAGAAGCGGGCCTGGGGCCGGATCATCCGCACGGCTTCCAGCATGTTAGCCGCACCGAGGCCGGTGACCCCGCCGGTCAGCAGCGGCTGCTGCCATGATGCCGCGACGAAGCTCTGCGCCGCGAGGTTGTAGACTTCATCGGGCTGATGCGTTGCAACCACGCGAAGCAGGCTGGAGAGGTCGGTCAGGTTGCCGTCCACCAGCCGCACGCGGTCGAGCACGCCAAGCCAGCGCAGCCGCTCGCCGATCACGTCGGACGAGGCCGAACGACGCATCAGCCCGACCACCTCGTAGCCTTTGCCAAGCAGCAGCCGAGCAAGATAGGCGCCGTCCTGGCCGGTTATCCCGGTGATGAGTGCGGTAGGCATGAAACTGCGTTAGCGGATCAATGCGGGCTCTACAACGGCCGTGTCGGCCATTGAGGCGATCAGGAGCGCCCGTACGTGTCTTGCAGACGCACGATGTCGTCCTCGCCGAGATACGCGCCGGACTGCACCTCGATCAAGGTGAGCGGGATCCGGCCCGGGTTCTCGAGCCGGTGCACCGAGCCGAGCGGGAGATAGATGCTCTCGTTCTCGCGTACCAGAACCTCGCGGTCGTCGCATGTTACAAGGGCGCTGCCGTTGACCACGACCCAGTGCTCGGCGCGGTGGAAATGCTTTTGCAATGAGAGCTTGTGGCCCGGCGTGACCATGATGCGTTTGACCTGGAAGCGGTCGCCCTCGATCAGGCTCTCGTAGAAGCCCCAAGGCCGGTAAACCCGGTTATGCGACACCGCTTCGTGCCGGCCAGCCGGCTTGAGGCGGTCCACCACGCTCTTCACGTTCTGCGCATGGTCGCGGTGCATGGCCAGCACGGCGTCCTTGGTCACCACCACCACCGCGTCCGACAACCCGACTACGGCGGTCAGCATTCCGTCGCTGCGGACGTAGCAATCCGTGGCGGCCTCCAGCAGCACATCGCCCGACGGCACGTTGCCGCCCGCATCCTTCTCGCCCAGCTCCCAGAGCGCGCCCCAGCTGCCAACATCCGACCAGCCGAGGTCGGCCGGGATGACCGCGGCGCGCCGGGTTCGTTCGGCCACGGCGTAATCCAGGCTGATATTCGGGCCGGCGATGAACGGCTCGGGCGCGAGCCGGATGAAGTCGAGATCCTGGGTGCGATCCTCGACGGCGCGGCGCACCGCCTCCAGCACGTCTGGAGCGTAGGTGTCGAGCTCCTCAAGCAAGGTGCGCGCGGTGAACACGAACATGCCCGAGTTCCACAGGTGCCGTCCCGAGGCGGCGAGCTTCGCCGCGGTGGGCGCATCTGGTTTCTCGACGAAACGCGCCAGCGCGTGGATGCCGGGCAGGTCGGGCAGCGGGTCGCCCACCTCGATGTAGCCGTACCCGGTCTCGGCGGTATGGGGCTGCATCCCGAAGGTGACGATCCGCCCCTGCACCGCTCCCTCCACGGCCTGCCCGAGCAGGCGATGCAGCGCGTCGACATCGGCGATGGCAGAGTTGGCGGCCATCATCCAAAGCACGGCGTTGGGATCGGTCTCCGATATCAGCAGCGCCGCCGCCGCAACGGCCGGCGCACTGTTGCGCCCCACGGGCTCGAGCACGATGCGCGGCGTCTCGATGCCGGCCGCGCGGAGCTGCTCCGCAATCAGGAAGCGGTGCTCCTGGTTGCACACGATCACCGGCGGAGCGAAGCTCGGGCCCTGCGCCCGAAGTGCCGTTTCCTGGATCAGTGACCGGCTGGAGATCAGCGGCCAAAGCTGCTTGGGGAAGCTTTCGCGCGAGACCGGCCAAAGACGGCTGCCGGATCCGCCGGACAGGATGACGGGGACGACGGTGTGCTCGGACATTCGGCGGGCTCCGGGTGGCGGGCTCTGTTACTCCGCCAGGCGTCCCTTTTGAAAGTCGCTGATCCGGCGCGGCGGCTCAGCGGAGGATGATCTCCACGCGCCGGTTCTGCGGCTCGCGGACGCCGGCCTTGGTCGGAACCAGGAGGTGGGTTTCCCCAAAACCCTGAACGGCGATGGCCTCGCGCGGTACGCCGTCCCGGATCAGCTCGGCAGAAATCGCCTGCGCTCGCCGGACCGATAGGCGCTGGTTATACTCGGGGGTGCCGGACGTGTCCGTATAGCCGTTCACCTCGATCCGCGTGTACTGCACCCGCGTCGAATTCTCCGCCGCTTGCCGCACGATCTGGCGGGCGCGATCGGTCAGGTCGGCCCGGTCCCAGTCGAAGAACACGAGGTAGGAGCGGGTGGGCGTGGGTGCCGGGGCCGCTGCCGGCGCTGCCGCCGGCACCGGCGGCGGGGCGACGTTGAAGGCGTAGCGAATGCCGAGAAGGACCGACTGGTTGTATTGATTGCGCAGGTCGAAATTTCCTGAGCTTGCCGTCGGCGGCCTGCCTTGCACACGCTCGCCGAGAATCCCGTCGGGCCGATCGTTTCGAAGAACCGGTATTCGGTGGTTAGCGACAGTCCGGGCACGTCCGGGACCGGAAAGGACAGCCCGGCGATAACCTGATACGCGAAGTTTCCTTCGGTGTCGTTTGCCCGAAGGCCGAAGGGAAAGTTGCTGCCGGTCGCGGCGATGTTGTCGAGGTTGGTCCACGCATATCCAGCGCCGATGCCGATGTACGGGTAAAGCCATGGGAAGCCGATATCGAGGTCGAACAGCGCGTTGGCCATGACGCCGTACCAGCGCAGGTCGCCACTGAGCGATGTCGGGAACGCGGTGCCGCTAACCTGGCGCGGCGAGTTTTGGCGATAGTCGCCCTCGAGCTCAATCCGCACCCCGTTGCCGAAGCCGTAGCCCACGCTGCCGGCGCCAGTGAAGCCATTCGAATCACTGAACTTGAGCTTGCCCGTGTCTAACGCCGGCGAAGAGCGCGCAGCGAACGGTCCGAGGAAATTGTAACCGCCCCCGGCACCGATATAGAGACCTTCGAACGGCTGGGCGTGAGCGGCGACCGGGCTGGCCAGCAGACTCGCCGCGAGCAAAGCGACACGGAACCGCATTCGTCCTTCCTTCATCCCGCGCCGCCGGGCGGCACAAGATTCGTTCGCTAGCACGGGTTCACCGCTACGTCATACCGACTCGAACTGATATCCCGAGCTGTAACTGTTCTACAACAACGGAGATCCTACTTCGTAACGAAAAGCGGGGCGCCTCGCGACGCCCCGCCCGTTCCGTATCCAAATGAGCCGCTGTCGCTTAGCGGATGATGATCTCCACGCGCCGGTTCTGCGGCTCGCGCACGCCGGGGCCCGTCTGCACGAGCAGGTGCGTCTCGCCGAAGCCCTGGATAGCAATAGAGTTCCGGGGAACGCCGTCCTTGACGAGTTCGGCGGCGACACTCTCGGCTCGCCGGACGGAGAGCCGCTGGTTGTACGCCGGGGTGCCCGATGTATCCGTGTAGCCGTTCACCTCGAGGCGGGTGTACTGCACTCGAGTGGAATTCTCCGCCGCTTCCCGGATGATCTGGCGTGCGCGGTCGGTCAGGTTGTAGCGGTCCCAATCGAAGAACACGAGATAGGAGCGCGACGGCGCAGGTGCCGGGGCGGCCACCGGCGCTGGAGCGGGCGGCGGCGGGGCAGCCGCGTTGAACGCGTAGCGCAAGCCAACCAGCAAGTCGTAGTTATTCTGGCTACCCTGCGCGGTTTGGATGTAGCTGCGCCCGGCGGAACCCGCTATCGATAGCGCCATGATACGTCGGGCCGCTGAGCACCCCGAAGTAGCGGAACTCCGTCGTCACAGCGAGCCCCGGGACCGACTTGATCGGATAGGCCACACCCAACATGGCCTGATAGGCGAACTCCCCGTCCGTGCCGTTCGATTTATTGAAATACGGGAAGTTCGTTCCGTAATTGTGCAGGGCCAGGTAGTTAGTTTGCGCGTAGCCGACACCAACGCCGACTATACGGTTGAACCGGCCACGGATTGCCAGTCAGGAAGCTTGGATCGAAGTCATAGAACACGTTCGCCATTCCGGCGTAGGTGAGTTCGTTGCCGCCGGACGCCGTGGGGAAGGGGGTCCCGGTCTCGCGGCGAAGCCGGTTCTCGCGACCGCTCCCTTCGATTTCGACCCGCAGCCCGTTGCCGAAGCCCCAGCCAAGATTGATGAGGCCGACCCAACCGACGTCGTAGGACTTCTTCAGACCGCTGTTAACGCCGAGAGGAACGCCCCCGACGCCGGATCCAAACACGGCTCCCGCACCCGGACCCTGCAGGATTTCAACACCCTTTACGTTCTGATCGCTCCGGAAGTTCAGCCCGCCAGCCCCTCCGATATAGAGGCCGTCCACCGGCTGCGCCTTCGCCGCAAGCGGCGCGGCCAACATCGTGGCCGCTAGAAGCGCGTTCCTTGCTCGCATTTCGCCCAACTCCTCGTTCGCACCCTGAACGCGACGGCGGACACCCCGCCGGTGAACCGTCTCGCTCTGTTACGGTGTCAAGTGAACGCAATCCCCGGAGAATTACAGCCTATGTTTCCGTGTTTACAGGACATAGTTAGCGGCTGTGTCGCACTTGCCACAGCCACACCGGGTGGTGTCTCATCGATGCCAATCAGTGGTGGAAAGCAAAACGGGCGCCCTCGCGGCATCCTGCCCTGCGGTAAGTAGATGAAGTCCGTCATCGAATGGTAATCTCTACGTACCGGTGGTCGAAGACTTCAGTCCAGGCGGCGCGCAACGCGGCATCGGTCTCGTCCATGGAAACCGGAATGCCGCGCGCGTGCAGGCTCGTGACCTCGTGGTAGGGGAGGCCGCATGGCACGATGCCGCCGAACTGGCCGAGGTCCGGGCTGACATTCAACGCGACGCCGTGCCAGCTCACCCAGCGCGTGACCCGGACGCCGATCGCGGCGATCTTGGCTTCGCCCGAGCCCGCCGGTTCCGCCACCCAGATGCCGACCCGGCCTGGCCGGCGCTCGCCCGCGACGCCAAGCGTGCGGAGCGCGCGGATGAGCCACTCTTCCAGTCCCCAAACATAGCAGCGAACGTCCCGGGCGTTGACCAGCCCGTGACGACGCTCGAGGTCGAGCATGACGTACGCCGTTCGCTGGCCGGGACCGTGATAGGTCCACTGGCCCCCCCGCCCCGCCGGGAACACCGGCAGCCGCGCCGGAGCCAGCAGGTCTTCGGGGCGCGCCGAGGTTCCGGCCGTATAGAGCGGCGGATGCTCCACCAGCCAGGCCAGCTCGCCTGCCGTTCCGGCCCGTATGGCGGCGACGCGGGCTTCCATGAGACGCAACGCCTCGGGGTAGGGGGTGAGCCCCGAGGTGCGGCGCCACTCGGGCGTCGCGGCGGCGATTGATGCCCGGTCAAGCATCCGCTATATCCCGCCGCCCGCAGTGCGGTCGTGGCGGAATGGTAGACGCGCAAGCTTGAGGTGCTTGTGGGGGAAACCCCGTGGAAGTTCGAGTCTTCTCGACCGCATTCCCCGAATGAGCTCCCCTTCGCGCGGCCCGCGTTGCTTGCGTTCCGTCGGGCGCACATGCTGTAGCCCGAGCGGAGGGAGATGGCGATGGACGACGACTTCCGGAAGGCGGCGCTCGACTATCACCGCTTCCCGCGAGCGGGTAAATTGCAGGTCGAGCCCACTAAGCGCATGGCCACCCAGCGCGACCTCGCCCTCGCCTACTCCCCGGGCGTTGCTGCCGCTTGCGAGGCAATCGTCGCCGATCCCGAGACCGCCTACGACTACACCGCGCGCGGCAACCTGGTCGCGGTGATCTCCAACGGCACCGCCGTCCTCGGCCTCGGCAACATCGGGGCACTCGCCGGCAAGCCGGTGATGGAAGGCAAGGCGGTGCTGTTCAAGAAGTTCGCGGGCATCGACGTGTTCGACATCGAGGTCGATGCCGCCGAACCCGCGCGATTCTGCGACGTGGTGGCCGCGCTCGAGCCGACCTTCGGCGCAATCAATCTCGAAGATATCAAAGCGCCCGAGTGCTTCATCGTGGAGGCCGAACTCCGCGCCCGCATGAACATCCCGGTGTTTCACGACGACCAGCACGGCACCGCCATCACCGTCGCCGCAGCCGTCCACAACGGCCTCGTCCTGCAGGGCAAGCGGCTCGCCGACGTCCGCGTCGTCACCTCGGGTGCCGGTGCCGCGGCGCTAGCCTGCATCGACCTCCTGTTCGCCATGGGGCTGCCCCGCGCCAGCGTGGTACTCACGGACATTCAGGGCGTGGTCTACGAGGGGCGCGAAGGGCTCGACCCCAAGCTCGCCGGCTATGCGCGCCCGACGGAAGCGCGCAGCCTGCGGGATGCGCTGCAAGGTGCCGATGTGTTTCTCGGCCTGTCCGCCCCACGCGTGCTCAAGGCCGAGTGGCTCGGTTCGTTCGCCGCCAAGCCCCTGATCCTGGCGCTCGCCAACCCCGAACCCGAGATCCTTCCGGAAGCGGTTCGGGCCGCCCGCCCCGACGCCATCGTGGCCACCGGGCGGAGCGACTACCCGAACCAGGTCAACAACGTCCTCTGCTTTCCGTTCATCTTCCGGGGCGCGCTCGATGTCGGCGCCCGCCAGATCAACGAGCCGATGAAGCTCGCCGCCGTCCACGCTATCGCCGAGCTCGCCCGGATGGAGGCGAGCGAGGTGGTCGCGGCGGCCTACGGCGGCGCGGCGCCCGTGTTCGGGCCGGACTACATCATCCCGAAACCGTTCGACCCGCGGCTGATACTGCAGATCGCTCCGGCAGTGGCCCAGGCCGCGATGGCGAGCGGCGTCGCTCGCCGTCCCATCCTCGACTTCGACGCGTACCGGGAGGACCTGAAGCGCTTCGTCTACCGCTCGGGCCAGCTCATGCGTCCGGTGTTCGAGGCGGCGCGCAAGCAGCCCAAGCGCATCGTGTACGGCGAGGGCGAAGACGAGCGCGTGCTGCGGGCCGTGCAGACGATCGTGGACGACAACATCGCAATCCCCATCGTGATCGGGCGTCGCGCGGTCATCGAGGGGCGCGTGCGCGAGATGGGCCTCCGCATGGACCTGCGCGAAACGGTGCGTGTGCTCGACCCGACCGAGGATGCCGCTGTGTTCGCCTCGCTTGTTCCCGACTATCAGCTCCTGGCCGGCCGCCGAGGCGCGCCACCCGAGGCGGCAGCCCGGCGGGTGGCCACGCGCAGCTCGGTTGCCGCCGCCATGCTGCTGCACGCCGGCCACGCCGACGCGGCGATATGCGGCGGCAGCGGCAACTGGTGGCGGCAAATCCAATACGTGCTGCCGATCATTCCGCGCTGCCCCGGCGCGTCGCGAGTTTACGCGCTGTCCTGCCTTATCCTGCAAGCGGGTGCGCTGTTCGTCTGCGACACCCACATGATCGTCGATCCCACGGCCGAGCAGATTTGTGAGATGACGGTGCTCGCCGCCGAGGCGGTGCGGGATTTCGGCATCATGCCGAAGGCGGCGCTGTTGTCGCATTCGAGCTTCGGCGCGAGCAACTCGGCCTCGGCGCGGAAAATGCGCTTGGCACTCGGACTGATCCGAGCCCGTGCTCCCGAACTTGAGATTGACGGCGAGATGCACGCCGACGCGGCGCTGTCCGAGGCGATCCGTGACCGCGCGGTGCCAGATAGCAAACTCTCCGGCACGGCTAATCTCCTGGTCATGCCGACCCTGGATGCGGCGCATATCGCGTTCAACATGCTGAAGGCTGCCGCCAACGGCTTGCCGATTGGGCCGATGCTGCTCGGTATGTCGAAGCCGATCCACGTGCTCGTGCCGAGCGTCACAGCGCGCGGCATCGTCAACCTGTCGGCACTCTCGGCACAGGCGGCGCAGGCCAAGATCGAGCAGTCGGAGGCGGTGCCGCCCGAGGCCGTTGCCCGCGGTCTGGCGGCGGTTTGAGCCGATGCGGGAGAATGAAGGTGAGGAGGTGATCGCGCAGGTGGGAGGCGCTGTGCACAAAGGCCGCTACACGGCAGATCGGCATGGCGTCATCACCGTCTGGCATCCCGCGTACGGCGAAAGGACAACCCAGCGCGGTGGGGTGAACACGCTGGCGACCGCGCGCGCGCTGCTCAAGCAACTCATTCGAGAGGGCGAGAAGGCAAAGCAGTGACCGCGCTCGATCGTGCAGCCGCGAGCACGCCGAAAGCCAGCGCCGGCGGCAGGCGCGAGCGGGTCAAGGCGCTCAATCGCCAGGCCATCCTGACGGCAGCGCGCGAGGTGTTCGCGGAACTCGGCTACGAGGCCGCGGGCGTGCGCGACATAATCCGCCGCACCGGTCTCGCCTCCGGGACGTTCTACAACTACTTCCGCTCGAAGGAGGAAGTGGCGAAGGCACTGGCCGCCGACGCGGCGGACCGCCTCCGCCCGCCCTTGGAGGCATGCCGCGAGCAAGCGACGGATTTTCCGGCGTATCTCGGTGGCATCGTCCGCGCCTATTTCCGGTTTATCTGCGACGAGCATGCGAACCGCGGCCCGCAACGCCCGCCATCATCGGGACCTCGGACGCGCGTGCGCTTCGAAACGCCGGCGCACCGCGCAGTTTACCATGAGGTGGAGTCGTCGGTGGCGATGGTGGTGGAGCACGGCTTGCTGCCGCCGCTCGACACCGGCGTATCTCGCGGCGGCCATCATCGGCGTGGCGCGCGAGGTGGGCGCCACAATGCTGCGGCGCAGCCCGCCCGATATGGAAGCCGCGGCGGATTTCGTGGTGCAGTTGATCCTTCGTGGGATCGAAGACCCCCGTCGCGCCGCACTTTCCAAGGCGCAGGCGGGAGAGGAAGCAGCAAAGCGCTCTCCCGCTTGGGGGAGGGGATCGGGCGAGCGGTCGACCGTTAGGCCGGAATCTGCACCGGCAACGACCGGATGCCGTGGATGAAGTTCGAGTACACCCACCGCGGCGGTCCCATCACCTCAACCACCGGGTAGCGCGGCAGCAGCTCTTCCCAGAGCACCCGGAGCTGCAACTCGGCCAGACGATTGCCGACGCAGCGATGGATGCCAAAGCCGAACGAAAGGTGCTCGCGCGGCCGGGCGCGGTCGATGACGAAGCGGTCCGGCTGGTCGATGGCCTCCTCGTCGCGATTGCCCGAGATGTACCACATCACCACCTTCTCGCCGGCGCGGATGCGCTTGCCTCCAACCTCGACATCGGTGCGGGCGGTGCGACGCATGTGGATGACCGGCGTTTGATAACGGATGATCTCCGGCACCAAGCTGGCGATGAGCGCCGGGTTGTCGCGCAGCTTGGCGTATTGGTCCGGGTTCTGGCTCAGTGCCCACAGCCCGCCCGACATCGAGTTACGCGTGGTGTCGTTGCCGCCCACAATGAGCAGCGCAAGGTTGCCCATGAACTCGCGCAACGGCAGGTCACGGGTCGATGCGCCATGCGCGAGCATGGAGAGGAGATCAAATCGCGGCGGGGCGCCCGCGCGTTCGTTCCACAGGCGCGACATGTATTCCGCCATCTCCCGCAGCACGGCGAACCGCTCCTCCTCCGAGTGGACGGGTGCATCGGATGCGCGGACGTTGCAGATTGCGACATCCGACCAGTACGTGAGCTTGCTCCGTTCCTCGAACGGGAAGTCGAACAAGGTCGCCAGCATCATGGTGGTCAGCGGCACCGACACGTGTTCCACCCAGTCGAACGTCTCGCCACGCGGGAGGCTGTCGAGCACCAGGCGGGTACGCTCGCGAATCAGCCCCTCCATGTTGGCGAGGTTGGCGGGTGCGACGATCGGGCTAACCACCCGGCGCTGCTCGTCGTGCCGCGGTGGGTCCATGCGGATGAAGCTCGGACGGGTAAGATCCTTGGGCTGGTCCTCGATCTGGATGCCGCCGAGATTGTTGTCCGAAGAAAAGACGTGGTGGTTGACCTCCGTCTGCACGATGTCCTTGTAGCGCGACAGCGACCAATATGGCCCGAACGGGCTCTCGGCGGTGTAGTGCACCGGCGCCTCGCGCCGCAGCCGCGCGAAATAAGGTCGCCAGTTGTCCTGCTCGTAGATCGCGGGATCGCTGACATCGATTTGGCCGAGTGGGATCGAGCTGACGTCAGAGGCGGGCGTCTGAGCCACGATCACGTTCATTCTCGTTCGTCCCTGCTTTCTTGCGATTCTGTTGTTACGCTTTCGCCGCTTCGTCGTCGCCTGATGCCCGCTTTCGCGGGCACGACCATGATGAAAGTCACGCCGGTGAGGACGGCTGATTCACGCGGGGATGCGGACGGGCAGTGTGCTGATCGTCCGCAGCACGTTGGAGTAGAGCCGGGTCGGCTCGCCCATCACCTCGATCGGCGGAAAGCGCTTCAGGATTTCCTCCCAAAGTATGGTGAGCTGCAGCTCGGCCAGCCGGTTGCCGACGCAGCGGTGGATACCGAAGCCGAACGACAGATGCTGGCGCGGCCGGGCGCGGTCGATGACGAACTCGTCGGCTCGCTCGATCGCTTCCTCGTCTCGGTTGCCGGAAATATACCACATGGCGACCTTCTGGCCGCGCCGGATGGTTTTGCCGCCCACCTCCGTGTCGGCCAGCGCCGTGCGGCGCATGTGGATCACCGGTGTCTGCCAGCGCAGGATTTCCGATACCAGCTTCGGAACCAGCGCGGGGTTCGCCCGCAACTTGCGGTACTCGTCGGGGAACTGGTTGAGCGCCAGCAAGCCTCCGGAGATAGAGTTCCGCGTCGTGTCATTGCCGCCGACGATCAGCAGCAGGAGATTGCCGAGGAACTCGGCGGGGCGGGACGGCAGATCACGAGTCGCCTCGCCGTGCGCCAGCATGGAGATCAGATCCGGCCGCGGCGGCTGGCCCTGACGCTGGTAGAAAAGCTCCTTGAAGTAGGCGGCGGCCTCTTGCAGCACCGCGTCGCGCTTTGCCTGCAAGTCGATGGCGGTGCCGGCCCGCGTATTCACTGTTGCAACGTTGGACCAATAGGTCAGGCGACGCCGCTCCTCCCACGGAAAGTCGAATAGGGTCGCGAGCATCTGGGTAGTCAGCTCGACGGAGACGCGGTCCACCCAGTCGAACGTTTCGCCGCGCGGCAGCCCGTCAAGGATGCGCGCCGCCCGTTCGCGGATGGTGCTTGACAGATTGGCGAGATTTCCCGGCGCCACGATAGGCGAGACAACGCGGCGCTGCTCGTCGTGCTTCGGCGGATCCATCGTAATGAAGCTCGGGCGGCGCATGTCGGGCGAGACGTCGCCGAGCACGACGCCGCCGAACATGGCGTCGGATGAGAAGGCGTGCTGGTTGGTGTCGACCGCCATGATGTCGCGGGTACTTGGTGACCGACCAGTATGCCCCGTACATGCCGTTTTCGGTCCAGTGCACCGGGTCATCCCGCCGCAGCCGGGCGAAGTAGGGCCGCCACGTGTCATCTTGATATAGCCTAGGGTCGCTGACGTCGATGCGGTCGAGCGGCATCGACCAGGCCTCGACCGACGGGTCGTAGCTGACCGGTGCGTTCATGTTGTTCCTCCAAGGCCGTGGCCGGGTTGTCTTGCCGCTCGGCTATTTTTAGGTCGTCATCCCCGGGTCAAGCCCGGAGATGACGGAGAAAGTGGCGGTCGTCTAGGCCGGTATCCGCACCGGCAGCTCGCTGATGCCGTGGATGAAGTTGGAGTAGGTGCGCTTCGGCTCCCCCATTAGCTCGATCTTCGGGAACCGCTTCATGATCTCTTCCCAGAGGATGGTGAGCTGGAGTTCGGCGAGCCGGTTGCCGACGCAGCGGTGAATGCCGAACCCGAACGAAAGGTGCTGGCGAGCCCGTGCGCGATCGATGATGAACTCGTTTGGCCGTTCGATCGCCTCCTCGTCGCGATTGCCGGAGATGTACCACATCACGACCTTGTCGCCCTTGCTGATCGGCTTGCCGCCAATCTCGGCGTCAGCAAGTGCGGTGCGCCGCATGTGCACGACGGGCGTCTGCCAGCGGATGATCTCCGGCACCATGCTAGGGATAAGGCCGGGATTGTCGCGAAGCTTCTGGTACTCGGCCGGATGCTTGTTGAGCGCCCACACGCCGCCCGAGATCGAGTTCCGCGTGGTGTCGTTGCCGCCGACGATGAGCAGCTGGAGGTTGCCGAGGAACTCCTGCGGGCGCTCGATGATGTCGCGCGTCGCGCCGCCGTGCGCCAGCATGGAGATCAGGTCAGGCCGCGGCGACTGTTGCTGTCGCTCGATGAACAGTGCCGTGAAGTAGTCGAGCGCTTCCTGCAGCACCGCAAGCCGCTTGGCGTCGCTGTCGATCTCGGTACCCGCGTTGATGTCCACGATCGCGACGTCCGACCAGTAGATCAGCTTGCGGCGCTCCTCGAACGGGAAGTCGAACAATGTCGCGAGCATCTGCACCGTGAGCTCGATCGAGACCTTGTCCACCCAATTGAACGTCTCGCCGCGCGGCAGGCTGTCCAGGATGCGGCCGGCGCGCTCGCGGATCGTGCCGGCGAAGTTCTGCAGGTTCAACGGTGCCACGATCGGCTGCACCACCTTGCGCTGCTCGTCGTGCTTTGGCGGGTCCATCGAGATGAAGCTCGGGCGGCGGAACTCCATCTCGGGGTCGCGTATGGCGATGCCGCCGAGCATGGCGTCGGACGAGAATACCTGATGGTTCGTCTCAACCCCCATGATGTCCTTGTACTTCGTTACCGACCAATACGGGCCATATAGGGCGCTGTCGCAGAAGTGGACCGGGTCTTCCCGTCGCAGTCGCTCGAAATACGGCGGCCAGACGTCGTCCTGGTAGATCTTCGGATGGCTGACGTCGAGCTTGTCGAGCGGCGTCGACCACGCATCGGATGCGGGGTCGTAGTGGACGGGGGCGTTCATGAGGGTTCGTTTCTCCGCTGTTTTTGCGTTGGTTCAGACCGGGATGCGCACCGGTAGATGCGAGATGCCGTGCACGAAGCTCGAATAAAGCCGGGTCGGGGAACCCATCACCTCGATTAGCGGGAAGCGCTTGAGGATCTCCTCCCACATGATCTTGAGCTGCAGCTCGGCCAAGCGATTGCCGACGCAGCGATGGATGCCGAACCCGAACGACAGGTGCTGGCGTGGCCGGGCGCGATCGATGATGAACTCGTCCGGTCGCTCGATCGCCTCGGGGTCGCGGTTGCCGGAGATGTACCACATGGCGAGCTTGTTGCCCTTGGGGATCGTGGTGCCGCCGATCTTTGTGTCCGCCGCCACGGTGCGGCGCATGTAGGCGAGCGGGGTCTGATAGCGGATGATCTCCGGCACCATCGTCTCGATCAGCGCCGGGTTGGCGCGTAGCTTGGCGAACTCTCCCGGGTTCTCGTGCAGGAACAGCACGCCACCCGAGATCGAGTTGCGCGTGGTGTCGTTGCCGCCCACGATCAGTAGGATCAGGTTGCCGAGATACTCGCGCGGCGACATGTTCCGCGTCGCCTCGCCATGCGCCAGCATCGAAATCAGGTCGGGGCGCGGCTCGGCGTTCACCCGCTCGTTCCATAAACGAACGAAATAGCCGAGGCATTCGGCGAACACCTGCTCGCGCTTTTCCTCGCTGTCGATGTAGCCGCCCGCACGGATGTTCATGGTGGCGCAGTCGGACCAGAAGGTGAGCTTGCGCCGGTCCTCCCAGGGGAAGTCGAATAAGGTCGCGAGCATGGACGTGGTGAGCTCGATCGACACCCGATCCACCCAGTCAAACGTTTCGCCGCGCGGCAGATCGTCCAGGATCTCGGAGACGCGGGCGCGGATGGTCTCCTGGAGTTTCAGCAAATTGCCGGGTCCGACGATCGGCTGCACCACTTTGCGCTGGTCGTCGTGCTTCGGCGGGTCCATCGCGATGAACATCGGCAGTCTCAGCTCTTCCGGCCGGTCAAGCAGGGTGATGCCGCCTTCGGAGGAGAGGGTCCCGTGCGCCAGCTCGGCCTGCATGATGTCCTTGTAGCGGGTCACCGACCAGTACGGCCCGATTTCGCTTTCGGCCTGAAAATGCACGGGAGCGTCGCGACGGAGCCGTTCAAAATACGGCTTCCAGATGTCGTCGCGGTATAGCGCCGGATCGGCCGGATTGATCTGTTCGAGCGGCTTGGTGAACGCATCCCTTACCGGGTCGAAACCAACGGGCGCATTCATACGGCTGGCTCCTCGCTGCTGGGCGGCGTTCAGTGCTGGCCTTCGGGCATCCGCAGGACAATGCCGTCAAGGTCGTCGCGCATGGGGATTTGACAGGACAGGCGGGAGTTCGGCTCAGTCACGGCGGCGAAGCTCAGCATGCTCGCCTCCTGCGATCCCGGCTCCGGCAGGCCCACCTTCTCGAGCCAAGGCTCCTGGACGTAAACGTGGCAGGTGGCGCAGGCGCACTCCCCGCCGCAATCCGCGTCGATGCCGGGGACGTTGTTGTCGATCGCCCCTCGCATCAGCGAGAGCCCGACCGGCACCTCCACCGGATGCTCGGTGCCGTTATACTCGATGTAGGTGACCTTCGGCATGAACTCTCCCCTGGCCGCGGCGCATCGTCAGGCCGCGAGATCTTTCATCGATAGTGACATATCCCGCAGCCGGGCGCCTGCGATTTGCTTGCGCTTGCCGATCATCGTCCGCGCGGCCATGAACTCGGGATACGCGCTGACCGCCTCGACGGCCAGCAGGCGGTCATCCAATCCGAGATGAAACAATGCGAACGACCGGGCCGCGGGATCGCCGCGCAGCACGGTTTCGACGGCATCCTGAGCAAGCCCCGCGATCTGCAACCGCAGATCGTATTGATCCGACCAGAACCACGGCACTTCCATGGCGGGCGCCGCGCGGCCGCACAACGCCGACGCGGCCTGCTTGGCCTGTTCCAGCGCGTTCGGCACGCTTTCCAGCCGAACCGTGCAGTCGTACAGCGGGAGCGGCCGGCGCGTGCAATCGCCGATGGCGAACACGTCAGGATCGGCCGTGCGGGCCGACCCATCCACCACAATGCCGTTGTCGCACGCGAGGCCTGCTGCGGCCGCGAGTTCGACATTGGGTTGCGCGCCGACCCCGATGAGCGCCACGTCGCACGGCACCAACCGCCCGTCGGACAGGCGCACGCCGGTCACCGATCCGTCCGCACCTTCCAGAGCCTCGACGCTGGCGCCGAGAACGAATGCGACGCCATGCCTCCGGTGCTCGTCGAAGAAGAATGCGGAGAGCAGCGGGCAGGCCACGCGCGCCAGCAGCCGTTCCTCGCGCTCGATCACCGTTACTTCGGCGCCCAGGGCGCGGGCCGATGCCGCCGCCTCGAGGCCGATATAGCCCCCGCCGATCACGGCGATCCGTCGTCCGGGCGCGAGGGCGGCCTTCAGGCGGTCGGCGTCGGCATAGGTGCGGAGCTCCAGCACGCCGCCGAGTTCCCGCCCCGGCAGCGCGAGCTGCCGCGCGCGGGAGCCGAGAGCCAGGATCAGGCGATCGTAGCCGATGACCTCACCCGACCCGAGCGTCACCGTCCGCTCCACGCGGTCGACACCGACCGCGACGGCATCGAGCCGAAGCTCGATCGCGTTGCTGGCGTAAAACGCGAGGGGACGGAGCGCGAGGCTGCCGTGGTCGGCGTCGCCCTTAAGCCACGCCTTGGACAACGGCGGCCGCTGGTAAGGCGGGACCGGCTCAGCCCCGACCAGGATAATCGGACCTTGCCACTTGTACTGGCGCAGGAGCGCCGCAACCGAGCCACCGGCATGACCGGCGCCGACGATCACGATGCGTTCGTCCATGCGGCCCACATAGCCTCCAGTTGACAAAGTACCAGCACAAAGATGACGGGTGCGTCAAGATATTGCCGTTCACCTGCCAGTCCGCCCGGCCTATCCTTTCGCGATGCCGTCCCCTCCGAAACGCTTTCGCTTCGACGCAGTGGGTGCAATCACCCTGGCCGCGCTGGTGTTAGTCGCGCTGCTCGGCTGGTGGCTGTTCCCGTACCTGCAGCGCTCGCTCGCGTTCCAGGATTGTGTAGCGACCGGGCGCGCCAATTGCGCCACCGATCCTGCCAAACCGCTGGCCCAATAGGAGGTCACGATGTCGTGACGAATTAGAATCATCTTTACTTGCATCGCGTATCGGATTACCGGCGAGCCCATGTCACAACTTTGCAGACAAATCACGCGATACCGACCGCGATCGTGGACCCATTATGGGTCCCGACAGGAGGAGTCTGCGCGGATTCTGAGTGGCTTTTTAGTTTCCTCACCGCACAGGCCCCGCGACACGCCGGACGGGGCCTTTTTCATGTCCAGCCCCGTCCATGTTCGTCTCTGCGACAAAGAGATGTGCCATGCGGGCTACAGAATTAACCGACCCGGCCGAGGTCGAAGCAGCGCCTCAGCAGAAATTTGCGGTCAGGCCTGGAAGCTCCCCGGCGCTTAGGCTCGTTCGGGCCACGGCGAACGGCGATGTCGGGTTGCAAGCGAGGCTTGCCGTGATCCTCGCAGCCGACGTCGTCGCGTACACCAGGCACATGGCGGAAGATGAAGCCGGAACCCACGCGTGGTTCGGAGATGTCTGGCGCCGGGTCGTCGAGCCCGGGATCTCCCAGCATGGCGCGCGGATCGTAAAGCACACTGGCGACGGCTTCTTGGCCGAGTTCGGCAGCGCGACCCGGGCGGTGCGGTTCGCAGTCGAGTTCCAGGATGCGGTCCGGACCGGGAATGCACGGCGGCGCGGCAGCCGGCGGCGCGAGTTCCGGGTCGGGATCAATCTCGGTGATGTTCTGGTGGAACCGCACGACGTGTTCGGGCACAACGTGAATGTAGCGGCGCGGCTCGAAAGGTTGGCCGGCCCGGGTGGCGTCCTGGTCTCCTATCCCGTCGTAGCTTCCGTGCGCGACCCGTCGCTCACGTTCGAGGACGCAGGCGACCTGTCGCTCGCGAACATGGCCGAAACGGTGCGGGGCTTTCGCGTGAGGGGCGGCGCCCGCAAAAGCCGAGCCGCGCTCAGGAAAGGCTGAGCGGTTCGGCGCGATTAACCAAGGGTCGTCAGGGGCGGACGGTGCGGCCGAGCGCTCGCTCGTAGACGCGGATCAAGCTGCTCGTGTCGTCGGCTCCCATCCCGGCGGCGCGCGCCATGCGCATCAGGTTCATCACCTGCGGGCCGATCATTCCCGGCACCCCGAGCTGGTCCGCCAGTTCGAGGGCAAGGCGGAGGTCCTTGTGCGCGAGGTCGAGCGCGAAGCCCGGCTTGAACTCGCCGGCGAACGCCTTGGCGGCGACCGAGCGATACGCCCACGAAAAGCCGCTCGCGTTCTCGATGACCTGGTTGAGCTTAGCCATGTCGATGCCGGACATGGCGCCGAGCGCCAGCGCCTCGGCGGCGGCGGCCATGTTGCTGAAGGCGAGCTGGTTGTTGATGAGCTTGGCGACCGAGCCGAACCCCACGGCGCCGAGATGGATCACCTCCTTGCTGAACGAGGCGAGCAGCGGGCGCTGTGCCTCGAACACCGCCGCGTCGCCGCCCACCATGATGACGATGGTCGCTGCTTCGGCTCCGGCCACCCCACCGCTGACCGGCGCTTCCAGCATGGAGATGCCCTTTGCTGCGAGCCCCTCGTGGACCCGGCGGGCCATCTCCGGCGAGTTGGTGGAAAGATCGATCATCACGGTGCCCGGCCGCGCGGTCTCGCCGATCCCGCCCGGGCCGAGCGCCACCGCTTCCACGTGCTGCGGCATCGGCAAGGATGTCAGCACAACCTCGCACGCACCCGCCACGTCAGCGATGCTTGTCGCCGCGGTCGCGCCGATCGCCGTGCAGGCCTCGATCGCCGCCCGGTCCAGGTCGTAGACGATCACCTCGTGGTTGGTGTTGCGGATGATGTTGCGGCACATCGGCCCGCCCATGTTGCCGACGCCGATGAAACCGACCTTCATTGCGCCGCCCCTGTGCTCGCCAAGGTTCTGTGCTTCACGCTCGCCATGGCTCCACCAGGATTTTTGCCTGATCGCCGGGCGTGGCAAGTGCTGCGAACGCGCCAGCGACACCGTCGAGGCCGACCTTTCCGGTCAGGATGGAGGCGGCCTCGATACGACCCTCGGCGATGTTGCGGAGCGTGTGGGCGAACTCCTCCGCCGAGTAGCCGAGCACGAAGCGGAAATCGAGCTCCTTGGCGATCGCGCTCGCGGGTTCTAGCCGGTCGGTTTGCATGCACACCCCGACCACGATCAGCTGGCTGCCGGACGGCACGGTTTCGATCAATCCTTGCAGCACGCCCGGCACGCCGACGCACTCGAACACGACCGCCCGCCCCGGGCGCGCACCGGAAGCGACGGCGCGGGCGCGGGCGCCGCGCGTGAGCGGGACGCCGTGCTCGGCCCATCCGGCGTGCGGGGAGGTTTGCGCTGGGTCGATCACGCGGTCGGCGCCCAGGCGTTCGGCGAGCGCGCGCCGGCCCGGGGCGTAGTCGGCGGCAATGACCGGACCAAAGCCGCGGGCCTTGAGTGCGGCGATCACGGCGAGCCCCACCGGCCCGCAACCGACCACGAGCGCGGCCGCGGCCTCGTCCAGTGCGGCGCTGGCGACGGCGTGCTCGCCGACCGCGAACGGCTCCGTCAGCGCGGCGTGTTCCGCCGGTAGCCCGTTCGGCACCTCCAGCAGCAGCGATTCGCTCAGCAACATGCGCTCGGCGTAACCGCCCGGGAACTCGTTGGAGTAGCCGATGACATGCGCCCCGCTCGCATCCAGGAGTTCTCGGGACCGAGGTCACGATCGTTCCCGGCTTCAGCCGCCGCGCCGTTTCCGGGCCGTGGTCAAGGATTTCAGCCGAGAACTCGTGGCCGAACACGACGTCGGCATCGGGCCGCATCGGGTGCTCGACGCCGGCTTGCTCGTAGACCCGCGCTACCGTCTGCGGGAACTGGAGCGCATGGAGGTCGGAGCCGCAAATGCCGCAGGCGCACGTGCGGACCAGGACCTGACCCGGTCCGGGGGAAAGGTCCGGGACCTCGTCGCAAACGATCCGGCCGCCGCGCCCTATCGCTGCCCGCATGGCGTTGTCCTTCCCTGTCGCTCCGCCATGACACTCCGTCCGCGGCGCGCGAGCAAGGCGGCGCTAAAAGTGGTCGCCCCGTGGAGCGTCGCTGCCCGGGGCCGACGGTCCGATGCACGACGGCCAGGGTTTCTTTTTGATCAATTCGCTTGCTTCGGCGCGCAACCCGCGCCAACTATGCCGGGTCGCAGCAACAACTGAAAGGAGGTGATCCAGTGTCTCATTGTTTAGTGTCGGCACCGTCCGCCCTGGCCTGGATCTCCGGAGCTTGCGTTCGCATCCCGGAGTAGACTGACCTCTGGGCAGCGGATGCCCACAAACAATGCCGAAGGCCCCGAGGGTGCTCGACAGAGCAATCCCGGGGCCTTCTCCATGTCTGGGCGGCGTCAAGGTCTGGGCGGCGTCAAGCGCGGCTCCACCAGAGGCGGCTCCACTCGACAGGCGAGGCGCTTGTATTACGGTGACGTCACGCCGCCGCTGTTCGAGGGAGCAATCGCATGGCCGAAGTGAGCACGACGGAGGATGTCGCGTTGAGCGCGGACAAGGTCTGGAGCGTGATCGGCGATTTCTCCGGGATCCGCAAATGGGCCGTGCTGGTGCAGGACGAAAGCACCGAGCAGACCCCGCAAGGCCCGGTGCGCAGCCTCACCATGCCGGACGGCCGCATCGTGCGCGAGCTGCTGGTGCACCAGGACGCGCATTCTTATTCGGTACTCGCTCGATCGGCCGGATATGCGGGAATACGTATCGACCGTTGCCGTCGTGCCGGTCGGCGATAGCGCATCGCAGATCAAGCTCGCCATCCGGTTCACGCCGAACGACGAGGCGGCGACAACCGAGATCGGCGAGAAGCTGACGCGCAACCTGCGCGGCAATGTCAAGGCGATGAAAAAGGCGCTCGGCATCGCTGTCTGAGCGCCCTCGCAGACGGGAGGATCATCATGCGGCCTAGGATCGCGATCGTCGGGACGGGGGCGGTCGGGGGCTACGCGGGCGCGCACATGACGCAAGCGGGCGAGGACGTCGTGTTCATCGACTTCTGGCCTGAGAACGTCGAGACGATGCGGGCCAAAGGGCTGCGCATATCGCACCTCCGCGACGTGCCGGAGTGGACCGTGCCGGTGCGCGCGCTGCACATCACGGACGTGCAAGCGCTCGCCAAGCAGCCGCCTATCGACATCGCTTTTGTTTGTGTCAAATCATACGATACCGCCTGGGCGACGACGATGATCGCGCAGTATCTGTCGCCGGCTGGGTTCGTGGTTTCGTTGCAGAATTGCATGAACGAGGAAGTCGTGGCGGACGTCGTCGGCTGGGGGCGCACGCTGGGCGCCATCGCCAGTTCCATCACCGTCGATTTGTGCGAACCGGGGCACGTGCGACGGGCCGCTGGCAAGAGCGGGACCAAGCACACCGTGTTCCGGGTGGGCGAGGTGCACGGCCGCTTGACCGACCGCGCGCAGGCCGTCTGCCGTCTGGTCGCGTTGGCCGACAGCGCGCTGGTCACGCCGAACCTTTGGGGCGAGCGTTGGTCGAAGCTCGTCATCAACGCCATGGGCAATGGCCTGTCCGCCTGCACGGGGCTGCTCACCAAGGAGATCATCGCCGACGAAAGACTGCGCCACTTCTCCTCCCGGCTCGGCTCCGAGGCGATCCGGGTGGGGCAGGCGCTCGGCTACCAGTTGGAACAGATCCTGCACCTTGCACCGGACTTGATCGCCCGAGCGGGCGAAGGCGATCCGGAAGCGACGCGCGCCGTCGACGAGCATCGGCTGGCCGAGGCCGCCAAGGGCGGCGGCGAGCATCGGCCATCGATGGGCCAGGACATGATCAAGGGGCGTCGTACGGAGATCGAGTTCCTCAACGGATTTATCGCGCGCAAGGGGGCGGAGATCGGTCTGCCGACGCCCGCGAACCGGGCGCTGACCGACATCGTCAAGCGGGTCGAATACGGCGAACTCGCGCCGGACAAGCGGCACATCATCGATCTCAGGCTGAACTGAGGCGAAGCTCGGCTACCTGCTGCCGACTCGCGAGCAGGTGATCGAGGGCCGGCATGAGGGGCGGCTCATGGCGGAAAATCAACGCCGGGCGAGCTTGAAGCAGCCATCATCCGGGGCCACGCTCTAACCTATGCGAACTCGCACCCCCCCGCAGCTCGACATGACCCCGGATGGCGCCTTCCGCGCGCCACCTGGCCCAGCGCTCCCGATCAAGGTCGGCGCGGTCGCGGTTGTGGTCGCCGTGCTCGCCGGGGCGCTGTCGGTCGCGGCGTTCGTGTTCTGGTTTGCCGTGTCGCTGATCCCCGTGGCGTTGGTCGCCGGGGCCGTCGCCTGGCTCGCTTTCCGCTTCCAGCTCTGGCGGATGCGCCGATCAGGCAGGTTCGGGCGCAGCCTCTACCGGCGGTAGCCGGCTGGCGGGGCTGACCGCGGCAAGCTGCCGGTTACGGTTCCGCCCCGCCCCGCCGCGCAAGTCAGCCCGGCACCAGCACCGAACTAACGACGTGGATCACGCCGTTGGATTGCATCACGTTGGCAGTCGTCACCTCGGCGACCCCGCTCTTGTCGCCGCTCACGAATAGGTGCCCGCCGTTCATCGACACGGTCAGCGGTTCGCCTTCAACGGTTTTGAGCGTGGCCTGACCGTGCCCCTGCTCCACCATCCGCATCAGGTCCGCTGCGGTCAGCCGCCCGGGCACGACATGGTAGGTGAGAACCTGCGTCAGCTGCTGCTTGTTCTCGGGCATCAGCAACGTGTCAACGGTGCCGGGAGGGAGCTTGTCGAACGCCGCATTGGTCGGCGCGAATACGGTGAACGGCCCAGCACCCTCCAACGTGTCGACCAGACCGGCGGCCTTGACCGCGGCGACGAGCGTCGTGTGGTCCTTCGAGTTGACGGCGTTCTCGACGATGTTCTTGGACGGGTACATCGCCGCGCCGCCGACCATCACCGTTTTCTCCGCGCTCATCTGCGCAGCGCCAGACGTTTCGGCAAAGCCGGCAATCGCGAGCGTGAATGCGGCGGCGAAGCTTGCGGATAGCGCAAGCGTCGGGAAATGTTGTTTCATAGGTCATGATCCCTTTTCGACTCGCCGTCTCCCGGCGCATTACCTATACGGAGGTTCGCCAGAAGCTGGATGCACCGTCCGGCAAAAGACCTGGGCTATGCGAAGGATCGGGCGATGGCGCCGACGTTGCCCGGTTCGGCGCGCGCTCGGGGCGGTCAGGCCGCCTCCCGAGGCATGCCCGGCGGCGCTTGACCGTGGGCGCGGGCAAGCAGGCTGTAGGAATGCCGCCGTGTGACAGGATCGTGGACGGTGGTGAGCACCGCGATTTCGGCCAAGCCCTGCGCCTCGGCCAGCGCGCGAAGCGCGGCTGCAACGCTCGCGGCGGTGCCGTAGATCGCTCGCTCGCGCAGCCGCGCCACCCGTGCGCGGTCGCCGTCGCTGAGTTGCGTCGCGATCGCTTCTTCGGGCGAAACGAGCGGGGCAAAGATGCCCCTGTCGCGGTTCAGCCGGGCGATGGCCCGCGAGGTGAACAGATACTCGGCTTCGGCCTCCGTTTCCGCGGCTAGCGCCCACACGCAGGCCGCCGCATACGGCTCGGGCTGGAGCGGGCTCGGGCGATAGCTGCGCCGGTACACGTCGAACGCTTGCTCGGCGCCGCGTCCATCGGTGATGAAGTGCGCGAAGCAATAGGGCAGCCCAAAATACGCGGCGACCTGCGCGCCGTAATCGGAGCTGCCAAGGATCCAGGTCTCCGGCGCTGTCGGCCCTTGCGGCTGCGCGAGGATGTCGCGGAACGGATGGCCGTCGACGAGCGGCCGGCCTTCGACCCAGGCGAGCAGGTCGCGCACCTGGGCGGGGAAATGGTCGGCGGCGGTGTCGGCCTGCGGATTGAGCGCGAACGCGGTGCGGCCGTCCGAGCCGGGGGCGCGGCCCAGGCCGAGGTCGATCCGTCCGGGCGCGATCGCCTCGAGCACGCGGAACTGTTCCGCCACCTTCAGGCTCGAGTAGTGCGGCAGCATCACCCCGGCACTGCCGACCCGGATGCGTGCGGTCGTCGCCGCGATGGCGGCAATCAGCACTTCGGGCGCCGTCCCCGCGATGCTTGGTGAGTTGTGGTGCTCGGCCACCCAGTAGCGATGGTAGCCGAGTGCGTCGCAATGGCGGGCAAGCTCCAGGCTCTCGCGGATGGAGGTATCTGGGCCGCGCCCACTTACCACCGTCGACTGGTCGAGCACCGAAAGCCGGGCCGCCATGCAGTATGTCTCCTCAGAACGCGGCGTAGCCGAATGTCGCGCGGAGGAGGGCGTAGACAACCCCGCCGATCAGGAACCCGACGAGCGTCCCGTTCACGCGCACGTATTGCAGGTCCTTGCCGACATAGAGCTCCAGCCGATCGGTAATGGTGGCCGTGTCCCAGCCGCCGACCGAGTTCGCGATGAAGTCGGCGAGCTGCGCCTGTGCCGCCGGCAACAGGCGGGCGACGATGCCCTCAGCCATCACCTGCACGCGGGCCCGGGCGGCGGCGTCCGCTTCGAGCATCTCTCCCATGTTGGCAAGGGCGCCCTCGATGAAGTTGACCGTATGGGAGTTGGGCCGCCCCGCGTCGGCCTCCAACGCCTGCCGTGTCCTTCTCCACACATCCCAGAGCCAGGCCTGGATCGTCGGATGGGCTACCACCTTGCGGATCGCGGCGCCGATCTCGGCCGCCCGCGCCGGGTCGGTCTCCATACGCTCGATCTCGTGCCGCACCCAGACGTCGAACGCTTCCCGCAGCTCGGACCCGTCGGGGCTCATCTTGTCGAGCTCGGCGTTGACCAGGCTCAGCACACGCCGCGCGATGGTCGCCCCCATGGCCCAGCCAACCAGTCGGCCACCCTGCTCGCGCACCCGCTCTTCGATGGCGCGGTGCAGCGCCTCCTCGCGGCTTGCGAGCAGGGTTTTGAACTGGCCGAGGATGAAACCGAACACCTCCTGGTGCCGCCCCCCCTCGACGAGGCCGCGCAGCGCGCGGGCCACCACGGCACCAGCGCCGGGGCCGCCCAGGATGCGCGGGATGATGCGCTGGGCGAGCCGACGCGCCCGGCCATCCTCCAGCGTGAGTAGCAAACGGGGCAGCATTCCCGCGATCGCTTCGGCGGCCGGACGGGTCGCCGCAGGGTCGGCGAGGAAGCGGCGGAACATCCCGGAGATGTCGAGTTCCCGGAGCACGCGCGCGACGTCGGGGCCGGTGAACACGTGATTGGCGATGAACCGCCCGAGCGCGCCACCCAACCGCAGCTTCTGATTGGGCAGAATGGCGGTGTGCGGGATCGGCAAGCCGAGCGGGTGACGGAACAGGGCCGTCACCGCGAACCAGTCGGCGATGCCGCCGACGAAGCCTGCCTTGGCCGAGGCCTGCAGGAGGTCGGTCCAGAACCCGCCCGGTAGGGCGTAGGTCGCGAGGGTCACCACCGCCATGAGCAGAAGCAGGCCGCTGGCGAAGGCGCGGTGGGCCGCCAGCGCGCGGCGACGCTCGATGTCAGGATCAGGTCGGGTCATGTCCCCACAGGCCTATGGGAGGATGTGCCGCGGCGGGCAGGGCCGGGCGCCGGAGCCACCTGTCCCGTATACGAGTTCATCCCGGCGCCGCCCAGCCCGCGACACACGGCTCAGAGCTGCTTCAGGGTCGCGAGTGCTGCGAGCGCGGACGGACGCCTAGAGGCCGCGTCGGACCAGGGGTGCGACGAATTGCGGCTCGGTGTCCCAAGGAAACAGGATCCAGGTGTCCTGCGATACTTCGGTGATGTAGGTGTCGACCATCGGCCGCCCCGCCGGCTTGGCGTAGACGGTGGCGAAATGCGCGCGCGGCAGCAGGGCGCGGACCACGCGCGCCGTGGCGCCCGAGTCCACGAGGTCGTCGATCAGGAGGAAGTCCGTGCCGTCGCCGGCGGCGGCGGGCGGCTTGGTGACGACGGGCGAGCCGCGCGTCTCCTCGTCGTAGGTCAGGACCCGACACGCTCTCGATCAGCCGGCACTCGAGCTCGCGGGCGATGATCGCGGCCGGGATCAGCCCGCCGCGCGTGATGGCGACGATGCCGGCGAACGGACCCTTGTCCACCAGCCGCCAAGCAAGCGCGCGGGCATCGCGGTGCAGCTGGTCCCAGGTCACGGTGTAGTAGTGGGTCGCCATCAGAACAGCTTGCCGCCGTTCGGAACCTTCAGATCCGGGCGGACCAGCACGACGGCGCCGTCCTCATCAGGCATCCCGAGCGTCAGCACCTCGCTCACGAACGGACCGATCTGGCGAGGGGGGAAGTTCACCACCGCGCAGACCTGACGTCCGATCAGCTGGTCCGGCTTGTAGTGCACGGTGATCTGCACGGACGACCGCTTCACCCCGATCGCGTCGCCGAAGTCGATGCTCAGTTTGTAGGCCGGCTTGCGCGCTTCGGGGAAGGGCCGCGCTTCGACGATGGTGCCGACCCGGATGTCGACCCGCTCGAAATCGTCGAACGTGATGGTCTCGGCCATCGGGAATGGATCCTTTGTGCCGTCGGATGATGACGATGCGTGGTTCGGTTGCCAACCCGTGACCGAGATGGCTAACAGACCGCGATCAGCAGGGAGCGCCCGATGCGCGACTTTCACTCGCCGGGGCGCGGCCCGGCCTTGGCGACGCACGGCATGGCCGCGACTTCCATGCCGGCCGCCACCTTGACCGCGCTCGATGTGTTGCGGGCTGGCGGCAATGCGCTCGACGCGGCGGTGGCTGCGGCAGCCGTGCTCGCCGTGATCGAGCCGCAATCGACCGGCATCGGCGGCGATTGCTTCTGCCTCTACGCGCCCGCCGGGAGCGGGCGTGTGCACGCGCTGAACGGTTCGGGCCGCGCTGCGGCGGCGGCGACCATCGACTGGTACGAGCAACATGGGATGGCCGCGCTCGAGAACACGTCCGCCCATACCGTGACCATCCCCGGTGCGGTGTCGGCGTGGGAGACGTTGCTTGCGGCGCATGGCACCAAGGGGCTGGGGGAGTTGCTGCAGCCGGCGATCCGCTTCGCCGCCGAGGGTTGGCCGGTGCATGGCCGCGTCGCAGACGACTGGCGCAATCTCGCGGACAAGCTGCGCAACACCGGAGCCGGCGCGTTTCTGCCCGGCGGCGAGGCGCCTCGCGAAGGCGACCGGTTCGTCAACGAACCGCTCGCGGCGACCTTGCGGGCGATCGCCGAGCAGGGTGCCCGGGCCTTCTACGAAGGGCCGATCGCAGCCGACATGGTGGCCGCGTTGCAAGCGAGGGGCGGGCTGCAGACCGAGGCGGATTTCGCTGCCGGCTTGCATGGCGCCGGGTTCGTCGAACCGATCCATGCCGCCTGGAATGGCTACGAGGTGTTCCAGTGCCCGCCGAACGGCTCCGGGCTTCACGTGCTCATGCTGCTGGGTATCCTTGAAGGCTTCGGCGCTGCACCGGACGGCCCACTAGGCGCGACGAGGCTGCACCGCCACGTCGAGGCCGCCCGCCTGGTGTATCGCGACCGCGACGCCTTTCTCGCCGACCCCGAGCAGGCGGACGTGCCGGTCGCACGGCTGACCGATCCGACCTACCTCGCGGGCTTGCGGGCGTTGATCCAGGACGATCGCGCAATGCAGCAGATGCCCGCTCCTGGCGAAGCGATGCTGCCCGCGCACCGGGACACGGTGTACCTGTGCGTGGTCGACCGGGACGGCAACGCGTGCAGCTTCATCAACTCGCTGTTCCAAGGGTTCGGCTCCGGCATCCTCGCCCCGAACAGCGGTGTGATGCTGCACAACCGGGGCTTTGGCTTCCGTCTGGAACGCGGCCATCCCAATTGCATCGCGCCCGGCAAGCGACCGCTCCATACGATCATCCCCGGCATGTTGATGCGGGAAGGGCAGGCGGTGATGCCGTTCGGCGTCATGGGCGGTCACTTCCAGCCGATGGGCCAGACTTTGTTCCTCGGCAACATGCTCGAGTACGGGCTCGACATCCAGGAAGCGCTCGATTTGCCGCGCCTGTTTCCATACGCGGGCGCCGTGGAGGCGGAACGCGGCATCCCGCCATCCGTGCGCGACCGCTTGGCTTCGTTGGGCCATGCCGTCCGCACCGTCGACCGGCCGCATGGCGGTGGTCAGGCGATCTGGATCGACCAGGCACGCGGCTGCCTGATCGGCGGCTCGGACCCGCGCAAGGACGGCATCGCGCTCGGCTATTGAGGGATGGCGCGGTCGCCGGTGAACGCGTTGAACGTGATGATGGTGTAGGTGTCCTTCACGCCGGGCAGCGGCTGGATCCGGTCGGTGACAAAACGGCCGATATCGGCGTCGGCCGCGAGATAGAATTTTCCGAGCAGATCGTAGAGCCCCGAGGTCGAGTGCAGCTCGGACAATTCTTCGATCGTGTCTGCCGCCTGCTGCGCCACTTTGTAGGCGGCGCCCATTTCGCATTTTATCATCACAAAAATGGCTCTCATATCATTTCAGTCCTTTAGCCGGGGGTTGTCGCCGGTTGTCATCAACTGCAAACGAGCAACTGCTTGCTTGGCTAGCCGCTCCTGGTCGGCCGACCTCGAGTAGAGCTGGACCATGCTCAGGGTGCGGTGCCCGGTGACGGCTGCGATCTCGCGCGTGCTGCACCCTGCGTCGCCAGGCGCGTTGCGGCCAGCTTGCGGAGGCCGTGCACGCCGAGCGGAGGGAGGCCGACCCTGGCGAGCGCCATGGGCAGCGTGTGGCTCAGATGCTGCGGCATCCAGGGCAGGCCGCGCGCGGTCGTGAGTATAATGCTCGACCGCGCCTCGAGGTGCCAAGCGTCCAGCTCCGCCCGGAGTTCGGGATGCGCCGGCAGCACGAGCCTGGCGTGGGTTTTCTGTTGCGTAAGCCGGATCGTGTGGCCGTCGTAGGCTGACCAGGGCAGGCGCACAAGATCGCCTCGGCGCTGGCCGGTATAGAGCGCCAGGACCACCACGCGCCGGTAGTGCTCAGGCAGGGCGCGCATGGCGTGGTCGGCCTGCGCCAGCGTCCAGGCCGCTAGGTGGCCACCGGGGAGGATCTTGACCCTGTGCACGGGGCTGGCAGCGATCCAGTCGCGATCGACGGCCCAACCGAACAGGGCGGACGCCGAGCGCACGAAACCGGCGCTGGCGCCCCGGCCGCGGGAGACAGCGATGCCGTCGCGCAAGTCAAGGATCATGCGCCTGGTGATAGCCTCGACGGGCTGATTTTGGAGGCGCTCGAGCTCTTTCAGGTACACATTGTAGGTGCGCCTGGTTTGCTCGGCGAGGGCGGTCCAATCCGGGCTGAGGCGGTAGGCCACGGTCAGGGCGCCGATGGATTGGGGATCGAAGCGCGGCGCCCGAGCGGTCTGCCGGGCGTGCGTATAAGTTTTCAGCGAGCTGTCAGCCAGGCGCTTTCTTACGACGCGGGGCTTCCGCGATGATGGCTTGAACAGCGGCATTCACGGCATCCTGCGTCCTGTCCTGCAGCGCCGCCCGATCGACCGCGCATTAGAGCCAGGCGATCGTAGCCCGGCCGGCGTGGTCCGAGAAGCGCGAGGGCTGGGCAGCTTGCCTGCCGGCGCCGCCGCGGAAGCTGGTCCAGGCGCACGCCGACATCGTCTGCAGCGTCACAGCCTGCGGCGTCATAGTCTGCGGCGTCCTCCGGACTGAGCCAGCGAGCCTCGAACACAAGACCAGCCCGAAGTAGAAGGCCTAGAAGACGATGCCGAATAGGATTGCTCGAGCGCTACAAGGCGCAAGCCAGATCAGCCATGCTCGCAGCGTGTTCGTGACTTGTTCCCAGCTCCAAGGCAACCGAGCGCTTCCAAGTTCAATGCCGCCCCTCCGCCGCGTGCCATCCTTCTCGGCCGAGATCGCTTCGAGTTCTTCGTCCGTCAAAATCCCGCACGCTTTGATCGAGAAATGGCGACGCACGGATTGTGGACGGGGCAGAGCACTTACGTTCCAGACTCTAGCACCACCGACAATTGGTGGCTCGAGGGCAGTTACACTGCGCCGCCGTCCTCATCATCCGTGATACGGAAGTCAATAGCGTAACATTGATAGCTGGTGGTCTGGCACAGTCGCGAGTTGGGGCAGTACTGTGCTTAGCTAGCCAGGGGCTACACGTTGGCGGAGCTGAACACCTTTCTCGTCGGCGACGCTAATGTTCTTCGGCGCAACAAGCAATTACTGCTGGGCGTGAAGTATGAGGCGACGCACGGCTATGTGTCAGTCAAGGAGTTGCCGCACGGCGCGATCCTCTATCGGAACCGAGATCATCCGCACACTGGCAACTTCGCCAGCTCAGACATCCATAATCGTGAGAGCGAACCTCTCTGGTTCAGACCTCACCGGGCGCAAGCCCATCGGGCAACTACGCGCTGCTCGCCGACAGCGAGATCGAGGCGGCGTTCGAAGAACCTCCCGCTCGGTGAACCCTGAGCCGCTTGGGACGGGTGTCTCGCACAGGACGCGGGGATGCGGGTTTTAGCGTTGATGCGGAAGTGGAAGTCGTCCAAACAGAGCTTCAACGCTATCGTCTATGCTGTTCTGTAGACTGCTCTTGATCTCGGCGAGTAGGTCCAAGGTCTTTCCGCTGCGCCGCCAAATCGGACGCTGCTTGAAGCGTCCGCCTGATTTTAGAATGCTTTTGAAGGCCGTGCGGCGGAGCAGATCCTCGGAGGCAAGGCTGAGCGCAACATCGTGGGCGACGCCCTCGAAGCGCTCGGCTTCTACGCTCAGTCTAGCGAGGTTACGCATTTGGCGGGCGTCGAGTATAAGTGCGTCCAAGACTCCGCATCCTCCTGGCGGGAGGGTAGAGGAATATGCATGACGTTCTCACCCCCGGCTCGCCGGTACTCGTCAGCGAGCGAGGAGTTGTAGATCGCTGCCAAGATAGAGGAGAAAGTCATAATCCGAATACCCCCGCGATGTTAAAGCCCGATAAAAGGAAAGCGCGTCCCCACCAAGGTTATTGGACTCGATAAGCCCATCCGGTTCGAGAGGATTGCTGAACCCCGTGTAGTTCAGCTGCTGACGTGTTCCCGCGGCCTTCAGCACGATCCACTCGTCCGTTACGACGGACGCCTTCAGTCCGGCGTCCGGGTTTGTGGATGTCGTGAAAACGAGTTTAGGCGAGATTGCGTGTGTGGCTGTTTCGCGCCACTAGTTAGATGTTCCCCAGCCTACGGCCTTTCCTTCGTGGACTGCACGCTCAAAGGTGAAGCGCGGCTCGTGATAGACCCATGCGCTCATTCGCTTGTCTGGATACCACGCGCTTGCGCGAGGCGCGGAGCCCGTTTGATCCGACTAGTTTCTGGTACTGGACATTTCGGGATGCAATCTTGTCGGCCAGCGCGCGGAGCTTCGCCCACTCATCCTTGTCCGCGCCAGTCTAGTCTCTCGAGAAAGCCAAGGACCTCTCGCTCGCCCATAGCCCTACGATACCCCCGCGCCGAAGAGTGCGCTCATTCGGCTTCTCAGACGAATACGCCGCGTCGTCCGTCGAAGCCGGACTTCGGCCCGCTATACGGGCCGGGACCACTGGCCCCGCTGGGAGAAGGCGGAAGTTGCGCGAAAGGGTCGCTCGGTGCTCGACTGCGTCGCCCACGCTGCCTGTGTCCAGGGCCTCAAGGCGGGGGTCGTCCTGCGTCCCAAGCTGGCGCTCCGCCCCTCGCGCAAGAGGGCGAAGGTCGTAATACGAGATGGGCTCGGCCACCCCTGGGTCTCTCAAGGGGAGTTGCACGGCGTTCGAGGACAATGACGTCACGAAGACGAAGAATGCGCGGCCCGGACGTCCCGGAAGATGAAGGGGCCTAAGTGGACGAGTTGGCGAACGCGGTATCGCTTCAAGAGATCATGGCGAAAGTATCGGAAGGAGCGGCCGTAACAGAAGCTGTCCGATACCACTGAATGCAATTACGGCTTGGTCAACAAGGTAGTGGTCGGCCGCAGCAAAGTCCCAGACTTAATCATCGCGTATGGGATAGACCTGCGCCCGCGCCATCATGCGGGACAGCTGTATGAGCGGTGGAAATTGCTCCGCTACCTGGGCAAGAGTTCGGACCGAGTTGTGGCGGTATGGCGGGTTGCCAATCACAAGGGGAAACCGTGCTCCTTGTTTGACTCTGCTCACTCATTTTCGAAGCTCCGATGCCAGCAGGAAGCTTTTGATGTTTTCCTCTACGAAGAGTGACATCAGGCTGCGCAGATGAGCACTCGTTCCGAGCATCAAGTCAGTTACATAAAGGTGAAGGTTCCCAACACCGTCTGCCGCGCCACAGCGCGATGTCAAATCCATTCAGGCGTTCCCGGAAGCGGGAGATGTCTTCACAGCAGGTGTTCGATCGGCGTAGCGTCAAACAGGTTGTTGTGGAACACCCATTTCGGCCTTGCGATCAAGGGGGCTGCACATCAATGCAAACGCAGTCCCCGATGGTTTAAACCCTGAACAAGCGCCCGATTAGCGAGTGGATGCTCGCGGACAGGAACTCAGACGATTCGTTAGCTAAGTTGCGCACGCGGTGCTGCTCCGGCGTCTTGTAGGCTCATCCCACCATGCGCAGACATGGCATAGATAATCAGGGCGCGGCGCATCTCAGCCGGCAGGTCGTCAAACCCCGTTGTATGGCCACGCCGGTGCAAAGTCATGCTCATAGACGATCCGCACAGGCGGGCCTGTTCTGCAGTGCTTCCTCCAAAAGGCGTCGTCCGCCCCCTTTGGTGCTCCGAATGACACGATCTCAGCCGCAGGCAGCAGCGCTTTGGCTAGATGCGCTTGCACACCGCCGAGAGAGTGGCCCGTAATAGAGGCTGGCCAACCGGGATCAGTGGAGCGATCCGAGGCCAAAGCGCGACCCAGGTGCTTCCAGAAGCCCCGTGAACGCGGGTTCCATCGGAGAGCCGGACAATTGCGCCGTCCAAGTTGTCCCATTCCTCTGGGATCGAGAACATGCTCCAACACGCGGGTGCCTTGGAACGCGAGCACGGCGAAGCCGCCCCAGGTGGCAAGGAGCACCTGGCAGCCATCGTCCCCGATTCTGGGACACTTACGTCATGCCAAGCGCCTCGGTCGTTGGCGTGCTTCGCGCAGATATGCGGCGTCGCACACGCGGGCGAGCTGGAGGAGATCGGATGCAGAGAAGCCGGTCGCTTCTGATCGATCAGCCATTTCTCAATTCCCGAAGTTGCGCGACGAGCGATGGCCCAAGTCTGAATTGATTGCTAAGAGTTGCGGATCGTGCGCCGCTTTTGAAGCTGCATAGGCTAGCCATCTACGATCAGATGATCTATCCTGCAGCGGCCGCGTCTAGTTGTTCCGGTCATATGGACGACCCGCGTAACGCGAAATCGCATTTGGCCCTCCTGCAGCAGAGACCGCGCGGTTGAGAGACTGCGGCCGCGATCTCACCTGAATAGTGATGTAGGTCACCCTGTGTGGTAATCCCTGAGCCAGTCGGCTTCGTAGAATGGTTCATGCAACCGCTACTCGCCCCGCTGTGGGCGCTGAACACGACACTTCTTCGCGCGGCGGTTCCGTGGCGAACGGGTCCGTTCTCGACCCTGCCGCGGGCGCCCCGCGTGGCAAGCGGGGTGTCGGTGCGCACCTGCGTGACGCTGGTCGCGCGGAACAGCGAGCGCAGTTGCTCGGGCGGCACGGTCTTCGGCTTGCGGAGATAAAACGGAGGCCGACCCCAGCACCAAGATCATCGTTGAGCAAGGCAGACCATTCATTCAGGCCATGGTCAATCCGGCAAGCTTCTAGGATGACCGCCCCATCGCACGCTATATCTCGGGGCATCGATGCGCGGGCTCGGAAATTGCCGCGGCAAGAACACGGCAGCGATCGGCCTAGGCGGCGACACTCGAGGAGATCGTTCTGCCCCATCTCGAGGCCGCCCACAATCTGGCGCGTTGGCTGCTCGGCATGCCGCTATCGCTGATGCCGTGGTGCAGGATGCGGTGCTTCGCGCTATCACCCATTTTCAATCCTACCGCGGCGGCTGCAGCGAAGGCCTGGTTCCTGCAGATCGTCCGCAACGTCGCCTACAGCGCGATTCTGCGGCGCTGTGCAAGTCTGCCGAGGTTCCGTTCGACGACAGCACCGACCCGGATGGTCGAGCGCTCGATTTCCCCGATCCGGCGCCAGATCCCGAAGGGAGGCTGCATGGCGGCACGTGCAACTCGTCAAGACGCGGGCCGCGCTTCCCGTCGCGCACGGTTCCAGCCTTCAAGCCGGGATCAAACACCAGCTCAGCTTTTCTGCAAGCCAATGCGAAGGCAAGCAAGCAGACCGCAGAGAGCGCGATCGGACGAAAGAGATCAAGCGGTATCGGCCGGGAGCAGGATGGCGAACGCTGTTCCCGCGACGCCCATAAAGTTTGCGCCCGATGCGAAAGTCGAAACTTCTGCACCACATTCCAGAGATCAGTTGATCAGAAGCTCATCCGGTCGCAGAACGCCGGTGCGAATAGGGCGCGTCCAGTTTCGGCGGCCCCCCGCCCGTGACAGTCAATCTGCCGCCGATACCGTCGCCCCTGGAAAATCCTGGGGACAGCTCTCGACGACGTGTTGCCGTCGGTTTGTGTAGCCTCGATTTCCCCAGCCAACTCGGCTCGGCGCTTGACGAGGCCCGTAACCACGTAGGTAAAGGAGCTTGACCACCATCCGGGCCGGACCGGACCATTCGAAACGTCTGACGCCGCATCTCGTCATCTCGTCGGGTCGCCATGTCAGGAGTGCTCTCGTCTCCCACGGTCAGAAAGGTTTTCCACGACCACTTCCCAGACATCGTGGCCTTCGCCCCGTAGCATCGCTCGGGCGCTATAGAGCTGTTCCGACAATGGCGCCCGGCGATACGAAGGGCGATGGCAATGTCCAGCTGCATCGGTTTCACCCTCACGGCAGTCGCTTCAAAGTGGCCAATACGACGATCTAGATGACGCCGCGAAGTGCGCGTTGTCGAATGACGATTGCAAAACCGCACGAGACATACCGGGACCGCGCGTAAGGCAGGATCAGCACCGACATGGATATAGCCTACATTTCGGCACTCTCAGCGCTGGCTGGCTCCGTGATCGGCGGCCTGACATCAGGCATCGACCAACTGGCTGAACCAACGATCCCTGGCCAGAGCCGGACAGGTAGCAAACGAGCTCTCACGTCGACAGGACCTTTACAAGGACTTCATCGTCGCGGCATCCAAAGCCTATGCCGAAGCCTTGGTGGTCAATGAGCCGAAGATTGAGGAGCTTATCGCGCTCTACGCCATGATCAGCCGCATGCGTGCCATCTCTTCGTCCAATATCGTGGCCTGCGCCGAACGGGTTCTTTTGGCGACAACCGGCGCCTACTTCGAGCCAAATCGGACTGTACCCGAGTTGCGAGAGCTCATCAAAAGCGGGACAGGCGTGGATCCGCTGAAGGACTTCGCCGAAGCGGTTCGCGAAGAGCGCCGGCAGTTCGGTCATGTCTAGAGCAGCCTGACGGCGTGGAGGCGGCTACCGGGTCAGCAATGCGTCAAGCGCGGCATCTCCGCTGTTTGGAAGTCCGAGAAGCGCACTTGCGAGGCGCGACGATTCCGGCTTGGGCGGCGACAGCGATGGTGGGAAGCAGGTGCCGCCGCCGGTGGAATCTGGCCACCTGCTGCTGGCCGTCACGTTCGGAGACAGCGACAGGGTCCGTTGGCCGAGACCTCCGCGTCAGGCCGCGGCGATAAAGACCGGCCGGTTGGTGCGCGCGTTCCGCGCTGGTTTCCCCGGTGCCGACATCATGCGGCCGGAGGCAGCGCCAGGTGGCGGACGGGCATCTCGATCATCTCAGCGGCACGTCCGCTCCAGTGCCAGCGGCTTTCGCCTGCTGGTATATGTCTGACATTTCGGCATAGCTCTGGTTCAGAGCGGCGACTCGTGTGTTGAAATCCGTCCGCTCGTCGCCCGCCATGGTGTCTATCAGAGGTCGCAACCCCCATGAGCTCCAATACTGGTTCTTTTCGGAGTAGCTGCCATCAGGACAGCGGAAGATCTCCTCCAGCATCACAATGTCATGCGGGATGCCATAGGCGTCGCGCGAATCCTCATAGGTGAACAGGTAGAAGAAGTTGTCCCAACCTCCCCAGGTGATACTGGACAGGCAGAGCGGGCAGGGCTCGTGTGTCGCAACGAAGATCGTATCGGCCGGAGCGGGTCGTTGGGCCTTCGGCAGGTTGTAGTATGCGAGAATAGCCGTAACTTCGCCATGCATCAGCGGATTGCCCGTTTCGGTGTTGGTGGCGACAATCACCGTCGAGAGGTCCGACTTGTTGAGGATCGCTGCGCCAAACAGCTTGTTGCCGGCTTTGACGCCGGCCAGGGTCTTCGGAACCACCTCCTTTTCCAGAACCTCAAGGATACGGTCGACGACACGAGGCTTTTCGTTGCGTATGATCGCGGTGAAGTCTGCGTCCGTAGGTTGCCGCCAGGGCGCACAGCCTGGGGCGGCTGAGATCTGATGGTGCAAGACGACGAAATCCTTCCCTGATCAAAGGCATGTTGAAGCCACTGTGCTTTGAAACCGCAAGCCGTGGACGGTGCGGCTTCGCCCCGCGTCGACGTCGACGGTCAACTTCTATGCCATTGGTATCAGAATAAAATCGTCGACTGAAGCGTAAACGCAACGGCGGGTCCTTGCGTGTCCAACGCAGCTGGCTGCGGCGACACCGTCAGCGTCGGCTGCAGAAAGACCGTGCCAAAGACGTGGACCTGGGCATAGCCCTGGATCAGGATTTCGCTTGGCCGGATGCCTTGATTCCGGTTCAGAGTTCGACCAAGCAACGCCGATACCCACAGAGTCAAGCTGGCGAGCGGGTACGACTCCAAATGCCGTGAGACCAAATCCAACATAGCCAGTCGCTAGCATCGTCCGCGAATTGTTCGCCCCGACCTGCACGAACGCAGAAACGCTGCGCGGGTCACCGATAGTTTGGCCCCTCCATAGACTTTGGGAACCGAACCCATAGAATCCATGCGTGCCATTCTGTGTTATCAGACCACTTGGGGTGGACAGACTGAGTGTTCCGGTCTGGCTCCAGCCGCCTGCACCGAAGGATCCGGGCAAGCGGTCGGGTCCGAGCAGCCAAGCCGCGCCAAGCTCGGCAATGCCAAACCGGTAGGCATTGATCGTTGGACCAACCTGCAGTCCGGTCTGCACACCGTTCGCACCGTTGCCATCATAGACACCAGCTGAGGCATAGAGCTGGTCGTTCGGTGCCGCGGTCACCATGACGCCCCATGCCGAGTTATAGTAGCCGGGCATGGCACCCAGGATGGTCGGGTTCACGAACACTGGCGTATAGAGGAGGCCCGTGACAGCAGGAATCGCAAAGCATCATCTCGCACTGGAACCGGTCTTGCTACGTTTCCAAAATCGTAGGTCGGCACCATCTTGCCGATCCTGAAGATCAGCTTGTCCCTAAATAGCGATTGCCGCCACCAAAGCTCGTACAGTTCAGTGCGGTCGAACGGTGGTGCACCTGTGAGGCCGTTGTAGCCAGTGACGGTGCCCGCCTGCGCATTCGTCGGCTGCCCGTCGAAGCGGAGCCCGGAGACGCCAAAACTTGCCCCTGGCATCTGCGCAAGCCTGTCGAGATCGGTCTCCAAATCAAGGAGCAGGAGGTTGTTGAAACTCGTCGCCCCCTGTTGGCTACCCCCAGACAAGAGAACGTTTCCATTGCTGACGAGCACGCCGCCCAGCCGAACGCCGCTGTCCGGTCCCAGCCCGAGCCAGCGGCCCAGTGCGCCAGTGCCGGGAGTGACATTGACCGCTCCCGGATTGCCCGCAATGGCTGTGCTGGCATCGGGGGCAGCGGCTACGGTCTGGGCATGGGACACGGACGGGTACGCGAGATACAGAACGATATTCAGCAATAACGCAAAAATCCGGCCCCATGCGCTTCTGGGACTGGCCGACGTTTGCGATCGATACGTTGTGCCGGCCACTGGGGCTTGCGCTCGCTCGGGATGGCTGTGCGGCAGCGTGCGCACAGCATGACCGTCTCCACGGCTCACACCAATCTTCCAATGAGAGACATCGCCTTCCGGAGTGACTTTGGCGGCCACTCCAGCCTCAACCGCGTATGACGACAATAGGCTGGCGACGGCCTGATCGCGCCGTCCCACATCGCCATCCGGTCCCAAACTCGCGCCACAGGTTCTGGCTTGCCTGCATTGCGCAGATCACATCAGGGAGAAGACAAGCATCAAGACAAAGTACAGGCCAACGATCAGACCGGCGCCGGCCCAGTCATTGCGCGTACTCTGGCTCGGGCGGGGGGGCTCAGCCACCAACGAAAGCCCATACTTGCCCAGGGCACCAGGTAACTGAGGATGATTACGCTGGCCACGTTGCCAATGAAAAGGGCAAGCCAAAATGGCAGGCCCATGCCTCGCATCAGAATCGGCGTCTGAACCCATAATCCGAACAGGAAGACAACCGGGTAGAGCAGCAGCAGGACAACCATATTCATCTTCCAGGCCGGGGCCTGGGCGTGCGCGTCCGGGAACCACTGGCTGAAGCCGGACCGCACAATCCGAGCGTGCACATGGTCCGTAAGCGGCTTTGCCTGCTCAAGCAGGCCCTGCCGTTCGGGCCCGTCCATCCAGCCCTTCAGTGTCTCCTCGCTTTCGAACCGCAGGATAGCGACATAGTTCTCCTGCACGCCTGGTATCGGTGGCTCGAACCGGTAGCCCTGGAAGCCGGGATAGCTCGCCTGGGCTGCAGCGATACGTTGCTCCCAGGCACGATACTCGTCCTCGCGCCCTGGCCTGACCCGTGTGGTGATGACGGCGGCAACGGGCGACGGCAGGGCGCCCGTTGCAGCGTCGCGCACGAGATGCACGTCGTCCACACCGGCCAGCACCGACTGGATCTCCGTAAGCAGCGCCCGCCGCCGGTCAGAGCGCAGCCACGCGACCGCATCATCTGGCGTCACAAAGCGTTGCAGGATCACCCAATCCACTTGGGTCGGCGGATCGGGCGGCAGCACCGATTGTTCTATGAAGCCCGGCTGCTCTGCCACCGCCGCGCTGATCGCCGCCTGGAATTTCGCGAATGCATCGGTCCCGCTGGCACGCACGCGGGTCTGCGTGACAATGGTGACCGCGCCGGCGGACCGACTGTCCGTCATTGCGACGGCAGGTCGGCGTGGATGCGATCCGGCGTAAATGGCAGGTGGGCGAAGCACCTTCCGGTCGCGTTTGCCAACGCATTGGCAATCGCCGGCGCCACAGGATTGATCGCGCACTCGCCCTGCGACTTTGCACCGAGCGGGCCAATCGTATCGTAGGTGTCGGCGAAGTAGACTTCGCTGGGCGGAACATCGGCGAAGGCCGGGATGCGGTAGTTGCGCAGGTTCGGGTTCACCACCCGTCCGTGCTCGTCATGCACCATGTTCTCGGTCAGCGCCCAGCCGAAGGCCATGCCGATGGCGCCGTCGATCTGGCCGCGGCACTGCATCGGGTTGATTAGCCGCCCGATGTCGGCGCCGTGCACCGAGTGCAGGATGCGGATCTCGCCGGTGAACCGATGTACCGCAAGCCGCACGCCATGCACGTTGAAGGCGACCGTGCGCGGTGACAGATAGGCCTTGCGGAACACAACGAAGCGATGCCCCGCCCGGTACCCTGATCAAGCAGATCCAGCAGCAGCACGCGGTGGTTGCCGCAGGTCACCGCGTTGCCGTCGAGCCGGCAAGCGTGCCGTTCGGTGCGTCGGCTGCGGGCGACGTAGTCCAGGATATTCTCGCGCAGCGCCTCGGCCGCTGCGGCGACCGCCTTGCCGGCGACCACCGTGCCGGTGCTCGCGAAGGTTCCGGTGTCGTACGGGGCACGGTCGGTATCGGCGTTGATGATGTCGATCTGCGAAGCCGCGCAGCCCAGCAGCTCCGCCGCGATCTGACGGTGCGACGTGATCGAGCCGTTGCCCATTTCCGTCGAACCCACCGCGAGATGGTAGCGCCCGCCGGCCGTCAGCTTCATTTCGGCGCCGGAGCGGTGCTCTGTGGGCGGCCCGCATTCCAGCATCGCGAGGGCCATGCCGGTGCCTTCGCGCCAGTGCTCGCCGTCGGGCTTTGCCGCGCCGCGGCCGCTCGCCAGGGCGGTCTCGACCATGTCCATGCACTGATCGAGCCCATAGCTGCCGAAATCGATTTCGGACGTTTCGTGCCAAACGGACTGCATCCAGTCGCCGGGACGGATCATGTTCCGGCGGCGGATCACGAAGGGATCCAGACCAAGCCGGGTGGCGAGTTCGTCCATGGCGCATTCGATAGCGAAGTACCCTGCGATGCCCCGTAGCCGCGGAAGCCGCCGCCGGGCACCATGTTGGTATAAACGGCGTAGCCATCGGCCTTCTTGTTGACACAGCGGTAGACGACGATCGGACTCGCCAGCGCTGCGGCCAGCGTCTCGCCGGCGTGGCCGCCATAAGCGCCGGTGTTGGAAACGACCCGGACCTGGATGGCGGTCAGCGTGCCGTCCTGCTTCGCACCCAGCTTCACATGCGTTGTCATCTGGTGCCGTGTGGTGGCACCGATGAACTGTTCCTCGCGGGTGTATTCCCACTTCACCGGGCGGCCCAGCGCCAGCGTTGCCAGGACGCACAGGTCTTCAGTGACCATTTCCTGCTTGCCGCCGAACCCGCCGCCGACACGTTCGGTGAAGACATGCACATCGGACGCCGGCAGGGCGAAGATATGGCAGAGCTTCTGTTTGACTATGAATGGCGCCTGCGAGCTGGTGCGCACGTGCAGGCGCCCGGCTGCGTCGCGCCAAGCGATGGTGCCGCAGGTCTCAAGATGCACATGTTGCACGCGCGAGGTGGAGTAGGTGCGCTCATGCACGACATCCGCCTCGGCGAAACCGGCGGCGACGGAGCCGACCTCGCCGTGAATCTCGGCGTAAACGTTGCTCTTCCGGTCGAGCCCTTTTTCGTGCAGCACCGGGGCACCGGGCTTCATTGCCTCTTCCGGATCAAAGACGGCGGGCAGAATTTCGTAGTCGAGGTCGATCAGGCGACAGGCAGCCTCGGCGAGGCCTTCGGTCTCCGCGACCACCGCGGCCACGCGTTGGCCGACCATGCGCACCACGTTGTCCAGCACGTAGGTGTCATCCGGATCGACAAGATGATCCTCATGCGTGGCGGTGCTGAAGAGCCGACGCGGCACGTCCTCCCAGGTGTAGACCGCGACGATGCCGGGGAGGGCCCTGGCACGTGTGGTGTCGATCCGGGTGATCCGCGCGTGGGCGTGCGGCGAGCGTAGCACCTTTAGATGCAGGAGATTGGCCAGCAGCGAATTGTCCGGCGCCAGATCCATGGTATAGTGCGCGTGACCGGTGACGATCGCCTTACCGAGCGGATTACGCAGGTTCGCGCCGCAGGCGTGGCCGGCTACATCTTCCTGCGCCTCTGTCTTGCCGGCGATGGCATCCGCGATCGCACGGTAGCCAGTACAGCGGCACAGATTGCCCTTCAGCGCATGCGGCAGGTCGGTGCAATGCTCCTCGGTCAGTGAGGCGGCCGTCATGATCATGCCGGCGGTGCAGAAGCCGCACTGATACGCCTGCGCATCGAGGAAGCGCTGCTGCATCGGGTGCAGCGAGCCCTCCTGGCCAAGCCCCTGGATCGTGGTGACGTGCTTTCCGCTCGCGCGGAAGGCCGGCACCACGCAAGAGTGCACCGGCTCGCCGTCTAGCCAGACGGTGCAGGCCCCACAATCCCCGGCATCGCAGCCCTTTTTGACACCGAGCGCCCCTTGCTCGCGCAACCAGGTGCGTAGGCACTGGCCGGGGCGCGGCTCCGCGCTGACCGGCCGCCCGTCGATGATGCAGGGCGCGCTACTAGAGGTATCGTTCATGCGGCGGCACTTTCGAGTTCGGCACGAATTTCCGCGGCGAGATGATGGGTAATGTGGCGCTTGTAGGGGGCGGATCCGTGCACGTCGCCGAACCAGCGGGCCTCCGGAATGGCGGTGATCGCGGCATCCAGCGCGGTCGCAGCCGGGATGGAGGGGAAGCGTAACGGCACCGGGCGATCTGTCGCCGCGGTGATTGTCAGCAGGAATTCGCCCCCTGGGGCGTGCGTGCCGATGATCAGCGCGGCGGAGCGGCCGAGCTTTGTCAGCGATTGCTGGCGCATGGCAAAGCGCTTGCGCAGTGCGGCGGCGGGGAGGTGGATGCTGCGCAACAGCTCACCCGGCGCCAGCACGTTCACATAGTTGCCCACGACAAAATCCCCGACCGGAACGGTACGAGCCTGGCCATGTCGCGGCCACAGCGTGCACACACCCTCCAGAGCCGCCGTGAGCGAAATCATTGGCCCGGCCGGTAGCGACATGCAGACATTCCCGCCGATCGTCGCGGTGTTCCAGATCTTGAAGGACGCCAGGAACGAATCGCAGCATGCCCGGAACAGCGGCACCGCGTGCCACCCCGGATCTGGCGAGCGGAAATGCGCAATCTCGGCGATGCGGCAAGTAGCGCCGATGCTGATGCCATCGGCCGAGGCCTCAATGGGCGTCCAGCCCAATCCAGCGATATCGATCAGCGTGTCGGTGCCGGGCTGCGGCTCCGAGAACAGCCACGTCCCGCCGCCCAGCCAGGCGTCACCGGCGCGCCAGGTGTCGACCTCTTCGGCGGCCCTGGGGCGCCGGACGGTGGTGATGGTGTTCAGGTCCATCAGTGCAGCTCCGTCAAGGAGGTTGGGCCGGCGGCGCCGGAGATGAGCGTCGGGAACTGGTGCGAGCCGAGCGGCTCCGGCGTCTCGAGCGGCGGGCGGCCGGGACGGTAGAGGATGAAACGATCGCCGGCGCCGGAGAACAGACCGAGGATCACCGGACGCTGCGCCAGGAGGTTACGCTGGACGATTTGGCCTATCGTCGCGTAGAGGCCGAACATCTCCCGGTTCAGCGCCAGCCGTTGTCGTCGGCGATCTCCGCGGGCGCGGCCGTGCCGCCGACCGGTGCCACGAAGGAGGCCGGCTGCGTCAGCAGCGGACTTGCGGCGACGGTTAGGCTGCCTGCAGTAACGAAAAGCCGAAGTTCGGGCATGAAGGCTCCCTTGAGTTTGGCTGGAGCGCAGCGCAAGGGTTTGTCCGAGGCCGAGAGTCGCCTGGCCGCGCCCGGATGCGCAATTACGTTGTGCCTCGGGAGGGAGCGCCTTTTGGCGCGCCATGCTGCAACTCGAAAACCAATGCGCTCGGTAGCTGAAAAGTCGAAGGCTCGAACGAGGTCAGCTTTGAAGAGCGCCTGGTAGCAGCCGGCCGGATCAATCGCAACCAGAATCTCGCAAAATCGTGAGCCGCTGCGCCTGCCTGCCATATATCTTGGAGCAAGTGAAACATGATGGCTTCGCATGCGATGCGGGCGGAGCCAACGTTGCACGAGGCGAGGGTGCGCTCACCGTCCATCCGGTCGCCGATGGCAACCTTCGAGCGCGAGCTGATGGTGGAACGTGAGCGGGATGGCGTCGCACGCGCGCAGTCGGAGGGCTTGTTTTAGCCGCTCCAGCCGGCGCGCTGAAAATCCTTGACGGTGGGCGGCACTGCCCTTATGGCGTTCGTGTCGACGGGCGAACTGTGTCCGCTGGCTACGTTTTACTCTGATGCCTCAATGGCCCGGCCGCCCTTTTTTCTTAGGGCGCCGGGCCATTGGCGTTTGGGAATGCGGAAGCAGCGCTCGGGATGACAACAGCGTCGATCAGACAGGAAACTTACAAATGATGAATTTTGCTGCGACCTCTGCGCTCCGTCCCGAGATCGCCGATGCGGGCCGCATCCGGCTCGGCGCTGCCGGCAGGCGGCATCCGGCTCCCCCGGCCGCGATCGCCGATGCCGGCAAGATTCGCGTAGGCGCCGCTGGACGAACCCGCCCCCGCGCACGCTGATCTGCGCCCGTTCTGTACGGCGGGTGCTGCACCCGCCGTGCGTTTTTCGTCATCAGATACGCCAACGATTCCCATGCTCCGAGCTGGGGCGTAGCGAATGCGGTGGGCGCGTTTTTCACGCGTATTCTTGCAGGCGTTCTTCGCTTAGCCGCGCCGCTCAGCAGGATTAATGCCCCTCCTGTTAACTGCCGTGCTGATGCGTCTGCCGCATGATCAGCCGATACACCACAGCGCCTTGGGCGCCGGATACAGCGCCAGCACGTCCGAGCTGTTGATGTAGAGCGCCATCACCAGCACCGCCATGGAGCCGCTGGACGCTGCCATGCTGGACAGCATCGCCAGATCGTCGCCGGCATAGCCGCGACCCGCTGGCTTCGCCCGGCCGGACCGCGCCAGCATGACCAACTCGGCCTGCCGCTTCACCACCGCAAGCGAGAAGAACAGGAACATGGAAAACGCCAGCAACCAGAATGACAGCGGGATGGCCGTAGCTGTGGCGCCCGCGAAAATGCGGATGGTGTAAACGCGAACCCGGTTTGCCGAGCGCCAGCCCGCCAGTCTCGGGCAGCTAGTCGCGGCCTACCGTGAGCAACGGATCATGCTGGAAATTACGGGCTCGCGGTCGTAAACGGGGCTGCTGAGACGGATCGATCAGGCGTGTGACACGAAATAGGCTTTGAACGCGTCCGCTGACAATGGATGGGAGAAATAGAAACCCTGCGCTAGCGGAATGCCGGCGTCTTTCAGCGCGTAGGCTTGATCAGCGGACTCCACGCCTTCTGCGACCACGGATAACTTATGTGATCTCGCCAGAGAAGCGATGCTTGCCAGCGTGCCCGTGAGCGGCTCACCGGGGCGCAGTTGCGCTACCAGGTCTCGGTCGATCTTGATCATCTCCGACGTTGCAGCGGGAGAGCACGATGACATTGGCGCCGTCGCCAACGTCGTCCAGGGCAAAGCGTATCCCCATATCAGCGGCATGATTGAGGGTCTCGACGCCTAGGCGATCCGGCACCCCCCGCTCGGTAATCTCGATTACGAGCTGGTGTTTTACCTCGAGCAGCCCGACCCTCTCCGCGAGATAAAGAAGCCCGCCACGGCCGATGATCTCTGGCGGGACATTGAGGCTGATGAAGGCGTCGTATTCCTTCAGCCACCCCAAGAAGTCGTTAGCGACCGTTTCGAGCACCCAGTGAGTAAAATATCCATAAAGATATGTAGCTTCGATGGCCGGGAGAAATTCGGTCGGATAGATGATGCCCGATGGCTTACGCCATCGGCTGAGAGCTTCGGCCCCCACGCATCGACCCGTGTCCAGTTCGACAATAGGCATATATTCAAGAAAAAATTCCCCGTTTCTGAGGCCACCCAGTACCGCCTGCATGAGAGTTGCCCCGCGCGCCCCACGACGAGGCTATACCGTTCCGGTAACGTCCGGAAGCCACGTCATTGAAATCGACCGCCTTGCAATGCGAGGTGCTTGGCGACGACGAGCGTTCGTCGCTACGAAGGTGGCGCAGGCTACATGGGCGGGCCTTGAAGGGGAGGGACTTCGTGCTGATCCGGCCTTCGCTGCCATGACTTTACCAACGACTGACCGCAGCTCAGCGTAAGATCTGCTTCGGCCGGGCTAAAGGCCGCTGCGAGACATGCGACCGGCCGAACGGGCTGGTCTATCATGCAGTGCTGACCCGATCGTAGACCTTGGTCCACGGCGGGGCGGTCGCGTTATCGAATACGCGTCCGGCGCGGTGCCGCGTTCCGGCTCGCGCCACGTAATCGGTGCAGCAACGGGAAAGCCCGGTGTGGCGCGAGGCGAGTAGGCGCCAACGGCCGTATTCCCGCGCCCGTTGCGCAGGTAGTCGATGAGATGCGGCCAGAGCGCAAAGCCGGAGCGGCCCCAAGCGTGAAACGCTCCGGCGCTGTCCGCTCGAGCCGTTGCGCGAGCGCGTGACAGACCTGCCGGGCCTGGTCGTGCGTCAGGCTGGGCTGGATCGGCGCCATCAGGTGGACGCCCTTGCCGCCGGTGAGCTTGGGCCAAGGACGAAGATTTCGCCCTCAAGCATCCTGCGCAGCGTCAGCGCCGTCTCGACCACAAAAGGCCACGCAACGCCCTCGCCGGGATCAAGGTCCCAAATCAGCCGGTCCGGCCGCTCGATATCGTCCACCGTGGCCGCCCAGGGATGCAGCTCGACGGCGTCCATCTCAACCAACCCGAGCAGCCCGTCCACGCTGTCCACCCACACCCGGACGCCCTCGCCGCCTTCGCGCTTCTCGATATGCAATTCATGCACGGCGGGCGGCCGGGGCGGGAGCGGCCCCTTGTGGTAGAAGGTCGTACCGCGCGTATGCCGGACCAGCTTGAGCGGGCGCCGGCCGAGATAGTGCAGCGCACGATCGCCGACCTTGCGCCAATACGCTTGGAGCTCCGCCTTCGACGGCACGACCGCCTCGGGCAGGAGCTGCAGGATGTTCTCGCGCGGAACGCCGCCTCGCGCTCGGCTCGGCGGTCTCGCGCGCGTCACTGCCGGCCGGCTCGGCGCGGCCAAATCATCCCGCAGGCCTTTGAACACCGGCGCCCGCAACAGCCCATCATCGGTGATGCCGGCGACAAAGATCGCGCGCATTGCCATCTCTCCCGCTGACCGCCACAGCATGCCATGCTGCGTTGGCAATTGTCGCTTGCGAGGACGGGAGGCCCAATGGAGCTTGCACAGGCACGCAAGGCCCGCGTCGTCTCGCGGCCCGGCGGGCGCATCCTGGCCGACGCGCTAGTCGCCCAGGGCATCGACCACGTATTCTCCGTGCCGGGCGAGAGCTTCCTCGACACGCTCGACGGTTTGTACGCCGTACGGCAGAAGCTGCGGCTCGCCACCTGCCGTTTCGAGGCCGGAGCGGTGAACATGGCCGAGGCCTACGGCAAGCTTACCGGCCGTCCGGCGGCGGCGTTCGTCACGCGCGGCCCCGGTGCCTGCCACGGCGCGATCGGCGCGCACATCGCCATGCAGGACAGCACGCCCCTGTTACTGTTCGTCGGCCAGATCCCGTTCGAGGAAACGGATCGGGAAAGTTTCCAGGAGATCGACTATCGGCGGATGTTCGCGCCCATCGCCAAATGGGTGACGCAGATCGACGAGGCCAAGCGCATCCCGGAGATCGTCGCGCACGCGGTGGATGTCGCCACCTCCGGCCGGCCCGGGCCGGTGGTGATCGCACTGTCCGAGGAGATGCAGCGGCACACAGCGGAGGTACCGGATCTTGGGCGCGTGCCGGTCGCCCGGCCGCATCCCGATCCGGCTGCGATCGACCGGCTGATGGCGACGCTGGCCCGCGCGCGCCGGCCGCTCGCCGTGCTCGGTGGATCGACCTGGTCTGCCCAGGGCCGCGCCGCGATCCGCGAGTTCCTGCTTGGCAACAACTTGCCTGTGGCAACCGGCTTCCGTCGTCAGGCGCTTTACGACGGCACCTTGCCCAACTTCGCGGGCGACCTCGGCGTCGGCGCCGATCCAGCGCTCGTCGCCAAGGCGCGGGAAGCCGATCTCGTGCTGGCCATCGGCACGCGGCTCGGCGAGCCGGTCACGCAAGGCTACACCTTGTTCGACATGGCGGGCGGCACCCCGATCGTCCATGTCTATCCTGACGGCGCAGAAATTGGCCGGGTGTTCCGGCCCGCACTCGGGATCGTTGCCGACCTCGATGCGTTCGCCGTGGCGGTCGCCGGGCGGGACAAGCTGCGCGCCAGGTGGTCGAGTTGGACGGAGGATCTGCGTGGCTTGCGGGAAGCGCAGCGTGCCGTCGTGCCCTACGCGGGCCCGCTCAATCTGGCGCAGGCGATGCGCGACCTCGAAGGATTGCTACACGCCGGACGCCATACTGACCACGGACGCCGGAAATTTTGCAGGCTGGCCGACGCGGTTCCTGAACTTCTCCGAACACCAGCGCTACATCGGCCCGACCAACGGGGCGATGGGCTACAGCGTCCCCGCCGCGGTCGGCGCCAAGATCGCCTTCCCGGAGCGCATGGTGGTGGCGTTTGTCGGCGATGGCGGCTTCCTGATGACCGGCCAGGAGATCGCGACCGCGTTCCACCACGGCGTTGCGCCCATCGTGCTGCTGTTCAACAACGCGATGTACGGCACGGTGCGTATGTATCAGGAGCGCGCCTATCCGGGCCGCGTCTCGGGTACGGCGCTGACCAACCCCGACTTCGCCCGATTTGATCGAGGCATTTGGCGGCCACGGCGAGGTTGTGACGGAAACGGCGGAGTTTGCGCCGGCGTTCCGCCGGGCGACGGAAAGCGGCCTGCCAGCGGTGATCGAACTGCGCATGAATCCCGAGCAGATCAGCACGCGCGCGACAATCGCGGATCTCCGCGCCGGGAGCGCGGCCAAGCCGAAACGGCCGCCCGCCGTCAAGCGCGCGCAACCGGGCTCGGGTCGGAGTGCCGGGAAACCGAAGAAGCGCTGAGGCGGCCGGCTATCGCGATGCGTTCAGCTGCTGGCGGCCCCGCCAGTTCAGGAATTTTTCGAACAGCGCGTTGCGTTGCGCGCGGGTGACGTGTTTCGGAAGGTGATGGTCGGTCGCGAGAAAGCGGTCGAAATCGTGCTTCAGCTGTGCCCGCTCCTGTGAGTGAACAGGCGACGGCCGCGGAGGCGGGGTGCCCGGAATGGGCCGCGCAGCCGCGGCAGACGTAGTCGGCCCGGCATCGGCAGAAGTAGCCGGCGCAGCCTCGGCCGGCGTAGCCGGCGCTCCTGCTGGCGCGGCAAGCTCAGTCGGGCGTGGAGCGTCGGTCTGTTCGGAAGGGCCGTCCTGGTCAACGGAGGCGACGGTGGGCTTGGGCGAGGTCGGTTCGGCGGTGGTAGCCGGCGCTGCCGAGGGCGCCGCGCTGCCGCCATCACCAAGCTGGCTGGCCGAGGGCGAGGCGGCTCCAGCCTCGGTCGTTGACGCGGGCGCTTGTGCAGCCGGTCCGATTTGCTTGCCCGGGATTGACGGCTCCGGGCTGACGGCAAACTCGCCGCCCGACGAAGCAGCCGGTCGGCGGGGATGTTGCGGGCGCGGAGGGCGGCGAAATATCGTTTGCGATCGTGGTGCGCTCGCCATCCGATGACCGCCAGGGCGGGTCAACGTATAGCATCGCCGCCGCAAGCAGGCCTCCCACGGTCAGAGTAATTAACATTGCCCCGACGAGCGAACGCCATCGTCTGCGCTCCGGGTCGAGATCGAAGGCGACCAGGTGCTCGGGCGGGCAGCGAACGGATGCGGGTTCGAGCGTGCTCCGATCCGTAAGCGCGAGGGCGTCCTCGCGGTGGACCAACACGAGTTGCAGATGTTCGACATCGCGCAGGGCTTCGAGGGTCGACGGTTCCAGATGGTCAGGGTGTTCTACTACCAGCACGGCGCGGTCTGCTTCACGTCCGGCGGCGGCGAGCGGGGACAGCCCGCGCGGATGCGTGCCGTCCAATCGCAGCACCCGGATCGATCGCCCGCGCAGTGCGGCTCGCAGGGCGTTCACCTTGCCGGCCTGCTCATCTGCCGTATCGGATCGCAGGATGACCAGTGGTTCGCCTTCGAGCAGGGCGGTTGCCGCTTGCGCTGGGTCATGCACCTCCCGACCGAAGCCGTCGACCTCCGGGTCCGCCGCCGCCGGTGTGCCGCTGCTCATTCCTACGGCCATCCTTTTCGGTCTTCCCAGGCGGAAAAGTCTGTGAACACCCGCTCGCGCTGCGCAGCGGTCAGTCCGGTCTCGTCTCGAGCCGTCCGGTGCCGGGGCGCGCGCCGCCGAGGGCTGGGTTCGTCACGAGGTTCAGGGAGGGGAACGAGAGTCGCGCTCGCGCTTGGCGGAGGGGGGCGGGGGCCAGCACAACCGGGCAGAAATACTACTGCCGCGAGCAAGCACCGTCTGAAGAATTCGGGGCCACATGTCTAAAATGAAAGGGAAACTTAACCGCGGCCATGAGCAAGACCGTAATGAACAACTTTTCGTGAGCGGATCACTTCACGTTTACTGGGATCTCGGACGGCATCGGGCGGAGCGTGCCGGGTCGCCCTCCTTCCCGGCGGAACAGGATGCGCTCGTCGTGCAGCCCGATCACGGCAGGACGATGTGCGATCGAGATGATTGTGGTACGGGGGAGACGCTGCTTGATGGCGCGATAGAGTTGCGCTTCCGATTCCGGATCGAGGCTCGCGGTCGCCTCGTCGAGGAACAGCCAATCGGGCTTGGCGAGCAGGGCGCGGGCAAACGCCACCCGTTGTTGCTCGCCGCCGGACAGGCGCTGCGGCCAGTTCGATTCCTCATCAAGCTTGTCCACGAGCGAGGAGAGCCCGGCATCCTCGAGTGCCCTGGCGACCTCCGCCTGATCATAGGCCCTCGGTTCGGCGGGGTAGCAGATGACGTTCCGCAAGGTGCCGAGCGGGATGTAGGGCCGTTGCGGAAGGAACTGGCTTCGCTCGGGGCGCTCCACCTTTCCAGTCCCGAACGGCCAGATCCCGGCGAGCGCCCGGAACAACGTGGACTTGCCCGAGCCTGTCCGCCCCGTGATGACCACCGAGCGTCCCGGTGCGAAATCGAGATCGAGGTCTTGCAGCAGCGGCGTTCCGTCGGGCAGCGCCAGCGTGAGATCGCGCGCGGTCACCCGGTCGTTCTTGGTTTCGGTTGACGTCAATCCTTGCGAGGTGGCAGCGCGCGCGATCACGATCGCCTTGTGGAACGTGGTCAAGCGCTCGACGGTCGCGCGCCACGAAGCGAGCAGGGAGTACGCCGAAATGAACCAGGACAGCGAGTCCTGCACCCGACCAAATGCGCCGGCGGTTTGCGTCAGGCCGCCGAGCTGGATCTGCCCGGAGAAGTAGCGGGGCGCCGCAACGATGATGGGAAAGATTACGGCTACCTGATCGTACCCGGAGATCAGTGTGTTAAGCAGTTTGGTCCGCTGCATGATGGCCCACCAGTTGCCAATCACCTGGCTGAACCGTTCGCGCAGATTCTCGTGCTCCTCGTCCTCACCTCGAAACAGCGCGACGCCCTCGACGTTCTCGCGCAACCGCACCAAAGCGTAGCGAAAGTCCGCTTCCACGCGCTGCTGTCGGAAATTGAGGCCCACGAGGGGGCGGCCGACCAGATGGGTCAGCATGGTGCCGACCGTAGCGTAGATGATCGCCACCCAGACCATGTAGCCGACGATAGTAACGCCGAACAGGTTTATGCTACCGGACAACCCCCACAAGATGCCGATAAAGCTCAACAATGAAACGACGTTGGCGAGCAAGCCAACGCCGAGGGACAATGTGCTGCCGACGAACTCGCGCAGATCCTCGGCAATGCGCTGATCCGGGTTGTCAGTGCCGACCGCTTCGCCGTCCGTCGTCAAGCTGATGCGGTAGTAAGCGCGGTCGGACAGCCATTCGCTCAGGAATTGCCGGGTGAGCCAGCGCCGCCACCGGATCTGCAGCCACTGATTGAGATAGGTCCGGTATACGGCGACTGCGATGAAGATCACCGCCACCCAGGAGAAGCCCGGCATCAGTCCGCTCGGGGTATGACGGTAGAAGAACAGCAGGTCGATGAACGCCTGCCAGTCCTTGTTTTGCAGGGCGTTGTAGAACTCGCGGTTCCAGTAATTGAGCACCACGGACAGGAACACGGAGAAAAGGTTCAGCGCGATGATGGAGGCGAGCAGTCCGCGCGCCGACCATTTTTCTTCCGAACGAAAGTACGGCAGCGCGAGTCGCCATGCGCTGCGAAGGAATGGGCCGAGACCACGCATCGTCCATTTAACTTTCGTTTTTGAGTGAGACGTCCAGGGCCGTAAGCCATGCTTGCAAGCGGCGGCGATTGACGCCGAAATCGGAGCGGCCGTAGATGCTTCGCGAGTAAAGAGCGAGCGTGCTTGACACCGGGCCCGCGGGCATGGCGCGCGCGGAGATTACATCCGGGAAATTCCAGACGGCGCTGCGCGCAACCCAGGACGCGGACAGTGCGGCTGGGTCGCTCGCGAGGGGATAGGTGCGGGGCTGCGCCGCGGCGACCCGCGCGACCGCCGCGAACAATCGCCCGGCCGGGACTGCGAACGTCGGGGTGGTGACATCAACGCGCGCCGGGGCGCCCTCCGGCGCGGCAAGGGCGGTGTTGGGCGAGGCGGGCCGTTCCAGGCGGGCGAGGTCGAGCGGCGGTGGAGCCGGCACGCCGGTCGCACCCGCCCCGGCGCAGGCGGGCAGCAGCAGTCCGAGCAGCCACGCTAGCGGGCTCAACTCCTGACCTCGGAGCGGATGCGAAGTCGGATCACGCCGCGCGCGGCTTCGGGCGGCACGGGCCGGCCCTTGCGGAGGATGTCGATGCGCCCGGCTTCGGCAAGCTGGATTGCCGCCTGTCGGACACGGCCCATCAGGGGCCGCCAGTCCGCATCGAGCGCCCGCGCCACCTCGCTCGGGCAAATGGACTTGCCCGCCCCGCGCGCGTCGGCGAGGCGGAGGATCTCTGCTTCGATCGGGCTTGACGCCTCCATGCAAGCCGAGATGGGCCGGGATGATGGATTGGGCAAGTTGATTGGGGTTAAGATAGCGGCGAGCTTCGACGGCCAGCGCCCGCGCGCGGGGCAGAGGTCGCGACTTTCCGGAGATGAGCTATCTCAGAGCGAAACTCTGCCGGTTTCGTTCGGAGCTCGTCGTTGTGCATCTTCGCCCAGTGGAGTATCGGCGCTTCAATACGAATTAGCGGGGCAAACATGTCGACCCTAGAAATACCCGTGATTGATCTCGCTCCCTATTTCGAGGGGAACGCGGAAGGGAAGGCAGCTGTCGGCCGTGCCGTGGACAAGGCATGCAGCGAGATCGGATTTCTGGTCATTTCGGGTCACCGTGTCGACGCCTCCCTGATCGAGAGGATGCGCTCGGTCAGTCTCGCCTACTTCGATCTTCCGATCGAGCAGAAGATGCGGCTCCGCATGCCCCCTGACCGTTACAGAGGCTACACGCCCATGGCGGCCGAGAATCTTGCCGCTACGCTCGGCGCCGAAACCCCGCCCGACTTGAAAGAGTCATTCAGCATCGGACCCATCGTTGCGATGCACGACGAATATCATACGCGGCCGGAGGCGCGGACATTCTTCGCCGACAATTTATGGCCCGCCGAACCCGAGGGCATGCGTGAAACCTGGAGCGCGTACTACAAGCAGATGGAGAGCCTCGCCTCGACGCTCATGCGGGTCTTCGCCTTGGCGCTTGACATGCCGGAGAATTATTTCGACGGAAAAGTCGATCGGCACATCAGCAATTTCAGCGTCATTCATTATCCGCAGCAGAACGAAGCTCCGAAACCGGGGCAGTTGCGCGCTGGCGCGCATACCGATTACGGCAGCCTTACGATCCTCTACAAGGACGACGCACCCGGTGGCTTGCAGGTGCAGACGCCGGCGGGCGATTGGATCGCAGCGCCTCATCATCCGGGCACGTTCATTGTCAACCTCGGCGATCTGATGCAGGACTGGACCAACCATCGTTGGCGTTCCACCCTCCATCGTGTCGTCAATCCGCCGCGGGAAGCCGGGGCTTCATCCCGCCGCCTCTCGATGCCGTTTTTTCATCAACCCAACTACGATACCGTAGTCGAGTGCATCCCGACCTGCTGCAGCGCCGACAACCCGCCAAAGCTAAGCGGGATCACTTCGGGTGATCATGTGTTGATGAAAATCGGCATCCACCGACAGGGTGATGGAGCCACGACCGCCGCAGCCTAAAGGCGCGGCGCGCTTGCGGCGATCCGGGCCGGTCTCGCGCACGACAGGCGATTGGCCTCGATTGGTAATTGCGAGTGTGCCGTCCCTCTTATGGGAGGGCGTGTTCCAGAACCCGCACCGAATGCACGGCTGTCCGGCCGGAAAGATCGCGGATCTGGTGACGGCAGGAGAACCCGTCGGCCACGATGATGTCCTCCGGAGCGGCCTCCCGTACGGCCGGCAGCAGGTCGCGCTCAGCCATGGCGAGCGACGCGGCTTGCGTTTCGGCCTGATAGCCGAACGCCCCTGCCATGCCGCAGCATGAGGAGGTGATCGGCCGCACCTCGAGCCCCGGCACCCGCTTTAACGTCGCGAGCGCAGCCGGGAATGCTCCGAAGGATTTTTGGTGGCAGTGGCCGTGAACGTGGGCGCGCGCGGCCCAGGTCCCGAGCGGTAGGTCAGGCTTTTGGTGTTCCAGGAACTCGCTGAGCAGCATGGCGCGGGCTGCCAACGCGTCCGCTTCCGGGCCGGGCAGCAGCGAGCGGAACTCGTCCCGCAGCGTCAGAAGGCAGGACGGCTCGAGGCCGAGCACGGGCACGTCGGCGGGCAGCGCCGCCATCGTGCGTCGCGCCTCTGCGCGCGCACGGTCAACCAGTCCAGCTGCAAGCAGGGTGCGGCCGCAACAGAGCGGTCGACCCCGCTGCCGTAAGCCCACCGCACGATAGCCGCTAGCGGCCAGCACACGGACGGCGGCGCGCAGGTTGTCCGGCTCGAAGTAACGATTGAACGTGTCGGCGAACAAGAACACCGGGTGCCCGGTGCCGGCGGCTAAGGCAGCGTCGGGCGCATGCGCCTCGGAGTCGCGGAACCAGTCGTGTCGCCAGCGCGGCATCGGCCGGTCGGCGAAGCCGAGACGTCGGGCGGAGGTGCGGCGCAGCAGCGGCACGGTCTCCCGCAGGTTGGCAAGCGGTGCGATGGCCGACAGCGCCGGGGCGAGCCGGGGCAACGCGGCGACCAGCCGGTCGCGCAGCGCCAGGCCGTGCCGGTCGGCGCGCGCCGCCAGCACCTCGATCTTCATCTTCGCCATATCGACGCCCGTGGGGCATTCGCGGCGGCAGGCCTTGCACGAGACGCAGAGCTTCATCGCGTCGGCGAGCGCGTCGGAGGCCATCGCGTCCGGGCCGAGCTGGCCGGAGAGGGCGAGGCGCAAGGTGTTCGCCCGACCGCGCGTGACGTGCTGCTCGTCGCGTGTGACCCGGAAGCTCGGGCACATCACGCCGGCGTCGAAGCCGCGGCAGGTGCCGTTGTTGTTGCACATCTCGACGGCACCCAGCATTCCCCCGAGCGGGCCGGGGTGATCGGACCAATCGAGCCGGGGTGTGAAGCCGGGTGCGGGGGCGTAGTCCGGCCCGAAGCGAAACAGCGCGCGGTCATCGAAGCGCGGCGGCCGGACCACCCGATGGGGGTTGAGCAGCCCGGCCGGATCAAACGCGTCCTTCACCGTCTCGAAGGCGCGGGCGATGCGTGGCCCGAACATCGCTTCGTTGAACTCGCTCCGAGCGATGCCGTCGCCGTGCTCGCCGCTGTGCGAGCCCTTGTACTCGCGCACCAGATCGAAGCATTCCTCGGCAATGGCGCGCATGGCCCGGACGTCGGTCGCGTCCTTCATGTTCAGCACCGGCCGCACATGGAGGCAGCCGACGGAAGCGTGTGCGTACCAGGTGCCGGTGGTGCCGTGGCGCGCGAACACCCGGTTCAGCCGCTCGGTGTAGTCGGCGAGGTCGTCGAGGCCGACCGCGCAGTCCTCGATGAAGGAGACCGGTTTCCCGTCGCCCTTCATCGACATCATGATGTTGAGACCGGCTTCGCGCACGGCGGCGATGCGCGCCTGGAACGCCGCGTCGGTCGCGCGCACCACCGCGCCGGGGTAACCGAGATCGCCAAGCAGTGCTTCGAGCTCGTCGAGCTTTCCCTCGATCGATGCGCCCTCGTCGCCGGCGAACTCCACGAGAAGCAGCGATTGCGGCTCGCCGATCAGCATCGCCTCGATCGTCGGACGATAGATCGGGATGCCACGCCCGAGGTCGATCATGGTTCGATCGACCAGCTCCACCGCATCGGGGTCCAGCGTTACGATGTGCCGCGTTGCCGCCATCGCGGCACGGAAGCTGGGAAATTGACAGATCCCGACGACCCGGCGCGGCTTGATCGGCGCCAGCGCGACCTCGATCGCGGCGGAGAAGGCGAGGGTGCCCTCCGAGCCTACGAGCAGCCGAGCCAGGTTCGCGCGCCCGGCCGCACGGGCGGCGGGGGTGAGCGCCTCGATGTTATAGCCGCCGACCCGGCGAAGCTGGCGCGGGAAGCGTTCGGCGATCTCGGCCGCTTCCGCCGCCCCGAGGGCGCGCAGCCGCTGCACCAACTCGGCTATGCCCGCCGGCGTGTCGTCCCCGAGACTATCCGCGACCGCGCCGAACCGGTGCCGGGTGCCGTCGGCCAGGATGGCGTCGATGGCGCAGACATTGTCGGCCATGAGCCCGTAGCGGATCGACTTGGCGCCACAGGAGTTGTTGCCTGCCATGCCGCCGATCGTGCAGCGCGAATGCGTGGAAGGGTCGACCGGGAAAAACAGGCCGTGCGGCCGCAGCGCGGCATTCAACTGCCCGAGCACCAGGCCGGGTTCGACCAGCGCTGTCCGACGCTCGACGTCCAGGTGGAGCAAGCGGCGGAGGTGCTTGGAGCAGTCGATGACCACGGCGCGGTTGACCGTCTGTCCGCACTGGCTGGTGCCGCCGCCCCGCGCCAAGACGGGAGCGGAGAACTCGCGCGCGATGGCAAGGGTGGCGATCACGTCGTCGGCCGTCCGGGGCACAACGACGCCGATCGGCTCCATCTGGTAGATGGAGGCATCGGTGGCGTAGCGTCCGCGGCTCGCCGGGTCGAACAGCACCTCGCCTTCGAGGGCGCGACGGAGCCGCCCGGCCAACCGGGGGTCGCCTGCTGGCGGACCGCCCGTCATCGCTTGGCGCGCCGGGTCAACTCGTGGTCAATGCGCCCCACGCTGGCCGCCGGCAATCCTCGCGGGCGAGGGGGCGGCGGGAGAGAGGAGCAAGATGGCGTATTTCCAGTCACGTCCGGCATCGGGTCGACATTTCTTGCACGTGCCCGGTCCGAGCAACATCCCCGATCGCGTGCTGCGCGCGATCGACAATCCCTCGATGGACCATCGCAGCGCCGATTTCGGCCTGCTGGGGCGACAGGTGCTGCAAGGCCTCCAGCCGGTGTTCGGCACATCGCAGCCGGTCATCATCTATCCGTCTTCGGGAACCGGCGCCTGGGAAGCGTCGCTCGTCAATACGCTCTCCCCCGGCGAGGCTGTGCTGATGTGCCGCACCGGCTGGTTCGCCTCCCTGTGGGAGGAAATGGCACAGAAGCTCGGGCTTGAGCCGGTCATGATCGAGACCGATTGGCGGCACGGCGCCGATGTCCCGGCGATTGCGGCGGCGCTGGCGGCCGACCGGGCGCAGCGGATCAAGGCGGTGTGCGTCGTGCACAACGAGACCTCGACCGGGTGCGCCAGCGACATCGTCGCCGTGCGGCGCGCCCTCGATGACGCCGGGCATCCGGCGCTGCTGATGGTGGACGCGATCTCGTCGATCGGCAGCATGGAGTACCGGCACGACGACTGGGGCGTCGACGTAACGGTCTGCGGGTCGCAGAAGGGCATGATGATGCCGCCCGGCCTTGGCTTCAATGCGGTCAGCAGCAAGGCACTGGACGCGTCCCGCGCGGCCCGGCTCCCGCGCAGCTACTGGGATTGGCGGCCGATGCTTGACACGAACGCGACCGGCTACTTCCCCTATACGCCCGCGATCAACCTGCTCTATGGCCTCAATGAAGCGATGCGAATGCTGCAGGAGGAGGGCCTCACCGAGGTGTTCGCGCGGCATCGTCGCTTGGCCGAGGCGACCCGCCGCGCAATGGACGCCTGGGGCCTCGAGAACCAATGCCTCGACCCGCGCGGCTACTCGTCCAGCATCACGGCGGTGCGCCTGCCCGAAGGCCACAGCGCCGATGCCTTCCGGGCCGTGGTGCTCGAGAACTTCAACATGAGCCTCGGCACCGGCCTCGGCGTGATGAAGGACCGGGCGTTCCGAATTGGCCATCTCGGCGATCTCGGGGCGTTGCAGCTCGCGGGCGTGCTGGCCGGGGTCGAGATGGGGCTGCGGCTCGCGCGCGTTCCGCATGAACGCGGCGGCGTGCAGGCGGCGATGGATTTCATGTGCGGAAACGGTTGATCGCCGACTGGCCGATGATCCTCGGCAGCGCTGGCTACGCCGGGGTATAGCGCCACACGCTGGCCGGGGGGAAGTTGAGCGGAGTCCAGGCCTCGCGGCGCGCCGCCAGCGCGTGCTTGCGCCACGGCAGGGGCGAGGTCACGCAGTAGCTGTAGTGAAGAAAGCCCCGGCCGGGTGCCACCATTTCGATCGCCGTGATGAACCGGCGCTGCTCGGTGAGTGGCAGCAGCACCAAAGGGATGCCGCAGACGACGCTGCCGATCTTTTCGTGCCACGAGCGGGGCAGGAGCTCGGGCAATCGGCGCGCGTCGCCTTCGATCACGTGCACTCCGGGAAGTAAGCGCCGCAACCGGCCGGCCATGTCGGGCACGATCTCAACCACCGCCAGCTTGTCGGCGGGCACTCCGCCCGCAAGGAGTGCCTGCGAGATCACGCCGGTGCCGGCGCCGAGTTCGAGCACCGCCTCGTCAGGCTCACGGCGAATTTGCGCGGCGACGCGGCGGCAGAGCGCGGGTGACGAGGGAACCACCGACCCCATCTGGAGCGGGTTCACCAGCCAACGCCGGAAAAACATCCATGCATCCGAACTCCGCTCTCGCCCGAAAGGAGGTGTAGAGCCTGCTTGCCGACCGACGCTGTCTATTGCCCGACTCATCCGCTTGGTGTTCTCCGCTGTTTTGGTCGCTTTCGCCCCGTCGCTTCGTCAACGACGGACGAGAACCGACCGGCCTTGTCGCTTGCAGAACGAGGTTCCCGATATGCTACGTATCGGACTGAGGCACGGGGAGTTAGACCCGTCTACCGTAGGATAGCTTCATTGCGATGACCGCACGCATTTTGATCGTGGATGACGTGGCCGCTAACACGCGGTTGTTGGAAGCCAAGCTGTCCGCCGAGTACTACCAGACCGCCACTGGGCAGAACGGCCCAGAGTGCCTGCGGTTGGCGAAGGCTTGGCAGCCGGACCTCATTCTGCTCGACGTGATGATGCCGGACATGGACGGCTACGAGTGCTGCCGCCGGCTCAAGGACGACCCGACCACGGTGCATATCCCGGTAGTGATGGTGACCGCGCTGGGCGAACCGTCCGAACGGCTGCGCGGGCTCGAATCGGGCGCCGACGACTTCCTTACAAAGCCGGTCGAGTACGACACCCTGCTCGCGCGGGTGCGCAGTCTGGTGCGCTTGAAGCGATTGTTGGATGAGTGGCACGCGCGCGGCCAGACGGCCCGGGCCTTGGGACTGACGAGCCCGCCGGCGGTGATCCCGTCGGTGCGCGGGGCGCGAGCGCTCGTCGTGGACGACTGGGACGTCGGCCTCGAGCAGATACAGGATGCACTTTCCCGTGAAGGGATTGTGCCCGGCCGGGCACAAAACGAGGAAGAAGCGCTTGCCCTGAGCGCCGCGGTCCCGTTCGATCTGATCGTGCTCAGCCTCAGCATGAACAGCGACGATCCATTGCGCCTCGCGTCCAGGCTCCGGGCCGAGGATGCAACGCACGAGATCCCTATGTTGCTGATCGCGGAGCCCGAGCAGCGCAAGCGACTGCTTCGTGGTTTCGACCTTGGCGCCAGCGACTGGCTGATCCGGCCAGTCGACGGAAACGAGCTGCGCGCACGGGCGCGAAACCAGATCCGGCGCAAGTTCTACCACGATCGGTTGCGCGCCGATCTTGGGCATGCGCTGGAGATGGCGCTGACCGACCCGCTGACCGGGCTCTACAATCAGCGCTACTTGCTGCGCCACCTTCGGGGCTTGCTGTCTGGCGGCGACGGGCAGGCGATCGCACTCGTGGTGATCGACGTGGACAAGTTCAAATCGATCAACGACTCGTTCGGCCACGCGGCAGGAGACCGGATGCTGAAGGTGGTCGCCGAAGCGTTGCGGGGTAATACGCGGGTGTTCGACTCCGTCTCGCGCTACGGCGGAGACGAGTTTGTGGTGGTGATGCCCGGCACCAATGCGCTCGACGCGGCTTATGCTGCGGAACGCCTGCGCAGTGCGGTCGCCGCTCTCGCGCTTGACCCTGCGGACGGACCGCCGAGCGTCACGATCAGCGTCGGGCTGGCGTGCACTCGAGGTCGCCTCATGACGCCGGAAGCGCTGCTCCATGAAGCGGACGATGCCCTGTACGCCGCCAAGCGAGCCGGCCGCAATCGGGTGGAGGCCGCGAGCGTCGCCTGACAGCAGGATAAGCGCTGGGGACGGCAACGCGCGACGGCTATTTGGTTTGGGCTTCGCCTACTTGATCTTGGCTTCCCGGAACGCGACGTGCTTGCGCGCCACCGGATCATATTTCTTCATCTCAAGTTTGCCGGTCTGCGCGCGCGCGTTCTTTTTGGTGACGTAAAAATAACCGGTGTCCGCGCTGGACACGAGTTTGATCTGGACGGTGTTGCTCTTAGCCATCGAGGTCGGTCTCCGTAAGTCGGCCTGGGCAAGCCGCACCCTGAATTGCGCAGGCCGAGGGGCGGCGTCAAGTTATGGGCGAGATGTCAGCGTCCCTGCCGCGCGCGTCAAGTCGCCGGCACCCATGGGCAGCAGGGCGGTCGCATAGGCGCTTGGGTTGCCGAGAAGGAAACGCGCCGAGCCGAGATCGCTGTCGCGGCCTTCGGATGCCGGGCAGGCGCCGCGGATCGCGAGGACCTCGGCGACCGGTATCGGTGCACGGGCCCGATTGTGCCGGTCGAGAGCCTTGGCCAACGGGGCCTGGCCTGCGTCGAGGGCCCGCAGCTCGCGGGCAAGCTCCTGCTCGCCAAGGCTGGTGCAAACCTGCGGCAACACGCCCAATCCTTGGATCGGCCAGCCGAGCGGGGCCAGTATCCGGCTCCAGGTCACGAACAGCTCGCCCCCGTCCGGCAGCGGCGCGATTGTTTGGACGAGGCCTTTGCCAAGCGTGGAACTGCCTACCACGACGGCGCGGCCGCGGTCGGCCAGCGCGGCGGCGACGACTTCGGCGGCGCTCGCGGTTCGGCCGTCGACCACCACCACCACGGGAAGCCCGTCCGCCCGCCCGTCTCCCGCCGACCGCCATACATGCGAGGCATTCGGGTCGCGCCCGGCGGTTGTCGCCACGATCCCCGGCGGCAGCAGCACGTCGGCGGTCGCCACGGCTTGGCGCAGCAATCCCCCGCGGTTGCCGCGAAGATCGAGCACGAGCCCCCGCAATGGGCTGCCCGCCGCGAGGCTCCGGTCGATCTCGTGCAGCAGCCGCTCGCCCGTGCGCCGACTGAAAGCGGTTACCCGGATCAGCAGCAGACCGCCCGCGCGTTCGGCGAACACGGTTTCCGGCGGCGTCGCCGCCCGCTCGAGAGTCGCGCTGCGGGTGCGCCCGTCGCGGCTGCGCCAGGTGACCGCCACCAACGTACCCTCGGCTCCCGCCAGCCAATCGCCCACGATGGCGGCGTCCTGGCCCTGGGCTGGCTGGCCATCGACGGCGACGAGGCGGTCGCCCGGCCGGATGCCGGCGTCCGCGCCTGGACCATCGGGCACCGCGGCCGTGACAACGACGGCCGTGCCCCGGGTGGCGATCGCGAGCCCGGCGCCCGCTTGGTCGCCCCGCAAGGCGCGGTCTTCGGCCGCGTCCCCGGGCCCCACATAGCGCGAGTAAGGGTCGAGGTGGTTGAACAGCTCATCGAAGAAGCTCTGCACCACGCCTTCGGTGCCGGCTGCCCGCACGGCGGCCGACGCCTCCCAGGCCCGCGCGGCGAGAGCCGCCGCGATCTCGCCCCAGGTTTGCGCCGCTTCCGTCGCGGGCAGCGGCCGGGTGTCGATGATGCGGTCGCGGTGCGCCAGCACGAGGGTGCCCTTGGACAAGCCGACGCTGAGCTCGGGGTCGAGCGCCGCGAGGCCGCGGAGTCCCCACATGGCGAGTTGGGGAAGCGGCACCGGTTCGAGCGTGCGCGGCGCCATGAAGGTGAGCGCGGTAGCGTAGACTGCAGTCGCAAGCCGGCCGTCGAAGTCCTTGGGCGGCAGCGGCTCGGCATGGGCAGGAAAAAGGACGAGCAGGAACAACAAGCGGGCGAACCGGTTCACCTGCCGCGCGGCCGCCTTCCCGCTCTGGCTCGACCCCGGGCGGCCGCGTCATCGGCCGGCCCCAACCGGAACACCAAACCGCCGGTGACGGGGCTCGCTTCCGCCAAACGGACCTCCACCTCCTGGGCGAGGCGGTACGCGACCCGGCTCCGGCGACCGGTCAGCGTCTGCGCTCGTTCGTCGTGCATCCAGTAATCTTCGGGCTGGAGCAAGGAGACCGGGACGATCCCGCTGGCGCCACTGCCGGCGACAGTTACAAAAATACCAAACCGCGTCACGCCCGAAATGCGTGCGGCGAACATTGCACCCACTTTATCCGCCATAAATGCGGCGAGGTAACGGTCCACCGCGTCCCGCTCGGCCAAGGCAGCGCGGCGTTCGGTCCCCGTGATGTGCTCGGCATCGTCCGCGAAGCGGGCGCCATCCTCAGCGCCCAGGCCTCCGGAGCCGAGCCGGAGCCCGCGCACCAGAGCCCGGTGCACCAGCAGGTCCGCATACCGGCGGATTGGGCTGGTGAAATGCGCGTAGCGGGCAAGGCCGAGGCCGAAATGGCCGATGTTGTCGGGGCTGTAGAAGGCCTGTGATTGGCTCCGCAGCATCACCTCGTTGACCAGCGGGGCTTCCTCCTTGCCTGCCACGCGTCGGAGCACACCGTCGAGATCCCGCGGGTGCAGCTGTCCTCCTGGCGGAAGGCTGATGCCGAACGGATGGAGGAAGCTGCGCAGCGCTTCGAGCTTTTCCTCGCTGGCGGCGGATGGACGCGGTACATGCAAGGCATCCGCCGTCGCTCCAGCTCCTCGGCGGCGGCGACGTTGGCGAGCACCATGAACTCCTCGATCAGCCGGTGGCTGTCGAGGCGCGGGCGGGGTGCCACGGCCGCGACACGGCCGTCCGCGTCGATCTCCACCCGACGCTCGGGGATGTCGAGATCAAGAGTGCCGCGCGCGTTCCGGGCGGCGAGCAGGGCGCGGAACGCCCCATAAAGCGAGGGCAGCGGCAAACCGCCAATGTCGTTCCCGGCGTCGTGCGCGTCTTGCACCTGCTCGTAGGTCAGCCGGGCCGCGCTCCGCATCAAGCCACGGCCGAAGCGGTGCGCGATCTTGCGGCCGTCCGCGTCGATCCGCATGTCGGCGAACAGGCAGGGGCGGTCCTCGCCCGGCCGCAGGCTGCACCAGCCGTTGGACAGCGCCTCCGGCAGCATCGGCACGACCCGGTCCGGGAAGTAGACGCTGTTGCCGCGTTCGCGGGCGGCGCGATCGAGGGCCGTCCCCGGCCGCACGTAATGCGCCACGTCGGCAATGGCGACGATCAAGTGGAAGCCGTCGCCGTCGGGTTCGGACCACACCGCGTCGTCGAAGTCGCGCGCATCCGAGCCGTCGATGGTGACGAGTGGGATGTCGCGGAGGTCGGTCCGGCGATCGAGCGGCGCCGCGCGCGCCGCCTCCGCCGCAGCGATCGCCTCGGGAGCGAACGAATCCGGGATGTCGAGGGCATGAATGCAGATCAGGCTCACGGAGCGGGCGTCGCCCATGCTCCCGAGCCGTTCGATCACCCGCGCGGGCTTGAGGCCCCACCCGCGGTGGGGGAGGGGAGCGGCGAGCACGATCTCCCCGGCCACGGCACCACCGTCCTCGCCGGGCGGCACGAGCCACTCGGCCTTGGCGCGGCGGTCAGTGGGCACGATGCGGCCGCCGCCCGCCTCGGGGCGGAATACGCCCAGCACGCGCCCCTCGGCGGAGAGCAGGCGCTTGATCGTGCGCCCCTCGTAAACCGGGCCGCCGCGCCCCGACGAGACCAGACGCAGCCGGGCCAGCACGCGCTGCCCCGGTGCGAGGGCTGGCTGTCCGCGGCGCTCGGGCGCCATCACGATGGGCGGAGGGCGGCTGGGGCCTTCCCAGCCGACCAGACGAGCCTGCGCATCGCCCTCGGCATTGATGCCGGTGATTTCGACGACCCCGGTTTCCGGCAGCGCCCCACCCCTGTCACGGCGAACGGCGGCGGGTTCGTCCAGCCCTTCGGCTTCCAGGGACTTGAGCAGGGTTCGCAGTTCTCCCTTCTGCTCGGGGCCGACCCCGAAAGCCCGGGCGATCTCCCGCTTACCTACCCGGCCGGGGGCGTCCTGGATAAAGCGCCGGACCGCCTCCCGGCTCGGCAGCGTGGCCGGAGCGGTGCGGGGCCGCCTCACCGGCCGTTTGGGTCTGTGGTCACGCCCGGTGCTCGCCGAGCGTGCCGTAGCGGCGCTCGAAGGCGTGCACGGCGGGAAAGCCCATCAGGCTGTTCATCTCGGAGAACGGCAGCATCGGCGCGCCCGAGCCGGTGCCGATCCCGGCTTCCTTCAGGCGTTCATAGGCGAGTTGCAGCGCGCGGGCTGCGGTCAAGAACCCAGTCGCGGGATAGATTGCGGCCTTGAACCCCATCCGGCCCAACTCGTCGGCGGAAAGGTAAGGGGTACGCCCGCCCTCGACCATGTTGGCGAGCAGTGCCGCGCCATGGAACGTTTCGGCGACGCGGCGCAGCTCCTCGGGGCTTTCCGGGCTTTCGACGAATAGCACGTCGGCCCCTGCTTCGAGAAAGCGTCCGGCGCGGCGGAGCGCCTCGTCGAGCCCTTCCGCGTAGCGCGCGTCGGTGCGGGCGACGATCAGGAAGTCCCGGCTCGGGCGGGCATCTGCCGCAACCCGGATTTTCGCGACTGCATCATCTGCCGCGATCACTCGGCGGTACTCGGTGTGGCCGCACTTCTTGGGAAATTCCTGATCCTCGATCTGGATGCCGGCGGCTCCCGCCGCGGCGTAGGCGCGCACTGTACGGTCAACGTTCAGCAAGCCGCCGTAGCCGGTGTCGCCGTCTGCGATGAATGGCACGGTGACCGCGGCTGCAATGCAGCGCACGCGATCGAGCATCTCGGTGAAGGTGGCAACGCCCGCGTCCGGGACGCCGAGCGCCGAGGCGACAACGCCGTAACCGGTCATATACAAGGCATCGAAGCCCATCGAGTTCGCCATGCGGGCCGAGATGCCGTCGTAGACGCCCGGCAGCACCAGGCATCCCTTACCGGCGATCAACTCCCGCAAACCGGTATCCGTAGGCATAATTCTCTCCTCAACCCGATAGCGCGGGGCCGAGCGCTGCTTCGATACCGAACGGGCCGGGCAGCGCCCCACGCGGAAACAGCCGGGTGACGTGCCCCATCTTGCGGCCCTCCCGCACTTCCGTCTTGCCGTAAAGATGCGGGATCAGGCCGGGAGCGGCGAGCAGCGCCGGCCACAACGCCGTTTCCTCCGGCCCGACCAGGTTTTTCATCACGGCATCCGAGTGGCGCGTCGCCGCTGCGAGCGGCAGGCCGGCCACGGCGCGGATGTGCAGCTCGAACTGACTGGCGGGGCACGCATCGATCGTCCAATGGCCGGAGTTGTGCGGCCGAGGGGCGATTTCATTGACCAGCACGCACCCGTCGCGGTCGACAAACATCTCCACCGCCAGCAGCCCGACCAGATCTAGGCCGGCCGCCACTCGCTCTGCAATCGCCTGCGCCTCATCGGCCACCGCCGCCGGCACCTGGGCCGGTGCCAGCGTCATATCCAGAATGTGGTGGCGATGGCGGTTTTCCACTGGATCGAACGAGGTCATCCTGCCCTCGACACACCGCGCGACGATGACGCTGATCTCGAGCGCGAAATCGACGAACCCTTCGAGGATGAGCGGCCCGGGGCAGAGCGCCGCGTAGGCGTGGGCGGCGTCGTCCCCTGCTTCGATGCGGATTTGGCCCTTGCCGTCGTAGCCGCCGCGCGTGGTCTTGAGGATCGCTGGGCGGCCGAGGCGGGATAGCGCGGCGTCGAGCTCGCCCGGCGTCTCGACGGCCAGCCAAGGTGCCGTCCGCGCGCCAACCCCGTTCACGAAGCGCTTCTCCACCACCCTGTCCTGGCTCACCCGCAGGACGGCCGGGGAGGGGCGGACCGGCTTGAGGGAGGCCAGCAGCTCAAGCCCGCGGGCGCTCACGTTTTCGAACTCGAAGGTGATGACGTCGACGGCGGCGGCGAAGGCGCGCAACGTTCCCTCGTCCTGGTACTCGCCCACTGTTACCCCGGCGGCCACCTGGGCGGCCGGGCTGTCCTGTTCCGGGGTCAGGATATGGCAGCGGTAGCCGAGCCGGGCGGCGGCGAGGGCCGACATGCGGCCGAGCTGACCGCCGCCGACGATGCCGATGGTGGCGTTCGGCGGCAGCCCGAAGCTCATGCCTCGGCGGGCTCGGGACTTTCGGGGACCGCGTCCGTCTGCTCCTGGCGAAGGGCGTCCAGCCGCAGCGCGAGCGCCGGGTCGGAGAGGGCCAGGATTGCGGCGGCGTGCAGGGCCGCGTTCACCGCCCCAGCGCGGCCAACCGCGAAGGTAGCGACTGGAACGCCCGCGGGCATTTGCACGATCGAAAACAAGCTATCGAGGCCGCCGAGCTGGGCGACCGGCACCGGCACGCCGAGGACCGGCAGCGCCGTCCAGGCAGCGCACATCCCCGGCAGGTGAGCCGCCCCGCCCGCCGCGGCGATGATCACGCGAAGGCCGCGGCCCCGGGCGGTTTTGGCGTAAGCGGCCAGCCGGTCGGGCGTGCGGTGCGCGGACACGATGCGCGCCTCGTGCGGGAGCCTGAGGCGGTCGAGCACCTCAGCCGCGTTGCGCAGAACGGGCCAGTCGGATTGGCTGCCCATGATCAGGCCGACCAGGGGAAGCGTTTCGGCCACGGCCTCGCCCATCAGGCGATGCTGTCCGGGATCAGCCGGCTCTCGAGCCAGGAGATCTCGTCCTTCAACATCAATTTCCGCTTCTTCAGTCGCTGGAGGTTGATCTGGTCGATGGCGCCGCCGTCCGAAAGGCGCGCGATCACCGTATCGAGGTCGCGGTGCTCGCTGCGGAGTTCGTGCAGTTTCCTGAGCAGCGTGTCCCGATCGGTCAGCATGGCCATTTCATAGCATGATCATACACTTGGGCGTGAACCGTGCGCGTTCGCGTCCGCATCAATTACGCTGGATAGGCGACGCCATGCCGCGTTACCGTTCCGCGTCACGGACGGGCGCCGTGACCAGAGCGGTCCAACATGGAGGCAACATGAGCCTGCAGTCGCACATCGAAGTTCTCAAGGAGCGTCATGCCTCGCTCGAGGTGCGGATCGCCGATGAGGACCAGCGACCTCGGCCTGACAGCGACGCGCTCAACCGAATGAAGCTCGAAAAGCTGCGCTTGAAAGACGAGATGGAGCGCCTCCAGCACCAAGCCTGAACTTCGAAGGGGTTTAGCTCGGACAAGATTGAGGTCCGGGAAAGCGGGCGGCGGCACGGCATCGCCGCCGGCCCGTGAGGCGAGGCTTCGTCAGGCCACCTCTTCCGCTTCGGGCACCGGCATGGGCGGGACCGCGTGCCCTTCGCGGGTGAGGCGCTCGTTCGCCTGGGCGACGGCCGCATTGAGGTCGGTCTGGCTACACAGGCCCAGGATCACCGGATCGCGGGGCTTGATGTTGGCGCTGTTCCAGTGTGACCGCTCCCGCACTTTGGCGATCGTCTCCTTGGTAGTGCCGAGCAGCTTGCCGATCTGGGCTTCCGAGAGCTGCGGGAATGAGCGCAGCAGGAATGCGATAGCATCCGGCCGGTCGTTACGCTTGGCGACGGGGGTGTATCGCGCCCCGCGCGAGCGCTTGGGGGGTGGATTGGTGCTTGGCAACAGGCGCAAGCGGGCATCCGGATCCGCCTCGCAGCGCTTGATCTCCGTGGCCGTGAGCTGGCCGTTGGCGACCGGATCGTAACCGACAATCCCTTGCGCGACCTCGCCATCGGCGATTGCCTGCACCTCGAGCGGATGCATTCCACAGAAATCCGCGATTTGCGTGAAGGTCAGCGCGGTTTTGTCAATGAGCCACACGGCGGTGGCTTTCGGCATCAAAGGAAGCGTCATGGCGTTCACCCTTGGCCCGCGGGGCGCGGCTCAAGGTGGGCGCGCCGCATGAACGCGGGCAGATCGTTGATATGACTTGCGCCTCCGTGCCGGTCAAGGCGAGCATACCTATTATCGGCGTAACCTTTTGGTCGGGAGAGGGAACATGGCCGAAGACGAGGACGCGCCGGTGCGCCGGCAGAAGCGGCTGGAGCCACTTCGCCTCGATACGCTCGGGATCGACGAGCTCTACGCCTATATCGGCGAGCTACGGGAGGAGATCAGCCGGGTGGAGGCGGACATCGGACGCAAGCAAGGACACCGGAGCGCAGCGGACGCGGTCTTCGGGATCGGGACCGCCAAGCGATAGCCCGCCCGCCTGACCGAACAAAAAAGGGGCCGGTTGCCCGGCCCCTTTCGTTCCTTCTGCCCCTGACCGGAGATCAGGTGGCCGGAAGTCAGGCCGCCTGGGCGGAGCTGCCGTCCGTGTCGTTAGCGATCGCCTGGGGTGCGACGCCACCGATCTGGATGCGGCGGGGCTTCAGCGCCTCCGGGACCACCCGCTTCAAGCCGACGAGCAGCAGGCCGTTCTGCACGTCCGCGCCCTCGACGACGATGTGGTCGGCGAGAACGAAGCGGCGCTCGAACGCGCGCCCGGCGATGCCGCGATACAGCAGCTCGCCCCTCTGGTTCTCACTCGGGACCCGACCGGCGACGTGGAGAGTGTTCTCCTTCACGGTCAGCTCAAGGTCTTCCGGGCGGAACCCGGCAACGGCCATGACGAGGCGATACGAGTCCTCGCCGGTCTTCTCGATATTGTATGGAGGGTAGGACGTGGCCTCGGCGGCGGACGCCGTGTCGGCGAGGCGGGCCAAGCGGTCAAAGCCGATGGCGGTACGGAACAAGGGTGCAAAGTCGAAACTGGTCACAGTAAACCTCCTGCAGTAGCAAGGTCTGATGTTTCAGGCCGCCCGTACGGGCCGGCCCCGCTCACGCTCTGAAGCCCCCTCGGGGCGCCTCAGACACGAATGAAACTAGTCGGCGGCCGGCGCGGTTTCAAGGCCGCCGCATCGCGATAAACCGTCCCTACTTCGTCCTGCTGCCGAGCCCGGCGAACTTCTTGTTGAACTTTGCGACCTGGCCGCCGGTGTCCATGATCCGCTGCTGGCCGGTCCAGGCCGGATGGCTTTTCGGGTCGATGTCAAGCCGCAGTGTGTCGCCCGGCTTGCCGTAGCATGACCGCGTCTTGAACTGCGTGCCGTCCGTCATGATGACGTTGATCTCGTGGTAGTCGGGGTGAATACCCGATTTCATGGTGGATCTCCTCGTGGCGCGGCCGATCCGACCGGCAGCGCAGGTGCGGGCGCTATACAGGCCGAACCGGCGCGGCTCAAGGGAGGACAGGATGCCGCGCGCCGGTCGGGTCGCGCACCTGCCCGTCTGCGTCGAGGTAGTCCGGCCCTACCGGTACCTTCCCGTGGCCCCCTGGGATGTCGACCACGTAGGTGGGCCAAGCCAGGCCGGTAACCCGCCCGCGCAGCGCCGCCAGCATTGCCCGGCCCTCGGCGATGGGCACGTGGAACCGCGCGGTGCCCGGGGCCGGGTCGAGCTGATGAAGGTAGTAGGGTTTCACGCGGGCGGCGAGCATCGCCCGCATTAAGGCTTCAAGCGCGTCGGGCGTGTCGTTCACGCCCCGCAGCAGCACTGACTGGCCGAGCACCGGGATGGCGCGCGCCTGCACGCGCCGGAGCGCCGCCCGCGCCGGCGCGGTCAGCTCGCGGGCGTGGTTAGCGTGCAATACGAGGAACATTGCCTTGTCGGTGTCGAGCGCTTGGGCGAGCACGTGAGTGAGCCGCGCCGGGTCGGCTACCGGAACGCGGGTATGCAGCCGGATCAGCTCGACGTGCGGGATGGCGGACAGCGCTTGCACGATCGCGCCAAGCCGGCGCGGCGAGAGCATGAGCGGGTCGCCGCCGGTCAGGATCACCTCGCGGATCGCCGGCCGCGCGGCGAGCCACGCGTAGGCCGCTTCCAGCTCGGCCTCGCTCAGCACGCCGCCATCCGGCCCGACCTGCTCGCGCCGGAAGCAGAACCGGCAATACACCGGGCAGGCCAGCAGTGGCTTCAGCAAAGCGCGGTCGGCGTAGCGATGCACGACGCCCTTCACGGGCGAGAGCGCCTCGTCGCCGACCGGGTCGAGGCGCTCGTGCGGCGCGGTCTCGAGTTCGCCGGGGTCGGGGATGAACTGCCGCCCGATCGGGTCGTCCGGCGCCACGATCAGCTCGCGGAGTACAGGCGGAATGGCGACGGCGTAGCGGGCCGCAACCGCCTCCGCCCAGCCGAGCCCCGAAACGGGGATCAGTCCGGCGGCGGCGAGGTCGGCCGCCGTGCGCAGGGTGCGGCTCGGCTCGGGCATCGCCGGCCTCCTGCGCCTTCCCGCGCCGTGGCGCAAGCCGCGCTCGCCGATTGGGGCGAGTGCTGGACAAGCTGTCGGAACCCCCGCATCAAGCGCGCAACGAGGGAGGACAACACCCTGCGCCAGCCATAATCTCTCGACCGCCCGCACGCCAATAGGCCGGGGCCGGCGACGGCTTGGGGGCGTGGGGCTGGTCAAGATCTTCTGACGCCCGTTCTGGACGCGCTTCGCTGGGCGATACGTTCGGCGCTCGCGACAACGAAGGAGTTCGACATGGCCCTCCAACTCAACATCATCATTGCGAGCACACGTCCGGGGCGGGTTGGGCCCTCGATCGCACGCTGGTTCCATGCGTCCGCGATGGAGAACGGCAAGTTTGAGCCCGTGCTGGTCGACCTCGCCGAGGTGAACCTGCCGATCTTCGACGAGCCGGAGCACCCAGCCCGGCAGCTTTACCAGCACGAGCACACCAAGCGATGGGCCGCCTCAGTCAAGTCGGCCGATGCCTTCGTGTTCGTCACGCCGGAGTATAATTTCGGCCCGCCGCCATCGCTGCTGAACGCGCTCAACTATCTCTATCAGGAATGGAACTACGCGCCGGCCGGGTTCGTCAGCTACGGCGGAATCTCCGGCGGTATGCGCGCCGTTCAGGTCGAGAAGCTGACCCTGACCACGCTGAAGATGATGCCGATCACCGATGCCGTGGTGATCCCGAACGCGGGGCAGCAGCTCGACCAGGACCGCAACTTCGTACCGAACGATGCGCAGAAGAAATCGGCCAGCGCCATGCTGGACGAGTTGCACCGCTGGGCGTCGGCGCTGCAGCCGTTGCGCGTCACTAAGAAGTAACGGCGGGCGCGACAGCGTCACTCGTCGCCCACATGGTCCAGCCCGTGTGGCACCCAGAAAGCCTGGCCGCACGCTTGCCGTTCCTGCGCCGGCGCGGGCTGTTAGCACAGGCGACGCGCGCGTTCTTCGTCGGGCGTGGTTACGCTGAGGTGGAAACCCCCTACGCCGTCCCCGCGCCGGGCGAAGAGGTGCATCTGCGCGCTTTCCGGACCGAGCGGAAACACGCCCGGACGGCTCCGGCGAGCCGCTTTGGCTCAACACGAGCCCCGAGTTCGCGATGAAGCGGCTGCTGGTCGCCGGCGCCGGGCCGATTTTCCAGTTCGCGCGGGTTTGGCGCAACGGCGAGGCGGGCGTGCTCCATGCCCCCGAGTTCACCATGCTGGAATGGTATCGCCCGGGCGCCACCATGGCGGAGCTGATGGACGAAACCGAGGCGCTGCTGCGTTCGGTTCTGCCCCCGGTGGTCGTCTGTCGGAGCCTGAGCACGGACCTGTCCCGGTTCGAGCGGCTGAGCGTGGCTGAGGCGTTCGCGCGCCACGTCGGCGCGGACGTCCTCGGCACCGAGGGCGACGCGCGCTCATTGGCAGCACAGGCGGGGACACGCCTCCGGGATGGCGAGACTTGGGAGGATTTGTTCTTCCGCTTGCTGCTGGAGCGGGTGGAGCCGCATCTCGGCCGCGCGCACCCCACGTTTCTCACGCACTGGCCTGCCTCGCAGGCCGCGCTGGCGCGGCGCGATCCCGCCGACGGGCGCGTTGCCGAGCGGTTCGAGCTGTTCGTCTGCGGCATCGAGCTCGCTAACGCTTTCGTCGAGCTGACGGACGCAACCGAGCAGCGCGCACGCTTCGTCGCTGACCGCGCGCGCCGGCACGCCGTGTCCGGCCCTGACTGGCCGCTCGACGAGGATTTTCTCGCCGCCCTCGCGCATGGCATGCCGCCCGCCGCCGGGATCGCGCTCGGCTTCGACCGCCTGGCGATGATCGCGAGCGGCGCGGACCGCATCGGACAGGTGCTCTGGCTGCCGCCGCCCGATCTCATCTGAGGAGGGGCGATTCCCCGAACTCGCAATCCCGCACTAAGCGAAGAACCCGATTGGAGTTGCGGTTTAGTCGGCGGGGGGAAGGCCATTGGCGGTTGGACAACGAGCCCCAGAGCACGGGGCCGGAATGGCGTTTGGAAGGGCAGCGCTGATGGTGGCGACGCTCGGCCTTGCCGGCTGCAATGCCCTAGCGACTGCCGCCACCGCCAACGTGGCCGGCATCGCGGGCGCCGGCATCTCGCGGGCGATCACGAAGGATCCGGCGGTGACCGCCGGCATCGCGCTCGGTGTCGCAGCCGGCGCGCGCGCCGGGCTGGAATACGTGCAGCGCAATGTCCACGAGGCGGAGCAGGACCGCATCGCGGCTGCTGCCGGCCCGTTGTCGGACGGGGCGGTTGGGCATTGGAGTGTGGCGCACCGCATCCCGCTCGAGGAAGACGAGCACGGCGACCTCGTCGTGGTGCGCACGTTCGGCACGAATGCTTTCACCTGCAAGGAGATCGTGTTTTCGGTTGACACGACCGAGAACCACCAGCCGCGGCGCGCCTTCTACACCGCGAGCGTCTGCCGAGACGGCGCCAATTGGAAGTGGGCCTCCGCCGAGCCTGCGACGGAACGATGGGGCGCGTTGCAGTGAGGCGGTGGCTGCTTGCTGCCGCTCTGTTACCCACGTTGGGCGGCTGCAAGGCGCTGCCGGGGGTCGTGGGCGCGGTCGGCGGTGGGCTGGCTGGAGGAGCGTCCGCCAACCCCGCCGTGGGGCTCGCAGTCGGCATCGCGATCGACGCCGTCGCTGAGTATGCGTTCAATTACGTGGGCCGCACGCGCCAGCGGGCCGAGCAGGACGCCATCGCTGCCGTGGCGGGCGACTTGCCGCTTGATCGCGCGGCCGTCTGGCGCATCCGACATGACATTCCGATCGACAACGAGCATGGCGAACTGCGGATCGTGCGCGAGATCGCAACGCCGCTCGCCGCGTGCAAGGAGATCGTGTTCTCGGTGGACGACGGCAGCTCGCGCAGCTGGTACACCGCTTCGATCTGCCGTCAGGCCAACCGGTGGAAATGGGCTAGCGCGGAGCCCGCCGCGAAGCGCTGGGGCGCGTTGCAGTAGCAGTGCTCGTTATTTGGATTCGAACCAACATACCGGCACGACAATAAACGCAAAATCGATGATCACGGCTAGCGGGGCTCAGCTCCGCTCTCGGTCTCTCGGATCGCCGCATTCAGCGCCCGAACGGCCGCGCCCGGCCCGTCCGGATGCGACCACACCGCACCGACCACCGCCAGGAAGTTCGCACCCGCGCGGACTAAGGGCGCGCAGTTCTCGGCCGTGATGCCGCCGATGGCGCAGCAGGGGAGTTCCATCAGCTCCGACCACCATTGCAAGATCGCCGGATCGGCGCGGCGCGTTACCTCCTTCGTCCCGCTCGGAAAGAACGCGCCGAACGCGACATAATCGGCGCCGTCCTCGCCCGCCTCGATTGCAAGGTCCCGGCTGCCGTGGCAGCTGACGCCCAGCATCCGGTCCGCGCCCAGGAGCCGGCGGGCGTCGCGGGCCGGCATGTCGTCCTGGCCCACATGCGCGCCATCGCAGCCGGTTGCGGTCACGAGGTCCGCGCGGTCGTTCAGCAGGAAGGCGATGTCGCGGGACTGTGCGACGGGGCGCAGCGCGTCGATCGCCCGCCGCCATCCGTCGTCGTCGGCGCCCTTCAGCCGGAGTTGCACGGCGGCGACGTCGCCGGCATCGAGCGCCATCGCCAGGCTGTCGCGGAATCCGCCGGGCTCGAGGGCGGGCGGCGTAATGAGGTAAAGCCGGCACCCCGCCGGGCCAGCCGCGGCGCCCGCCGTCGCGTCGCTCATCGCAGCGCGGTCAGTCTTTGCGCGCCGCGTAGATGTCGATCACCTGGCCGAGGAGCGACAATGCTTCCTGCTTCGGCCGCTGGAACGTGTTGCGGCCGATGATCGAGCCGCTCGCGCCGCCGTCGCGCAGACCGCGGATCTCCTCAAGGAGCGCGTCGGAGTCGCCCTTGTTCTCGCCGCCCGAGAACACCACGAGGCGGCGGCCGTTGAACGCGCACTGCACGACGTGGCGCACGCGGTCAGCCATGGTTTGCATCGGAATGCGGTTCTGCTCGTAGGTCTTCTTCGCGGCTTCCAGGCTGACGTGCGCGGCGGGCGGCTTCACCTTGATGATATGAGCGCCGAGTAGCGCCGCCATGTGGCAAGCGTACGCGCAGATGTCGAGTGCCGTTTCCGCCGTCTTGTCGAGGTTGGGGCCGCGCGGGTAACTCCACACCACCACGGCGAGGCCCACGTCCTTGGCTTCCTCGGCGAGGGCGCGCAGCTCCTCCATCTGGTCGAAGGCCGACTCGCTGCCTGGATAGATTGTGAAGCCGATCGCGGCGCAGCCGAGCCGGAGCGCGTCGGCGACGGAGCCGGTTACCGCCTGGTCCTTGTTGGTCGCGAGGCTGTTGCTGCTGTTCAGCTTGAGGATGGTCGGGATCTGGCCGGCGAACGCGTCGGCTCCGGCCTCAAGCATGCCGAGCGGGGCGGCATAGGCGTTTAGCCCGGCCTCGATGGCGAGCGAGAAATGGTAGTGCGGGTCATAGGCCGATGGGTTGGGGGCGAAGGAGCGCGCGGGTCCGTGCTCGAAGCCTTGGTCCACCGGCAGGATTACCAGCTTGCCAGTGCCGCTTAAGCGTCCCTGCATCAGCATCCAGGCGAGCTTGCTTTTGGTGCCCGGATTGTCGCTCTCGTAGTTGTCGAGGATGCGCTTGACCTCTGGCGTGATGTTCATGCGCGCGGCTCCAAGGACTGCGAAGATGGTCGAGGTTCTCGGGGCGCGGTCCTAAAACAGAGCGCGCGTCCTGTCACGGGATGCTGCCCTCGGTCAGCCAGGCCCGGAGGCGGCGCGCGGCACCCGGCCGGGCGAGATCGAGCGCCGGCGGGCGGCCCGGAAGCAGGATGAGCCCCTCTGCCTGGGCGATCGCGGCCACCGCCGCGAAGCCGGGCGCGTCGGGCGACAGCACCAAGCCGCGGAGGCCGGCGCGGATGGCACCGAGGGCCAGGCCGGGCGCGTCCGCGCAATCGAGAAGGTCGGTGATCGGCTGGCCGGCCCCGTGTTCGCAGCATTGCCGCACGAGCTCGCGCCACCAAAGCGGACCGGCGTACAGCGCGGCGCCGCGCGCCGACAGCAAGGTGACCGGTTGCCCTGCCGCAACGGCTGCCCGCGCGTCGTCGAGCCCGTGCACCACCACGGCGGGATACGGCTTCATGCTTGACGATCAAGCGACAGGGCGGCTTGAGTGCAAGGCCCTGCTCGGAGGCGGAGTGGCGATGATAGCGGAAGACGACGACCCGGGCTCGGCCGCAAGCCGGCTGGAGGCGGCGCTGGAGCGTATCGCGCTTGCTGCGGTTCAGCCTGCTGCCGGTCAGTCGGCCTCTGCGTCACCACGGCGGGATGCTATGGTGTCGTCGGTGGCGGCGCGGCTCGATTCGCTGATCGCGCGGTTACGCGACGAGCTCGGCGACACCGCCTAGCGGCGCGACGACACGGGCGGCGAGACGAAGAGACGGGGATTGGTGATGGCGCAGGTGACCATTCGCATCAACGGCTACTCCTATCAGGTGGGCTGCGAGAACGGGCAGGAGCAGCATCTCGAGGCGATGGGGCGCGAAGTGGGCCAGCGCATCGAGGAGATCCGGGCCAGCGCCGGGCCGGCAAGCGAGTCACGGATGCTGGTGCTGGCTGCCTTGATGCTGGCCGACGAGTTGCACGATCGCCGGCGGGAGTTCGACGAGGTGCGGCGCCGGGTCGCGCGGCTCGAAAGCTCGGCAGCCGGCGCCGATCCCAAGCTCGCTCCGCGGCTCGGGAAGCTTGCGCGTCGGGCCGAGGAGATTGCCGCGGGCCTCGAAGCGCCCTAGATAGGGAGTTGCGGGGCTGCCCGGTGCGTCAGGCAATTTATCCCCAGGGCCAGTAAGCATCCCCTCGGGAGCTGGCTCTGTCGTGGCCCTGGTCACGGTATCTGGCGCCCACCTGCAACAGCAGGCTCTGGGAGGATGAGACGCCAACGGCCATGGCGGCTCCGCACATCGCACCACTGGATGATCTTCCGGCCCGGAAGCGCGCCGCCCGCGCCCTGGCGCTAGCGGCCCGCGCAGCTTGCGACCCGGCCTGGGGCGAAAGCCTCGCGCAACACGTGCTTGCCGATGCCCCACCGCCGTCCGGCGCCGTCGTCGCCGGCTTTTGGCCGCTTCCCCGCGAAATCGACACTCGGCCGCTGTTGCTCGCGCTATTTGCGCGCGGCCAGCCCTTGGCCTTGCCCGCCACCGGCAAGCGGGGCGAGCCACTGACCTTCCGGCGCTGGACCCCCGACGATCCGATGGAACCGAGAGCCGTTCGGCACGTACCGGCCGACCGGCTCCGAGTGCAGGCCGGACTACATGCTAGTGCCTCTGCTCGCCTTTGACCGGAGCGGCCGCCGCCTCGGCTATGGCGGCGGCTTCTACGACCGCACGTTGGCGGCGCTGCCCCACGCCGCCCGGCTGGGCTGCGCCTTCGCGGCACAGGAGATGGACGCGGTGCCCGCCGGCCCACACGATGTCAGGCTTGAGGCAGTCGCCACCGAGCGCGGCATCGTACGATGCGAGGTTGAATGAACATCCTTTTCCTTGGCGACGTTGTCGGACGCTCCGGGCGGGAGGCGGTCGGTGCCGCGCTGCCTCCCTTGCGGGCGCGGCTCGCGGTCGACGTCGCGATCGTCAATGCGGAGAATGCCTCGCACGGCTTCGGCCTTGCCCCGGACATGGCAGTGGCGCTGTTCGCCGCCGGCGCCGACGTGCTCACGCTCGGCAATCACGCCTGGGACCGGCGGGAGATTATCCCCTTTATCGCCGAAACGCCGCGGCTGATCCGGCCGCTCAATTTTCCGCCCGGCACACCCGGGGCGGGCACAGTGCTGGTGGAATTGCCCGGCGGCCGGCGGGTGCTCGTGCTGAACGCGATGGGCCGGTTGTTCATGGACGCGCTCGACTGCCCGTTCCGCGCCACTGCGCAGGAACTGGCGCGCCACCAACTCGGCCGTACGGTTGCCGCTACCGTGATCGACTTCCATGCGGAAGCAACCAGCGAGAAAATGGCGTTCGCCCATTCCTTCGACGGTCAGGTTTCGTTGGTGGTCGGCACCCACACGCATTGCCCGTCTGCTGACCACCAGATCCTGCCCGGCGGCACCGCGTTCCAATCGGATGCCGGCATGTGCGGCGACTATGACAGCGTGATCGGCATGGCGAAGGAGGGGGCGGCGACGCGCTTCTGGCGCAAGATGCCGGGCGAGCGACTGGCTCCGGCGGAGGGCGAGGCGACGGTCTGCGGGCTGTTCGTTGAGACTGACGACGCGACCGGGCTGGCCCGCCGCGTCGAGCCGGTGCGGATCGGGGGAAGGCTGTCGGGAGCGATGCCGAATCTTGATCATGCCGTTGGCTCGGGTATTGCTGCATGGCGTCGCGGCCCGGATCGTGAGTCGTTTTGCGCGTAGCGGCGGCGAGCGATAGATCAGCCGATGGCTGGACATTCGCAATTCAAGAACATCATGCACCGCAAGGGTGCGCAGGATGCGCGGCGGGCGCGGCAGTTCGCCAAGCTGATCCGGGAGATCACCGTCTCGGCACGCTCCGGTTTGCCCGACCCCGCCTCCAATCCGCGCCTGCGGGCGGCGGTGCAGGCGGCGCGGCAGGTGAACATGCCGCGCGACACCATCGACCGGGCTATCAAGAAGGCCGCAGGCAGCGGCGGCGGGCGAGGATTACGCGGAGGTGCGCTACGAGGGCTACGGACCGGCCGGCGTCGCCATTATCGTCGAAGCGCTCACCGACAACCGCAATCGCACCGCGTCCGACCTGCGCGCCGCATTCTCGAAGCACGGGGGCGCCCTCGGCGAGCCGAACTCGGTGGCCTTTCTGTTCGAGCGCTTGGGTCTGGTGCGCTATCCGGCCGCTGCCGCGAGCTCCGACGACATGCTGGAAGCGGCAATCGAGGCAGGGGCGACCGATGTCCGCAGCGACGCGGACGGACATGAGGTTACTTCCACACCGGAAGATTTCTTCGCCGTGCGCGACGCTTTGGAGGCCCGGTTTGGGCCGCCTGATAGCGCCCGGCTCGACTGGCGTCCCGCCACCTCCGTGACCGTGGGCGAGGACCGCGCGGGTGCCTTGCTCAAGCTCGTCGACGTGCTCGACGACAATGACGACGTGCAGAACGTTTATGCGAACTTCGACATCCCAGACGCGGTGATGCAAAAGCTCTCGGCCTGACGCGATCGGGCGAACGATTCGGGGGCACATGGCACGGCTGCTCGGGGTCGATCCCGGCCTGCGTTGCACGGGCTGGGGCGTGATCGAGATGAACGGCAACCGGCTGCTGCACATCGCCGACGGGGTGATCGCGACCGATCCCGCCGCGAGCGTGCCGGTCCGGCTGCGCGCCCTCCACGAAGCGCTTGCGTCGCTTCTCGCACTGCACCGGCCGGACGAGGCGGCGGTGGAGGAAACCTATGTCAACCGCAACGGCACGGCGACCCTCAAGCTGGGATATGCCCGGGGCGTGGCGCTGCTGGCGCCGGCGCTGGCCGGCATCCCGGTCGTCGAATATGCGGCCAAGACGGTCAAAATGGCGGTGGTCGGCAGCGGCGGGGCGGACAAGCAGCAGGTGCAGGAAATGGTGCGCCGGCTGCTCCCCGGGGCGGCGCTGCAACGTTCGGACGCGGCCGACGCACTGGCCGTTGCGATCTGCCACGCGCACCGGCGGTCTACGCGGCTGGCGTGGGCGACCCCTCGATTGCGGGAGGGGGCCGCTTGATCGCCAGGCTGACCGGGCGGTTGGACGCGCTCGAGGACGGGCGCTGCGTCATCGACGTGGGAGGCGTGGGATACCTGGTCCACGCTTCCACCCGGACCCTGGCGGCCCTGCCTCCACCACCAGCGGCAGCAAGCCTGCTGGTCGAGACCCAGGTGCGCGAGGACGCGATCACGCTCTATGGCTTCGCCGATCGGGCGGAGCGGGACTGGTTTCGCCTGCTCACTACGTTGCAGGGGGTCGGCGCCCGCGTCGCTCTCGGCATATTGTCGGCGCTTTCGCCGCGTGACCTCGTGGCGGCCATCGCCGCCGGGGACCGGGCGAGCCTCACGCGGGCGCCAGGTGTCGGCGCCAAGCTCGCGGTGCGCATCCTGACCGAACTACGCGAGAAGGTTGGGGCAATGCCGGAGGGCGGGCCCATCCTTCCTGTGTCCTTGCCGCGCGGCACCGCCGGCTGATGCACTTTCTGCCTTGGTCAATCTCGGCTACCGGCGGCAAGAGGCGGAACCGGTTGTGGCACGGGTCGTCGAGCGATTGGGCGGCGAGGCGGGAATCGATGGCGTGATCCGTGACAGCCTCAAGGAGCTCGCCGGTTGAGCGACGCCGAGCGCACCGTTTCCGCCAACCGGGCGGTCGCCGATGCGGGCGAAACGAGCCTCCGGCCGCAGACCCTGCGCGAGTTTGTGGGCCAGAGGGCCAGCCGCGAGAACCTGGCGATGTTCATCGAAGCCGCGCGCGGCCGGGGCGAGGCTTTGGACCACGTGTTGCTGCACGGGCCGCCCGGCCTCGGCAAGACGACGTTGGCGCAGATCGTCGCCCGCGAGCTCGGCGTCGGGTTCCGAGCCACCTCGGGCCCGGTGATCCAGCGCGCGGGCGACCTGGCCGCGATCCTGACCAACCTGCAGCCGCGCGACGTATTGTTCATCGACGAGATACACCGGCTGCAGGCCGCCATCGAGGAGGTGCTGTATCCGGCGATGGAGGATTTCCAGCTCGACCTCATCATCGGCGAAGGGCCGGGAGCGCGCAGCGTGCGGATCGACCTTCCCCCCTTCACCTTGATCGGCGCCACCACGCGAGCGGGCCTGCTCGCGACGCCGCTCAGGGACCGGTTCGGCATCCCGCTCCGCCTCGTGTTCTATACCCCGGCCGAACTCGAGCGCATCGTGGCGCGCGGCGCGGAAAAGCTCGAGTTCCGCTTGACCGGCGACGGCGCGGCCGAGATCGCTCGGCGGTCACGCGGCACGCCTCGCATCGCGGGGCGGCTGCTGCGCCGCGTGCGCGACATCGCCGCCGTGCAAGGCGCCGATCCGGCCGACCGGGCCGTGGCCGACGCCGCCCTGCAACGGTTGGAGGTGGACGGGCTCGGGCTCGATGCGATGGACCGACGCTACCTCTACCGCATCGCCGAGCACCACGGCGGCGGACCGGTCGGGGTCGAGACCCTGGCCGCCGCGCTGGCCGAAGCGCGCGACACCCTTGAGGACGTGGTAGAGCCATTCCTGATCCAGGAGGGCCTGGTGCTCCGGACCAGCCGCGGGCGCGTGTTGGGTCAGCCCGGTTGGCGGCATCTCGGCCTGCTGCCGCCGCGTGAGGCAACAGCGCAGCTCGATCTCCTCGAAGACGAAGGATGACCGAACCGTCATGGTGATGACATGAGCCTGGCAGGCGCGCACCGCTATTGGCTCCGTGTCTACTTCGAAGACACCGACGCGGGCGGAATTGTCTATCACGCCAACTACTTGCGTTTCGCCGAGCGGGCGCGGTCGGAGGCGCTGCGCGACGCGGGCATCCCTCACGCCGAGCTGGTGGAGCGGTTCAACCTGATGTTCGTGGTGCGGAGCGCGCGTTTGGATTATTTGCGGCCCGCACGCCTCGACAACTCGCTCGTCGTGCTAACCGCGCCCGTGCGTGTCGGCGGGGCTTCGGTCAGCTTGCGTCAGGAAATCAGGCGAGCTTGCGACGAGGCGCCCCTGGTCGGGGCTGATCTCCGCCTGGCTTGCGTGCGTCCGGGAGAGGCACGGCCGGTGCTGATGCCGACGCGTTGGCGCGAAGGGCTGCAAGCGATGAGCGCGAACGGGAGTTAGATTGGTGGATCGGGCGGTAGACGCGGTTGGGTTGGGGGCGGCCGGAGCCGGCGACCTGTCCTTGTGGGGCCTGTTCATCGAGGCCGACATCGTGGTCAAGCTGGTGATGGTCGCATTGCTCGCGGCCAGCGTCTGGGTGTGGGCCATCGTGTTCGAGAAATACGCCAGCCTGCGCCGCGCCAACCGGGAAGCCGATACGTTCGAGGACCGGTTCTGGTCGGGCGGCAGCCTCGACGAACTCTACGACCAGCAAGGGGCGAAGCCGAGCAACCCGATGGCCGCCGTGTTTGGCGCGGCGATGGGCGAGTGGCGACGCACTGCCCGGGTGGCCGGCGCCGACATCTCGCATTCGGGTGTGAGGGACCGGGTAGACCGCGCCATCACCGTCACCATCGGCCGCGAGATGGAGCGGCTCGAGCGATGGATGATCTTCCTTGCGTCCGTCGGGGCCACGGCGCCGTTCATCGGCCTGTTCGGCACGGTATGGGGCATCATGCATAGCTTCTCGGCCATCGCCGCCATGCACAACACCAATCTCGCCGTGGTCGCGCCCGGCATCGCCGAGGCGCTGTTCGCGACCGCGATCGGCTTGGTCGCGGCGATCCCGGCCGTGCTCGCGTACAACAAGATCAGCACCGACCTCTCTCGCTTTGCCGGCCGGCTGGAAGGGTTTGGTGCCGAGTTCGGGGCGATCCTGTCGCGCCAGAGCGAGGAGCGCCCGGCGTGACCGGCCCTTCACCCCGGTTGTTGCTCCTCGAAAGTGAGGGGGGGAAGAAAAGCCCTCTGCCGAGCTGCGGGAGAGGGTTGGCGGAGGAGATGCGCTGATGGCTGGGCCGCTAAGCGGCCGGCGGCGTGGCCGCTACCGGCCGCTCGCCGAGATCAATGTCACACCGCTAGTGGACGTGATGCTGGTGCTGTTGATCATCTTCATGGTCACCGCTCCACTGATGACGTCGGGCGTGCCGGTTGACCTCCCGAAGACGTCGGCACAGCCGCTCAACTCCGATAGTGAGCCGCTCACGGTCTCGGTCAACGCGGAAGGCAAGATCTTCCTGCAGAACGAGGAGGTGCAACTCGACGAGCTCGTGGCAAAGCTGCAGGAGAGCGCCAAAAACAACGCCGAGCGACGCATCTTCGTGCGCGGCGACAAGGGCATCACCTACGGGCGCATCATGGAGGTGATGGGCACGATCACGCAGGGCGGCTTCACCAAGGTGGCCTTGCTCGCCGAACAGCCGTCGGCGATCCCGCCTGCCAAGCCGGCGGGCGCCGAGCCGGCGAACCCGCCCGCTTCCCGCCCGGCCGCTCCGGCTCCGGCTCCGGCTCCCGCTCCCGCTCAGCGTCAGCAGGGGCGCGGCTGATCGCTGTCCCGCCTTGCCCCGATGAGCCAGGAGCTGCGCCGCGGCGCCCTCATCTCAGTCGCACTGCATATCTTGGCGGTGCTTGCGCTGGTGATCGGCGTTCCGTTCATGCGGCCGCCCGACGAGGTGCCGGAGCAAGCGGTAGCGATGGTGTACGAGGGCAACGCCCCGAGCGCGCGCCGGGCCGAGACGCCAGCACCGGTGGCGGCTCCGTCGCCGACGCCGGCGCCGGCCGAAGAGACCGCGCCCGAGCCGCCGAAGCCGGCCCCGCCCGAGCCGCCGCCTCCGCCACCACCGCCTCCGCCGCCGCCTCCTCCGCCGCCGCCACCCGCGCCGACGCCGGAGCGGGCGCCCACGCCGCCACCGCCTCCACCCCCGCCGCCGCCGGTCCCGCCGCCGCCGGCTCCGCCCAAACCCGCCCCGCCGCCGCCGATCCCGCCACCCCCGGTCCCGCCGCCGCCGGCGCCGCCGAGCCACGCGGCGCAGCCGACCCCGACCAAGAACCCGGCGCCGGAAAGCCCAGCCTTGCAGAACACCCTTGAGAAGCTGCGCGCGATGCAGCGGCAATCCCAGGCGCCGCGTGCACGGGCCAACCCGTCCCAGGGGGGCGCGCCCAACGGTGGCGGCAACCCGCTCGGGGACGACACCTCCAAGCTATCGGGCGATCAGGCACGCGCGGTCGGCGCTGAAGTGCGGCGATGCTGGACCTACGATGCCGCAGCCAGGGGGGTGAACCAAATGCAGGTGCTGCTCACCGTTCGGACCGACGGCGACGGTGTTGCCCGCCAGGCCGCAGTCGCGCCTGGGGACGCCGGTAAGCTGGCCGACCCGGTGTTCCGCGCGTTTTCCGAGCGCGCGGTCCGCGCGGTGCTTAGCGCGCAATGCGCCAACCTGCCTCTGCCGCGAACCATGCTTGGCCAGCCGCAAACGCTGACCTTCCGCTTCAGGCCTGGCGAGTAGCGCCATAACCGCGCCAACCAACATGGGAGGCCACGATGAAAGCAAGAAGGAGGAGGCCATGAACGCGGATCGGATCGGGTGGTGGAGCCGGCGCGGCCTGCTCGGGCGCGGGCTTGTCGGGACGGCGGCGCTATTGACACCGCCAGTCGTCCTTCGCGCGCCTGCCTCGGCCGCGCCTGCCTCGGGGGGTAGCGCCGTGATCGACGTGAACCGGGCGCGCACCGACCCGATCCCGATCGCCATCCCCGACATGGGAGGCGGGGCGGGCGGCGACGCCGCGAGCATCGGCCGCGGGATTTCGGAGGTTGTGAGCAACGACCTTGCCCGCTCCGGCCTGTTCCGCCCCATCGCGCCCAGCGCCTTCGTGCGGGCAAGCGTCGAGGGCGACATGCCGAATTGGGGCAATTGGCGGGCGATCGGCGCGCAAGCGCTGGTGACCGGCCGGGTCGCGGAAGCGGGCGGCGGCAACGTGCGTGTCGAGTTCCGGCTTTGGGACGTGCTCCCCCAAGCGCAGATCCAGGGCACCGCCTACACTGCCAACAGCGGCAACTGGCGGCGGATCGCCCACATCATCGCCGACGTGATCTACGAGCGCCTGCTCGGCGAGAAGGGCTACTTCGACACTCGCATCGTCTACGTGGCCGGCACCGGCCCGCGTGACCGGCGGACCAAGCGCCTCGCGATCATGGACCAGGACAGCGAGAACAACCGCGTTCTCACCGATGGCTCCTACCTCGTGCTGACGCCGCGCTTTCACCCCACGCGCGACCAGATCGCCTTCATGAGCTACGCCGGCAACAAGCCGCGGGTTTACCTGTTCGACCTCGCCTCAGGCCGCCAGCAGATCCTCGGCGAGTTCGAAGGCATGACCTTCGCCCCGCGCTTCAGCCCCGACGGCAACCGCGTCATCATGTCGGTTGCGCGCGGCGGTGGCTCCGACATCGTAACGGTGGACGTGGCGAGCCGCAGTGAGCGGAGGCTGACCGACTCGGGGGCGATCGACACCTCCCCCGGCTACAGCCCGGACGGCGCCCACATCGTGTTCAACTCGGACCGCGGCGGCGATCAGCAGCTCTACGTCATGGACGCAGGGGGCGGCGGGGCGCGGCGGATCAGCTTCGGTCGGGGGCGATACGCGACGCCCGTGTGGTCGCCGCGCGGCGACCTGATCGCCTTCACCCGGCTCTCTGGGGGCTCCTTCTCCATCGGTGTGATGAACCCGGACGGATCGGGCGAGCGAATCCTGTCCGAAAGCTTCTCGGTGGAGGGGCCCACCTTCGCGCCGAACGGGCGGGTGCTGATGTTCTGGCGCGAGACCCCCGCGCGCGACAGCCGAGGCGATGGCTACTCCTCGCGACTGGTTTCCATTGATATCACCGGTTTCAACGAGCGCCCGGTGTCCACGCCTACCGATGCGTCCGACCCCGCATGGTCGCCGCTCGCCGGGTGAGGTGTCGAGAATCTTGACCGCCGGATTGCCGCGACGCTAAGCGCCTTGCCAGCAAAACGAATCCGTGCCGTGCCGACCCTTCTCGAGCCTCGCTCGTCGCACAGGAACCAGTCACGATGAATGCACGAACTTTCACTCGCCCGAACGCGCTGGCGGCGATCGCCGCGCTGGCCCTGCTGGTCGCGTGTTCGGGCAACGACCGCAACGGCGCCACCACCGGCACCGGCACCGGCAGCGGTGCATCGGCGTCGGGCAGCGGCGGGCCGGCGCCCGGCAGCCAGGAGGATCTGGTCGCTAACGTGGGCGACCGCGTGTTCTACGCGCTCGATTCGTCGCAGCTCAGCGGCGAGGCCCGCAGCACACTTGACCGGCAATCCGGCTGGCTCGAACGGTATCCTCAAGTCAGCGTCCAGCTCGCCGGCAATTGCGACGACCGGGGGACGGAGGAATACAATCTCGCCTTGGGCCAGCGCCGGGCTAACTCCGCGCGCGACTATCTCGTGGCACGGGGCGTGAGCTCGGCGCGGATCAGCACGATCAGCTACGGCAAGGACCGCCCGACGGCGCTCGGCGACACGGAAGAGGCCTGGGCACAGAACCGGAATACGATCACCTCGGTGCGCTGAGTGACGCGTTGGGCGGCGCTGCTGGCGGGTGCGGGGGCAGTGCTGCTTGCGGCGGCCGGTCCGGCGCGGGCGCAGATGGACACGCGCGAGGGCATCGCGTCTGCAGAACCAGATCCTGGAGCTGCGCCGCGACCTGCAATCGTTGCAATCTCAGGGCGGACGCCAGCCTTCTTCCGGCGGGTCATTCCTGGCGCCGCGGTCGCTCGCGCCGCCGTCCTCGTCTGGCGCCAACGGCGACCTGACGGCCCAGCTGCTCGAACGGGTGCAGGCGCTGGAGGAGCAGGTGCGGGCGCTCCGCGGCCAGCTCGAGGAGGTGACCAACACGACGCAACGGCAGAATGCGGAACTGTCGAAGCAGGTCGGGGATCTGAACTTCGCGCTGCAGAATGGCGGCGGCCGCCCGCTTCCCGATCGCCCTGTCGCGCCGCCCGGTGAGACCAGCCCGCCGCCCAGCATTCTCGGCACCGTGCCGGCTCCGGCGCCTCCGCCGCCGCCGACCGGCTCGATCCGGCGCACACCTGAGCTTGCTTTGCAGGAAGGCTACGCCGCCCTGTCCCGGCGGGACTACGCGACCGCCGAGGCGTCGGCGCGGGAGGTCCTGCAAAGTAGCCGCACGTCGCCCCGCGCCTACGACGCGCAGTTCGTCCTGGCGCAGTCGCTCGCCGGACAGCGCAACTACGCGCAGGCGGCGATCGCGTTTGACGACACCTACAACCGTTCGCGCAACGGCGGCCACGCGCCGGACGCCTTGCTGGGCCTCGCGAACGCGCTCACGTCCATTGGCGAGAGGCGCGCCGCCTGCGACACCTTGGCCAAACTCGCCGCCGAGTTCCCACGCCAGTCGGTTGATATCCGCGACGGAGCAAATGCGACCCGGCAGCGAGCCGGGTGTCGCTGAGGTCGGCACCGGCCCGATCACCGGGGCGGAGTTCGCCGCCCTCATGGCGCCGCTCGGGCCATTCGAGCCCGCGCCGTCCCTGGCCGCAGCAGTGTCGGGTGGCGCCGACAGCCTGGCGCTTGCGGTTTGCGCACGCGATTGGGTCCGTGCGCGAGGCGGGACGCTGGTGGCCCTGGTGGCCGACCATGGGCTTCGCCCGGAGTTGGGTGGCGAGACCAGCCTAACCCTGTCCCGCCTCGCCCACCTCGGCATTCCCGCCCAAGCTCAGCGTCTCGCGATCGCACCCGGGCCGGCACTGGCGGCCCGAGCGCGCGAGGCCCGCCTGGCCGCGCTTACCGCGGCCTGCGCGGAGCGCGGCATTCTACATCTGCTGCTTGGGCATCACGCCGGAGACCAGGCCGAAACCGTCCTGATGCGGGTGCTGGGGCGCAGCGCCCCGGCGGGCCTCTCCGGGATGGCGACAGTGCGCGAGACCGGACCGGTGCGCCTGCTCCGGCCCCTCCTATCTGTCCCGCCGGCCCGGCTGCGTGCGACCCTGCTCACAGCCAAAGTCGGCTGGGTCGAGGACCCGTCGAACGCGGACCAACGCGCGCTTCGCAGCCGGATCAGGGCGTGGCGGAACGATCCGGGCGGTGTAGGGCGGGCGACCGCGGCGCTGTCCGATGCGGCGGCGGGCGCCGGGCGCGAGCGAGCAATTGCGGAGGGGGACGCCGCCGCGGCGCTCGCAGCCTCGGCGGTGCTGCGGCCCGAGGGGTTCGCGGTGCTTCGTCCCGGTCCGGTCGACCCGGCAGTCCTGTCCGCGCTGCTGCAGATGGTCGGTGGCCGCGCCTACCCGCCCTCGACCCGGCAGGTCGCGGCACTCGCGCGATCGCCTGGGCCCGCTACGCTCGCCGGCGTGCGGCTTTCACCCGCAGGGCGGTTCGGGCCTGGGCTTCTGCTGACCCGGGAGGTGGCTTCCATGGCGGCCCCGGCGCCGGCGGCCAACGGTGTGTGGGATGGCCGTTTTCGGCTGGTGGCTGACGCGGCACTGCTCGAGGGCCAGTGCGTAGGCGCGCTCGGCGCTGCCGTACTCAGCCTTCGATCGCGTTCCGCCCTGCCCGCAATAGTGCTCGAGACCTTGCCGGCCCTTTGGCGCAAAACCGCGCTGGTCGCCGTCCCGCACCTCGACCATCCTGGCGATGGCCCCTATGCTGGCGTCGAAGCGTTGTTCTGCCCGCCGCGCGCAGCCGCCCCGGCACCTTTCTGCCCAGCTCGTATCCCGTTGGGGGTGCAGGGAGCCGCATCGCTCCCTATGTTGAGCTATACTCGATATGGTTGACCTTTTAACGGTCACTCTGCGAGCATTGCGATCATCTTTAGGGACGGGACTTAGAGCCCGTACGTGAGCGAACAGACATGAGCAATTTCGGCCGCAACTTGGCGCTCTGGGTGATCATCGCCCTGTTGCTCGTTGTGCTGTTCAATCTGTTCCAACCCGGGGTCACGCACAACGGCGCCACGCAGGTCGCGTACTCGGACTTCATCGGCGAGGTGAACGGCGGCCGGGTGCGAGACGTGGTGATCCAGGGCCGTACCGTCTCCGGCCAGCTCACCGACGGCCGGACCTTCCAGACCTACACCCCTGAGGATCCGTCGTTGGTCAATCGCCTGACCGACAAGGGCGTGCGAGTGATCGCCAAGCCTGAGGAAAGCGACGTCAACCCGCTGCTGCACTACCTGCTGTCCTGGTTCCCGATGCTGCTGCTGATCGGCGTCTGGGTGTTCTTCATGCGTCAGATGCAGTCGGGCGGCGGCCGCGCCATGGGCTTCGGCAAGTCCCGCGCCCGGATGCTGACCGAGAAGCAGGGCCGCGTCACGTTCGACGACGTGGCCGGGATCGACGAGGCCAAGGGCGAGCTCCAGGAGATCGTCGAGTTCCTGAAGGACCCACAAAAGTTCCAGCGCCTTGGCGGCAAGATCCCGAAGGGCGTACTGCTGGTCGGCCCGCCGGGCACCGGCAAGACCTTGCTCGCCCGCGCCATCGCCGGCGAGGCCAACGTGCCGTTCTTCACCATCTCCGGCTCGGACTTTGTGGAGATGTTCGTCGGCGTCGGCGCCTCGCGGGTGCGCGACATGTTCGAGCAGGGCAAGAAGAATGCGCCTTGCATCATCTTCATCGACGAAATCGATGCCGTGGGCCGGCACCGCGGCGCGGGCCTGGGCGGCGGCAACGACGAGCGCGAGCAGACCCTCAATCAGATGCTCGTGGAGATGGACGGCTTCGAAAGCAACGAGGGCGTCATCCTCATCGCCGCCACCAACCGGCCCGACGTGCTCGACCCGGCGCTGCTGCGCCCCGGCCGGTTCGATCGACAGGTCGTGGTGCCGAACCCGGACGTGAACGGGCGCGAGAAGATCCTGCGCGTCCATATGCGTAAGGTTCCGCTGGCATCCGACGTCGACCCCAAGGTGATCGCGCGTGGCACGCCCGGCTTCTCGGGGGCCGACCTTGCCAACCTGGTCAATGAGGCGGCGTTGCTGGCCGCGCGGCTCGGCAAGCGCGTGGTCGCGATGAGCGAGTTCGAGAACGCCAAGGATAAGGTGCTGATGGGCACCGAGCGCCGCTCGCTGGTGATGAGCGAGGCAGAGAAGCGCATGACCGCCTACCATGAATCGGGCCATGCACTGTGCGCCATGCACGAACCGGAATGCGATCCGGTGCACAAGGCGACCATCATCCCGCGAGGGCGTGCCCTGGGCTTGGTGATGAGCCTGCCGGAAGGCGACCGCTACTCGAAAAGCAAGTCGAAGTTGTTGTCTGAGCTCACCATGGCGATGGGCGGGCGCGCCGCCGAGGAGATCATCTTCGGCCCCGACAAGGTCTCGAACGGCGCGTCGGGGGACATCAAGATGGCGACCAATCAGGCCCGTATGATGATCACCGAGTGGGGCATGAGCGACAAGCTCGGCATGATCGCCTACGGGGACAACAGCCAGGAGGTATTTCTCGGCCATTCCGTGACGCAGAACAAGAATGTGTCGGAGGCGACCGCGCGCGAGATCGACCGCGAAATCAAGGACATCATCGATCGCGCCTACCACAAGGCCAAGCACATCCTTACGGAGAACGTCGAGGAGTTGCATCGGCTGGCACGTGGCCTGCTCGAGCACGAGACGCTGTCGGGCGACGAGATCCGTACGGTGCTGCGCGGCGAGCCGGTGATCAAGAAGGTGGTCGACGAGCCCGCGCCGGAAAGCCGGCGGGCTTCCGTCCCGACCGCGGGACGCCCGGCTCCGACGCCCCCGCCCGGCCTCGGCCCGGCACCCCAGCCGGGCTGAATGCCCCGTGCGGCTCCTTGAGCCGCTCGGCTTGCTGGGCGGCCCGGATGCGGCCGAAGCGGTACGCGCCGGGCTCGCGCGACCGCTTGCCGGCGGCCCCCTCGCGTTCACCCTAGCCCGGCTGATTGACGGGGCGCCGGATTACCCTGTCGTTCGTTCGACCCAGCTCCCGCCTGGTTGGGATGCGTTAGCCGAGCGGCTCGCCGCCCCTGTCCCGCCCTGGGCCGGGCTCGATCCCCAGCGGCCGGCGGTGATGGGCATTGTGAATGCTACGCCGGACAGTTTTAGTGACGGCGGCCAGCATCGCGGCGTTGAGGACGCCTTGGCCGCAGGTCTGGCGCTCGCCTCCGACGGGGCGGATATCATCGATGTCGGGGGCGAAAGCACTCGCCCCGGCGCCATGCCAGTATCCGCGCTGTGCGAGCAAGGGCGCGTGCTTCCCGTGATCCGCGGACTCGCCGCGAACGGCGTCTGCGTTTCGGTCGACACGCGTCATGCCGCGACCATGGCAGCCGCGTTGGAAGCGGGCGCGGCGATCGTCAACGATGTGTCGGGCTTGTCGCACGATGTGGAAGCCGCGGCGGTAATCGCCCGCGCCGATTGCCCGGTGGTCCTGATGCACATGCGGGGCGATCCGGCCACCATGGACCGCTACGCCATCTACGAGGACGTCGCCGTCGAGGTCGCGGCCGAGCTTTCCGCCCGGATCGAAGTCGCCGCGTGCGCCGGGATTGCGCTTGACAGGATAGCCATCGACCCTGGTATCGGCTTCGCAAAGACGGCTCGGCATAACCTCCAACTGCTTTCGCGGTTGCCCATCCTATGCAATCTCGGCTGCCGTATTCTCCTCGGCGTGTCCCGCAAGTCGTTCATCGGACGGGTCGCCGGAGCCAAACATCCGCAGGAACGGGACGCGGGCTCGCTGGCCCTCGGCCTGTTTGGCGTCGAGCGAGCAGCATCGGTGCTTCGGGTGCACGACGTTGCCGGCACTATGCAGGCATTGCGACTTCGCGCGGCGGTCCTGGTGTGAATGCCGGGGCTGGCGCGCCCGTCCCGCGCTATAATCGAGAACAATCAACAGCAAGACGGTAGCAAGAATGGCTGGGATGAAGCGTTTGTTCGGGACTGATGGTATCCGTGGGCTAGCCAACACGGACCCTATGACCGCGGAAACGGCGCTGCGGCTGGGCCAAGCCGCCGGCCTGCTGTTCAAGCGCGGGTCCCACCGGCACAAGGTGGTGATCGGCAAGGACACCCGGCTTTCGGGTTACATGCTTGAGCCGGCGCTGACCGCCGGTTTCATCGGCGCCGGAATGGACGTCACCTTGGTCGGACCAATGCCGACCCCGGCCGTCGCGATGCTGACGCGCAGCCTGCGGGCCGATCTCGGCGTCATGATTTCGGCTTCGCACAATCCTTTCGAGGATAACGGCATCAAGCTGTTCGGCCCCGACGGCTTCAAGCTGTCGGACGTCGAGGAGCTGGAGATCGAGGCGATCATGGCGGGCGATCTGTCGTCCTCACCTGGCGGCCGCCGCGTCGCTCGGTCGTGCGGCCCGGCTCGACGACGCGCACGGGCGCTACGTGGAAGCCGCGAAGGCCACCTTTCCACGTGGATTGCGGCTGGATGGACTGCGCATTGCTATCGATTGCGCCAACGGCGCCGCCTATCGCGTGGCGCCCGACATACTTTGGGAACTGGGCGCGACCATCATCAAGCTCGGCGTGACACCCGACGGCTTCAACATCAACAAGGATTGTGGATCGACAGTGCCCGAGTTCCTGTGCGGGCAAGTGGTGGAGCACGGGGCCGATCTCGGCATTGCGCTCGACGGCGACGCCGATCGCCTGCTGTTGTCGGACGAGCGTGGCGAGCTGATCGACGGCGACCAGATCCTCGGGCTGATTGCACGATCCTGGGGCCGCACCGGACGCCTGCGCGGCAACGGCGTGGTCGCGACGGTCATGTCCAACCTTGGGCTGGAGCGCGTGTTGCAGGACGCCGGAATGCAGCTCCATCGGACGAGCGTGGGCGACCGGCACGTCGCGGAGCGGATGCGGGTAGAAGGCATCAACGTGGGCGGCGAGCAGTCCGGCCACATGATTCTTGTCCGACTTCGCCACCACCGGAGACGGCCTTGTCGCCGCCCTGCAGGTGCTCGCTATGATCGTGGAGGAGGGCCGCCCAGTGAGCGAGGTGTGTCGCGTGTTCACGCCGTTGCCGCAGTTGTTGCGCAGCGTGCGCTTCGCCGGCCCCTCGCCGCTGCACCATGCGGCGGTCAAGCGAGCGATGGCCGCGGCGGAGCAAATGCTGGGCGGCTCCGGCCGGCTGCTGATCCGCGAGAGCGGGACCGAGCCTGTGGTGCGGGTCATGGCGGAAGCCGAGGACGAGACCGTGGTTCGTCAGGTGGTCGACGAGGTTTGCGCCGCGATCGCGGCCAGTGCGCCGCCGCAGGAATCGGCAGCCTGACGGACCGCGATGCCGCGGCCGGCCAGATGCGCGGGCGCGTGCTGGTGGTTGCCGGGTCGGATTCGGGGGGCGGTGCCGGCATCCAGGCCGATATTAAGACCATCACGGCCCTAGGTTGCTTCGCGGCGACCGCCGTCACGGCGCTTACGGCGCAGGACACGACGGGGGTGCAAGGCGTTCATCCCGTGCCGCCCGGGTTCCTGCGGTTGCAGATGGTTTGCGTGCTCGACGACCTAGGCGCGGACGTGGTGAAAACGGGAATGCTGGCGGACGCTGCGCTTATCGAGGCGGTCAGCGACGTTCTGGCTGACAAGGCAGTTTCCATCCCCCTGATCGTAGACCCGGTAATGGTCGCGAAAGGCGGGCACATGCTGCTCGACCCGAGCGCGGTCGACACGCTAAGCGTCGGCTGCTGCCGCGCGCGACCTTGCTGACGCCCAACCTTCCCGAGGCCGAGGTGCTGGTCGGCCAGCCGATCGGCGATCTGCCCGCGATGCGTCGTGCAGCCGAGCTGCTGCTAACTCTCGGGGTGCCGGCCGTGCTGCTGAAGGGCGGCCACCTCGCGGGCGAGACGGTGGTTGATCTCCTTGCGACGGAAGACGGTGTTGAGGAGTTCACCGACCGCCGTATCCACACCCGGAACACGCACGGCACCGGCTGCACTCTCGCGAGCGCCGTCGCCGCCGGTCTCGCCCAAGGTCTTGGGCTCACGGCGGCCGTGGCCCGGGGCCGAAATTATGTGCGGCGCGCGATGCTCTCAGCGCCCGGTTTCGGTCGGGGGCACGGGCCGCTGAACCACGCGGTCACGGTCGACCCTCGCCTTCTTGGCTGATCGGCTTTGCGCTTGTCTCATGCAATGCCTACGCCTAATGTTGCGGAACAAATTGCGAGCGATTCGCATCTGGGGGCAGGCCGGAGATGGGCGGCGAGTTAAGCGAGATCGCGCGGCGCTGCGAGCGCGCCGTGATAACGGCGTATAGCGACCTGCGCCATCTCGGCCGGGACGATATGTCGGCGTTCCAGGCCTGCACGACGCTCTACCGCATTCACCACCCGGAGGCGTCGCTGAACGAAGCGCGGCGGCTGGTCGCCGAATGGATCGACCATCATGTGGTCCGCGGCTCCAAAGGCCCGACGTCAGGCTGCGACTGCCCCTGACGGGTTGCCGGCGAGACTACGCCGGTTGGAGATCATCGGACATCGCGGCTGCCGGGGCTTGCGCCCGGAGAACACCATCGTCGGTTTCGCCCACGCGCTGACGCTCGGGGTCGATCGGCTCGAACTAGACGTGGGCCTCTCGGCCGACGGCGTTGTCACGGTGTCGCACGATCCGGTGCTGAACTCCGACCTCACGCGAGACAAGAACGGCACTTGGCTGGCGGGAAGGGGAGCGCTGATCCGCAATCTGTCGTTTGACGCTCTCCAGGCGTTCGACGTCGGTCGCATCCGGCCAGGAACGCGGTACGCAGCTGCGTTTCCTGCTCAAACCGGTTGCGAGGGCGCCCGCATCCCGAGCCTCTCCGCGGTGCTCGGAACGTTTCCCGAGGCGCGATTGTTGATCGAGCTTAAGACGTTTCCGCCTCATCCCGACTGGACGGCGTCGCCGACAGAGCTGGCCGCGGCAGTGCTGGCCGCGTTGGACGCGGCCGATGCAACCGAGCGCACGACCGTGCAATCGTTCGACTGGCGGGCCCTCCGCTTCCTACGCGCTATCCGCCCGGTGCTTGCTCTTGGTTGGCTCACGTCACGGGAGACGTCGCGATCGGCCCGCCTCTGGTGGGATGGTCCGAGCCCGGCCGATTTCGGCCGCTCCGTGCCGCGGACGGTGGCGGCGGAAGGCGGGCCGATTTGGGCGGCGGAGCATCACGAGCTGTCCCGGGCGCGTATCCAGGAGGCGCACGAACTCGGCCTTCGTGTCCTCGCCTGGACCGTCAACGAGCCAGCCCGGATCTGCGCATTGATGGACTGGCGCATTGACGGAGTAATCACCGACCGGCCGGACTTGGCGATGGCGGTGATTACGGAGCGCGGGCCCACGGCTCCTGCTCGCGACGAGGCACGCCCGTTCACGTCGCAGCAATGAGGAAGTTGCCGGCCGTGCAGGCGCGGGCCACCATCGCCTGCAGTGCTGGGTCTTTGTCGCCGTCCACCGCGGTCAGCGCGTCGATCGGAACAAAGTATTCGTGCGGGTGGGGCAGGGTGCCCGTGGCGATCTGAAAATGCCGTGGCTTCAGCCCGTACATCACCTTCAGATCGCGCACCGGGAGAACGAGCGGATGCGTGGGCTGGGCGCGGAGCAGCCCACTCGCCTGCCAGCGTGGCATCGGATCATCCGCGCTTAACGGTGCCAGCAACCACATCACCGGGCAAACGGCCAGGAGTGATTGCGTGCTTGGAGCAAAGCGCGAGCGTTTATCCAATAGGTTCTGCAGGCTGCTGCAGGCCTCGATAGCGAAGATGTCGACGAACGGATCGACGGGCGTGCCACCGAAGTTGAGCCACAATCCGTCCGGCAATGTCCGGAGCCGAGCACTTCCCGGAAATTTCAGGAAAGGATTGCCGAGTTCGGGCGTCGTGGCGGGCCGACCGCGCATCCACGCGTCAGACCGGCGCGAGGAACTCACACTTCCGGGGGGCCGCTGCGGCCAACGTTTCAGACGGGCCCTTACCAATGCATCCAACGAGCAATATGTTTCTTGCATTGAAAAACTCCGCGAGAAAGTCACGACCAACGCAACTTGCGGATGTGTGCATAGCTTGTGCAAACGCTCTCGTTAAGTTGACGTTTAACGTTTTGACGCATCTCACTGCCCGCATTGCCTATTCGGGTTTCCTAACCCGGGGCGTGTTCAACGTCCGTTCCCACCGAATGCACGGCGCAATAGAGGCTCCCTCTTCAGGCAGAGTAACGAGTTTCTCGGGATTCCTTTACGACGAAGACGTTGCCCGCCTACGTTCCGTGCGCGAGGTAACTATGGATTGGACGGGGGCAACTCGGCTCCTGCGGCGGCCGTTCGTTTCACACAGTGAAACGCGACGCTAAGATTTCTCCGTGAAAATGCCGCCCGTCCGCCGCGCATCGGCAGCTATCGCGTCTGAAATCCCTGATACCGGGGTGTTTCACGTGCGCGGCTGACCAATCAGGCAGTCAGCGACGCTGGTCGAGCGGAACGAAGTCCCGGCGTGGGGCGCCCGTGTAGATCTGCCTCGGCCGTCCGATCCGCTGTTCCGGATCCTTCACCATCTCTTCCCATTGGCTGATCCAGCCCACCGTGCGGGATACCGCGAACAGTGCGGTGAACATGCTGGTCGGGAACCCCATCGCCTTCAGGATAATGCCCGAATAAAAATCCACGTTCGGGTAAAGCTTGCGCTCGACGAAGTAGGAGTCGCTCAGCGCGATGCGCTCCATTTCCATCGCCAGCTCGAGCAAAGGGTCGTTGATTCCCGAGTTCGCCCAGGACGGCGTGACAGGTGCGCTGCATGATCCGCGCCCGCGGGTCGTGATTCTTATAAACGCGGTGGCCGAAGCCCATCAGCCGCGCGTGGTTGTTCTTGTCCTTCACGTTGGAAAGGAACTCGGCGATGTTGTCCTTGTGCCCGATCTCGTTGAGCATTTTGAGCACGGCCTCGTTGGCGCCCCCGTGGGCCGGCCCCCAAAGGCTGGCGATGCCGGCCGCGATGCAGGCGAACGGGTTGGCCCCAGTTGAGCCCGCAAGGCGCACCGTGCTGGTTGACGCGTTCTGCTCGTGATCCGCATGCAGGATCATGATGAGATCCATCGCGCGCGCCAGAATTGGGTTGACGTCATACGGTTCTGCGGGAACGGCGTTGAACATGTAGAGGAAGTTCGCCGCGTAGGAGAGGTCGTTGCGCGGATACATGAACGGCTGGCCGATGTTGTACTTGTGCGCCCAGGCGGCGATCGTCGGCACCTTGGCGATCAGGCGGAAGGCACTGATGGTTCGCTGGGCCGGATCATTGATGTCCATACTGTCGTGATAGAAAGCCGATAAAGCTCCCACGACGCCGCACATCACCGCCATCGGATGCGCATCGCGCCGGAAGCCATTGTAGAAGGCGCGGATCTGCTCGTGCAGCATGGTGTGGAGCATCACGCCTTTTTCGAACTCCTCCCTTTGCCGCTGGTTCGGCAATTCACCGTGCTGCAGGAGGTAGCAGACCTCGAGGAACGAGGAATGCTCGGCGAGTTGCTCGATCGGGTAGCCGCGATACAGCAGCACGCCTTCGTCGCCGTCGATGTAGGTGATCTTGCTTTCGCACGCCGCCGTCCCGCCGAACCCAGGATCGTAGGTGAACACGCCGAGGTCGGCGTAGAGCTTGCGGATGTCGAACACCGAGGGGCCGATCGTACCATCTCGGAGCGGCAGTTTGGCGCTCTTATTCGAGCCATCGAGCGTGATGGTAACCGACCTCGAGGTCGCGCTGCTCATCGAGACGTCCTTGTTCCTGCGGTGATTGCGCCGCGCCCGGGCTAAATCCCGGCTTCCCGGCCCCGCACGGCGTCCCTGGTCCAAAGTTATGGCGGAGTTGGAGCCAGCGCAACCTTCGCGCATGCAGCATAAGGGCGCCGCCTGGCTAAGGATTGAACCAGAGGCCGCGGCGACCCGCGCGAGCCTCGCTCTCGGCTCCGCTGAGCCCTGCCAGCCCACCGTCCGCCCGGGCCCAACCGGCGGCTACCAGCGCGCGGTTAAGCTCAACCCCCGCAGCTTGGCACACCGCTAATGGCCGGCCGAGTTGATCCCGGCCACGGATTTCGCAACTGACCGGGTCTCGGCGCGCCATTCCGGCCAGCGCGTTGGCGGCGGCGGAGCCGCAATCGGACGCATGGCCACAGGCCTCACCCCTGGGCGGCGGCTCCACTCCGAGCAGCCGCACCACGGTACGGTTCAGGCGCAGGGTGCCCCCATCGATCACGGCGATCTCGGCGGCATTGGCGGCAATCCGTCCGGTCAGGCCCGGATCGGTGGCGAGCAGGGACGGTGCGCGCCAGGCGAGCGCGCCCGCTCCTGCCATCACGGCGACGACTGCGAGCGTCACCACGGCGCGGGCGGCGGCCGGACCAAGCCGCGCCCCGCTCGAGGCGCGGAATATGCGGCGGGGATGCCGCAGCGTCACAGCGGGCCCGCGCGCGTGCCGCGCCGCCTGGAGCCGCGGCCGCGCGCTCGAGCCGCAAGCCGGCTCAATCCGCTGCGCCCGTCCATTCGCGCCAAAGGAGGATCAACGCCGCCATGATCGCCGGCCCCAGGAACAGACCGAGCAGGCCCCACGTCTCGACGCCGCCGAGGATGCCTAGCAGGACCCAAAGGAACGGCAGCCGCGTCGCGCCGCCAATCAGCGCTGGCCGCACCGCATGGTCGGCAATGAACGTAACTGCGAGCCCGGCGCCAAACACCGCCGCAGCAGCGACGGTCGTGCCCTTTATCAGCAGCAGCAGCGCCGCCAGCCCGAATGCCAGCGCGGCTCCGAAAGGAACCATGGCCGCCACCCCGGTCAGCGCGCTGAACAGTCACGGGATGCGGCACCCCCGCCACGGCGTAGACGACGCCCAGCAACGCGCCCTCTCCGAGACCGACGAAGCACGAGGCCATCCACCGTCCCTCGGACGGACGCGATCACCTGACGGCCGACCCGCTCGCCTGAAGGGCCGAATGCCCGGTTGCTGGCTTGCGTCATCTGGTCCCGCACGCTCGCCCCGTCGCGGAACAGGAAGAACAGGGTGAGCAGGGTGAAACCGAACAGCACCACGCGGTGCAGCAATGCCAGGCCAACCTCCCGGCTTACCGAGACGGCCTCCGAGCGGTCGACGCGCCCGAGCAACCCCGCAGATGCCTGCGGGTCGGCGAGATTGGTCTGCCACCATGCCGCGGCGCGGCCTCCGGCAAGGGGCAGGTGCTGCACCCAGTCGGGGACCGGCAGGCCCGTGGTGCGAGCTTCCCGCGCCCAGGCTGTGATCGCCCCCCACTCGTGTCCGAGTTGGATGGCAACGAGCGTCAACGGGATCAGGAACACAAGGGCGACCGCCGCCGTGAAGACGGCCGGCAGAAGCACGTCATGGCGGCTAGGTGGCCAACGCCGCCGTGCGCGCTGGTAGAGGGGCCAAAGCGCGACGGCGAACACGGCGGCCCAAGCGAGTGCCGGCAAATATCGCCGGAGCGTCCACACGCCGAGAGCGACCAGGGCGGCGGCAAGGGTGACGCGGGCCGCTCCCTGCCAGGTTCGGGTGCGGCGCGGCGGTGGCTGGACTGCGGGCGAGAGGTCCATGCCGGTCAACTTAGCAGGCCGGCTATCGTTCGGGGATGAGCTCCTTGATCCGGCTGGCGAGAGCATCGACCGCGAACGGTTTGGTCAGCACGTGCATGCCCGGCTCCAAGTTCCCACGCCCAAGCACGGCGTTCTCCGCGAATCCCGTTATGAACAGCACGGTGAGACCGGGCCGCGCAACCCGGGCCGCCTCGGCGAGTTGCCGCCCGTTTATGCCTCCGGGCAAGCCCACATCGGTTATCAACAGATCGATGGGAACGTCAGAACTCGATCACCTTCAGTCCCGCCGCGCCGTCCGCCCCTTCGATCGCCACGCAGCCGAGGTCGCCGAGCACTTCCGCCACCAGCATTCGCACCGTCGGCTCGTCATCGACCAACAGCACGGTCTGGCCTCGAACCGCCGCTCGCGCGCGGTGGGGCTGGGCCACGCCTTCGGAGCTCTCCGCGCGACCCGTGTGCCGCGGCAGAAAAAGGCAGATCCGCGTACCCTCGCCTGGCTCAGAATCGATGCGCGCGTGCCCGCCGGACTGCCGCACGAAGCCATAGATCATGGAAAGGCCGAGGCCGGTGCCCATGCCGAGTGGCTTGGTAGTGAAGAACGGATCGAACGCTCGGGCAACCACGTCCGCGGTCATTCCGACGCCGTTGTCGCTCACGCAAAGCGCGACATACTGCCCGGCAGGCAGGTCGCGCTGTCGCGCCTGGCGCTCGTCGAGGCACCGGTTGCCGGTCTCGATCCGGAGCCGGCCGCCCTCGGGCATCGCGTCGCGCGCGTTGATGCACAGATTGAGCAGCGCGTTCTCCAGCTGATTCTGATCCACCAACGTGATCCACAGGCCGTCTGCTGGAACCATTTCGAGCGCGATCGCCGGCCCGATGGTGCGACGCACCAATTCCTCCATGTCGGCCACCAGGCGGTTAACGTCCGTCGGCTTGGGGTCGAGGGTTTGCCGGCGAGAAAAGGCCAGGAGCCGGTGGGTGAGAGCCGCTGCGCGCTTGGCTGCGCCCTGGGCCGCCGCGAGGTAGCGGTCAAGTTCGTTGGTCCGGCCCTGTGCCACGCGGGTTTGCAGCAACTGCAAGCTACCACTTATGCCCGTGATAAGGTTGTTGAAGTCGTGCGCGATCCCGCCGGTGAGTTGGCCTACCGCCTCCATCTTCTGGGACTGCCGGAGCTGCTCCTCGACCTCTCGAAGCGCTTCGGCTTGTTCCTTCTGAGCCGTGATGTCGCGACCGTAGGCATAAATCATTTCGCCCACGGTTGAGGTCTGCCATGAGATCCAGTGCGCCGTGCCGTTCTTGTGCCGGTAGCGGTTCTCGAAGTTCTGCAGGTCGCTGCTCGCGGCGGCGCTTTCGAGCCCACGTTGCGTCATTTCCAAATCGTCGGGCCAGATGATCGCGCGGAAGCTGCGGCCGACCAGTTCTGAAGGCTTGTATCCTAGTATGGCTGTCCAGGCCGGATTGACCGCGCGAAAGATGCCGTCTGCACCTACGATGGTGAGGAGGTCGCGGGAGTTCTGCCAAACGCGGTCGCGTTCGGCCGTTTGCTCGGCCACGCGACGCTCCAATTCGCCGTTCAACTCGGCCAGCGCATCCCGTGCGGCCCGCTGCTCCTGGATGTCGGTGTTGGTGCCCACCCATACCGCAATCCTGCCGTCGCTCGCGCACACGGGCTGCGCCTGGACGAGATGCCAGCGGTAGGTGCCGTCCGCGCGTCGGAAACAAATCTCCGCCTTAAGGGCCGCTCCCGTCGCCAGCGCGTGTCGCCAATGCACCTCCAAACGCCCGAGATCGCCGGGGTGAGCGAGCCGCGACCAGCCTTGTCCGGCAAGCGCCTGATAGTCGAGACCGCAATAATCGAAGACCTTCTGGTTGAACCAGCCGAGGCGTCCGTCGGGCGCCGCAGTCCAGGCATGGTTCGGGATCGCTTGTGCGAGCGCCCTGAATTGCGCCTCGCTTTCTCGCAGCGACCGCTCGGCGACCACCTGCCGGGTGGTCTCCATGCAAGGACAAAAGAAGCCGAGAACGTTTCCCGTCTTGCCGTCGCGCACCGGTGTGTACGAGAACGCGAAGTGGGTCTCTTCCGGATAGCCGTGCCGCTCCATCAGCAGCATCATGCTGTCCATGTGGACGGATCGGCCGGCGTAGGCCGCATCCACGAGCGGGGCGATTTCGTCGCGGATCTCGGACCAGACTTCGAGGAGCGGCTGCCCAATCGCGCCGGGATGCTTGCCACCAAGAATCTCGGCGTAGCTGTCGTTATAAATTATCGTGCGCTCGGGACCCCAGGCGATGAACATCGGCTGCTTACCGCCGATCATCACATCGACAAGTGTTTGGAGCTCAACAGGCCAAGAAGCTGGATGCCCAAGCGGCGTGCGCGTCCAATCGTGCGCCAAGATCGCCGCGCTCATACGTTCGTCCTGGGCTATAAGATCAGGCTTAGTCGCCTGGTCCATCTTAGGGCTCCAAAGTCGGCGACCTCGGTTTTGTCCGGTCAGCCCCAGAAAGGGGCGGACTGACGAAAACGCTCCCACGCCCGCGCGATGTTCAGCCGTTCGGCGGCCCCCCGCCCGGCGACAAATCCGCGAACCACGCCGATCGCAGAAGCTCGCTCCACGCCGTTGCCGGCAAGTTCGGCCATCAAACGGGTGGCCACTGCCCCGTCGTTGAGCACGCCGATCGCCTCTTGCAGCGTGGTCAGCCGGCGGATGAAGCGGCGGGGCGCCTTGCCCGGGTAGAGCGGGCCAAACAATTCGGCAGCGTAACGCAAACGCTTTCCGAGCAGTCGAATTTCATGCAGCAATGCCGCGTCCAAATGTTCGATCGAATCGCCAGTCTGAAGCAGCCGCTTTAGCCGCTTCGAGAGCACCGCGCCACCAAAATCGATCAACTGCAGGTTGAGAAGGTCATTGCGCTCCGGGTCGGCCGCGGCCTCCCAACACCCCGGCCGCGACAACCCGGCAAGCCGGATCATGAGCTTGCGGTATTCCGCGCTCGCGAGCAGCGCTCGCAACGCGCGATAGTGTTCGGCCCGCCGTCGGTCGGCGGCCGCGAGCAGCCTTGCGATGGCCGCCTCGGGACCGAATGCTTCCCCGACCGAGCGGCCGGTTTCCGAGAAGAACACGTCCCAGTCCCGCGCTGGCCCCAGGACGCCGGCCAGCAATTTGAGGCCAAGCTTGGTGGCTTGCAGCAGCGGCGCGTCGTCGCCGACGGGGAACTGGCCCATCACTGACCGGAGCCGCCGCATGGCGACCCGCATCTGATGCACGGGCTCCAGTGCCGTGCTGCCGGCGGCGATCTCCGCACCCCAATGCAGCATGACGTCGGCGAGATGCCCGGTCACGTGCGCGAAGGCCGCCGCGACCGACAGCTCGGGCGGCAGGCCCGGCGCGCCGAGGCGGCGCGGTGGCGGCTCGACAGACTGCGCCACTGCGATCGCCTCGCGCGCCAGAACCGCGCGAGGCACCGTGAGCTCGACATCGTCGGCCAGGTCGAGGGCGATATCGAGCGTTGCACCATCGGCGCCTGCTAGCTGCACCCTTGCCGCCCGCCGCTCGGCGGCAACGCCGCGCATCGCCCCATCAAGCACGCGGACCGCGACGAGCTCCTCGCCGTGTCGCAGCTCGACCGCGAGCGCGCGCCCCTCGAACGCCGCCACCGGCATGATCGGGCCCGGCGGGGCCGGATCGAGCAGCTCCGGTCGGTCTGCCTCGGCGACCACCAGGGGCCGGCGCGCCGGGCGGCCAAGGCGTGTGGTCCGGCAGCACGCGTTCCAGGCGCCAGCGCCCGCGCTGCTCGGCGGCCGCAAGCCCTTCCTCCAGCAGATCGGCGCCCGGCGTGTCGTGCCAAACGATCCTGATTGGCTGGTTGCGCATCCGGGATGCCTTGATCGGCGCGAGCCTGCGCAGCCGCGGCAGGCGGGTCGCGTCCTCGGGTGGGACGCTGAGTTCGAGCTCGATCAGGCAATCGGCTCCATCAAACAGCCATTTCGGGCAGGTCGCTCGGTGCAAGGAACCGGAGCAGCCGCGCCGCACCCCCTTCGAGCTTCTCCCAGGGGCCCGGGACCATGAACTCGGCAAGTGCCGCCGTCGGATAGCCTTGCGCGAGGCGGCGGGCGCCGGGGCTGCCGGCCGCCAACGCCGCCTCGCCCGCGAGCAGCAGCGCGAGCTCATGGAGGCCTGGGTTATGGCCGATCAGCAGCACGCTGCGTGCCGTCTGGGCGACCCCGTTCAGTACGGTGAGCAAGCCGGGGGCGGTCGCGAGATAGAGGGCGTCCATCGGCTCGATCAGCGGCGTCTCGTCCCACGGGCCGATCGCTTCCAAGGTTTGCAGCGTCCGGCGAGCGGAGGAAACAAGCACGACGTCCGGTGCCAGCGCCAACTCGCGGATCGCCCGGCCCATCGCAACGGCCGCCTGCCGCCCCCGCGCGTTCAAGGGCCGCGCGTGATCGGGGAGCTGCGGATCGTCCCACGACGATTTGGCATGGCGCAGGAGCAGGAGCTGGCGCATGGCGGCGAACGCGGGAGCCTTTGTAGCGATCCATCAATCCTGCCACGCCACGCGACGCTTGTCCTCCCCGCGCGCGTGACCATCCTTCCACGATGAAGCCGCCCGAAATGATGGCAAGTGGGACGAACTGCCTGCGCGTAGTGCTGGGCGACCAGGTTTCGCCGTGGATCGCGGCGCTGTCCGACCTCGATCCCGCCCGCGACGTGGTGCTCATGGCCGAGGTGATGGCCGAATGCACCTATGTGCCGCACCACCCCAAAAAGATCGTGCTGGTGCTTTCGGCCATGCGGCACTTCGCGGCAGCCCTCGCGGCGAGGGGGGTCAGGGTCGAGTACGTCCGGCTCGACGACGCGGCGAATACGCACAGCCTGCGTGGAGAGGTTTCCCGTGCCGCGGCGCGAACTCCGGCCGGCGCACATTGTAGCAACCGCACCCGGCGAATGGCGCGTGCTCGACGACATGCGCGGCTGGCAGGACGCGACCGGCATCGAGACCGAGATCCGCGAGGACGATCGCTTTCTATGCCGCGTACAGGAATTCCGCCGCTGGGCCGAAGGCAAGCGCACCCTGCGCATGGAGTTCTTCTACCGCGAGATGCGGCGGCGCACCGGGCTGCTGATGCAGGCCGACGGCGTGCCGGAAGGCGATCGTTGGAACTTCGACGCCGAGAACCGCAAGCGCCTGCCGGCCGGCATCGTCGCCCCGGCACCGCCTCGCTTCGAGCCCGACACAATCACGTCGGAGGTCATGGCGCTGGTTGCCGCGCGGTTTGCCGGCCATTTCGGCAGGGTAGACGGGTTCGCCTGGCCCGTGACGCCGGAGCAGGCCGCCCTGGCACTCGACGATTTCATCGACCACCGGCTCGCTTCCTTCGGCGACTGGCAGGACGCGATGAAGCGGAACGAGCCGCACCTGTTCCACTCCCTGCTGTCCACTTCGATGAATGTCGGGCTGCTGCATCCGATGGTCGCCTGCCGTGCGGCGGAGCGGGCCTATCGCGCGGGTGCGGTCCCGCTCAACGCGGCCGAAGGCTTCATCCGGCAGATCATCGGCTGGCGCGAGTTCGTCCGCGGTGTCTACTGGCTGCATATGCCGGAATACGGCGAGCGCAACGCGCTGGGCGCCACGCGAAAGCTGCCCTGGTTCTACTGGTCGGGTGAGACCCGCATGGAGTGCATGCGGCAGGTCATCGGCCAGACGATGGAGCACGCCCACGCGCACCACATCCAGCGCCTGATGGTGACAGGCAACTTCGCGCTGATCGCCGGGCTGCACCCTGACGAGGTCGATCTCTGGTACATGGTGGTCTACGCCGACGCCTATCAGTGGGTGGAGATGCCCAACACCCGGGGCATGGTGCTGCATCGCCGACGGCGGCGTGGTGGGCTCCAAGCCGTATGCCGCCTCGGGCGCGTACATCAATCGCATGAGCGACTATTGCGGCGCGTGCCATTACGACGTCCGTACCGCTATCGGCGAGCGCGGCTGCCCGTTCAACACGCTTTACTGGGACTTCATTGCCCGCCACGCCGAACGCTTCGCGGGCAACAATCGGATGGAATTGCCGCTTCGCAATCTGGCGCGGATGGACGGGGCGAAGCTCGCCGCGATTCGTCAGCGAGCGGTCGAGCTCCTTTCGGCGATGGACGCCGGGGACTTGGTGTAGCGCTGCGCGCCATGCAGGAGCAGCGTGCCGTACCGGCTGCTGATCCGATCTATTCGATACGATTTCGACCCTTGACGCCCGCTGCGCCGTCGTTTTCGCGATCACTACGGACAGACGTCGTGGTGACGGCCAGTGTGACATGGATTATGATGATGGCGTCGCTTCCCAAGTGATCTGCGCGGCTGGGTCCGGTAGGTCGCCGGGTTGACTATTGACGCCTTCTTCGTCGGCCTGGACCCGTTTGCGTCGGGCGCGCCCCGGTCTAGTTGTCTCAGGAAGGCGGACGGAGCGGGGTCGATGCCGGCTTTCACGCGTGCCGCGCTGCCGGGGGGCAAATCGCGTGTCCGTTCGCAAGAAGCCTGAGGCGTCACACTCGACGATGAGGTTCTTTCGGGCTCTTGCCGGCCGGCTACGGCCTGCTCTGGCGCCGATGCTCGGCCTGCTCGGCTGCCTGGCAATTCTTGGCGTGCTGCAGCATCTCTCCGCCGACATCGACTACCACGCTATAATACACGCGTTTCGGCGGCTGCCGCCGTGGGCGCTGCTCGGCGCGATCGCCGCGACGGGGCTGAGCTACGCGGCGCTCGTAGGGCGCGACTTGGCGCTGTTTCCGCTCGTCGGGTTCAGCGTTTCCGGGTTGCCATTGCTGTTAGGCGCCGGCTGCGGGTCGGCGCTCGGCAACGCCATCGGATCGGGCGCGCTGACCGGGGGAGCGGTGCGCTACCGGGTTTATGGCGCATTCGGCGCCAGCCCGGAGCAGGTAGCCAAGCTGATGCTGCTCATTACGGTCAGCTTTGCTTGCGGGATGCTGGTGCTGACGGCCGGCAGCGCGCTGATCGCGGCGTCTGCGATAGCGGGATTGCTGCAGGTCGGCGTGAGGGTGGTGTATTTCGCATCGGGTTCGCTGCTCGCGAGCACCGCATTGCTTCTGATCGCCGCAAAACCGAGCTGGCGGCCGCTCCGCGTTGGCAAATGGCAGATCGGCGTCCCGTCCCGTCGCATGATCGTCGAATTGCTAGTTTTGGTCGCAGTGGATTTGCTCGGCGCCGGTCTCGCGCTTTGGCTGCTGCTGCCGGCTGGGCGGGCCGGCTTGCCAGAATTCATGGCGATCTTTACCGCCGCAACCGCGCTGGGCGTGATCAGCCACGTGCCGAGCGGACTGGGTGTGTTCGATGCCGTGGTGCTGCTCGCGCTGCATGGCAGCGTTCCGCCCGATCAGGTGGCAGCGGCCCTGCTCGCCTATCGCGCGATCTACTTCCTGCTGCCGCTGCTGCTGTCCAGCGTGTTGCTGTCGGTGTTTGAGTTGCGGCAGGCACAAGGGTGGCTGACACCGCAGCAGGGCGAGCGGCTGCGGCGGGCGAGCGCGCAGCTGGCACCGGTCTTCCTGGGCGTCATCACCTTCGCGACCGGCGCGATCCTGGTGGTCTCCGGCGCTACCCCCGCGTTTGGACATCGGCTGGCGTTGCTGAGACTTACTGCCCCATTGTGGCTGGTCGAAGCTTCGCATTTCCTAGGCAGCCTGGTCGGCGTGCTGCTGCTGTTTGTGGCGCGAGGGCTGTTCCTGCGGCTCGATGGCGCGTGGTGGCTGGCGATGGCCCTCAGCTGCGTCAGTCTGGCGTTGTCGCTAATGAAAGGATTGGCATTTGGCGAGGCCGCCGTCCTGCTGTGCCTTATCGGGATGCTATGGGTTGCCCGCGCGCGCTTCGACCGACCGGCATCGCTGCTGCGGCAACCCTTCACGCCGGTCTGGTTCATGGCGATCGGGGTCATCGCCGCTGTCGCACTATGGGTGATGTTCTTCGCGTTCCGAGATGTGGCCTACACGCATGACCTGTGGTGGCAGTTCGCGTTCGATGCGAAGGCGCCTCGCGCGCTGCGCGCCACCTTCGCCGCCACCCTGCTGGCAGGCGCGATCGCGTTGCTGCAGCTGCTGCGGCTGGCGCCGGGCGACTCCCACGCGCCGACGCCCGCGGAACTGACCGACGCGGCCCGGATCGTCCGTGCCCAGGATCGCGCCTCGGCAATGCTTGCGTTGATGGGCGACAAGTGTTTGCTGTTCTCGGAGTTGGGCGACGCGTTTCTGATGTACGCACGCCGCGGGCGCAGCTGGATCGCGCTCTACGACCCAGTCGGGCCGCGTGACCACTGGCCAGATCTGATCTGGCATTTCATCGCGCTTGCCAACTCGCATGGAGGTCGGGTCGCGTTCTACCAAGTTCGGCCCGACAGCCTGCCGCTCTATCTTGAGGCGGGTCTGAAGATTGTGAAGGTGGGTGAGGAAGCGATCGTCCCACTCGATACATTCTCGCTTGAGGGCAGTCGGCGCAGCCATTTGCGCTACGCGCTCAAGCGGGGGGAGCGTGAAGGGCTGAATTTCGAGCTGCTGGCGCCCGCGGAGGCCGCAGCGTATCGCCCAGCCATCCACGCCATATCGGCGGCGTGGTTGCGAACGCACCGGGCTCGTGAGAAAGGATTTTCGGTGGCTCGTCTGGTGCCGGGGTACTTGGCCGCGCAGTCAGTGGCGCTGGTGCGGCAGCACGGCACGCCGGTGGCTTTCGCAACGATCATGCTCACCGATCTGAACGGCGAAGCCACTGTTGGCGTGATGCGTCACATGCGGGAAGCATCGCCATACGCCATGGAATTCCTGTTCACGCAGTTGGCACTTCATTTCAAGCGATCAGGCTTCCAGGTATTGAACCTTGGCATGGCACCGCTCGCCGGGCTCACGGCCTCGCCGCTCTCATCATATTGGCATCATGTGGCAAATGTGGCGTGGGAACACGGAGGCCGGCTCTACAACCTCCAGGGCCTTCGTTCGTTCAAGAACAAGTTCTCGCCACGCTGGGAACCGCGCTACCTGGCCGCTTCCGGCATCATGGGACCATTCGTGACGCTCGCAGATGTGGCGATGTTGACGGGAACAACTCGGGCATGATTCATGAGTGCGGCGCGGATCCTGATGGCGGCTCTTCTGGCCGGAACGACGTGGGTGTTGCTCGGGCCGGCTGCGAACGCTCTCGATGGCGGCGCTTTCGGCAACATCGACGTCCTGCAACCCGCCGGCCCGGTGCGGGAACTCGTGGTGTTCTTCTCCGACCTGGACGGTTGGACGCCACAGGACCAAGCGGCGGCCAAGGCCATCTCCTCTGCGGGCGCGATCGTGGTGGAGGTGAGCACACCCGCTTATCTGCAGCGCCTCGACCAACTATCGGAGACCTGCCATCGGCCGTTCGTCGATGCTGAAAGCATCAGTCGGCAATTGCAGCGCGAGAACAGTGCCGACACTTACTTCACACCGATCCTGGTGGGGATTGGTGCCGGTGGTACGGTGGCGCGGGTGGCCGCGGCACAAGCGCTGGTCAACACGATCGCGGGCGCTGTTGTCGTGAATGGTGGCGAGACGTTGCCGGGTAAGCGACCGCTTTGTACCGATCCTGCCGCCGCGCCGGCCGATAACGGGTTCTCATATGTTGATCGCCGGCCGGCCACCGGCTTTATCGAAACCGCTGATCCATCGCACGTGACGCCGGATGCGCTCTTGGCGTTGGTCGAGCCGCATCTCGGCGGCGCCATGCCACGCAGCGGCGACGTGGCCTCCTTGCCGCTGATCGAAGTTCCGGCCAGCACATCCTCCGACAGGATGGCGATCGTCTTGTCGGGCGATGGCGGCTGGCGCGACCTCGATAAGACGATCGCTGATAAGCTCAGCGACGACGGGATCCCGGTAGTTGGCTGGGATTGCCTGCGCTATTTCTGGCGCGCGAAGACGCCGGAGCAGACCGCCGCGGATCTGGCGGCGGTGATGGAGACCTATCGCACGCGCTGGCACGCGCGACACATTGCACTGATCGGCTACTCGTTTGGCGCCGACGTGCTTCCGTTCGCGATCAATCGCCTGCCGCCTGAGTTGCGCGCGCTCATTACGCAAATCTCGCTGCTCGCGTTCTCCCGTTCCGCCGATTTCGAGATATCGGTTTCGGGATGGTTGGGGGAGCCACCGACGGATGCCGCCTTGCCGACAGCGCCGGAGTGGACGCGGCTCGACCCCAAGCTGATCCAGTGCTTTTACGGCGAGGAAGAGCAGGACAGCGCTTGTCCAGAACTGGCCGCGCGCGGGATCGAGGAGATCCGCATCAAGGGTGGTCACCACTTCGATTTCGACTACTTGCACCTTGCCGACGTCATCGAGCAGGGGTTCCGGCGTCGCCTTCGCTGAGTGGTCACACCAGTGTCGCGGTCTCGAAACTAGTTGAAATGCAGCCCCCCGTTCACCGGCACGGTTTGGCCCGTCATGTAGGCGTTGCCGACCACCATCAGCACGGCCTGCGCCACCTCCTCCGGCGTGCCCAGCCGGCCGACCGGGATCGCGCCGGCCCGGTCGCGCGCCCAGTCGCTCGTCATGTCGGTTTCCACCAGAGACGGTGAGACGGCATTGACGGTCACGCCGTCCTTGGCCAGGCGCGCCGCGTAGCCCCGCGTGAGGCCCTCCATGCCGGCCTTCGAAGCGTTGTAGTGCAAACCAACGCCGCCCGCGCCGCGCGCCGCACCCGAGGAGATGTTGACGACACGGCCCCAGCGCTGCGCCCGCATGTGCCCGAGCACGGCTTGCGTGCAAAGAAACGCCGATTTGAGATTGACCGCGATGGTGCGGTCGAAATCGGCCTCCGTCAGGTCGTCGAGCCCGCGACGGATGCCGATGCCTGCGTTGTTCACCAGGATATCGACGGGCCCGAGCCCCGCCTCCGTGTCGCGCAGCATGGCGGCGACGGCGGCCGCGTCGGACACATCCGCGCAGACGGCAACGGCGCGGCGGCCCGCCTCGCGGATCGCGGCGGCGACTGCCTCCGCCTCGGTGCGTTGCGCGCGGTAGTTCACGGCGATATCGGCACCCGCCCCGGCCAGCGCCAAAGCGATCGCGCGGCCGATGCCGCGCGATCCGCCCGTGACCAGGGCGATGCGTCCGGCGAACACCTCAAATGTCCGCGTAGCAGTGCGTTTCGGCTTCAGCGCCAGGGTGCGTCACCGCGCCGAGATGGGCGGGGCCGACGAGCTGCGCGTATTTCCAGATCGCGCCACTGTTGTAATCCGTTCGGCGCGGCTTCCATTCGGCGCGGCGCGCGGCGAACTCGGCGTCGCTGAGGGCGACGTCGATCGTGCCGCGCTCGGCGTCGATGGTGATCCGATCGCCGTTGCGCAGGAGACCGATCGGCCCGCCGACTGCGGCTTCCGGACCGACATGGCCGATGCAAAAACCGCGCGTGGCCCCGGAGAAGCGCCCGTCCGTAATCAGCGCCACCTGCTCGCCCATGCCCTGGCCGTAGATGGCGCTCGTGGTGGAAAGCATCTCGCGCATCCCTGGCCCGCCCTTCGGCCCCTCATAGCGGATGATGATGACGTCGCCCGCCTTGTAGGCGCGGTCCTGCACCGCGCGGAACGCTTCCTCCTCGCTGTCGAAGCAGAGTGCCGTGCCCTCGAAGCGCAGTTTCGCGAGGCCGGCGACCTTCACGATCCCGCCCTCCGGTGCGAGGTTGCCCTTCAGCCCGACCACGCCGCCCGTCGGCGAGATCGCGCGCGACACCGGGTAGATCACGTCCTGGTCGGTCGGGAACACGACGTCCTTGAGGCCTTCCGCGAGGGTCTTGCCGGTGACGGTCAGGCAGTCGCCGTGCAGCAGGCCGCCATCGAGCAGCGCCTTCAGGATCACCTGGATGCCGCCCACCTTGTAGACGTCGAACGCGACGTATTTGCCGCCCGGCTTGAGGTCGGCGATGTACGGCGTGCGGCGCATGATCTCGACCACGTCGTCCATGGTGAAGCGGATGCCGGCCTCGTGGGCCATCGCCGGCAGATGGAGGCCGGCGTTGGTGGAGCCGCCGGTGGCCGCGACCACGACGGCGGCATTCTCGAATGCGCGCCGGGTGGCGATGTCGCGCGGGCGGATGTTCCGCTCGACGAGCTGCATCACCGCTCGCCCGCTTTCGGCGGCCCAGCGGTCGCGGTCCTCGTAAGGGGCGGGGGCGCCGGCGGAGTTGGGCAGGGCGAGGCCGATCGCCTCGCTCACCATCGCCATGGTGTTGGCGGTGAACTGCCCGCCGCACGCCCCGGCCGAAGGGCAGGCCACGCACTCGAGTTCATGCAGGTCGGCCGCGGACATGGTGCCGGCGGCGTGCTGGCCCACCGCCTCGAACACGTCCACCACGGTCACGTCGCGGTCCCTGAACCGGCCGGGGAGGATGGAGCCGCCATACATGAAAACGCTCGGCACGTTGAGCCGCAGCATCGCCATCATCATGCCGGGGAGCGACTTGTCGCAGCCGGCGAGCCCGACCAGCGCGTCGTAGCAGTGGCCGCGCACGGTGAGCTCGACCGAATCGGCGATCAGGTCGCGCGACACCAGCGAGGACTTCATCCCCTGATGCCCCATCGCGATGCCGTCGGTGACGGTGATGGTGGTGAACTCGCGCGGCGTGCCGCCCCGCTCCGCAACACCCTTCTTCACCGACTGCGCCTGACGTGAGAGTGCTATGTTGCAGGGCGCCGCCTCGTTCCAGCAGGTGGCGACGCCGACGAACGGTTGCTGGATCTCCGCCTCGGTCAGCCCCATCGCGTAGTAGTAGCTGCGGTGCGGCGCCCGGTCCGGCCCTTCCGTCACATGGCGGGAGGGAAGCTTCGACTTCTCAGGCATGACGATCTCCTCGTTGCCGCGATGCTACCGCGCGAGCGCATCGCTCACCAAGCTGCGTCAGGCTTCACGGGCATGTACACGAACTAGGCACGGATAGCGCCGTTAGGTGGATCGTAAATCCACCCGGAGCCTGGCATGCCGAACCTGTCCCGCCGCGCCGTCGTGGCCGCGACCGCTGCAACCAGCGTGGCCGCGGCCAGGGGAGCCTTGGCCGACGAGCCGGCGCCAAGCAGTGCCAGCCGCAGCAACCCCGGCCCGCGCGACCCTGCCTTGGCCGGACTGAACCCGAGCGCCTTCACCCCGCCCCCGACGGACCACGGCGACCTTCCCGCGTTCAAATACCCGTTCTCCGTCGAGCACACCCGCGTGCAGGACGGCGGCTGGGCGCGGCAGGTGACGGTCAAGGACTTCCCGATCGCCAAGTCACTTGCCGGCGTGAACATGCGCCTGACGGCCGGCGGGGTTCGCGAACTGCATTGGCATCAACCGGCCGAGTGGTCCTACATGCTGGCGGGTCGCGCGCGCATCACGGCGGTGGACCAGCAAGGGCGCCACTTCGTCGCCGATGTTGGTGTGGGCGACCTTTGGAACTTCGCTTCGGGCATCCCCCATTCCATTCAAGGTTTGGGGCCGGACGGATGCGAGTTCTTGCTGGTGTTCGACGATGGGGCGTTTTCCGAGTTCGACACGTTTCTCCTCTCGGACTGGTTCGCGCACACGCCGAAGGACGTTTTGGCAAAGAACTTCGGTGTCGCCGCCTCCGCGTTCGCCCAAATTCCGTCGAAGGAGCTGTATATTTTCCAGGCGAGCGAGCCGCCCGCGCTCTCGGACGACGCCGGACAGAGCCACAACGCGGCCGTGCCGATCCCGTACAACTTCTCTCTAACGGGGCAGCCGCCCATCAAGGCTGGCGGCGGGACGCTGCGGATCGCCGATAGCCGCAACTTTCCGGCGTCGAGCACCATCGCTGCAGCCCTGGTGGAGATCGCCCCTGGCGGGATGCGCGAGATGCACTGGCACCCGAACGCCGACGAATGGCAGTACTATATCGCCGGACACGGCCGCATGACGGTGTTCGGTTCAGGCGCCCGCGCCCGAACCGCCGATTTCGCCCCCGGCGATGTCGGCTACGTGGAGCGGTCGCGCGGCCATTACATCGAGAACACCGGCTCCGATGTGCTGCGCTACCTGGAGATGTTCCGCAGCGACCGTTACGAAGACGTGTCTCTCGCGCAATGGCTTGCCAACACGCCGAAGGAACTGGTCCAGCAGCATCTGCATCTTGCTGACGGGCTGCTTGATCGGCTGAGCCAGGAGAAGCAGTTCATCGTCGCGGCCAGCTGAGCGCGTTGCAGGGTGTCGTGAGCGCCCTGACCCGCCGAGCCCTGCTCGGCAGCACGGCAAGTTTGCTCGCCTTGGCCGTCGCGGCTCGCGCCGAAGTGGTGTCCGGCCGGCTCCCCTGGCAGCCGAACGCTGCCAATCCGCCCCGCGCCGCGCAGCCTGGCCCGTGGGTATTCTTCACGCCCGAGGAAGGGGAAGCTGTCGAGGCGCTGGTCGATCGCCTGATCCCGCCCGAAGCCGACACGCCCGGCGGCAAGGACGCCGGTTGCGCCGTGTTCATCGACCGCCAGCTTGCCGGCCCCTATGGCACATCGCGCGGGCATGTACATGCGGCCGCCATTCAGCGAAGGCACCAAATCGCAAGGCATCCAGTCGCCCATCGTGCCGGCGGAGCGCTATCGTCGGTCGCTCGCCGCCCTCGACCGGCATTGCCGATCCGCCTTCGCCGGCAAGGGCTTTGCGCAGTTGCCGGATGACCGGAAGGACGACGTGATCCATGGGTTGGAGAACGCCAGCGTGCAGCTCGACGACGTCAGCGGCCGCGCGTTTTTCGAACAGCTCATCAAGGACACGCAGCACGGCTTCCTGGCCGACCCGATCTACGGCGGCAACAAGGACATGTGCGCCTGGCGGATGATCGGCTTTCCAGGAGCACGCTACGACTATCGCGACTGGATCGCGCGGCACAACGAGCCCTATCCGCACCCCCCGATCGGCATCGGCGCGCATCCGGATTGGACGTTGTGATGGCGACCAAGCTGCCGCCGCGCGACGTCGTGATCGTCGGCCTTGGCTGGACCGGGTCGATCCTGGCGCACGAGCTGACCGAAGCCGGCCTGCGCGTGGTGGCGCTCGAGCGCGGCAAATGGCGTGACACGGCGACGGACTTCCCGCCCGCGACCGCGCCCGACGAGCTGCGATACCGCATCCAGCACGAGCTGTTCCTCAAGCCCGAACAGAACACGCTCACCTTCCGCAACTCGGTCGATCAGACCGCGCTGCCGATCCGCACCTGGGGCGCCTTCATGCTGCCGAACGGCGTCGGCGGCGGCGGGACGCATTGGAACGCCGAAACCTGGCGCTTCCTGCCCAGTGACTTCCGGCTCCGTTCGCACCTGACCGAGCGGTATGGCGCCCGGTTCCTGCCCGAAGACATGACGATTCAGGATTGGGGCGTCACGTATGACGAGCTGGAGCCGTACTACGACCGCTTCGAGTATCTGTGCGGCACGTCGGGGACGGCGGGTAATCTGACGGGCAAGATCCAGCCCGGCGGCAATCCGTTCGAGGGCGCGCGCTCCCGACCGTATCCGACGCCGGCGCAACCGCAGCCGTACAGTGCCACGCTTTTCGCCAAGGCCGCGGCGGAGATGGGCTATCACCCGTTCCCGCAGCCCTCGGGCAACCTGTCGCAGCCCTACACGAACCCGCTCGGCGTGACGATCGGACCGTGCACCTATTGCGGTTTCTGCGAGTGGTTCGGCTGTGGCAACTATTCCAAGGCGAGCCCGCAGACCACCATCCTGCCGGCCCTCGTCCGCCGGGATAATTTTGAGGCGCGCACCGAATGCGAAGTCACGCATATCAACGCTCGACAGCACGGGCAAGCGCGCCACCGGCGTCAATTATGTCGATGCGCACGGCACGGAGTATGAGCAGCCGGCCGATCTCGTTCTGCTGTGCGCCTTCAGCGTTTTCAACGTCCAGCTATTGCTGTTGTCCGGTATCGGCACGCCGTATGACGTGCAAACAGGCCAGGGCCAGATCGGCCGCAACTTTAGTCATCAGACCGTCTCGACGGCGATCGGCTTCTTCGACCGCACGAAATACCGCTTCAACCCGTTCATTGCGTCCGGCGCCATCGGCATGTGCATCGACGAGTTTAACGGCGACAACTTCGACCACGGCCCGCTCGGCTTCGTGGGCGGCGGTTACATGGGCCAGGTGCAAACCAACGGCCGCCCGATCGAAACGACGCCAGTGCCGCCCGGCACGCCGCTCTGGGGGCATGGCTGGAAGCAGGCTTTGCGCGACAACTACAACAGCACGGTGTTCGCCGGCGCCGGGGTGCACGGCAGCTGTTACAGCTATCGCACCAACTATCTCGACCTCGACCCCACCTACAAGGATCGCGTCGGCCGTCCGCTGCTGCGCTTGACGATGAACTTCCATGAGAACGAGCTGAAGATGAGCGCGTATCTCACCGACCGCTATGCCGAGATCATCGGGCGCATGGGCGCGACGCAGGTCGTCAAGCAGCCGCGCAAAGGTCCGTACAGCATCACGGCCTATCAGACCTCACATGTCTGCGGCGGCGCGCTGATGGGCGCCACGCCAGCCGACAGCGCGCTGAACACGTTCCTCCAAAGCTGGGACGTGCCGAACCTATTCGTCACCGGCATGAGCGCGTTTCCGCAGAACGCGGGCTACAACCCGACCAACACCGTGGCCGCCCTGGCGTTTCGCACCGCGGAGGCGATCCGCACCCGCTACTTGAAAAGCCCCGGTCCATTGGTTCATGCGTAGTGCGGTCGTTCTGTGGTGATTGTCGTGCTTTCGGGTCATGCCGCTGCGCAGGCTGCGTCACCGCCGTCCGGCGACGCGGCGCTGATCGAGCGCGGCCGTTACCTCGCAGTGATCGGCGATTGCGCCGCGTGTCACACTGCCGAGGGCGGCAAGCCCTTCGCCGGCGGGCGGCCGATCGAAACACCCTTCGGCGCGGTTGTCTCCCCCAACATCACGCCGGATCCCGAGACTGGCATCGGCGGCTGGAGCACGGAGGATTTCGTCTCGGCGCTGCAACGCGGGATCGGCCGAGGTGGCAAGCATCTCTATCCCGCCATGCCGTATGCCTACTACACTCATACCACGCGCGATGATGATCTCGCTCTACGTGCATGGTTTGCCACGATCCCGCCCGTGCGCAATCAGGTCGTCTCGAACCAGTTGCCATTCCCGTTCAACATACGCCTCGGCATGATCGCCTGGAACGCGCTGTTCTTTAAGCCCGGCGAATGGCGACCGAATGCCGGCGAAGTCCGCGGAGTGGAACCGCGGCGGCTATCTCGTCGAAGGATTGGAGCATTGCGGCGCCTGTCACACGCCGAAGAACCTGCTGGGCGCGGACGACACGTCCCGGCGCCTTCAGGGAGCGAAGGTGCAAGGCTGGTTCGCGCCGAACATCACCAACGACGAACGGCGCGGCCTGGGGCGCTGGTCGGTCGAAGATGTCGTCGCCTATCTCGCCACCGGCCACAACCGCGTCGCGGCCGCCAGCGGGCCGATGGGCCAGGAGGTCTCGATCTCAAGCTCAGGCACGCGCGCAGAGGATCTGCGCGCGGTCGCGATCTACCTCAAGGATCAGCGCGGGGCAGCCCGATACGGAGACTCCCGTTGGCGCGACGAGCGAGCCCATGCGCGTCGGCGCGGCGATCTACGCGGACGAATGCTCGGCGTGTCACACGCCGGACGGAAAGGGCATTGCCGGCATGTTCCCAATGCTAGCCGGTGCGCCTGTGGTGCAGTCGCGCTCTCCCACCTCGCTGCTGCGGGTCGTCCTGCAGGGCGCCCAAAGCGTGGCTACCAGCGCGGCACCGACCGGCGCCGCCATGCCCGCTTTCGGCTGGATGCTGTCGGACGCGCAAGTGGCTGCCGTGACGACCTACGTGCGCAACGCCTGGGGCAATGCCGCATCCGAGGTCACTCCCACCGATGTCGCCGGCGCGCGCAAGGCGCTGGCCCGGCATCAGGAGTGAGTCGTGGCGATCTCAGTGCGCAGTCACACGAGCCGACAGGGCGGGCATCACCTCATCGGCAAACAAATGCAACGAGCGGAGCGCGTGCTCGTGCGACAAGGTGCCCCAGGCGAACGCGCAGATCACGTAGTTGCATCCGCTCGTGACGACGAGCCGGGCTATCTGCTCCCGCACCCGCGCGGGCGAGCCGTGAACGATCGTCTCGAACTGCGTTGCCGTATCCCACGCGAACAGCCCATCGACGCTGTGATCATCGTGGTCGTGCCATAGCTTGGTGATCGAGCGATACCAGTCATTGTGCGCAGAGCGCGTGATGGCGAGGGCCGCGTCGTCGGTTTCCGCCACGACGACCTGGCGCACCACGCCGAGCCGGGGTTCGGCCACATGCGCGTTGAGCCGGCCCGGATCGTCCCGGTGGGCTTGCCAGGTGCGCCGATAGGTTTCGACGAGCTCGCGGACTGCCGCGGCCGGGCCGAGGCCAACGAAGTTGAAGCCGTGTCGCGCCGCGTATTGCACGCTGTCCGGATTGTGCGTCGGATACCACAGCGGCGGGTAGGGCTGCCGATACGGCCGCAGCTCCATCGGCACGTCCCGATACTGGTAGTGCTCACCCTCGAAGGTGAGTCGGTTGTCGGTCATGCCACGGAGCAGCACGGTTAGCGCCTCGTTGAAGATCGCGCGCGTGCCGGCCGGATCGACCCCGAAATAGCCAAGCTCGTAGGGGCTGACGCCGCGGCCGACGCCGAGCTCGAGTCTCCCGCCGGAGAGCTGGTCCAGCATGCACACCTCCTCGATGAGCCGCAGCGGATCATAGAGCGGCAACAAGTAGACGAGCGGGCCGAGATGGATGCGCCGGGTGCGTTGTGCGGCGGCGGCGAGGAACAGGGCAGGGGACGGCGCCATGCCGAGCGGGGTCGCGTGGTGCTCGGCCAGGTGATAGCAGGAGAAACCGGCCACGTCCGCCGCCTCGATCAGTTGCAGCCGGGTCTCGTAGAGCGCGTGCAATGGTTCGGCGCCCCGGTCGATCCAGTCGAACAAGCCGAACGACACGCCCGGATGGGTACTCCATGGATGGGCCATTGTGTTTCCCCCGCTCCGGTCTGCGCCGGATGCCGTTGTGTCCCGCGTAGGCGGGTGAACGCAGCGTAGTCCGCCTCTCCGGATGATGAAATGCCGGATGCGTTTCGCTGACCCTACGCCGCGAGCCGCTGCAGCGCTGCCTCCAGCCGGGAGACCTCGTTGCGGACCGCGGCCAGGCGTTCGCGGTTTTCCTCCACCACCTCCTCTGGGGCGCGGGCGACGAAGTCGGTGTTGGCGAGCTTGCGGGCGATCTTCTCCGCGTCGCCGGCGGCTTTGGCGCGCTCGCGGGTCAGCCGCGCGCGCTCAGCGTCTAGGTCGATCAAGCCAGCGAGCGGGAGCACTATCGTCGCCTCGTCCAGCACGATCTGCGCCGCACCTTGCGGCAGCCGCTCCGTGAGTGGCCCGAACTCGGATGCACGGGCCATGCGGCGGATCGGCTCGATCCAACGCTCGCCACGCGCCAGGCTTTCGGGTGCCGCATCGCGCAGCAGCACGGGCGCCAGGATGGCGGGCGGCACGTTCATCTCGGCGCGCACCGTGCGCACCGCGCCGATCAAGCGTACCACCCAGTCGAGTTCGGTGCGCGCCGCCTCGGCCTCTGGAACGGCCACAATGGCGGGCCAGCGCGCGCGGATCAGGCTGCCCGTTGGGCCGAAGCCGAGCCGGCCCCACAGCTCCTCTGTCACAAACGGCATCGCCGGATGCAGTAGGCGAAGGATGACGCCGAGCACGTGGGCGGCCGTCGCGCGCACCTCGCGGGCGGCTGACGTATTGCCCTCGGCCAGCACCGGCTTGGCGAACTCGAGAAACCAGTCGCAAAACTGATTCCAGGTGAAACGGTAGCAGGCGGCCGCGTATTCGTCGATGCGGTAGCCCTCGAGCGCCGCATCCGCCTCGGCGATCGCGCGGTTGGCGCCGTCCAGGATCCAGCGGTTAAGCGGCAGGGTTGCCGAAGCGGGATCGAACGCCGGGTCGGGGCGGACCCCGTTCATCTCGCAGAACCGGGCGGCGTTCCACAGCTTGGTGACGAACGGGCGCCGGCCCTCGACGCTCGCCGCCCCAAGCTTCACGTCCCGCCCGGGGCCGGTCAGGGCGCAGATGGTGAAGCGGAGCGCATCGGCGCCGTAGCGGTCGATCAATTCCAACGGATCGAGGACGTTGCCCTTGGATTTCGACATTTTCTGGCCGCGCTCGTCGCGCACCAGGCCGTGGATATAGACGGTGCGGAACGGCACATCCGCCATGAAATGCTGGCCGAGCATCATCATCCGCGCGACCCAGAAGAAGATGATGTCGAACGCGGTCACCAGCACGTCGGTCGGGTAATAGCGGGCGAGTTCGGGCGTTTGCTCCGGCCAGCCCAAGGTCGAGAAGGGCCACAGGCCCGAGCTGAACCAGGTATCGAGCACGTCCTCGTCCTGCGCCAGTTCCTCGTCACGCCCGTAGTGCGCGCGCGCGGCGCTGCGCGCCTCGGCCGCCGTGCGCTCGACGAATACGTGCCCGTCCGGCCCGTACCAGGCCGGGATGCGATGCCCCCACCAAAGCTGGCGGCTAATGCACCAGGGCTGGATGCCGCGCATCCAGGCGAAGAACGTGTTCTCCCACTGCTTGGGGACGAAGACGGTGCGGCCGCTCTCCACGGCCGCGATCGCCGGCCGGGCGAGCTCGGCGGCATTGGCGTACCACTGGGTCGTGAGCAGCGGCTCGATCGGCACGCCGGACCGATCGCCGTGCGGCACCTGATGCAGGTGTGGTTCCACCTTCTCGAGCAGCCCGAGCCGATCGAGTTCGGCCACGATCGCGCGGCGGGCATCGTCACGGTCCTGGCCGGCGAGGGTCGCGAGGAACGCCGGGTCGGCGACGCCGTCCACGGGCGCGATCGCGTCGGCGATCTCGGCCAGCGTAACCCGAGCCTCGCGGTCCAGAACGGACGGCATCGGAAGCTTATGCCGCTGGCCGACCGCGAAATCGTTGAAGTCGTGCGCCGGGGTGATCTTGACCGCACCCGTCCCCTTTTCCGGATCGGAGTACTCGTCGGCCACGATCGGGATGCGCCGGCCGACCAGCGGCAGGACGACCGACCGCCCGATAAGGTCACGGTAGCGCTCGTCGCCTGGATGCACGGCGACCGCGGTATCGCCCAGCATGGTTTCCGGCCGCGTGGTGGCGACGGTGAGGAACCGGCCGGGCGCGTCCGCGACGGGGTAGCGGATGAACCAAAGCTGGCCGCGCACCTCCGTGCTCTCCACCTCAAGGTCAGACACGGCGGACTGGAAGCGCGGATCCCAGTTCACCAGACGGCGGTCGCGGTAGATCAGCCCCTGCTTGTAGAGGGTGACGAACACCTCGCGGACGGCGGCGGAAAGGCCCTGATCCATCGTGAACCGTTCGCGCGACCAATCGAGCGAAGCGCCCAGGCGGCGGAGCTGCTGGGTGATGGCCCCGCCCAATTCCGCCTTCCAACGCCACACGCGATCGACGAACGCTTCCCGGCCGAGCTCACGGCGCGACGTCTGCTCCTCGGCCAACAGGCGCTCGACCACCATCTGCGTGGCGATGCCGGCATGATCGGTCCCCGGCTGCCAGAGCGCGTCGCGCCCCTGCATGCGCCGCCAGCGGATCAGCGCGTCCTGGATCGTGAAGGTGAGCGCGTGGCCCGTGTGGAGGCTGCCCGTCACGTTCGGCGGCGGGATCATGATGGTGAATGGCCGTTCGGCGCTGTCGGGGCGCGCGGCGAACGCGCCCGAGCGTTCCCAGCCCTCGTAGATTCGGGGTTCGACGGCGCGGGAATCGAAGGACTTGTCCAGCATCAGGCGGCGCTCGGTTGCGGCGTCAGGCCAGACGCCGCCCGACGCGGGATGACAGGGTAACTAGGGGACCGCGCGTCCTACGACGCGCTCGATCTCCAGCCGCACGAGGCGCTCGACCATGGGCGGGAGGTGCTCGTCCAGCCATTGCTTGAGAAGCGGCCGGATCTCCTCGCGCACAAGATCTTCAACGGTGGGGCCGCCCTGATACACTTGGGCCGACCGACTCGACAGCGTGCGCACCAGGGCGCCGACGGAGGACGCGGCGGCGGCGGCGGCCTCCGGTGCGACCAGACTGGCGTCCGACCGCGATGGGACGCTTCGCCTGCTCGGGTTGGGCGCGAGGCCGCTCGGGCTGCACCTCCGCCGGCTCGGAGGGAGCACCGGGCCGAGGTTCTCCGACCATCATCGATGGATCGAGTACCGAGGATGTTCTTGGCATCGGGCTTGACCTCGCTCGGAGCTTGGCGGCCGGCCTCGCCGGGCGCGGCAACGACGGAGGAATTCGTCCTCGCTGAGGATGCGGCGGATGGAGGCAAGGATATCCTCCATCGACGGATCCTCGTTAGAGCCGGGTGGGGTCTTGGGGGCGCCGCTCAATGCCTAGCGGCCCGGCTGGCCGGTGGCGTAGTCGCCGGTGCCGAACCAGCGATCGCGCACCGCATTGTAGTAGGCAGTCTCGTCATACAGTGGAACTGGGAGATTGAGGTCACGAGCCGTTAGTCGACCGACCGCGGCCGCCACCGAGTAGGAGGCGTTCACCAAGTTGGCGAGATTCTGCACCAGCGTCACTTGCGAGTTGAGCAACGCCTGCTGTGCATTCAGCACATCGAGCGTGGTGCGGCTGCCGACGATCGCCTCTCGCTCCACGCCTTCGAGCGCGATGCCGTTCGCGCGGATCTGCGAGCGCGTGCTTTCGGCGGTCGCGCGGGCGGCAACGAGCGTTTCCCAAGCCTGCGTCGCCTGCTGAATCGCCTGGCGCCGCTGGTCGTCGAGCTGCTTGCGGCTTTGCTGCTCCTGCTGACGCGCCTGCCTCACGGCCGAATATTCCGAGCCGCCCTGATAGATCGGCACCGAAACCTGGGCGAGAATCTGGCCGCCATTCGCGTAGCTGCGGGGAAAGGTCTGGTTACTGCTTTCGATCCCCTGCCCTTGCAGGGAGACCTGCGGCGCGAGATTGCTGAACGCGACGTCGATCGCGTCGCGCGCCGCCGCCTCGTTGAATTGGGCGGCGATCACGTTCGGGTTGTTGGCCGCGGCGAGCGTGTCGGCTTCCTGCTGGTTGCGGATCGGCGGCTTCAGCGGTTGCGGCTCGACGAGGTTGGCCGGCGGCATGTAGCCGACGATCTGCTGATAGGTCGAGCGGGCCGTCGCGAGATTGCCCTCGGATGTTTCCCGCTGCGCGGTGGCGCCGGCCAGCGCGGCTTCGGCCTGTGCGACGTCCGTCCGCGTGATCTCGCCCACCCGGAAGCGATCGTTGGTCGCCTGGAGCTGACGCGTGAGCACCTGCTCGTTGTTGATGTTCAGCGTCAGGATCTGCTGTTGCTGTATCACATTGACGTAGCTGTTGATCACGTTGGTGAAGGTGCTCTGCTCCTGAGCGATCAGGGCGGCGCGTTGGGCCATCACCTGATTCTCGGCCCGGTTTGTCGTCGCGCGGGTTCGGCCACCGCGATAGATCGGCTGTGTGACCGAGGCTGAGGCGCTGCCGAGCGCGCGGTCGACCCGCGTCGCGGGAGTCCCGCCAGTGAACTGCGTGAAGCCGCCCGCAAACCCCCCGTTCCCCTGCAGGATCACGGTGGGCCGCCAGCCGGCCAGCGCCTGAGGCACGTTCTCGTCAGTCGCCCGGAGCTGCGCGCGAGAGGTCTGGAGCGTGGGATTGTTGGCGTAAGCGGCCGCCAAAGCTTCCGTGAGGGTGTGCGGTCCCGCCGGTGTTGCGTCCGGGGCGGGCGTGGCCCGGGGCGCGGCCGGGCTGGGTGAGGCCGGGCGGGCCGCGGCTTGCCGGCGGGGCTGCGCCATGACTGGGTTGATGGCCAGAGCCGCACTCAGTCCAAATATCAGGCCCCCGCGCAAACTCATCAAACCCTTCCCATCGAGCACGCCGGTCGTTGCGGACCGCCTCACGGCCGCCGCACGCGGGGGCGCTGCCAATGTGTGTGCCACAGGAACGGAGCTTGCGCCAAGGCTTTGCTCAGAACACGAAGCCGGGCTCGGGAAGCAGGGACGGGATCAGCGGCGTAGCGCAGTCGAAGGCCGGCTGCGCGCGAAGGCCAACGTCCGTCGGCTCGGCGAGCACCGCCTTGCCGGTCTGGCCGTGTCCGGTGCGAACCGTGACCAGCCGGCCGCCAGTTTTCCGCAACTGCTCCCCGAGCGACGCCGGGATGTCGCGCACCGCGCCCTCCAGCAGGATGACGTCGTACGGCGCCCCGCTCGGCCACCCCTTTGCGAGCGGCCCCTCTACCAGGGTTACCGTAGGGGCAAAGCTCGGCAGCGCATCGTGGGCGAGGGCGAGCAAGGCCTTGTCCTCCTCGAGTGCTACAACGTCCGCTTCGCAGGCGGCGATGATTGCGGCTCCGTAGCCGGGTCCACACCCAACCACCAGCACGCGCTCGCCATCGGTGGGCGCCGCGAGCTGGATCAACCGGGCGATCACCATCGGCTCCATGAGCGCGCGGCCACCACCGAGTGGCACGTCCTCGTCGAGATAGGCGCGGGAGCGGAGCGGGGCCGGCAGGAAACGCTCGCGCGGAATAGCGCGCATTGCCTCTAATATGCGGGGGTCGGTCACCTTGTTGGGGCGGAGCTGGCTGTCCACCATGCAATTGCGGGCAGCATCATAGTCGTACGCGGCAGCGTGCATTGTTTCGGCTCGCCTCAATTGCTTCCCTTATAAGCTGGCTGTGCGTCCTGCCTCAACGGCCCGATCCGGGGTTGATTGCGCCGGGCGAGCGAGGCGACAAAGCCTTGACGCGGCCAGCCACTCCCGTCCAGATGGATGCTAATATCAAGCTGCGCGCCCAGCCAACTCGATTTCCGGTCGAAGGTGCGCAGCGCAGGATGCAATTGTATTCGGTAGGTTACGACGGCGGGAGGTGTGCGAACTTGCTTGGGTATACCCGTCCAATCCACAGCAACGAAAATCTTTCCGACGCTGATTTGAACTCTTTGTCAATATCTACCATTTGAAAGTGCATCCTGAGATATGGCAGGTCAAGAATTTTCTCTCCTTTTAGTTGTGATCCGGCGATGCGCGCGCCCTCGCTCCATCGCGGCTGTCGCGATTGCGGTGGTTGCCTTGATCGTGGGCGGTGTTCGGTGTCACGCGGCGGCCAAGCAGCCCGTTCGGGTTCCCACCGGTCCGTGCGGGCCGGCGATCGCCGCGGCCGAGCGGGCGTGGCGGTTGCCTGCTGGCTTGCTGCCGGCGATCGCCCGGGTCGAGAGCGGACGGCTCGATCCATCGACCGGAAGTTTCCAAGCCTGGCCCTGGACGATCAACGCGGAAGGGGTAGGGCATTTCTTTGAGAGCAAGGAGGAAGCGATGGCCGCAGTCTCCGCGTTGCAGGCGCGCGGGGTGCGGTCGATCGACGTCGGCTGCATGCAGGTCAACCTGATGCATCATCCGCTGGCCTTTGCGACGCTCGATGAGGCGTTCGATCCGGACGCGAACGCGCATTACGCCGGCAACTTCCTCAACGCCCTCGACCGGCAGCTCGGCAGTTGGCCCGCCGCCGCGGCGGCCTATCATTCGCAGACCCCGGAGGTCGCGGCGGATTACCAGCGGCTGGTGATGGTGGCCTGGGGCCATCCCGAGTTAGCGACCCTTGCACCGTCCTGGCCTGTGCCGCCACGGATCGAGCTGCCGCCGGCAATGCGCGCGCTGATGCCGCAAGAGGACGCGCTGCGCGCGTTCCTGCCGCAGCAGGCGGCGCTTCGCGCGTTCGGGCGGACCGAGCGCGCGCCCGCCCTCGCGCTCGCCGGACCCACCCGACGTCCAGCCGCCCGTCGCCTCGCCGTCGCGGCGCTCCGCACCGAGCGGCCGAGCTCGCACTGAGCGCAAGCGCGTACCGGTCGAGGAGCCGCGCGACTTGCGCGGAATCAAGCTCCGGGTGCAGCCATCCACGATGAAGCACCGCCCCGAGGCAAGCGGCACCGCGCTAGACTAGCCCACCGAGAAAGCCAGCTAACCTGTTCAACCACGGAAGGTCCGATCAGGCGATGAGCAGCGAAGGCAAGAAACATCGATCGCATCTTCCCATCCCAACTCCCGAGCGGACTGGGCCGATCACCTATGATGCGAAGGATCCGGACACCAGCTTCCGGCCGATAGAGCAACTGCGTCCGCCCAAGGGCGCTCCGAACGTGCTGCTCATTCTCATCGATGACGCCGGGTTTGGATCCTCGAGCGCCTTCGGTGGGCCCTGCCAGACACCGAATGCGGAAAGGCTGGCGGCGGACGGGCTGAAATACAACCGCTTCCACACCACCGCCCTGTGCTCCCCGACACGGGCAGCGCTGCTGACCGGGCGCAATCATCATTCCGCAGGGATGGGCGGTATCACCGAAATCGCCACCGGTGCGCCGGGCTACAGTTCGGTGCTGCCCAATACCATTTCGCCGCTTGCCCGGACGTTGAAGCTCAACGGCTACTCGACCGCGCAGTTCGGCAAGTGTCACGAAGTGCCGGTGTGGGAGACCAGCCCGGTCGGACCGTTCGACGCGTGGCCCACCGGCGGCGGCGGCTTCGAATACTTCTACGGCTTTATCGGCGGCGAGGCGAACCAGTGGTACCCCACGCTCTTCGAGGGGACCACGCCGGTCGAGCCGAGAGGGACGCCGGAGGAGGGATACCACTTCATGGCGGACATGACCGACAAGGCAATGGCCTGGATGTCGCAGCAGAAGGCGCTCGCTCCCGACAAGCCCTTCTTCGTCTACTTCGCGCCCGGCGCGACCCATGCACCGCACCATGTGCCGAAGGGGTGGGCCGACAAATACAAGGGCAAGTTCGATGACGGCTGGGACCAGCTGCGCGAAGCGACGCTCGCCCGGCAAAAGGTGCTGGGCGTCGTCCCGGAAGACTGCCAGCTCACCCCACGTCATGCAGAGATTCCGGCCTGGGACGACATGCCGGAGGCGATGAAACCCGTCCTCTGCCGCCAGATGGAGGTCTATGCGGGCTTTCTGGAGTACACTGACCACCATGTCGGACGCCTACTCGACGGCTTGAAGAAACTCGGGATCCGCGACGACACGCTCATTTACTACATCATCGGCGACAACGGCGCCTCGGCTGAGGGCACTTTGAACGGCGCCTATAACGAGATGGCAAACTTCAACGGGCTGGCAGCCCTGGAGACTCCGGAATTCCTGACGGAGCGGTTGGAGAAGCTCGGCGGCCCGGAGTTGTACAATCACTACGCCGTGGGCTGGGCGCATGCCATGAGCACGCCGTATCAGTGGACCAAGCAGGTTGCTTCCCACTGGGGCGGTACGCGGAATGGCACGATCGTGCACTGGCCCAGTGGCATCAAGGGCAAAGGCGAAATCCGTGCGCAGTTCCACCATGTGATCGACGTCGCGCCGACGATCCTCGAGGCGGCCGGGCTTCCCGAGCCTATATCGGTCAACGGGGTGCAGCAGAGGCCCATCGAGGGCGTCAGCATGCTCTACTCGTTCGATGACGCCCGCGCGGCGGAGCGGCACGAAACTCAGTATTTCGAAATTCTTGGCAATCGCGGGATCTACCACAGGGGCTGGACGGCGGTGACGAAGCACGGCACGCCCTGGGTGCTCGTTGGCCGCAGAACCGTGCCACTCGACGATGACGTCTGGGAGCTCTACGACACCACCAAGGACTGGAGCCAAGCCAACGACCTCGCCAAGGAAATGCCGCAGAAGCTGCACGAACTGCAACGACTGTGGCTGATCGAGGCAACGCGCTACAACGTGCTGCCGATCGATGACCGGACTATCGAGAAGTTCAATCCGGACACCGCCGGCCGGCCCGTGCTGATCAGGGGGAACACGCAGCTCCTCTTCCGCGGCATGGGGCGGCTATCGGAAAACTGCGTCCTGAACATCAAGAACAAGTCGCACTCCGTGACCGCCGAGATCGAGGTGCCGGACTCCGGCGCGGAAGGCGTGATCATTGCCCAGGGCGCGAACATCGGCGGATGGAGCCTCTACGCGAAAAAGGGCAAGCTCAAATACTGCTACAACGTAGCCGGCGTGCATCATTTCTATGTCGAGTTCAGCGGAAACGCTGCCGGAAGGCGAGCATCAGGTACGCATGGAGTTCGCCTATGCCGGCGGCGGCCTCGGCAAAGGCGGCAAGGTTACGCTCTACATCGACGGCAAGCAGGTCGGCGAGGGAACCGTGCCGATGACCCAGGCCATGATCTTCTCCGCCGACGACGGTTGCGACGTAGGCGAGGACAGCGGTGCGCCCGTTTCCCCGGACTATGGATCGCGCGGCAACGGGTTCAACGGGACCGTTAAAGGGGTGCAGCTCGCCATCGACGAGGCGGCGGAGAGCCTGGATCATCTCATCTCAGTGGAGGATGCTGTCCGCATCGCCATGGCACGGCAGTAGTCGCATCAGAAACAGCTGATGGGGCTCGCTATCGCGATGGCCTCATCATCAACCCGGGGCCGCCCCGGTTCATTCTGCAGACACCACGTCAGGGAAGCTCGGGAAGATCGCCGATGAGCGACAGGTCCCTTGCCCCCAACCTCGCCAACGAACTCGCGCGGGAACGCAACCGTGAGGCGGCAGAGCGTACGCTAATGGCGTGGATCCGGACTGCCCTCTCTCTGATCGGGTTTGGGTTCGGGATCGGGAAGCTCGACGCCTATCTCCAGGGAGCTGGGCTGCACACAAGATTCGACCTCCCGCACAGCTCCCTGGTTTTCGGGGCCAGCTTCATTGTCCTCGGGATTATTGGACTGCTCGCCGCAATTGTTCAGCACGCCCGTGTCCTGAAGCGCCTGTCGCAGCCGAATTTTGCCTATGATGCCATGCGCCCGATAGCTATGACAATTGCGGCCCTGCTCATGCTGATCGGGGCATTCGGCTTGATTGCGATTTTGTGGTGAGCTGCGCGACTTCGTAACAGCGCCAGCCGACGAGGGGCCAAGAACCGGGGAACAACATTGGTAACCGACACCGACGCAAAAGCGACCTTAGGTAAACGGGCCGTGCACGAGCTCAGGGAATTCCTGATCCTGACCGCGTATCTCTACGTCACTCTTGGGGCGGTCATCCTCATGAAGGTCGCGGTCCTGGACGCTCAGGGGGTCAGCTTCACACCGTGGGGTTTCGCCATTGTAAAGGCCGCGGTGCTGGCGAAGTTCATGCTAATCGGCAACGCCCTGAAGGTCGGCGAGCGGTTCCGCGCCCGGCCGCTCATCTGGCCGACGCTGCACAAGGCGTTCGCCCTCCTCGTATTCCTTGTGGTCCTCACCATCGTCGAGGAAGTCGTCGTGGGCTTGTTCCACGATCGGTCCGTTACCGTCTCGCTCGCCGAGTTTACCGGCGCCAGGCTCGCAGAATTCGCGGCGGGGATCGTCATCGTGCTGCTGGTGCTGATCCCCTACTGCGGCATCCGCGTGCTCAGCGAGGCGCTTGGCGAGGGCAGGCTGACGCGCATGTTTTTTGTCGAGCGGGAATCCGAGTTGCCCGGGTGACGGCGAGGGACGGCGCCGCCCTACATCCAGCGTGACGGTGTTGATCCTCCCCCGACGTGGGGGTCGACTACGATCAGCGTCGTGATTTCGGGCGAGTCCGAAGATGGGTCGAGCGCGACTGCTCGGCTTCTCATCAACTCCAACGTCGAGAACCAATAGCCGCGCCGGAATCCCCGCCAAGTCACTTCATCAGCGTGTCAGTATCACACCATACGAATTCATCTGCAAAGCGTGGCATACTCAGCCTGTACAGATTCGCCCGAAATCCGCTCCACCAAATGCCGGGACTAAACACCTAGTCGGCGAGCAGCTCGCGCAACGCTGCGTCGATCGCTTCGATGTCGCCCGGGTTCATGGGGGCCATGTGGCCCCAGGCCGACCGGATCACCCGGCATTCCCCGTTCCGGATCTGCTTGGCCTCTGCCTCGCTATCGACCGGCGGGAAATAGCGGTCGTGATCGACGGGAAGCACGATGGTGCGGGCCTTGATGGCTCGCAGGGCGGCGGCGAGATCGCCGCCGTACGTCGCGTTGGCGCTGATGTCGCCTGTGTACCAGGTCCAGAGCTGCGAGAGCAGGTTGTTGGCATCGCAGCGCAGGAAGAACGGCTCCCAGAAATCGGCGACGTGCTGATCGTAGCTGTTGGAGCCAAGGGCGCGGAACGTTTCGGTGCGGAAGAACGGCTCGGACGTCCCCCAGCCCGCATAGATGGCCGCAAACGCCTTGATCCCCTGCACCGGCGGGCGCGTATAGAACCCATTCTCGAAAGCGGGATCGAGCTCCAGCGTCCGCCGAAGGGCCTCTAGGAACACCTTGTTGTAATTCCCAGTGCGAGCCGAGCCGGCGATCGGGCAGGCGGCTCGCACCATGTCGGGGAACTGCGCCGCCCACTGGAAGGTCTGGCAGGCTCCCATTGACCAGCCGGCGACAAGACGGAGGCGTTCCACGCCGAGCTTGGTCGTGAGCAGCGCATGTTGCAGGACGACGTTGTCGCTGATCGTGACGCGAGGAAACCGGCCCTGCTCAATCGGCGGCGGCGCGTTGCTCGGCGACGTGGACAGGCCGTTGCCGAGCAGATCGGTCATGATGATGAAGTATTTGCGGGGATCGAGCGCACGGTTCTCGCCGACCATGAACATTTCGGTGTCGTCGTGGGTGCCGGTGTACCAGCTCGGCACGAGCACTGCATTGTCGCGCGCCGCGTTGAGCGAGCCGAGCGTCTTGTAAGCCAGCCTCGCCGTTGGGAGGACGCCGCCCTTCTGCAGCTGGAATTTCGGAATCTCGAACATCTCAGGGCCCGCCATGTCGCACTCTCCCGAACGTTGCGCCGCGCCTCATTCCATACCAATTGGAGCGGCCGCGAAAGTCACCGGGCGATCCCTTGATCGCTCCGGCGAGTGATACGAGGGCGCGGGCAGACTACGCCGTGCACATGAGACGCCGGCCCGGTCTCCCCTCAACTTAGATTTAGCCGCTCCGCGATGCCGTAGCCGCGCGCGAGCTCGGCCAGCTTGGCGATCGTGCCGTCCTCGACCTCGACGCCGCCCGCGCGCCGGTCGCGCTGCTTCTCATGCTCTATTTCGCCCGGGTAGTAGACGCGGGCGAAACCCTCGGCCGGCCTCGTGTCCTGCAGATAGCGGGCGAACTCCCCGACCTCGCGCTTGAACTCCGCCAGCGGCCGGAACGCATCCACGTTAAAGACCGCCATGAAGCAGCCGTCGTTATGCCGCCCCGCGGGGTCCACCCCGAAGCCGAGCCCGGTCAGCAGGCCGCACAGGATCTCGACCATCACCGCGAGCCCGTAGCCCTTGTAGCCCTCCGTGCCGCCGAGTGGCAGCAACGCCCCACCTTTGCGGTGCTGCGTCGGATCGGTGGTCGGGCGGCCGTCCTTGTCGATAATCCAGCCCGCCGGCACGGGCTCCCCGCGCGCCACCGCGAGATTGATTTTGCCGGCCGCGACCGCCGCGGTCGCCATGTCGAGGAACAGCGGCCCATCGAGATCCGACGGAACCGCGATGGAGATGGGATTGGTGCCGAGCCGCGGTTCCGCGCCGCCGAACGGAGCGACGTGCTTCGGCGAACGCCCGGAGTTGGCGGTGATGAGGCCGATCATGCCGGCTTCGGCCGCCATCAAAGGGTAGCTCGCGAGCCGGCCGATATGGCCCTGGCGAAACACGGTGCAGGCGGCGACATTGGCCGTGCGCGCCTTGTCGACCGTATAGCGCATGGCCCGCTCGTTGGCGACGTAGCCGAACCCCCAATGGCCGTCGACGACCGTGGTGGTCGGGCTTTCCCGCACGATCTCCCAGGGTGCGCCGGGGACGATGTGCCCCTGTCGTACGCGCTCGATGTAGTTCGGGATCATGATGATGCCGTGGCTGTCGTGCCCGGCGAGGTTGGCGCCGACGCAGTGGCGCATCACGATGGCGGCCTCCTCCGGAGGCGCGCCGCTTGCCACCAGCAACGCTTGGCCGATCTCCGTAATCCGTTCGGCAGACAGTTTCGGCATCCGCTTCTCCCTTACCACGGCTCGCCGGCGAAGCCGGCTTGCAGAGCGGCGAGCCGTTGCATTGCTTCCGGCGGGAGCGGCCCCTTGGCGACCGCTACCGCGGCGCGCTCGAACTCCTCGGGGGTCGCCATGCCGATCAGCACGGTGCCGACGCCGGGATTGGCGAGCGGAAACCGGAGCGCCGCTTCGGCGAGGTCGGACGCATAACCCTCGCTTACGAGTGCCAGGAGCCGACGGGCCCGCTCGAGATCGGCGCCGTAGTCGGGGCCGGAGGCGATGGGCGTGACGCTTGGGGCGGCGATCGGGTGCCGGGCCGCACTCCCGGACAGCGCGCCGCCCGCGAGCACGCGGATCACGATCACGCCGACGCCGGACGACTGCGCCTGCCCGATCAGGTTCTTATAGTCCTGCGCCGGGTACCCGGCCGCCAGCTTGCCGCCAGCGCTCGGGTTCAGCAGGTTGTAGGGTACCTGCGCGGTGTCGAAGGCTCCGCTTTCCATCACTCGATGCAGCGCGTCTGTGTCGCCGACCGCCGTGAAGCCGACGAACTGCGCCTTGCCCTGCTCGCGAATTCGCCGGAACGCCGGTGCGACCTCGTCGAGCACCGCGCGAACGCCGATTGCCGTGTCGCTCCCGTCCGGCTCGATCGGGTTATGCAGCTGGAAGAGGTCCACGCTGTCCCGCCCGAGCCGCCGCAGGCTCGCTTCCAAGGCCTCCGGGATCGCCTGAGCGAGCCGGCCGTGGTCGGCCTTGGAAACCCGCACCTTGGTGCCGACCAGCACGGCGGCGTCGACCCCGCGCAGCACGCGGCCGAGATTGGCCTCGGAGGCGCCGTCACCGTAGAGCGGCGCCGTGTCGAAGTAGTTGACCCCGAGATCCACGGCGCGCCGCACGGCCCGCTCCTGGTCGGCGGGCGCCCCCCGGACCATCAGGCCGCCAACTGCGCCGCATCCGAAGCCGAGCGCGGACACGGTCACGCCGGTGCGCCCCAGCAACCGCGTTTCCACCCGCGCACCTCCTCGTGCCATGTTCGGGGCTGACGTCACGCTAAGTGCGGACATCCGGAGCGTCAACGCGGCCCCGGCGCTTCGAAGCGCCGTGCGGACGCTTGGAGTGGGAGAAAGGCTCCGCTACTTTCGGCCGTCACCGGCGGAGAGGACCGCATGCCGATCTACGAGTACACGTGCGACCGATGCGGAGATTTCGCCGAAATGCATCCGATCGCTCAATACGCCGATTCTCAGCCCTGCCCGGGCTGCGGCCTGCTGGCCGAGCGGGCGCTCACCACTCCGCAGCTGGGCGCTGGCACGAGCGAGCCCGCGCCGCCGGGTGCGGCGGGGGCATCACTGGGGCGGCGGCACTTCGGCGGCTGCTCCTGCTGCGGCGGCGGTTCCGGTTTCCGCGCCGACCCAGTTCCGGCGGGCTGAAGCAGGCCGCTCCAAGCGCCGCCCGCGCCCACGCAAGAACGGAGGGCTGGCCTCGGGGGTTTCGCGAGCCCGTCCCTTTCAATCGGCGGGAAGTTGCTAAGTAACTGTGGCCATGCCGTATCCCCGCGCAGCCACATTGCCCTCCTTGCTTCCGGAGGCGCTCGCCGAACCGATCAGGCACGCGATCGCCGGCGCCGTCGTCACGTTGTTCAACGACCGCTCGCGGGGCGAGAAGCCCGTAAGCCGCCGGCCTGACGGCCTGTTCGGGCCGCGCGCAGTCGCCTGGCGGGTGCATGGCGACGTAACCTCGATGATGGTGGGCGGCGTCGCGGGGCTGTTGCTGCAGATGCTCCACCCGGCGGTGCTGGCCGGGGTATGGGACCATTCCGCCTTTCGGACCGACATGCGAGGGCGGCTGCGGCGCACGGCGCGGTTCATTGCGCTCACCACCTATGGCGGCCCCGGCGAGGCCGAAGCGGCGATCGGGCGCGTGCGCCGCATCCACGATCGAGTACGCGGGACGCTTGCCGGATGGAACGCCCTACGTCGCCAGCGATCCCGCGCTGCTGTCCTGGGTGCACGTGACGGAAACCACGAGCTTCCTCGAAGCCTGGCTCCGCTACGGCGAGCCAGGCATGTCGGCAGCCGACCAGAACCGGTATTTCGCGGAGATGGCGCGGGTCGGGGAGATGCTCGGGGCCGATCCGATCCCACGCAGCAAATCCGATGCCCGGCGTTTGTTGGAAACGATGCGGCCGCGGCTCCGCTGTGATGCGCGCACGCCGCGAGGTCGCGTCACTCGTTCTCGCGCAACACGCCCCGACCACGATGGCCGAGCCGTTTCAGGCGCTCACCATCCAGGCAGGCGTCGACCTGCTGCCGGATTGGGCGCGACGCATGCACGGGCTGCGCACGCCCGCGATCGCGCGCCCGGCTATCCGTGCCGGCACGCTCGGCATCGCGCAAACGCTGCGCTGGGCGTTCCGCTGACCCCTGCGCCGACTGCCTCGCTGTGGTCCCAATAGATCGCTCGTTGTCTCGGATCGCTTTGCCTAAAGTGCTCTCGGAGATGTAGTGCGGAAGGCGCCAATTCGATCGAACGCTGATCTGGTGCGGGTGGCTTCTATTCGGTGTCGAGCGCGTCCACCATCGGCCTCCGCACGAGCTTAACGCCGTCGCCCCCCGCGATCTCGATTTGGGTACGATCGCCGTCGCGCCAGACCCGGAGATCGATGATGCGCTCGCCCACCCGGAGACCTTCGAGGCGGAACTCCGGTAGCCATTCCGGGAGATGCGGGTCGGCGTAGAGCAAGCTAGCCGCCACGTCCACTTCCGCGCCCAACAGGGCACGCAACAGGGAAAACACCGCGCCTGCTGCCCAAGCCTGCGGAACGTTCGCGCCGAGGTACTCGACTGGGAACGGCGAGTCGCTCCGGCTGGTGCCCGCGAACACCTCCGGCAACCGATTCAAGAGAAAGCGGCTCCCGGCATCGACCAATCCGCCGGCAATCCGCGCCGCTTCCGAGTGAAAGCCGGTACTGCTTCATCCCGACCGCGATGAAGCCGTTGTCATGCGGCCAGATCGACCCCAGTTGGTAATCGTGAGGGTTGTATGCCGGGTGCTTGGCGGACAGTGTGCGAACGCCCCAACCACTCCACATGTCGTCGGCCATCAGCCGATCGACGACGAGCTTGGCCCGATGCGGCGGCACGATGCCCGACCAGAGGAGGTGGCCAGGGTTGGATGCGTTGCTCATCACCCGTCTTTTGGCGGGGTCGAGGCATAGTGCGTAGGCTTGCTGGTCCTCATCCCAGAACACGTCGTTGAACCGCTGCCGCATCGCTTGCGCCTTGTGGCGCAGTTCGGTGGCGCGATCGGCGCGGCCGAGCGCGTCATAGATCGCCGCCATGCGCCGCCATGCATCGAACACGTAGCCTTGCAGTTCGCATAAAGCCTTCGGGGCGGGCACGTCGTCGCCGTTCTCGTAAACGATGGCGTTGCCGGCATCTTTCCAACCCTGATTTTCGGCCCCGTCGGGTGTGCGGCGCTGGTATTCCTGGAATCCGTCGCCGTCCATGTCGCCATGCGCGTCGATCCAATTGAGACAGCGTTCGGCGGTTTCGAGGTGGTGTTCGATCAGTCCCTGGTCACCGGTGAAGCGCCATGCGTTGTACAGCAGCACGATGTAGAGCGGGGTGGCGTCCGCCGTGCCGTAGTACGGCCGATAGGGAACCATGCCGAGATGCACCAGCTCGCCATGGCGGAGTTCGTGCGGGATTTTGCCCGGCTGCATGTCCCGCGAGTTATCGATTTCATCCGCTTGATAGCAGGCAAGCACCTCGAGCGCTCCGCGCGCGAAGTTGGGGTAAACCGGCACGGTCTGAATCGCAGTGATTAAGCTATCGCGCCCGAACAGCGCCGCGAACCACGGAATGCCGGCAGCCGGCACGAACGCCTCCATGTCCGTGCCCTCGAGCGGCAATCGCAAAGCGGCGAGATCGTCAACCGACTGATCGAACAATTGCTGCAGGCCCATATGGGGCGTCTTCAGGCGCATCGCTTGCGAGCGCCAATTCCGCAAAGCGTCCGCCTGCTCGGAGCGCTCCCACGCCGCGAACGGCGTATCAGGAGCATCCAGCATTCTGTCGCCGTCGATCACTTGGTATAGCAGGTCCGCATTCCAGATGGCCTGAGGTGCGAGCTCGACCACGAAGCACAGCGCACCGTCTCGAAGGACCGGTTTCGGCGCGCCTTCCGCCGGGCTGATCGACAAGCCCCGCCGGAAGCTCCGGTTAGTGTGGATCGTTTGCAGCCGCCCATCGCCGGGCGACCATTCGGTCACGCTGTCGCCCCGCCGTATGACGCAGTGCGACCTGACGTCGAAGATGTCGGCGAAATCGCATTGAAGGTGAATCGCAAGGGAGATCCGCGCCGCCACCCGGTTGTAATTGCGCAGGGTGATCGTCTCACGCATTCCGCCCAGACCAAGCAGCCGCGACACGGTAAAGCTGATACTGCCGGCCGGCAGGGGTTTTCCATCGGTTGGCAAGGCCGGATTGGTAGACACGACCTGGGCGGCGAAGTGGGCCGTGGCGGCGGAGCTGAGAAGCTGCCACGGTCGCCCGTCGACCGTAGCCGCCCAGGCGCTTACGAGGCGTGTGTCGCGGTAAAAGAAGCCGCGTTCGCTCGGCTGCCCGATTTGCCCGTCCGGATTCGAACTGAATACGCACTCGCCGATGTTGATGGTCAGATGGGCAGGTCCGACGCTGATCTCGTATGCCAATGCTTGCCCCCGTCCGTACCGTCCTGGCGAGCCGCCTCGCTCGTGGCTCATCACGAGAGCCGCCTTTTAACCGCGCTCGTTCATAAAGGTTAGCTTGACCGACTCCCGTCTCCATCGGACGATGCGCTGTTATTGGTCACATGTTAGTGCGTTTAGGCCCGTTCCTCTCTCGGAAGAACCAGGGCGCGGACCGAAACGGAGGACGGATGGCGGGAGCGGGTAATCGTCTTTGGCGCGTCCTCCACCTGGGCGCGCGGCTTCGGCTTCGCCGGCTTCCTACGCTGCTGGTCGTGGCCGTTGCGCTGTCGCTCGGCGGTTGCGGCGGGGTATTGGACCCACAGGGCCCCATTTCGGCCGCCGAACGGCTGATCCTGTTCAACGCCACTGGCATTATGCTGGTCGTGGTGTTGCCGGTCATCGTGCTCACCTTGGTGTTCGGGTGGTGGTACCGCGCCGGGAACAAGAAGGCGGCCTACAACCCGAACTGGGAGTATTCCGGCCAGATCGAGCTTGTGGTCTGGTCGATCCCCGCCATGATCGTCATTCTGGTCGCCGGAGTTCGGCTGGCTCGGCTCCCACGACCTCGACCCGTACAAGCCGCTGCCGTCGACGGTTAAGCCGGTGCCGATCCAGGTGGTGTCGATGGATTGGAAGTGGCTGTTCATCTACCCCGAACAGGGCGTCGCGACGGTCAACGAGCTAACGGTCCCGGTCGGAACGCCCGTCAACTTCCAGCTGACTTCCTTCACCGTCATGACCGCCTTCTTCGTCCCCCAGCTCGGCAGCATGATCTACACGATGCCGGGCATGACGACTCGGCTTAACCTGCAGGCCGACCGGCCGGGGGACTATCCGGGTCTCGCGTCGCACTTCAGCGGCAATGGATTTTCTGACATGCACTTCTTGCTGCACGCGGTACCCGCGCCAGATTTCGCAAGCTGGGCGTCGTCCACCAAGAGTGCGGCGGAGCTGGATGAGAAAGCGCTGGCGGCCCTAAAGCAGAACACTACCGTTGCCCCTGCAGCCTATCACAATACCGACCCGGAGCTGTTCGATCGATTCCTGCAGGACTCCACCAAGCCGCCGGGGGAGGCTGGCGCGCCGCATCGGGAATCGGACCTGCCCGGCAAGGAGAAATAAAGATGCTGGGCAAGCTCACCTGGTCCGCCATACCGCTCAGCGAGCCGATCCCGCTTGCCGCCTCGGGGCTCGTTGTAATCGGCATCCTCGTCACGCTCGGCTTGATAACCTGGTACCGCGCGTGGCCCTATTTGTGGCGCGAGTGGCTCACCAGCGTCGACCATAAACGCATCGGGGTGATGTACATTCTGCTCGCGCTGGTGATGCTGGTGCGCGGCTTCACCGACGCGATCATGATGCGCTCGCAACTGGCGATCGCCGCCGGGGGCGCCAAAGGCTATCTGGCGCCGGATCACTACGATCAGATCTTCTCGGCGCATGGCACCATCATGATCTTTTTCACCGCCATGCCGTTCGTCATCGGCCTGATGAACTTCGTCCTCCCGCTGCAGCTCGGCGTGCGGGACGTGGCGTTCCCGGTGCTGAATTCGGTCAGCTTCTGGCTTACGGCATCTGGCGCGCTGCTGGTGAACATCTCGCTGCTGGTCGGCAACTTCGCGCGCACCGGCTGGCTCGCCTATCCGCCGCTCAGCGAGTGGCAGTTCTCCCCCGATGTCGGCGTCGACTACTACCTCTGGGCCCTGCAGATCTCTGGCATTGGCACTCTGCTGTCGGGGATCAATCTGGTGACGACCATACTGAAGCTGCGTGCGCCCGGGATGTCGTACATGCGGATGCCGGTGTTCTGCTGGACGGCGCTCGCGTCCAACATGCTCATCGTCGCCGCCTTTCCGATCCTGACGGCGACTTTGGGAATGCTGCTGGTGGACCGCTATCTCGGTATGCACTTTTTCACGAACGATGGCGGCGGCAACCCCATGCTGTACTTCAACCTGATCTGGGCCTGGGGTCATCCTGAGGTGTACATCCTGATCCTGCCGGCGTTCGGGATCTTCTCGGAAGTCATCAGCACGTTCTCGGGCAAGCCGCTGTTCGGCTATCGCTCCATGGTGTTGGCCACGCTCGCGATTACCGTGCTGTCCTTCATGGTGTGGCTACACCACTTCTTCACCATGGGCGCCGGGGCCGACGTGAACGGCTTCTTCGGCGTGATGACCATGATCATCGCCGTGCCGACCGGCGTGAAGGTCTTCAATTGGCTATTCACGCTCTACCAGGGTCGCATTCGCTACGAGGTGCCGGTCATGTGGGCAATCGGCTTCATGGTGACATTCGTGATTGGCGGCATGACGGGCGTGCTGCTGGCGGTGCCGCCCGCGGATTTCGTCCTACACAACAGCCTTTTCCTGGTGGCGCACTTTCACAACGTCATTATCGGCGGCGTGTTGTTCGGCGCATTCGCTGGCTACAATTATTGGTTCCCGAAAGCGTTTGGCTTCAAGCTCGACCGGCGCCTCGGGATGATCAGCTTCTGGTGCTGGCTTGTGGGGTTCTATCTCGCCTTCATGCCACTTTACGCCGTCGGCCTCCTCGGCATGACGCGGCGGATGCAGAGCTACGCGGATACGAGTTGGCAGCCCTACATGCTTATTGCGGAGGTGGGCGCCATCATCATCCTGTTCGGCATCATTACCACCATCATGCAGCTCGTCGTCAGCATCCGGCACCGGGCCGAGCTGCGTGACCTGACCGGCGATCCGTGGGACGGCCGTAACCTCGAATGGTCCACGGCCTCGCCGCCGCCGGCTTACAATTTCGCCGTGCTGCCAAACGTGGAGGGGGCGGACGCCTACTGGGACATGAAGCAGCGCGGCCCGGGCAGGTCGCCGGAATATGCAGCTATCGAGATGCCGGCCAACAGCGCGAACGGCTTCGTCACCGCCTTCTTCGCCGTGGTGACGGGCTTTGCACTGATTTGGCAAATCTGGTGGATGGCCATCGCCGGCCTGGTCTGCGCCGCCCTCACCCTGATTGTGTTCGGCTGGCGCGACCGCCCCGAGCACGAAGTATCAGCGCACGATCTCGAAACGGCTGACAGGGCGCGGATGGGTCGGGCATGCAGTGCGAGAGTCGCCCAGCATCCGGACTTCACCGGCGCCGATCCCGCGACCGGCCGGGGCCGGGGCGGCCCGGCCCCGGTTCGCATCACGGTCGCCTACGGCTTCTGGATTTTCCTGCTCAGCGACATCATCATGTTCTCGGCGGTGTTTGCCGCCCATGCCGTGCTGTCTGGGCAGACCGCGGGCGGTCCGAGTGGGCGCGACCTGTTTGATTTGCGCCGAGTTTTCATCGAGACGGCGTGCCTTTTGTTCAGCAGCTACACCTGCGGACTCGCGGCGCTCTCGATTGAAACGAGACGCACCGGCGCATTCTTCCTGCTGTCGGCGGCCACCTTCGTGCTCGGCGGGCTTTTCCTGGCTTTCGAGCTGACCGAGTTCGCCGGCATGGTCGCGCAGGGTGCCGGGCCATCACGCAGCGCTTTTCTTTCGAGCTTCTTCGCCTTGGTCGGTCTACATGGTGCTCACGTAACGGCCGGGCTGTTATGGCTGGTCTTCCTGATCGCCCAGGTGGCCGCCAAGGGACGCCGTGACTTCGTGCTGCGGCGGTTCCAATGCTTCAGCCTTTTCTGGCACGCGCTGGACATCATCTGGGTGGCGGTGCTCACGCTGGTCTATCTGCTGGGAGTGCGTTCATGAGCCATGCGGAGGATAGGGACAGGGGCCGTTCCATCGACAGCACGCCCGGCGTCGGCCGGGATGCGCCCCAGGGCAGCTTCCTCACCTATACCGTCGGGCTCGGGTTCGCGTTGCTGCTGACCGCCGGGTCGTTCATCGTGGCGGGCACCAACCTGCTGTGGGGACCGGGCGTCCCGATGGGGCTGGCCGTGCTCGCGATTGCGCAGATGGGCGTGCATCTCGTGTTCTTCCTGCACATGAGCAGCGGGCCGGACAACACCAACAATGTGCTGGCGCTCGCGTTCGGGGTGCTGATCGTGTTTCTGGTGGTCACCGGCTCGCTTTGGATCATGGCGCATCTCAACGCCAACATGATGCCGGCGCGCACCATGATGGAGATGGCGCGGTGAGCCGGGCGTCCGTGTGACGCTCGCGACTGCCGCCGCCGAGCGGTTCAAGGTTGCCTATCTCGTGCTGAGCGGGGCGGTGACGGCGTTTCAAGGCCCCGAGCTACTGCGTGGATTGGTCGGTCTCGGCTTCTCTCCCGTAATTGCGATCCCGACCCCGAACGCTTCGCGCGTGGTCGCGCCGACCGAGCTGGCGAGGGTCGACGGCGCGCGCGTGGTGGAATCGTATTTCGATCTTGCCATTCGTCCGCGGCCGCCCCGTGGCGTGGTGCTGTTCGCGCCATGCAGCTTCAACTCGCTCAACAAGCTGGCACTCGGGATCGCGGACAATCTGGCGCTCTCGGTGGTGGCCGAAGCGATCGGGCGAGGCACGCCAGTTATCGTCGGCCCGTCGCTGAACCAGCCGCTGCTCGATCACCCACAAGCGCAAGCGTCGCTGCAGACCTTGCGAACCTGGCGTGTGACCGTCGTCGGCCCCACGGACCAGGGCGATGGTCCGCGGCTTGCGCCGATTGCGCATATACTCGAGGCCGTTCGGCCGCATGCGCCGCGGTGTTAGAACCCGACCGGTGTCGCGGATCAGGTCCGGCCCGCTCCCAAGCCTCGACCGGCGGCCGTCACCCGCCAGACCCGGTTGCCCACGTCATCGGCAACGAGCAGCGCCCCCGCATCGTCGAGGGCCACACCCACCGGCCGGCCGCGCGCATCGCCGTCGGCATCGAGGAATCCTGTAAGGACGTCCACCGGCGGCCCGGCAGGCCGTCCGTTGGCGAACGGCACGAACACGACCTTGTAGCCGCTCGGCGGCCGACGATTCCACGAGCCGTGCTGCCCGATGAATGCGCCGTTCGTGAACGCCGGCGGAAGCGCGCCCGGCCGGGAGAAGGCGAGGCCGAGCGAAGCCGTGTGATTGCCGAGCGCATAGTCGGGCGGGATCGCTGTCGCGACGAGATCCGGCCGCTGCGGCTTCACCCGCGTGTCCACATGCTGGCCGTAGTAGCTGTAGGGCCAGCCGTAGAATGCCCCGTCCTTGACCGCCGTCATGTAGTCGGGGACGAGATCGCTGCCGAGCTCGTCGCGTTCGTTGACCGCTGTCCAGAGCGCGCCGGTGGACGGCTCCCAAGCCAGGCCGACCGGGTTGCGCAGGCCCGAGCTGTACACCCGGTGCGACCCGTGCGCAGGTCAACCTCCCAGATGGCGGCCCGGCCCGTTTCGGCTTCGATCCCGTTTTCGGCGACGTTGCTGTTTGACCCGACCGTAACGTAAAGCCGCTCGCCGTCGGCGCTGGCGACCAGGTTCTTGGTCCAGTGGTGGTTGAGCGGACCGGCCGGAAGGTCCACCACCTTCACCCCGGGCGCGTCGATCCGTGTCTGTCCAGGTTGGTAGGGGAAGCGCAGCACGGCATCGGTGTCGGCCACGTACAGATCATTGCCGATGAGCGCCATGCCGAACGGCGAGTTGAGGCCGGTGAGAAACACCGAGCGGCCCTGTGCGGTGCCGCTGGCGTCCACGCCGCGCAGCAAGGTGATCCGGTTGGCACTCGGGGTGCCGGCTCCGGCGCGTTCTTCGACCGCTTTCGCAATGAAACCCTTGATGCCGCTGCTGTCTTCCGGGCGCGGCGGCGCGTTGGTTTCCGCCACCAGCACGTCGCCGTTGGGCAGCACGTAAAGCCAGCGTGGGTGATCGAGGCCGGCCGCATAGCTTGTCACTTGCAGGCCCGCTGCGGGGATTGGGGTTGCGCCCTCGGACCAGCCCTTGGCTGGCGCGATATTGACGGTCGGAAACAGTGTCTCGGTCGGCGGCGGGATGGTGGGATGCGCGCCTATTCCGGCCGAAGCCGGCAGCTTCGCTTGGTCTCCGCAGCCGGCGAGGATGGCGGCGCTTGCCGCGAGCGCGACGACGGCGGCCAGAGTGCGGTGCATCGGAGGACAATCCGGTTCAGGGGTGCCACGGTCAACATGGGTTCGCCGGGCCGCGTGTCAGCCTTGCGGGACCGGGTCTGAGCCCGACATGGGTTTCATGCCGCGTCCCTGGGTACCCCGCCAAGTGCTTGTCACGCGGTCGGCCCTTGCCTGGCCCGCCGGCGCGGCGATGGTCGAGCGGGCCGCGGCGCTCGGCTCGGCGGTCGTGCGGCTCGACGCCGACCGGCTGAGCGGCCTGCCCAACTCCTATCGCGACGCCAAGACGACCATGGCGATTGTCACGGCAAGCCCGAGCCGGCGGCGTTTGCAGCCGATCCCGCCCAGCGCCGACTGGCGGTTCGACCTCGCGGAAGGCTGCCCAGCCCATTGCAGCTATTGCTATCTGGCAGGCTCGCTCGCCGGGCCGCCCATCGTGCGCGTCTACGCCAACCTACCGGAGATCCTTGCCGAGCTGCCGGACGCGGTCGGGAAGGGCAGGGTGACCTCCGCGTCGCCGGAGCGTGCGCATGAGGGCACCACTTTCGAGTGCTCCTGCTACACCGACCCGCTGGCAATCGAGCATCTGACCGGCAGCCTCGCCGCCTGCATCACGCGGTTCGGCGAGTGGGACGCGCCCGTGCAGCTTCGCTTCACGACCAAGTTCGACGCCGTGGCGCCATTGCTAGCCCTGCCGCACAACGGTCGCACACGCATCCGGTTCTCGGTGAACGCGGAGGGCGCCGAGCGGCACGAAGGCGGCGCCCCGCGCGTTTCGGCCCGGCTCGTCGCCCTGCGCTCGGCGGCCGATGCGGGCTATCCGGTCGGCCTCACCGTGGCGCCGATCCTGCGACTGCCGGATTGGGCGGCCGCGTATGACCGGCTGTTTGCTGAGATCGCGGCTGCTCTCGACGGGGTGGCGGCCCTCGATCTCACGGCCGAGCTCATTACGCACCGCTTCACGCCCCGCTCGAAGGACGTGCTGACCGGCTGGTATCCCGGCAGCTCGCTCGAGATGGAGGAGGCGGCGCGGTCGCGGAAGATGACCAAGTTCGGCTCGGTGAAATGGGTATTCCCGAAGGAGCAGATGGCGGAGATGCGGCGTACGCTTGAAGCCTCCCTGGCGCGCCGGCTGCCGAAGGCCCGCTTGCTCTACTGGACGTGAGAGCACCAGGGCGCCGAGCGCCTGGGCGTTGCCGATCGGGAAGCGAAGAGCCGCGCCACAAACTGGCCAGCGTCCTCCAGCTGCTATTGCCATTTCTGCGGCCCTGCCGCCATTTCGGGTATCTCCCAGGCGCGAAAGCTGACGGAACCAGGCACGCGACTTCGGCGCCGAACGACCAGCGCACGGCCTCCGGCAACGGCTCGAACCGTTCCGGCCTAACGATCTTGCCGTTCGGGCACCTGTTGCAGGTGACCGGGCCGGCCTCTTCCGCGCTTCTTAAAGGAACGATTCAGCGAATCAACCATTACGCGATCAGTGCCGCACGTTGACCGACCTTCAAGATCATGATCCGCTGAAATCAGCCGGCGAGTCACCGGCAAGAGGAACTAATGATGGTAAAACTCTGGATGGCGGGTTCGGACGTTCTCTTCTTAATCCTCGCGCTGGCAACACCCAGCGGTGGCCCCGCACGCGCCGCCGAAACAAGCAAACACGATCCATGCAGCTTTCTCGAAGTAGAGGAGGTTGAAGCGGTCATGGGAACCCTTGCTGGGCCTCCCTACCGTGCGGGCGCCAACGCGACCCCTCGCCCGAACGGCGACGACTGTCGTTACGAGACTCCGGACCGCCGCTCGATCCGGCTCAACGTGACATGGCGGGGGGGCAAGGACCTTATCGCTATGATGGGATCGGTGAAGGCAATGGTAGAAGCGGCCGGACTGAAACAGCTTAAACTGCTGGATGGATCGACCGTCGCCGGCCATTGGGAGCAAGCTGCTATCAACAACTGCTGCGAGTTTAACGCTCTCCGCGGCGACCAGGTGGTCACCGTCGACATCTCCGGGTCGAAGGCTACCATCGCACAGGCCGCCAGCCTTGCCGACGCAGCCATCCAACGCCTCGACCGACCGCTCGACATAAGCGGGGCCACCGGCATCAAGACTGCCCAGGAGCGTGCACTTCAAAGGCCGAAACCGCGTAACGTATGTGATCTCTTGACCCGTGCCGACGCCGAGGCAATTGCGCGCGCATCGCTTTCACAACCACCAAAGGGCACCGTCAACAGTTGCACCTACGTCTGGCCTCTCAATGCACAAGGTTCAGACTACGAGATCAAACTGATGGTAACATGGCAGGAGGGGTTCAGTGAGATGCGCACGACGAGGGCGGCAGTTGGGAACGCCTCATCGATGCTAGGCATGAATAAGCTGCAGCGGCCGACTGCAGCCGATCAGCAAATCGGTCCGTGGAATGAATTCTCCCAGTCCATTATCGGGGTCAGCGCGGTGAAAGACGATGTCATGGTCAGCGTTGAGGGCGGCCCGTTCCGGCAGGACGTTCAGAAAGCATTTGTTGAAAAGGCTGTCGTTAACTTGGGTAAGTGAAACCGGCAGCATGACATCGGACTGACCCATGACTTAGTTACGTTTGCTTGTTCCCCTCCCCTATCTCCCTAGTTGACTTTTGTGCCTGACCAAGATGCATCATCGTCAGTTACATCTAAGCCCATTGGGCGCTTAGAGAGATCGAGGAGAAAGACCTGCGGACCATTTGTTTTCTGAATAGTGTTCATTGCGCGGGTTAGATCGGCGGAGAACGGAGGCAGGCGTGGATAACTGCTTGTGACAGAAACAACGTTTGGGCCAGTTTTTGTGACTGTGATCCGAACGTCACTTTGGGAGGAGCCTCGAGCGTCGGATATCACATTTCCTTCGTAGATACCTGACGCAACGTCTGCAAGATCATTGCTCTGCCCAGGTGCACCGTGGGCCGGAACAGCTTGGCTGTATGTTGGTGTGGATTGCTGAGAAGGTAGATAAACTGGAGTGGGTGAACATCCTGCGAGCAGCAGTGACACACCTCCGGTAAACGCCCCAATGTTTGCGGCTAGAGTATATTTAACATACGATTGTAACATCATTTTCGTCCTTTGCAATTTCCAACCATTTAAAGAAAGAGATATCGGGCAGCAAGAGATTGCATCCTGCTGCTAAGGAGGGCCTTCCTCGCGGGATCGCAATTCGATCGCGCCGGCGTCTGAGCCGCCTACCTTTCTGCGTCCAGAGCCGCTTGGAGAATCGCGGCCGCGGCCATGCGATCGACCACAGCGGCACGCCGCCGATGGTTGAGACCAGCCTGCTCGACCAGGAAATCCTGGACGGCCGACGAGGTCAGGCGCTCGTCCCACATCGCGGCGGGGAGTGCGGTGGCGTCCGACAGCGCACGCGCCCAGTCGCGCGCGGCCTGCGCCGCCGGGCCGAAGCTGCCGTCCATCGAGAGCGGCAGGCCGACGACGAGGCCGCCCGCGCCCTCGCGGGCCGCGAGCGCACGGATTTCCGCCGCGGTGGTTGCCAGCTTGCCGCGCCGGATGCTGCCGTACGGCGACGCCAAGGTGAGGCCCACGTCGGACACCGCCACACCGATCACCTTGCTGCCGAGGTCGATCCCGATCAGCCGGTCGCCACCCCGCAATCTCGCGCGCAGCTCCGTCATGTTGAACAGCGCCATCGCGGTAGTTATGGTCGCGGCTCCCATCCAAGCCAAGGAACGTGCATGTCGCTCGATCCCGCGACCGTCCGCCGCATCGCGGCTCTTGCCCGCATCCGCGTGGACGAAACCGAGATCGCGACGCTGCAAGCCGAGCTGAACGGCATTCTCGGCTGGATCGAGCAGCTGAATGCCGTGGACGTGGAGGGGGTGGAGCCGCTCACCGGGGGTGCTCAGATGGCGCTCAGGATGCGCGAAGACGCCGTGACGGACGGCGGATATCCCGAGAGCATTCTGGGCAACGCGCCCGAGCGCGCCGGCGACTTCTTCGCCGTACCCAAGGTTGTGGAATGACGCTGACCGACCTCACGCTCGCCGACGCCCGCGACGGCCTCCGCGACGGCGTTTTCTCCGCCCGCGAGCTTGCCGCAGCGCATCTGGACGCCATCGAGGCGCTGAACGGGCGTCTCAATGCGTACATCACGGTAACCGACGATCGGGCATTCGCCTCGGCCGATGCCGCGGACGCAGCGCGGGCCCGCGGCGAGGGGGCCCCGCTCGCCGGAATACCGATCGCGATCAAGGACCTGTTCTGCACAGAGGGGGTGCGCACCACGGCGGGCAGCCGCATTCTCGCGCCCTTCATCCCGCCCTACGAGAGCACCGTCACGACCAACCTGCTGCGCGACGGGGCCGTGTTCCTGGGCAAGGCCAATCTCGACGAGTTCGCGATGGGCTCGTCCAACATCACCTCCGCCTACGGGCCGGTGGAAAATCCGTGGAAGCGCGCCGGCGACTCCGGGGCCGTACTGGTTCCCGGTGGCTCCTCGGGCGGCTCGGCGGCGGCGGTCGCGGCCCGGCTGGCGCTTGGCGCGACGGGAACCGACACCGGCGGTTCGATCCGCCAGCCGGCCGTCGTTCTGCGGTGTGGTCGGGCTGAAGCCCACCTACGGCCGGTGCAGCCGGTGGGGCATCGTCGCCTTCGCGTCCTCGCTCGACCAGGCGGGGCCGTTCGGGCGGACGGTGCGCGACTGTGCCATCCTGTTGCGTTCGATGGCCGGCTTTGACCCCAAGGACAGCACCAGCGCCGACCGCCCGGTCCCCGACTACGAAGCGGCGTGCGGCCGCAGCCTGAAGGGGCTGCGCATCGGTGTTCCGCGCGAGTATCGGGCGGAAGGAATGTCCGCCGCGATCGAAACCCTCTGGAGCACGGGCGTCGATTGGCTGCGCAAGGCCGGTGCCGAGGTGGTCGATGTTTCCCTGCCGCACACGAAGTACGGGCTCGCGACCTACTACATCGTCGCGCCTGCGGAATGTTCGTCCAACCTCGCGCGCTACGACGGCGTCCGCTTCGGGATGCGCGAGGACGGCCGGGACCTGCGCGAGTTGTACGAGCACACTCGGGCGGCCGGCTTCGGCGCCGAGGTGCGGCGGCGCGTGCTGATCGGCACCTACGTGCTCTCCGCCGGATACTACGACGCCTACTATCTCCGGGCGCAGAAGGTGCGCGCGTTGATCCTGCGCGATTTCACCGACGCCTTCGCCGGGGTGGACGCGCTGCTCACGCCGACGACGCCCTCCGCCGCATTCGCCCAGGGCGAGAAGATGGACGACCCGGTGCAGATGTATCTCAATGACGTGTTCACCGTGCCCGCGAGCATGGCCGGAGTGCCTGCGATCTCCGTGCCAGCCGGCACGGACGCGCAAGGATTGCCGCTCGGTTTGCAGGTGATCGGGCGTCCGTTCGACGAGGAGACCGTGCTCGCCGTGGGCGCGGCGCTCGAGAGGGCCGCCGACTTCACGTCGTTGCCTGCGTTGCGAGCAGGACAGGCTTAGTCCCGCGGTTCCCTGCCAGATCGCTTGGTCGGCGCGCCCCTCCCCCGAATGGCGGGGCTTGTCCCTTCGCTGCGCCGCACCATTATCCCGCCGGCAAATTTTGCCGGAGGGCATACTCCATGCCGTTTCCCCTAGCGCTGACCATCAACGGCGTCAGGCACGAACTTGCCCTCGAGGACGAGCGGGTGACCTTGCTCGACCTGTTGCGCGAGCGGCTCGACCTCACCGGAACGAAAAAGGGCTGCGACCGCGGGCAATGCGGCGCGTGCACCGTGATCCTCGACGGCCGGCGCGTGAACGCCTGCCTCGCCCTGGCACTTAGCCTCGACGGTGCGGACGTGCTGACCGTCGAGGGACTGGCGGACGGCGACGTGCTGCATCCGGTGCAGGCGGCGTTCATCGAGCACGATGCGCTGCAATGCGGCTACTGTACGCCCGGGCAGATCATGAGCGCCGTGGGCGTGATCCGGGAGGCCCAGGCCGGCGACGACCCCGAGCGGGTGCGCGAGGCGATGAGCGGCAATCTTTGCCGCTGCGGCGCCTATGCCGGCATCACCGAGGCGGTGCTCGCGGCGCAAGCCAAGCTGCGCCAGGCCGACGCGGCGCGAGACGCGGCATGAACCGCTTCGATTACGTCCGCGCGGCAAGTGCAGCGGAAGCCGTCGCGGCGGCGGGAGCCCCAGGCGCGGCCTTTCTCGCCTCCGGCACCAACCTGCTCGACCTCATGAAGGGCGGCATCAGCCGGCCGGCGCGCCTGGTGGACATCACCCGGCTGCCGGGGCTCGATCGGGTCGAGCACCTGCCGGATGGGGGGCTGCGCATCGGCGCGCTGGTCCGCAACAGCGCCCTGGCCCACGACCCCGACTTCGCCCGGCACTATCCGGCGGTGGCCGAGGCGCTGCTGTCCGGCGCGTCGGGGCAGTTGCGCAACGCCGCAACCACGGCCGGCAACGTCATGCAGCGTACGCGGTGCCAATACTTCTATGACGTGGCGTCCGCATGCAACAAACGCGAGCCCGGGGCGGGCTGCGACGCGCGCGGCGGCGACACGCGCTTGGCGGCGATCCTCGGCTGGAGCGAGCACTGCATCGCGACCCACCCGTCCGATTTCTGCGTGCCGCTTGCAGCGCTCGACGGCGTCGTCGAAATCGAGGGCGCGTCGGGGCGGCGCGAGGTCGCCCTCGAAGCGTTCCATTGCCTGCCCGGAGAAACGCCGCAGCGCGAAACGGTGCTGGAGCCCGGTGAGCTGATCGTGGCAGTGCGATTGCCGCCCGATGCCGCCGGGTTCGCGGCGAACGCACGCTACCTAAAGGTACGCGAGCGGACATCGTATGCCTTCGCGGTGGTCTCGGCTGCAGCCTGCCTCCGTCTCGATGGGCCGCAGATCGTCGAGGCGCGGGTAGCACTCGGAGGCGTGGCGCTGAAGCCCTGGCGCGCCCGCGCGGCGGAGCAGGCGCTTGCGGGGCAGGCGTGCGGTGAAGCCACGTTCCGCGTCGCGGCCGAGGCTGCCCTCGCCGACGCGCGTCCCTCCGGCGATAACACCTTCAAGATCGAGCTTGCGCGCCGCATCGTCGCTCGCGCGCTCACCCTCGCCGCCGCCGGTACGCCCGAGCGCCCGCCCGCACTGCCCGCCTCCACCTTCGCACCGGGAGTTCCGGCCCATGTCTGAGACCGCCGTCCATGTCCGGCACGGGTCGAATATCGGCCAGCCGCTGACCCGTCGCGAGGGCATCCTGAAGGTGACCGGCGCTGCCCGCTACGCGGCCGACAACAACCCTCCCGGGATGCTTTACGCCGTGATGGCGACGAGCAGCATCGCGCGCGGGCGCGTGGCCGCGCTCGATGTGTCCGCCGCGAAGGCGCATGCCGGGGTGGTCGAGGTCATGGTGCCGGGCAACGCGCCGAAGCTCGCCCGCGACCCAGACCTGCGGGATGACCCGTTCACATTCAAGCTTGACCTGCTGCAGGACGATCACGTCCGCTACGCGAACCAGCCGATCGCCGTCGTGATCGCCGAAACGCTGGAAGTCGGCGACGGAAGGTGCCGCGCTGCTCAAGCCAAGCTATACGATCGAGGAGGCGCGGGTCAGCCTTGGCGCCGCCGAACGCTTCGTGCCGCAGATGGTCGGCTTCGGGCAGGAGGCGGCCGCTGCGACGGGCGATCTCGAGGCGGGTCTAGCGTCCGCGGAACAGCGGATCGAGGCGGTCTACGACACCGCCACGCAGTATCACAACGCCATGGAGCCGCACGCCGTCGTCGCGCAATGGGACGGCGACAGCCTGGTCGTGGACACGCCGAGCCAGGCGATGTCCGTGGCACAGAACCGCATTGCCGGGCTGTTCGGCATCGACCCGGCTCGCATTCACATCCGCAGCCCGTTCCTCGGGGGCGGCTTCGGTTCGAAGGGCGCGCTCTGGGCCCCCCAGGTCCTCGGGATCATGGCAGCCCGCCTGGTCGGCAAGCCGGTCAAGCTCGTGACGCGTCGCGAACAGATGTTTGGTCCGGTCGGCCACCGGGCTCAGACCCGGCAGACCCTCCGTCTGGGAACGCTCGCGGATGGCACGCTCACGGCAATCAGCCACCACACGCTCACGGCCTCGAGCACGTTCGACGATTTCTTCGAGCCGAGCAGCGGGGCATCCCATGCCGTGTATGCCAGTAGGGCGTTGTCGACGACCCACGAGGCGGTCCGCCTCGATACCGGAACGCCGTTCTTCATGCGCGCACCGGGCGAAGCGTCGGGTAGCGCCGCGCTTGAAAGCGCGATCGACGAGATGGCGGAGGCGTGCGGGATGGACCCGCTTGCATTCCGCATCAAGAACTATGCCGAGGTCGAGCCGCTTTCGCGCAAGCCGTTCTCGTCCAAGGCGTTGCGGGAGTGCTACCAGCGCGGCGCCGAGCGGTTCGGCTGGGCCGGCCGCCCTCGCGCGCCGCGGCAGATGCGCGACGAGGCCGGGCTGCTGGTGGGCTGGGGGGTCGGCACAGCGGCGTTTCCGGCACTCATGTTCCACGCCGAGGCGCACGCGGAGTTGCACGCCGACGGCCGCGCAGTCGTCGAGATCGGCGCGCACGACATGGGGCAGGGCGCGTGGACGGCGCTCGCCCAGATCGCTGCCGATGGGCTCGGCCTCGACGCGGCCAGGATCGAGTTCCGCATGGGTTCGTCCGACCTGCCCAACGGGGGCATGGCCGGCGGCTCGTCCACTACGGCCACCTCGGGCGTGGCGCTCAATCGTGCCGGCGCCGACGTGATCGCGCAGCTGGCCGAGCTTGCGGTGAACGACCGGGGTTCGCCGCTGTTCGGCGCCGGAAACGCGGGGGTGATCGCCCGCGAGGGACGGCTGCTGCGGCGCGACGACGAGAGTCGCGGCGAGCGGTACGAGGACATCCTCGCGCGGGCCGGACGTGCGTCGATCGAGGGCAAAGGCCAAGGTGGGGCCGATCCGGCGGTGCAGGAGCGCTTTGCCACGCGCGCGCATGGCGCGGTGTTCGCCGAGGTGAAGGTCGACCCGGAGCTCGGACAGATGCGCGTCTCTCGGCTGGTTGGCGCGTTCGCCGCGGGGCGGATCATTAATCCGCGGATGGTGCGGAGCCAGTATTTCGGCGGCATGATCTGGGGCGTGTCGTTCGCGCTGCATGAGCACGCTGTCATGGACGAGCGCACCGGGCGGACGATGAACGCCAATCTCGCCGAGTATCATGTCCCGGTGAACGCCGACCTGCCCTCGATCGAGGCGATCCTGGTCGAGGAGCACGACGAGCACGTCAATCCGCTTGGCATCAAGGGCGTGGGCGAGATCGGCATCACGGGAACCGCGGGCGCGGTCGCCAACGCGGTCTGGCACGCGACCGGGGTGCGGGTGCGCAGCTTGCCGATCACGCTCGACAAGCTGCTGCAAGCCTGACTTCCGGCCACCACCGCGGGCGCCGATAGCACGCAGGCGCTCAGCGGGCTAAGCTTGCGCTTCGGTATCGTCGAGCGGTTGGGCATGAGTTCAGGCTATATTGTCGAAGGTGCGACCGGCGCGTGGGAGATCGTGGTCGGGCTCGAAGTCCACGCGCAGGTGATCAGCAAGGCCAAGCTGTTCAGTGGGGCGGCCACGGACTTCGGCGCCGAGCCAAACACGCAGGTAAGCTTTGTCGACGCGGCGTTCCCGGGAATGCTTCCGGTCATCAACCGCGAATGCGTGGCGCAGGCGGTGCGCACCGGGCTCGGACTAGACGCGCACGTCAACGTGGTGAGCCGCTTCGACCGCAAGAACTACTTCTATGCCGATCTCCCCGCCGGCTACCAGATCAGCCAGTACCAGCACCCGATCGTCGGCGAGGGCCGTATCGACATCGAACTCGCGGATGGCAGCACGCGGCAGATCGGCGTGACCCGCCTGCATCTCGAGCAGGACGCCGGCAAGTCGCTGCACGATCAACACCCGAGCCAAAGCTACATCGACCTCAACCGGGCCGGCGTCGCGTTGATGGAGATCGTGAGCGAGCCTGACATGCGCAGCCCCGAGGAGGCCGGGGCTTACCTACGCAAGCTGCGCAGCATCTTGCGCTATCTCGGCACCTGCGACGGCAACATGGAGGAGGGCTCCATGCGCGCCGACGTCAACGTCTCGGTGCGGCGTCATGGCGAGCCGTTCCGCACCCGCTGCGAGGTGAAGAACGTCAACTCGATCCGCTATGTGATGCACGCCATCGAGGCGGAGGCCAAGCGGCAGGTGGAGGTTTGGGAGGCCGGCGGCGCGGTCGAACAGGAAACCCGGCTTTACGATCCGGCGCGCAATGCCACCCGCTCCATGCGGAGCAAGGAGGACGCGCACGACTATCGCTATTTCCCCGATCCCGACCTGCTGCCGTTGGTGCTGGACGAGGACTGGATCGCGGAGCTTCGCAGTGCGTTGCCCGAACTGCCGGACGCCAAGCGCGCCCGCTTTGTCCGCCAGTACGGCTTGCCGGCCTATGACGCGGGCGTGCTGGTCGCCGAGCAGGCGACGGCGGATTTCTACGAAGCGGTGGCGAAGGGCAGGGATGGCAAGCTCGCCGCGAATTGGGTGATCGGCGACTTCTTCGCCGCGTTGAACCGCACCGGCCGCTCGATCGAGGACAGCCCGGTATCTGCCGCCTCGCTCGGTGCCTTGCTCGATCTGCTGGCCGACGGCACGATCAACGGCCGCATCGCCAAGGATGTCTTTGAGGCGATGGTGGACACGGGCCGCGATCCGGCTGCCATCGTCGCCGAGCGTGGCTTGCGCCAGGTGACCGATACGGGTGCGATCGACGCGGCGGTTGACGCCGTGCTTGCCGCCAACGCCGACAAGCTCGCCGAGTACAGGGCGGGCAAGGAGAAGCTGTTCGGCTTTTTTGTGGGCCAGGTGATGAAGGCGATGGCGGGCAAGGGCAACCCGGCTCTCGTCAACGAAACGTTGCGCCGGAAACTTTCATGAGGGGGCCGTGATGCCGATCGAGCTGCACACATGGAATACGCCGAACGGTCGCAAGATCAGTGTCGCACTCGAGGAGATGGGACTGTCGTACTCGGTTCATCCGATCGACATCACCAAAGACAAGCAGTTCGATCCCGCTTTCCTCGCCATCAGCCCGAACAACAAGATCCCGGCGATCGTCGACCCGGACGGGCCGGGGGGCGAGCGGATCAGCGTGTTCGAAAGCGGCGCGATCCTGCTTTATCTCGGCCGCAAGACCGGCCGGTTCCTGCCCGAGGATCTCCGGGCGCAGGTTCCGGTTTTGGAATGGCTCATGTGGCAGATGGGGGGCTTCGGCCCGATGCCGGGCCAAGTGCATCACTTCCTCCAGGTGGAGAACGAGGCGGACCGCCGTTACGGTCTCGCGCGGTATTTCAAGGAAACGCGCCGGCTCTACGGTGTGCTCGACGCGCGGCTCGGCCGGGTTCCGTTCGCCGGCGGCGAGGCGGTCTCGGTCGCCGATTTCGCCATCATGGGCTGGGCGTGGCGCCATGAACGGCACCAGATAGATCTTGGCGATTTTCCCAACGTCCGGCGTTGGTACGACGCGATGATGGGGCGGCCCGGCACTAAGCGGGGCTTCGAGGTGGCGCTGAGTTAGTTTGACGCTGCGGCGGCGAGGCCCTAGAAGCGGCGTCGCAAACGCCGTGTCCGGCCGGGCAACCGGGCGGCTGCACTCCGGCGGAGGGGTGGCCGAGTGGCTGAAGGCGGCGGTTTGCTAAACCGTTGTACGGGGTCAACCCGTACCGTGGGTTCGAATCCCATCCCCTCCGCCAATTAATCCCTTTTTTTCAAGTGGTTACGGTCGGAAGTCCCGGGTCTCCCCACTTATGTCCCCACTTCTGAGCGGGGATGTTGGCGAACTCAGGCGAACGGCTCTGGACGCCGAGCAAGCACAAACCGTCCAACTCTTAGTCGAGGGAGTTAAGGTCGGTTCGGACGGCGCCGACATCCGGCTTCGGTCGCCGGAGTTCGTCCTGCAGAACCACATCACCTGGGTCAAGTCGATCAGCATCGGCGACGACACGGTGGGGCACTTCAAGCGCCGATCACCAGCCGCCGCTTTCTCAATCAGAACCACGAAGCCGTGTTCCAGTTCACCAAGGCGGGCGCGGTCGAGATCGACTGTCTTGCCGTCGGAGTGCCGTTCAAAGACAAGTCCAACATCGCACGCCGGGGACACCAGCAGGACCGGCGATGCGCTGGCAACGTGTGGTTCATCCCCTACGAGACAGTCCAATCCAAGACGGAGAAGTTCGATCACCCGGCCGGCTTCCCGGTCGGGCTGCCCCTCCGTTGTCTCAAGCTGCATGGGCGCGAAGGATGCCTGGTGCTGGATCCGTTTATGGGGACGGGCACAACGCTGGTCGCCGCCGCGCAGCCTTGGGCACGCAGGCATCGGGATAGATCGAAGTACGCCGTCGGTTATGCGAGCGAGGTCAATGAGACGCGTGCGTCCGATTGGAGCCGTCCGAAAGCATCTGGGCCGGCCTGGTTGAGCGCTGGGCCGGTGGGTTGTCCGGCTATGCGGGCGCAGCTCGGGCGTCGAGCCAGGCCAGCCGGGTGAGATTGTAGGCCAGGTTGGCCAGTCCGATCTTCACCCGAGCGCGCGCGAGCCCGATGGTGCGGACGAACAACGCCATCCGGTGCTTCTGCCGGGCAAACACGTGCTCGATGGCGGAACGCACCCGAGCCCGTGCGGTGTTCGCGCGAGCGCGCAGCCCGGAAAGCCGACGCCGCGGCGGCCGGCGGAACTGGATGCGCTCGCGCAATCCGCGCCGTTGCAGCGTCTCCAGGTTCCGCTTGGTCCGATAGGCGGTGTCCGCCCACACGCCGCTCGCGGTGTTCGCCGCATCGAGCAGGTCCGGCAAGCTGCGGCTGTCGTGCGCGGCGGCGTCGGTCACCGACCAGGCGCGGATCAGGCCGTGCCGGCGGTCGATGTTGAGATGCGACTTGTAGCCGAACACCGGCACCGCGATCTCCACCCCGGTGCGAGCGGCGCCGTCTTCCGGCTTCGGCTTGGCGCGCCCGCGCTTCAGCGTCCAGCGCGCGTCGCGGTCCTTCTGCCGGCGTTTCGCCTTCGACCATCCTGGTGGCGTGCCGCCCTGCTTGATCACCGCCTTCTCGTCCGCGCTCAGCTTCTGCTTCGGCGCGGCGACAAGGGTGGCGTCGATGATCTGTCCTCCCATCGCCAGATACCCCTTGGCTGCGAGCACCGCGTCGAAGCGACGGAACAGCGTATCGATCGCGCCCGCCCGTTTGAGCTGCTCGCGGTAGAGCCAGACCGTCTTGGCGTCCGGCACCGGCTCGTGCAGTTCGAGACCGACGAAGCGCATGAACGACAGCCGGTCGCGCAACTGGAACTCGGCCTGCTCGTCCGACAGGCTATACAGCGCCTGCAGCACCAGGATCTTGAACATGAGCACCGCGTCGTACGGCGGACGACCACCCCTCGCCCCATCCGAACGCGCGAGCGACGCATCCAGCACCGGGCGGAACACCTCGAAATCGACCACCGAGGCCAACCGCTGCAGCGGATCGCCGGCCGCCGACAACGCCGCGTAGCGCTCGTCAATGTCGAAGAAGCCTCGCTGACCCGACATCCGCGCCTCCCGCATCGAAGGCGCTCAGCGAATCATCTCCGTCGTGATCGTGACTAGGTATTTCGAGCTATCCGCCTGTCGCTGATACTCGGCGTAAGCTTGTAGGCCGGCTGATCGTGCTCGTCCGTGGACTGCTCGCCGAGTTGGTAGACGAAGTCGCGGGCAATCCCTAACGACTCCATTGCCCAGTCGGCAGCGGTCCCCTGCATCCAGCCGGCGCACCGGGCGCCGAAGCGTTGCTCGAGCGACGCCGCAACCTTAGTCGGATCTTGCCCAAGATTTCCAAGGGAAATCCTGGACGCCATGGCTCCCAAGGCCATCACGTTTGGGGACTGCTCCGGCCCGAGATGACGGTCGGCGAGCGGGAAACGCGACTGGCTCGCACACGTGGCGCCGATGGCGCCGGAGACGGCCCAAAAAGCCGGGCGGTGCGGCCGCATCTTGCTTGGGACTCGCTATGGCGGCCCACGTGTTGGATCTCCCGAGGCGCCCCCCTACGCCTGACCAGAACACGGTTACGCCCCTGCCGATGACGCTTTCTTAAAAAGAGCAGGGTTCCATTCGCGTGCGGTTTCACAGGGCGGCATCCGCAAAGATGCCGCCACCCGGGGCTACAGAAGCTGTGTCGTCTTGACCGTGAACCCTTGGCGAATAAGTGTCTTGTTCCGGTCGTTGATGCGGGTGGGCGGATCGCCCAGCACCGGGACGGCGGCCGCCAGCCCGCCGCCCCCCCACTTGCCGTGCACGTCTTCCTTCACAAACGGAAACTGATTGTGGAAGAACTCGTGCAGAATGAGCTTGGCATAGCCCATGCCGCGATACAGGGAGCGACTGCTGTCGTTGTACTTGTAGATTTCGCTGCCTGACTTCGATCCATCCGTGTGGGTATGCCCGCCGGCCTCCTCGGCTCCCGTCATCCGCGGCCAGGTCTTGCGCAGGTAGGAGTTCGCCTTGTCCTCGACAAAATGGACGACGTAATTGTCGATGTCTGTGGCCGCACCCCAGGACACGGCGACTTGCGTCTTGGTGCCGTCGAACACTTCGTCGAACAGCGACTGCGCATCCTTCAGAATCGCCTTCAGCAGATTTTCGGCGGTCTTATCGGTGTGGTCGACCAGCTTGGTCGTATAATTGGCCATCGACGTCTCCTTTCACTGTGGACGCGACTGCACGGCGCGGCTTGCGTGACGGAGGATGCGGCGGCGGATTTTACCAGCGATCGGACCGGCTGCTGTGAGCGGGACCTCACGGGGCTCCAAGCTGGTTTCCGCTCGGCTAGCCGACGGCCGAATTGGCCGTGGAGTCGAAGCGCGGATGCGGCTGGCTGCTGTTATAGATGGCGGCCGGAACGTTCTGCGCGAACTGCGGATTTGCCTGGCTGCTCTTATAGACCGATGCCGGCATTCCTTGCGCAAGACGGGGGTTCGGCTGGCTGCCCTCATAGACGGCTGCCGGAAGACCCTGAGCGAACTGCGGATGCGGCTGCCCGCTCCGGTAGACCGACCCCGGCACTCCCTGTGCCAGGAACTGGGGGTGCGGCTGGCTGCTGTCGTATACGGCCTGGGGGACGCCGGTGGCGACGATGTAGCTGTTGTCGAGCCGCAGGGTGTCGTTGGCGGACCGGACTGACGCGATCCCGGCGGTCAAGCCGAAACCAAGCAGGGCAGCGGCGAAGAGGGTTTTGCGCATCCGAGTTCTCCTGTCCTTCTGGACTTTCATCGTGCGCAGCAAATAGCCGGGCCCTTGCCCGAACTGTGTGACCCCGGTCACGAGATTGATAGATTTAGCCGACAGGTAGGCCGGAAGTCGGCCAAAACGTGGAGGATTGCGCCGGGGGGCGGCACCCGCAAGCAATGATGGGCCGCCGCTATAAAAGCGTATTTGGTCGACGAACTGTCGAAGGCGCTCACATGTCCGCTCAAGCCAGCTCATCCAGCAGCGCCTTCGCGTCCTTCAGGTCCGGCGCATCGAAGCCTTCGGTGAACCAGCCGTAGATGGGCGCGAGCAGCGCCCGCGCTTCCGCGCCCTTGCCCCTTTTGTGCAGCATCGCGGCAAGATGGGTTGCGGCACGTAGTTCGTAGAGCTTTGCATCCTGCGCCCTAGCAATCGCCAGCGCCCGGCGGGAACTTACCTCTGCTGCCGACTGATCGTCGGTGCAAGCAGCCAGATTGGCCCGCGCAAGATGTAGTTCGGCTTCTGGTTGCCGCCCGTCGGTGGCCTCAATGAGGCGCTCGGCTTCCGTCAGGGAGTTCGACGCCTCGGACCATTGTCCGAGCATACGGTGCGACTCAGCCAGCGCGATGAAGTTTCTCGACACACCCGCCACAGCTCCGGCGGCCCGGGCAATGGCAAGAGATTCAGTGAGCGGCGATAGAGCTTCGCGCGCTCGTCCCGTGAAAACCAATGCGTAGCCGCGGGCGGTCAATCCCAATCTGTACCAATGCGGCAGACCGTGCTCGGTTGACAAAGCAATAAGTTCTTCGGCGCGCTGCAGTAGCTTGGACGATCGCATGGTCGTGTCCGTGAAGCACGCCGTCCCCAAAACGTTTGCCGACGTGTGGGCGTGCCTGAGCCGGCAAGCTTCAAATTTCGCCTCGTTGATCTGCGCCTCTGCCTGATCAAGATAGCCCAGACAAGCTAGAGTCTGCGCAAACTGGACAAGCCTGGTGGCATGAGGATCTTCGGCAAGTCCCTTGCCAATGGCACGGTGCGCGGGATCAGCCAGGCCGGCACATCGTTCGAAAAGCATGCGCGCGAGCGCAAATCGCCCAGTGTGAAAGTGGGTGAGCGCTTGTGCTCGAAGACCCAGCAACTGCGCTGCAACGTCTTTCCGGGCGTTACCGACTTCTTCAATCTGCATTCCGAACGACAAAGCAAGCTTAAACTCGGATCGGACGAGATGAAGTTGCCACTGCATGTGTGTTAACGGGATCAGATCGTCAGGTTTATCGAGCTGCTGGGCCAGCTCGCGGGCTCGGGCAAGGGTGTCGGCTACGTCAGCTGCAGCATAGCCCTTGGTGGCGGCAAGAGCCGGTCCGAGCTCTCGTTGCAGCTCCAGCTCTTGGAGCTGCCGCCAATGATTGTCGGGCAGCTCGCCCAGGACCTCCAATCCCTTCCGTAGCTGTGCAACACCCTCTGCCATCGCCGAGCGCGCCAGCGATTGCCGCCCAGCTTTCAGCCAGTATGCAACTGCCTTCTCTGCCAGCCCGGCGTTCGTGCAGTGCTGGGCCAGGAGCCCCGGCTGAGCCAACGCGATCTCCGCGAACTCGCTCTTCGAGGATCGCGACGATACGTTGCGTGCAGCTGCTGACGCCGGTTCCGCAACAAGGTTCCGTAGGCGGCGTCCTGCACAAGCGCGTGCTTGAACATGTAGCTGGAGTGCGGTGGCGTTCCGCGCGCGAACACGAGCCCGGAGGCAGCCAAACGATCCAGTGCGTCGCGCAATGCGTCCTCAGGCAGGCCGCTGATCGGGGCAAGCAGATCGTAACCGAACTCGCGGCCGATCGCCGCGCCTGTCTGGGCAACCTCCTTGGCGGCTGGCCCGAGCCTGTCAAGCCGCGCCACCAGCGAAGCGTGCAGGGTGGCAGGCACCGACAATGACGGTCTCGGCATGGATGACAACGTGCTCGCCGCCTGCTCGCTGGACTCGAGCACCGCCTTGGTCAGTTCCTCAATGAACAGCGGCACGCCATCGGTGCGCTCGGCAATCTCCGCCATGATCTCAGGCGACAACGGCGGCATCGCCGGAGATGCTGGCGACCATCGCCGCCGTGTCGCGCCGGTCAAGCCGCGCCAAGGTCAGCATCGTTACCTGCGGCTGCCCGACCCACGGCGGCTGGAACTCCGGGCGGAACAGTGCCAGCAGCAGCACCGGCCAGTCCGCAACCCGCTCGACCACGCGGTCCAGCAGCTCGCGCGAGCTCGGGTCGATCCAGTGCAGGTCGTCGAACAGCATCAGCATCGGGCCCTGCCGCGCCAGACCATCAAGCTGGCGCAGCAGCGCCTCGAACGTCTTCTCCTTCCGCCGCTGTGGCGTGAGATCCATGCGCGGCGCGAGATCGGCCGATGGCAGCCCATGCAGCTCCGCGATCAGTGCCACGTCTTCATTCGGCGGTTCGGTGGCAGCCAGCAACGCTTGCAGCTTCGCCAGCCTGACCGCGGGCGTGTCCCCATGGGCAAAGCCAGCCGCTCGCTCCATCTGCGCGATCACCGGATAGAGTGCGCTGTCCTGGTGGTGCGGCGAGCAGAAATAGCGCAGCCGGACATGCGGTTCAGCCGCAATCCGCTCCGCCAGCGCCTCGGCCAGGCGGGACTTGCCTCCGCCCGGTTCGGCCGAGATCAGCACCACCTTGCCGCTGCCGCTCTTCGCCTGCGTCCAGCGGCGCAGCAGCAGGCCGACCTCCTCTTCGCGCCCGACCAGGGGTGTGCGGCCGGATCGCAGCGCCTCGAACTGGCCCAGCGCACGATTCTCCGAGACCACCTGCCAGGCAGGCACCGGCGTCGGCAGGCCCTTGAGCTCAATCGTGCCGAGCTCCCGGCATTCAAACAGGCCGCCAATTTGACGGCGGATGGCCGCGTCGATCACGACCTGATTGGGCCCAGCCAGGCTTTGCAGCCGGGCGGCACGGTTCGGCGTCTCGCCCATCGCTGTTTGCTGGCGCGAGTCACCCGACCCGATTGGCTCGCCGACCACCACCAGCCCTGACGCGATGCCGATGCGGACCTGCAGCATTTGCCCAGCCACTGGGGCCTCGCTGACCGCGGCGGCGACAGCAAGTCCAGCCCGCACGGCGCGTTCGGCGTCAAGTTCATGCGCCTGCGGCCAGCCGAAATAGATCAGCACGCCGTCGCCCACGTAGCTCGCGATGAAGCCGTCGAATTGCTTGATGGTCGCGGCGACCCGGGCCTGGTAGCTGCGGATGATCTCGCCCAGGTCCTCGGGATCGAGCTGGGCGGAGAGTGCGGTGGAGCCGATAAGATCGCAGAACATCACGCTGAGCGGGCGGCGTTCAGCATTGGTTCCAGCCGAACTGGCGCTCTCTGTCGGGCTGGATTGAAAACCGAACGGGATCATCCGCCGGCGCATCTTTGGAGCGTAACGCAGCGATCGCTTCCAGTAGTTGGCGGCGGTGCCCGAAGGAGGTGACACCGATCTCTTTGAGGTCGTCGGCGGTCAGATTGGGCAGGAGTTCGGCACCGACGTCATTCTCGCGGAATGTCGCCTCGTATTGGCCAAGGCCCAGGCTCTTCAGCCAGCTTCCAACGTCCATCGCCCAGCCTTCGGCTTGGTGCTACCGGAAGCAGAACGCTATCGGGCTACGATTTGTATGTCCAGGTAAGGTCGGAACTGGCCGTCAAACCGGACGGCTCCAAGTCACCTCCTGTTCGATCAAGGTGATGATGTTTGATCGTCCTACAACGCAGAGCCCTGGCGTAAGGCGAGCACACACAACGAAAGTCGTGAACCAAGCGCGCCCGGATGCGCGAGCCCTCCGTTCAGACCGCTTTCCCTCCCTCACGGCCTGCCAGACGTGGATAACAGAACCGTTCAACTGGCTCAGCGTTGGCTCGCGTAATTGGAACGAGACCTTCCGTCTGAAAGCACGTGTTCAAGGGTTGCAGGCCGGACGTCGCGAACCCTTATCTGGCAAGCTAGGGCGGCGCGGCAAGGCCGAGGCGCGGCGGTTGGACCAGTCTTGGAACAATTAATGGATCTCAGCGAGGCCCCAAGCCCGGGGGCTGCTTGAGCCGGTATATAACTGGTTCACTGAGGGATTCGACACGGCCCCGCGAGGAAAGCAAAGGCTTCGCTCGCCAAACTGAGCCGGTGAAGCTTTTCGGCACCGATTACAGCCCGATTTCAGCACGTGGATAATGCCGCTGATCACCCGGCGATCACCATATTCTAGACGGGGATTTGTTCTTCGGTAGCCACCATTCGGCCAAACTCGCGAGTAGGGCCGTGACACTTCGGTCTGCGGCCATTCAGAACAGCCATCGCAGCGGTTCCAGCCCGAACAGCAGGCGCCCGGCCATCTCATAGGTGCGCAGCGTTCCCGCCACGTGCTGGTTCATCGTCAGGATGTCGCGCAGACAACGATCGAACGGTCCTTTCGCGTACGCTGCGGTCCCCCCGGCAGCTTTGTAGGCAAGCTGTACGACATCCACACATGCCCCAATGACGTGAGCATGAGCCGTGGTAAACCGGGCCAGTTGCATGTCCGATGGCGGCTTGCCGGCAACCAGTGTCGCCCACAGCGCCCCCATCTCATCGAAGTAATAGGCGCGGGCGGAGGCTAGCAGCGTATCGGCCCGTCCGACCGCTTCCTGAACAAAGACCTCGTCACGCAGTACCTTGGGCGCCTCAAGACGATCGCCGAGCGTATATCGGCGGGCGGGTCTTGTCGTGGCGTTCTCGATCAGCGCGTCAACCGCATGGCGGGCAATGCCAAGAGCCGCGGCCGGTCCCTTGGCAATGAACAGATAGGGGAACGCGTGCAGTGGGCCGGGCCGCTTGACCAGCGCCGGGTCCTGGAAGCTGAAGGTCTGCTCCTCCGGGACAAAGACGTCGCGCACGAGGATGTCGTTGCTGCCCGTGCCGCGCAGCCCCGTTGTGTACCAGGTGTCGAGGATTTCGCACTGCGATACCTTGAGAAAGCACTGCCGGGTTTCTGGCACACCCTTCGCATCCGCGCGCGGCGCACCATCGTGATGGACAATGCAGCCAAGCCATACCCACTCGCTGTGATGGCAGCCGCTGACGAACGGGAACCGTCCCTCAACACGATAGCCGCCCGGCACGCGGATGGCTTTTCCGGTTGGCGTGGCGGCGGCGCCGGTGGCGACCCGGATGTCGGGATACATCGCACGCGCCACGTCCTGATCAAGAAATGCGCTGAGATAGCCGCTGTCACAGCCGATCATGGCGCACCAGCCGACTGATCCGTCAGCCATGGCCAATGTCTCGATCACGCGGAACTGCGTCAATGGATCCAGTTCCGGACCATCCCAGGCGCGCGGCATCGCCATGCTGAAGATGCCGGCGTCTTTCATCGCATTGGCGATGGACGGTGGTATACGGCGTGCCTGCTCGATCTCTTCGCCTGCGGCTGCAATCTGCGGCGCCAGGGCGATGACCGCATGCAGGATTGGCGACTCGTCCGCTGATGCCGTGCCGGCGGTCCATGTCATAGCGCGCCCCCAATTTATGTTGCCGCAGCAGTCGAATTTGCCCGCCCGTGCACAAAGTCTCGAGAACTGGACGGCGGCCATCCGTCCACGCCCGCCTCGGCGTGGTCATCACCCATCTACCGTAACCTATTAGCGTGACATTGGCCCGCGGTCAGGAGCAAATATTTGCCGCGAAAGCCTGCTTTATTGACTTACCTTCGAGCCGCGCCTGTGCCGTGGGTTGTCTGTCGCAGAGATTGCCGGTGATTCCGGTCCGTTTGGAGGCCGGCCGAGACCTCGCTCTGAGAGGAGGGAGCGCCGGTAGGGCCCGGGCCCGATCGCCCCAGCGACCGGAATGCCAGATCGAGCCGCTCAGGCAACCAAAGATAAGCGGTATTCAGCGACTGGACCGCTGCGCCTCGGGGGCCCGAGGCGTCGGGAGGAGGCGGCCAGCCTGACGGCGTCCTGCCATCCGCGTAAGGATCACCTGGGTTTTGCTTGATCGAGCGGTCCGCAGGCGCTTCGGCCGTCCGCGTGGATACTCGGCTACCCCGTGATGGCCCAGGCTCGGATGGTGCCTGGGATGTTCTTCAGCACCTGCTCACCTCGATCCTCTGCAACGAGATTGGAGCAGCCGCGGATCTGATCATACACGACTTGCGAGACACAGATGCCCCCAGGATCCGCCATGCGTTCCAACCTTGCCGCGACAATCACGGTGCGACCGAATACGTCGCCCTCATCGACCAAAACAGGGCCGGCGTTGATTCCCATCCTGAAAGAAACGCCGGTGGAGCGGTCCGCCTCGATTTTTTTCTGAAGCTCAATCCCACAGCAAACTGCCTGAACTGAGCTTGGGAATTCGGCCAGAAACCCGTCACCCGTCGTCTTGAAGACCTCACCGTCATGGCGAGCCACGAGTGGCTGAATGATCTCCCGTAACAGCCTTCCGAGCCGGGTGTGTGTGCCTTCTTCATCCGCCGTCATCAGCCTGGAATAGTCGGCAACGTCTGCGGCCATCACTGCGACTAGCTTGCGCTCTGCTTGGGCCATGCATCAGTGGTTCCCGATGGTCGAAACGAGCCTCTGTTCGGGTGCCGTGTCATCCATATGCCGAGAGGCCGACGGTCAACCGGAGACAGCTATCGTCGGCTTAAGCTGCGGAACGTCACCGACCAGCGTGTCCGGTCCATCTCTGCGATGCTGTGCTCCCACTCGTACCGGGACGCGCCACTGAGATGGTAGGCACCTCGTGGATCGAGGTGGACATTCAAGCGCTCGAACCTCTCTCCGCGGCGCCGCCGGAACCGCATGGTCGCGGGTGCGCCGAGCGAGACGCCGACCACGTGCTCGAACGCCGGACGGTCTATGTGCCAGCCGATGCCGGCGCCCGGATCGTAGCGGATCAGAAGAGCCTGGACGAGGTCGTCCTGCGGAGCCCCGGCAAGCCGTGCCGCGCGGTCCCGAAACGGGAGTAGCCACTCAGGAAACGGATCGCCTCGTTGCAGGCGGCCCGAGTCGAAGTCATAGCTCCAGCCGTATGAGACTGTCAGCCGCTTGCCGGTCCAGCCGTGGAACCGAAACGGCGCTAGACCAGCGGCATCGATTGCCGCGATCAGGCCCTGCTCCTCCGTCTGCGTGACGAAGTCAGCCGCCAGAGCCAGACCAGGCAGCGCCGGCCGATCGAACAAATCGAGCAAGCCTGCCATGGCTCATCTCCGCGCGCTGGCTGGAGATCGCCAGTGAACTCTCACCATCGCCAAATCCGATACGAGGTCCTGACCCCGCCCTACCCCCAGATGCTACCGCCTGAGCGGTCGCACAACGAGCTCGCGCCCGGTCAGCTCTGATCAGAGTTGAGCAATCTCGGGCGTGGTCAGTGTGTCCGTCTCGTCGCGCAGGGTCGAGTCCACCCGCTCGCGAGCCGCGGGCGCGAGATGCACGTAGGCGACTGTGGCGATGATCGTGTGCCCCAAAATCGCCTCAGGCGCGGGCCGGCGCGGGTGCCAGGATGGCAGCAGCGGCCAAAAGCGGCCCCACAAGCGAGCGCAGCATCTGAAGTAGGTCATGTGTATGCGGGGTTCGCTCGCCGGTTCTGGGCCCGGAGTTCAGGCTACCGCTTTTCCGGTGACCGATACCGTCATCAGAGGGCCATGCGGCAGAGGGCTTCTTCATCACCACAAGGCCCGAACGCCGGAGGTGATCCATCAATGCTCAACGACGATCCGCGCCATTGCCTCATCGGCATCATGGATAAGCTTGCGGCCCTGAAAGCGAAGCGCGAACGCGAGCGACTGTTGGACGTCGGCGAGATCAGAAGGTCCACCGTAGGTGATGAGCTTACCGCGGCGGCATGGGAAGCAATCCGTCCATCAGGGCCTCGTGGAAGCGGTTGGGCGCCTGGATCTGCGGCGCGTGGCCCAACTCGGGAAACTCGATCAGCCGGGCGTGAGGCATACGGCCGGCAGCGGCCTTGCCCAGCACCGGGTAGTCGCCCAGGGTCACCTTGACGTCGGGCGGGGCGAGTGCCTTGCCGATCGCCGTCCTGTCCTTGTCGCCGATCATCAGCAGCACCGGCATGCTGAGGTGTTCGAACTCATAGAACACCGGCTGCGTATAGATCATGTCGTAGAGCAGCGCGGAATCCCAGGCCACAGCCTCTCGGCCAGGCCCGCGGTACATCCCGGCCAGCATCTGCACCCAGATCTCGTATTGCGGCTGCCAAGTGCCGGCGTAGTAGGTGGCGCGCTCGTAGTCCCGGATGCTGTCCGCGTTGACACGCAGTTCCTGCGCGTACCAGGCGTCCACGCTTTGCCATGGCACGCCCTTCGTCTTCCAATCTTCGAGCCCGATCGGGTCTACCAGCACGAGCTGGTCCACCTCCGCGGGATACATCAGTGCGTAGCGGATGCCGAGCATCCCGCCTGTCGAATGGCCGATGATGGTCGCATGGGTCACGCTTAGCGACGCAAGCAGCGCGTGAGTGTTGCCGGCGAGCTGCTGGAAGGTGAACTGGTAGTGGGCAGGCTTCTGGACTTGCAAAACCCGATCTGGTCGGGCGCGATCACCCGGTAGCCGGCTTCGCTGAGCACGTGGATCGTCGCCTGCCAAGGTGGCGGCGCAGAAATTCTTGCCGTGCAGCAGCACCGCCGTGCGGCCGTTCGGCCGTTCCGGGTGCCGCGTCGATATACGCCATGTCCAAATCGGCGCCTTGCGACATAAAGTGGTGGTGTGACACCGACGCTGGATAGTCGAAGCCTTGCAGCTCCGGTCCATAGGCCGGGGCTTCCTCGGCATGGGTGCTCCACGCCAGACACCCCGCCAACATCACGCCGAGGTAGAGTCTCGTCATGGCGAATGGCTAGCATACTCCCAGTGCCCCGGTCACCGCCCGACGGTCAGGGGCGCTCCGCTGACATCCCGTCGTTTGAGCGAGCGCGGTTCGGCTTCGGACAGATCTCCGACTTCCAGGCCGGCTTGCTCACTCGTGTTGCGGTCGCTGTCGCGGAACTTGTCCGCCCAGGTAGCGCGACTGGCGATGTCCGGCTCGGTCAGTGTGCCGGTGTCGTCGTGAAGGATCGCGTCCACCCTATCGCGCGTCGCGGGCGTGAGGTGGGCGTAGGCCGTTCAATCCGAGCGGAGCGCCGATCGCCGCCCTGGCGCTTCGGTCGCGCGTCGCCCTGCTTGCGTTCGAGATCGCGCCAGCGGATCGCGCTTGACGCGCTTATCCCGAAATGTGTCGCCGCCTGACGGCACGACATGCCGTCCCTGATCGCGCCGAGAACCCGGGTTCTGAGGTCCATTGACAGCGCTCTCGCCATGCCTGCCGGCCTCCAATCCGGCAGGCAGCTTAAATCAAATCTCAAGCGCTTCGGGAATCGCCTCCGAGTTCAGTCAGCTCGGAACCCGCTCTAATGCACGAGCTCCGCAACGACGACTTCGACCGAGAATGACTGCCCGCGCGACCATGGAGGCTCTCCTGAACTCCCGCTACTGTGTGGTTCCGATCAGTCTTCTGGATAGACTAAATCACTGGGTGACAGGCTGGAGTTTGTAAGTGCCGTGCATTGGTGCGCGCACGGCGAAAGTTCCCTCCGGCGTGTGGAAGGCAGTGTCAATCTCACCCTCTCCACCACCAGAGATGCCTTTGTACTTTCCGGTGCCAGTTGTGAATTTATCGATTAGCCTGATTTTTGTGTCGTCAATTTTATGTCTTTCCGATCCCCAATCGTCGACGATCTGATCTCCTGAAGGATCAGTTGCTATGCAGTGGCCATTTTCCTGACCCATGCCGTCGATGAAGTCGCCCGTCCCCCAACAGAGCCACACCATACGATCCAGAAACCCGCTCGCCTGTGTTTGCCCGTGCTCATCCGAAATGATAAGCAGAACGCGATCCTTACCTGCAGGAATGGCTTTTACGTTTCCAGAGCTAGTGTAGATCGCGTTGTAAGTTCCGTCTTTGGGTAGATCGGCAGCGCTTGCTGCGATCCCGAAGAACAGGCCGGCGCTCAGCATGAAAGCGGCCGGCAAGTATGTGCGCGGTGTCATCGAGCTTCCCCCAATGTTGTTGGTGGCTGTCGGCACGATGGGCCAAGTCGGCGCCCGCGTGTAGCAGCGTAACAAACGCCATCGCGTTTGGAAATAGTCCGAAGCCGACTGCGCAACAAATCGGCCGGGGCGCGGTGCCGGCCGCGCGAGGACGGCCCAGGGAAGCCAAGGCCATTGTCGGATGGATCCTATTCAGTATTGCAAATCAGCGGGTGAGGCGCCGAGCGCTCTTCGGGAATTTCGATAGCGGACGCGCGGCCAGCGCCGGATCTGGTCGGTCGGAATTTCGTCGCGATCCGGCCGAACCAGCTCTGGGTGGCTGACAACACATTCTTGCCGACCGCGAGCGGCTTTTTGTACCTGGCAATCGTGCTGGACGCCTGAAGCCGCAAGATCGTCGGCTAGTCAACGGCGAACCAGCTGCGTGCCGAGCTGGTCCATCTGCGCCCCGAGCTGGTGCTGGAATCAGCCAACGCCGCCCGGATGGCAGCGACCAAGGCAGCCAATACATGTCGCTGGCCTTTGGAAACCGCTGCAGGAGGCGGGCGTTCGCTCATCGATGGCTCGGTCGGCGATGCTTACGACAACGCCATGTGCGAGAGTCTCTTCGGCCGCCCTTGAATGCGAGCTGCTCGACCGGCGCCGGTTCGCGTCCGAGGCGGAGGCGCGAATGGCCTGCCTCAGCTTGATCGAAGGCTGGTCCAACCCGGTGCCGGCGCCAACAGAACCGTAATCATCCAAACCTGCAAACACTCCACAAAATCGGGGCAGCTTCACCAGCTTCGTTCAAATGGGCATTGAGCAGCATCTACAGCATCGCCCGGATCAGGACACGAATGGGCCGAGGTCAACGGCGACGGTCAACAACGGGCGGTGGCTGACCGCCTCCTCGTGGGTCTGCCGGGCAGTCCGGAATCAGAGATGGCAGCGGCCGTTGCCAACTCGCTGGCCTTACGTTAACTGTTCGGAACTTTCCATCTATCCAAAAGGGGGAGCGCGATGACGTATACGATGATTGCGGTTGCCGTGGCCGTTCTCTCCGTCCCCTCGAGCGGCATGGCCGCGGCCGAACTTGCGAAAAGCGGAACCTTCGAGGGACGGTTTTACTCGCATGGCGTTCAGAAGATAGAAGACCTTGAAACTGCTGATGGCATGAAGTCCTACGTTAGCGAGTTGTTTACGTTCCACGCTGGCAATCAGCAGGGCGGCTTTTTTGACGGTACCACCGAGCGCTGCGTCGCCCTCGGCCGCTATACCGAGAGTAGCGGGGCCGTCCAAGAGGTCGGACGTTGCACGAGCGCCGACGCTGACGGCGACAAGATTTTCGAGGAATACGAGCTGGCAATGAGTGGGGCGAAGGACAAAACTCCCGCCAAGGCCAAACTTCTCGGAGGCACCCGCAAGTATACCGGCCTGACAGGTACCCTTACGTTCGTCGGGGAAAGTTGGCCCGTTATCAGTAAGGTCGATACAATGTTCGTCGGTAGTTACAAAGGGGCATACAACATTGGTAAGTGAGGGCGCCTAGGGTACGTGGCCCCATGGCAAAGGCGATCACACGCCTCGCCGCGCCGGCAGACGTCCTGCGCCGCCATGCCAGGCTCGGTCAGGTGTGAGCAAAATTTCGATCGCGCCCTTCGGTCCGCAGACGTTCGCTCCAAGTAGTCGAGGTCACGAGGCAGTTGATCCCGCAGCTACACCAGGCTGTCCGTCACCAGCACGTACGGCGTGGGTTGCGTGGTCATGAGCCTGGCTACGAACTTGGGATACTCCCGCTGGTTCGCCATGATAACCCACGCCGCCATAGCGGGCGTGTCGACCGCCTCCTCGTGGATCTGCCGGGCGGTCCGGGCGTCGATTACTTGATATGCCGTCATCGCCACGTCGGCGATTTGCAGGGCGAGCCTGGGATCGGCAGAGCTCCTTCGAAACGATGACCGTGCACCGAAGGACGGACCCGGCTGGTTTTACGCGGGCATCATAGAAACCGGAGGCGAGATTCGCCGTGAGCGCAACCATCGGAGAGAGATTTCAGCCCTCGTTGCGCAGGCGAAGTATCAAGCCCCGCGCGGAAATGTCGGCCAGACAGGCGCTTCTTCGGCCCGGCTTCCGGAGCGGAGAAAGTTTGGCTTGGAACTCGACTGGAGCAGCGATAGGAACCGGGGACAAACACTCTCCGTTTCCCGGATATGGCGGCATGGCTCTGAATCCTCTCTGTGCCGGAGTTTTTCCGGTCGGGATACACGGAAAGTGCGAAGTGCAGGAAACGGGTTACGAAGCGGGCTGCAGGAGGTCAGTTCGGGCGGCCCGAGCCCGCCACCAGACGGGCCGTTGCCGCCCGGCCGGGGCCGGCACGCCGCTTGCTCCCGTGAAACTGAATACGGGGAAGAGGCGCGCACATGGGACTGACCGGCAAAGTTGCGCTCATCACGGGGGCGCAACAGGGAATTGGCGCTTCTACGGCGCTTGCCATGGCGCAAAATGGCGCGGACGTGGCGATCAACTGGCTGGACGACGCGAGCAAGGCAGGCGCGGTTGCGCAGCAGGTTCGCGCATGGGGACGACGGGCGGCGCTGGTGCAGGGAGATGTAAGCACGGTAGCGGGCGCGAGGACGTTGGTCGAGCAGGCATTCGCGGAACTCGGCAGGCTTGATGTGCTGGTCAACAATGCCGGGATTTTTCCTCGCACCATGTTCCTCGAACTCACTGAGGAGACCTGGGATGCGACACACGCAGTAAACTTGAAGGGCACTGCCTTCTGCAGCCAGGCGGCGGCCCGCAAGATGATCGAAACCAGGGCCGGCGGTTCGATCATCACCATTTCGTCTCTGTCTGCGGCGGGGTCGATCAACGGCGTGCATTACTCCGCAAGCAAGGGCGGGGTTATATCGCTTACTCGCGGCATGGCGCTGGAACTCGCCCCATACGGCATTCGCGTCAATGCGATCGCGCCCGGAATCATCGACACGGCACAACCGCGCTACGGCATGACGGAGGAGGAGATTTCCGCGGCGGGGAGAGCGTCTCCGATGGGCCGAGTCGGTGAGCCGGGGGAAATCGCTGCCGTGGCCGTATTCCTTGCCTCGGACATGTCTAGCTACATGACGGGCGAAGTTCTGCAGGTTAACGGCGGCGTCTACATGGCCTGAGGGCGCGTCTTAGGGATTGCTCCGATCATCGGTCGCCAGCAGCGGTGTCGGCCGCATATCCGTGCCCAAGAAAGCCTGGCCAGACATGGAGTAGTTGCCGAGTGCAAAGCAGATGTGCTGGGCCGCGGCATGGACGATCGCGAACACAGCGTTCCAACCCGAAGCGCCTGAAGGGCGACGCCGAACTGCCCGCGCTGAACATGAATCCGTCGCCTGCTTGGCGCCGGGGCCGGCGTGGGTCGAGGCAAGCCATAATGTCGCCCGCTGGGAGATGGTCAGCTCTTCGCCCGCGCAGACGGTCCGCCAAGCATCATCAAGGGCCTCATACAGGAAGGCTCGGCCCGACCGCAGCGTTGCCTCCGCCTGTCCGAGGCTCGCCTGCAGGGTTGGATCGTGCCGCAGCGCTCCGCCCAGGGAGCGTGCGGTAGATCCTGGCCCGGGTGAGATCCATCAGGAGGTCGATGGCATGGCGAGCAATGCCGAGCGGAACCGCTGCAAGCACGGTGCTGAACAGCGCGATCGTTGGCATGGCGTGAAGCGCGCCCAGCACGGCCGGGGGATCGCGGAAGGAGAGGGGACCGGGCGGCCGGCACAAACAGGTCGGTGACCGCGTAGTCGTGACTGCCGGTGCCGCATAGCCCAATACTGTCCCAGGTATCGATGATTTCGCAGTCCTTCGCCGGGAAGAAGAGGATGCGTGTGATCGGCGAGCCATCGGGCCTGAGACGGGGCTGACCGCCATTCATGATGCGGCAGTTTCCCACTATCCAGGAGGCACGCAGCGCGCCGCTTCCCAGCTGCCAGCGGCCGGTAACCCGGTAATCGCCGTCAACCGTATTCGCGCTGCCGGCGGGCTTGAGCGCGCCCGCCGCCCTCACGTTCGGGTCAGAGCCGTAGATCTCCGCCGCGGTTTCGCGTGGAAGATAACCAGCGAAGATGCCGTATCCGCCGATGAGGGCGAGGCACCAGCCGGCGGAGATCGCGGCGCGGCAGTTCGCCATGGCCCCCAAGGTGTCGGGCTACATCACCGCGGTTCCTGTCACGGACAACGCGCATGTGA
>CAVWQV010000010.1:0-78502 GCA_963757115.1 uncultured Alphaproteobacteria bacterium | reverse complement strand
AAACAATCTGGGTTACGCTACTCCGCGGCAGACCGCTCAAAAGCCCCGCGTTGCCCAAACGGCAATCCGCGCGTCGGTTGAGAAATCCGGGGTCTACGTAGTGGTCATCCCTGGCGATATTGCCTTGCTGCAAACTGTCGACGCTCCTCACCCCAAGCGCGGTGGTCTTCCGCCGCCGCAGCCTGTCACCGTGCCGGTTGCGGCTGAACTCGATCGTCTGCCCGCCTTCCTGAACGGCGTGGGCCAGGTGACGATCCTGTGCGGTTCCGGATGCGCAGGCGCACGCGAAGAACTCCTGGGGCTCGGCGCTAGGCCACAGGCGCCATTAGTGCACGCGATGCGAGGCAAGGAGCGTGTCGAGTGGAGCGACGCGATCGATAGTGGCCGCGCCGACGAGATCCATGACCCCGCAAAAAACAACTCTCTGGCACTGAGAGGATAGCCATGGCACTTACGGCGCTTCTCCTGTCGCGGCTGCAATTCGCCTTCACTGTCTCATTTCACATCATCTTTCCCTCGTTCACAATCGGACTGGCGGCATGGCTCACTGTACTCGAGGGATTGCATCTATGGACAGGACGAAGGGTCTATCTGCTGATTTTCGAGTTCTGGCTGAAGATTTTCGGTGTTGCATTCGGACTGGGTGTTGTCTCCGGAATTGTCATGGCCTTCGAATTCGGCACCAATTGGAGCGAACTGTCGCGGATGTCCGGCCCGATCCAGGGGCCGCTACTCGCCTACGAGACCTTCACCGCCTTTGCGCTCGAGGCGAGCTTCTTTGGCGTGCTTGTGTTCGGCAGGAGCAAAGTGCCGCCCTGGTTTTATCTGTTTTCAACAGCGATGGTCGCCCTAGGCACGACGCTCTCGGCGTTCTGGATCATGGTCAACAATAGCTGGATGCAGGCGCCGGTTGGCTATGTCGTCCAGAATGGAATTTTCGTGCCGAACGATTGGACCGCGATCATCTTCAGCCCGGTCGTCTGGGTGCGATTTCCGCATATGCTCCTCGCAGCGTACCTGACCGGCGCCTTTTGCGTTGCCGCTAGCGGCGCTTGGTATCGGCTGCGCGGCGTGTTTGCCGCCGAGGCCGGCATCATGCTTCGCATGGGATTGTATCTCGCCGCGGTGCTGCTGCCGCTCCAGCTGTTTTTCGGACACCTCAATGGCGACTACGTCGTTCATGCACCAGCCGGCGAAATTGGCCGCGATCGAGGCCCGCTGGCACGATCGAAAAGCCAGCGTCAGAGGTGCTGTTCGCTTGGCCGGATGTCGCGAACCGGCGAAACCTCTACGCGATTATCATGCCGCCGCCGTTTGGGAGCCTCATCGATTCCGATAGTCTCTCGGCGGTAGAGGTCGGACTCGGCAGCATTGCCGCAGGAGAACTGGCCGCCGGTGCTCATCCCTTTCTTCAGCTTTCGCATCATGGTCGGCTGCGGTTTGATCATGCTGGCGATAGCATGGGTCGGATCGTATCTGCTGCGCAGGAAGCGCCTCGAGCAGAACCGCCCGCTACTGTGGTGCACCTTCCTCAGTTTTCCGCTTCCCTTTGTCGCGACCTTGACCGGTTGGTTCACCGCCGAAGTGGGACGCCAGCCCTGGACGGTTTATGGCGTCCTGAGAACCGCCGATGCCATGACGCCCTTCCTTACGACGCGCGCGGCAGCGATCTCGCTCATCGTTTTCTGCTCAGTCTATATCTTCATCTTCGCATTCGGCATCCTCTACATCTATCGCCTGTTGCAAGCGGGGCCGACCGCCAGTCTGATTCTGCCTCCTGCCGCTGCTCTTCCGAATCGGCCGATGTCAGTTGTCGATGCGGACGGGGCTCCAGGCGCGCCTCACCTCGTGCCAGGAGAATAGCGATGATCCGTGTTCTGGGCAGTCGTCCTTGCTGTCAGCACGCTGCTTTACGTGCTCCTCGATGGCTTCGATCTTGGCATTGGTATTCTCTTCGGCCTGACGCGCAACGAAACGAGGCGGCGCGCAATGATGAGCGCGGTCGCGCCGATCTGGGACGGCAACGAGACCTGGCTCGTGGTGACGGGCGTCATCCTCTGGGGCGCCTTTCCGCCCATCTATGCGACGCTGCTGTCGGCCTTCTACCTGCCGCTGATCCTGATGCTGGCGGGCTTGATCCTGCGCGGCATCGCTTTCGAATTCCGCAACAAGACGCAGCGGTTGCGCTGGATCTGGGATTGCGAGCTTCGCGGGCGGCTCCGTGATCGCTGCCTTCATGCAAGGCCTGACGGTCGGCGCGCTGGTCGAGGGCCTGCCGATCGTCGATGGTCGCTATGCCGGCGGCAATGCTGGCTTGGCTCAGCCCGTTCTCGGTGCTGTGCGGCATCGGCCTTTGCGTCGGCTATGCGCTGCTCGGCGCTAGCTGGCTCGTGGGCAAATGCGACGTGGACGTGCGCGAGGCGGCCTATCGCCAGATTCCTCCGCTTGCGCTCGCGCTGCTTGTCTTTCTGCTCGTGGTCTTCGTCTATGCCCTGGCCGAAGACCTGTCAGTCATGCACCGATGGCTCGATCGGCCTTATCTGTTCGTCTTTCCGGCGATCGGCGCCGTCGCGGCCATGAGTTCTAGCCGCCAGTGTCCGGCGCCGGCGCGACGGGCCACCCTTCCACATGGTCGCTGTCATCTTTGTAGCCGCCTTCGGCACGCTCGCGATCTCCTTCTGGCCCTTTATGATCCCGTACTCGATCACAATCGAGCAGGCGGCCGCGCCTCACTCGAGCTTGGCTTCCATGTTTTGGGGAGCGGGTCTCTTCGTCTTCCCGCTGATGCTGCTCTACACGGCGATCAGCTACAGCGTCTTTCGCGGCAAGGTTCGCGAGCAGCGAACCGGATTACCGGCCGCGACCCAGCAATGACAATCTGTACAGATTTCAACCACAAACCAAGAGGGCGTGCTATGAGCAAGCGAGTAGCCGATGTGCTGATCGAGACGCTGCAGGCCGCCGGCGTGAAGAGGTGCTACGGCATCGTCGGCGACACGCTGAACCGGATCGCCCACGCCATCGACCGCAGCGAGATCGATTGGGTCCATATGCGGCACGAGGAGGCCGGCGCCTTCGCGGCGGGCGCCGAGGCGCAGCTCACCGGCCGCCTGACCGCCTGCGCCGGCTGCTGCGGCCCCGGCAGCCTCCACTTCATCAACGGGCTCTACGAGGCCAACCGCAACCGCGCGCCGGTCATCCTGATCGCGACCCAGATCGTGCGGCAGGATTTGGGTTCCAATCGATCCAGGAGGTCGACTTCAACGCAGGTGTACAAGGGCTGCAGCGTCTTCTGCGAGATGATCCTCACGCCCGAGCAGGCCCGGCGCAAAACGGTCGCGGCCTGCCAGGCGGCGTTGACCAAACGCGGCGTCGCCGTGCTGATCGTGCCGGCGGACATCTCCAACGCCCCTGCGCACGACGAACCGCCCTATGCCGTCCATGCGCGGCGCCCGCTCATTCGCCCGAGCGACGCCGATCTCGACGAGATCGCGGCCATCCTCAACCGGAGCAAAGCAGCGATCACGATCTATGCCGGCGCCGGCTGCGCACGGCGCGCATGACGAGGTGGTCGCCACGGCGGCGCGGCTTGAAGGCACCGATGGCCCACACGTCGCGCGGCAAGGATTTCGTCGAATACGACAATCCCTACAATGTCGGCATGACCGGCATCATCGGCGAGCCGGCCGGCTATCACGCCATCCTCGACTGCGACGTGCTGCTGCTGCTCGGCGCCGATTTCGCCTGGAGCCAGTTCTATCCGGACAAGGCCACGATCATCCAGATCGACGCCGACCCGACGCATATCGGCCGGCGCCATCCGGTGACGATCGGCGCCGTCGGCGATATCAAGACGACGCTGGAGGCGCTGCTGCCGCGCCTTAAGCAGCACGAGGACAACGCGTTCCTCAGCGGACCATGTGGAGCGCCACCGGAAGGACTGTGGCGGCGGCAAAGGCCGAAACCGTCTCCGGTCCGGACGCCGCCATTTCCGGAACCTACCTCACCAAGGTCATCAACAAGCACGCGGCCGAGGACGCGCTGTTCGCGGCCGACGACGGCACGCGTGCTGGTCTGGATGCTTCGCCATATCGATACCGGCGGCAAGCGGCGAACCTTCGGCAGCCTGCTGCACGGCACGATGGCGAGCGGCATGCCATCGGCGCTCGGACTGCAAAAGTGCCAGCCAGGCCGACAGGTGGTCTGTCTCGCGGGCGACGGCGGATTCACCATGCTGCTGGGCGATCTATTGACGGCGGTGCAGGAGAACCTGCCGATCAAGATCGCTGTCTACGACAACGGCAAGCTTGGCTTCATCGATATCGAGCAGAAGTCCGCCGGCCTGGAGCCGATCTTCACGGACTTGAAGAACCCGGACTTCGGCGAAGTCGCCGAAGGCGATGGGACTTTGGGGACGCAGCGTCCGAAAGGCGGGCGACCTCGAGGAGGCCGTCGCGGACCTGGCTCGCGCAGCCCGGCCCGGCGGTGCTGGATGTGAAGGTGAAGCCGATGCAGCTGGTGATGCCGCCTTCGCCCTTCGTGTCGCCGGAGGCTGTCGTCGGCATGGCGGTCTATAGCGCCAAGGCCATGCTGCACGGCAAAGGCCACGACGTCTGGGAGATGATCGTCGAGAACATCCCTTGACCGCCCGAACAGTCGCGCACCCGGTGAGCTTCCCCGGTGTTCCGCTGGGCTCCTGGGCCTTCGGCATCCGCATTTGGGTGGCGGTTGTCATCGCCCTCGCGGCGAGCTTTTGGCTGGAGCTCGAGGCGCCCTCCACGGCGCCGGTCTGCGTGGCGATCCTCGCGGCGCCTACGCGCGGACAGGCGCTGGAAAAAGCCTGCTATCGGGTGCTCGCGACGATCATCGGCGTGACGGCTGCCCTCGCCATCACGGCCCTCTTTTCCCGAGACCCGAGACCTGCTCCTTGTGGCCTTCGCGGGGTGGCTGGGGCTGTGCGTCTACGTATCCGGCCTGCTGGACGGCACCCGCGCCTACGCAGCCGTTCTTTCGGGCTACACGGTGGCGCTGGTCGCCATCCAGCAGACGGACACGCCCCAGAACGTCTTCGAAACCGGGATGGCGCGCGGTACCGCGATCGCGGTTGGCATTGTCGCGATCGCCGTGGTGAACGACCTGCTGGCCGCGCCCGACAATTACCTGCAGCTGGCATCCCGGTTGAGCGCCCTGCACCGCCGGGTTCGCGACTATGCGAAGGTCGTCCTCTGGGACGAGGTCCCCGACGCCGCCGACGCCGCCGGGTTGCTACGCGACATCTCCGCTCTCAACCCCGAGCTGGTTAGTCTTGCTACGGAGTTGGCGATCGGCTCGATCCGTAGCGTTGCGGCCCGCAATACCGCCCTCGAACTGATTGCGGAGCTGCACGCTGCCCGTGTCCTGCAGGCGTTGCCGGTTACGGCCGATCCGGCCTGCCGCAACCTGGTTGCGTCGGCGCTGGACCGCAGTGCTGGTATTCCGTCGCCCGTCTCCGCCGCTACTTGGAACGACGACGCGAGCTCCTTCGCCCCGTCCTCTCGCCGCTGGCTGGTGCCTTGAAGAACCTGCTGCGACGCGAGGAGGAGGCTGCGGGAAGGGCTCGCCGCGTTGAGCGCCGGCACGCGACCGCAACGGGCTTGGCGCACGCCGCTCTACCGATCGCATCGGATTGCAGCCGAGGCCGGGATCCGGGCCGCTCTCTGGCTCGCTCTGGCATCGGTCTTTTTCGTTCTCGCGGGGTGGCCGGCGGCGCAGGCTTCCCTATCGCTCGTCGCCGTCGTCATCGGCTTAGGGGCCATTGCGCCGAATCCAAGCGGGTTCACCCTTATAACCTCGCAACTACCCCGGAGCAACAGCAGGTGTACGCCGGCCCCGCGGTCCAGGCAAAGGCTCTTTTCGAAGCAGCGCAGCAACAGGTGGCTCGGCCGAGATCAACCTGGGCCGAACCCAGGTTCGGAGCCCCGTCAACGGCTACGTCACCAACCAGCTGATGCGGGTCGGCGACTTTGCCCATGAGGGGGCGACCAACATCTCGGTGATCGACACCGACAGCTATTGGATTGACGGCCATCCGACGAAAGTCAGGCCGCGGGTCTCAGGCCGAGCGCAGGGGCTGAGCGGCCATGCAGCTCGCGACGGCCATGATGAGCGCGAGGGCGGCATCGATCCTCTGCTCGGCCGGGCCTTGCGCTGGTAGACTTTGGCGCGCGCGTCGTATCGGCCGACCACATTGCTTTGCACCCACTCGAGACACGGGATTGCCGTCGAGAAGCGCCTGGCCGGCGCGCGCGGTAGTGACTGGGTCGGTCGGAAATCGCCAGGGGATAGCAGCCCCGCGCATCTGTCTGATCGATCCGGGGTTAGGTGTTTGGTCCCGGGCTTTGATGGTGCATTCTTTTCCCGGGAGTGGAAGGAAGCGCTATGGGCCAGGTTCTACACGGCAGCGCCACCACGACTGAGGCGGTCCGTCGCGCGATACAGCACAGTCAAGAGAGCCTGAGGGCGCTGGCAAAGCGCTACGGCATCAACCAGAAGACCGTCGCCAAGTGGAAGCGCCGAACCTCTGTCGCTGACCTGCCCACCGGGCCGCGGGAGCCGCGGTCAACGAGCCTGTCGGTCGCGGATGAGGCTATCGTCGTCGCGTTTCGCAGGCACACGCTGCTGCCGCTCGACGACTGCCTTTACGCGCTTCAGGCCACGCATCCCGCATCTGACGCGCTCGTCGCTGCACCGCTGCCTCGCTCGCCATGGCATCGGGCGTCTGCCGGATATCGACGGCGACAAGCCGCCGAAGAAGAAGTTCAAGCCCTATCCGATCGGCTTCTTCCACATCGACATCGCGGAGGTGCAGACCGCCGAAGGCAAGCTGTATCTCTTCGTGGCCATCGACCGCACCAGCAAGTTTGCCTTCGTGCAGCTGGTCGAGAAAGCCAATCGGGTCACTGCGTCAGCCTTCCTCGTCGCCTGATCAAGGCCGTGCCCTACCGCATCCACACCGTGCTGACCGACAACGGCATCCAGTTCCGGCTTCCGCCACGCTACGCCGATGGTCCAACAGCGCGCTTCGTCACCCACATGTTCGACATGCGCTGCCGCGAGAACGGCATCGAGCATCGCTTCACCAAAATCAATCATCCCTGGACCAACGGCCAGGTCGAGAGGATGAACCGGACGATCAAGGAAGCGACCGTCCAGCGATACCATTACGACGATCACGAACAGCTTCGGCGCCATCTCGAACAGTTCGTCAACGCCTACAACTTTGGTCGCCGCCTGAAGACGATCAAAGGCCTCACGCCGTTCGAATTCGTCTGCCGCGCCTGGCAACACGAGCCAGAACGGTTCTCCTCAATCCGCTCCACCAAATGCCGGGACTAAACAGTTAGGCCGTGTGGACGGATAGGGGTGAGTATTCGGTGAGGGGATTCCCGAATTGGGTTTTGTTAAATCACTGCGTGACCGGCAACGGGTTCCGGCCATGCTGACGCGGATGACGGAGGCGGATTGGGCCATCGTGCTGGCGGTGTTTGACGCGGCGCAGTCGGCCCGCGGAGAGCCTGGGCACGACGACCGCAAGTTCCTGGAAGCGCTGCACTTTTTCATCGTGCACAACATCTCCTGGCGAGCGTTGCCGGCGGAGTATGGCAATTGGAACAGCGTCTGGAAGCGGTTCTGGCGGCTCAGCCGCACGGGCGTGTTCGAGGCTTTCTTCCAACTGCTCGCCGAGCGCAGCGAGACGGCGCATCTGGTGCAGTTCTTCGCCAGCACCACGGTCCGCGCCCACGTCTCGGCGGCCGGTGCAAAAGGGGGCAGCACAATCAGGCGCTCGGCCGCTCGCGGGGCGGCTTCTCGAGCGAGATCCACCTCAAGGCTGATCTCGACGGCTTGCCTCTCGACTTCCACCTGACCGGCGGAGAGGCGAGCGACTGCGTCGAGTTCGAGACCTCGCTCGACATCGGGCCGGACGTGCGGCCGCGCGTGGCCGTGACGGATAAAGGTTATGACAGCCATAGTAACCGTGCTGCCGCACGCGCACGTGGCATAACGCCGATCATCCCCCGGCGCAGCAACGCAAAGGACCGCGGCCGTTTCTTCCCAAAGCGCCTTTATCGAATCCGCTCACGCGTCGAGCAGGCAGTCGGCAAGCTCAAGCGTTCAAGCGCATCGCACTCCGATGCGAGAAAACTGCCGTCAGCTTCTCAGCCATCATCAGTTTCGCCTGCGCTCTGATGCTCGCGAAATCCGTCTACACGGCCTAGTTGTTTAGTCCCGGCATTTGGTGGAGCGGATTTGAGGAGAACCGTTCTGGCTCGTGTTGCCAGGCGCGGCAGACGGCTTCGAACGGCGTGAGGCCTTTGATCGTCTTCAGGCGGCGACCAAAGTTGTAGGCGTTGACGAACTGTTCGAGGTGGCGCCGAAGCTGTTCGTGATCGTCGTAATGGTATCGCTGGACGGTCGCTTCCTTGATCGTCCGGTTCATCCTGTCGACCTGGCCGTTGGTCCAGGGGTGATTGATTTTGGTGAAGCGATGCTCGATGCCGTTCTCGCGGCAGCGCATGCCGAACATGTGGGTGACGAAGCGCGCTGTTGGACCATCCGCGTAGCGTGGCGGAAGCCGGAACTGGATGCCGTTGTCGAAGGCAAATTTGCTGGTGCGGTCGATGGCCACGAAGAGATGCAGCTTGCCTTCGGCGGTCTGCACCTCCGCGATGTCGATGTGAAAGAAGCCGATCGGATAAGGCTTGAACTTCTTCTTCGGCGGCTTGTCGCCGTCCAGATCCGGCAGACGCCCGATGCCATGGCGAGCGAGGCAGCGGTGCAGCGACGAGCGCGTCAGATGCGGGATGCTGGCCTGGAGGGCGTAAAGGCAGTCGTCGAGCGGGAGCAGCGTATGCCTGCGAAACGCGACCACGACGGCCTCATCGGCGATCGACAGGCTCGTTGACCGGGGCTCGCGCGGTCCCGTGGGCAGGTCAGCGACAGAGGTTCGGCGTTTCCATTTGAGGACGGTTTTCTGGTTGACGCCGTAGCGCTTTGCCAGCGCCCTCAGGCTCTCTTCACTGTGCTGTATCGCGCGACGGACCGCCTCAGTCGTGGTGGCGCTGCCGTGTAGAACCTGGCCCATAGCGCTTCCTTCCACTCCCGCGAAAAGAATGCACCATCAAAGCCCGGGACCAAACACCTAGAGCATTTTTGGTTTAGTCGAACGCATAGCCGGCGTGACGGAGGTATGAGCGGCACTCGTCTGGGCTGAAGGTGACGAGTAGCTCTCCGATGGTGTTCCAAAGCCCATCACGAGTGCGGGCCGCGACCTTGCGTAGCAGCGCCTTCAGCTTGGCGAACATCCGCTCGATCGGGTTTAGGTCGGGGCTGTAGGGTGGGAGGTAGAGGATGCTGGCCCCCACGGCAGTGATTGCCTCTGCGATACCGGCCACCTTGTGGGCGTTGAGATTGTCCATCACGACGACGTCGCCGGGAGCGAGCGCAGGGGCGAGGAACTGCTCGGCGTAGGCGAGGAAAGCCTCGCCCGTCATCGGCCCGTCGAGCACCAATGGAGCGATGACGCCGGAGCTGCGCAGCCCGGCCACGAAGGTCGTCGTACGCCAGTGGCCGTGCGGAGCCGCATCGACCAGGCGCTCGCCGCGAGCACTCCAACCATAACGGCGCACCATGTTGGTGCTGGCGCCGGTCTCGTCGAGGAAGACAAATGCAGCCGGGTCCATGAAGCGCTGCCAGATCCGCCAGAGTTGGCGGTGCTCAGCGACGTCAGGCCGATCCTGCTCGGCGGCGCGCAGTGCTTTTTTTGTGCGTCAGACCAAGCCGGCGCAGCGTCGACCAGATCGTGGTGAGCGAACCTGGATCGATACCGCGCTCAATCAACGAACCTCGTATCTCGGCCAAGGTGATACCCTTGTGGCTGCTCGTGAGCTCGCGAAGCAGGTTCTCATGTCCGCTCAGCAGCGGCTTGCGGTAGCCGCCAATCTTGGCCGGTTCCGCGCTGCCAGTCTCCCGCACGCGACGCACCAGCTTGATCGCCGCAGACGCGCTCACCGCAAACCGGGCCGCCGCGCTTCGCGCCGAACTTCCGCCCTCAACCGCACACAGCAAACGGCGTCGGAGATCCTGAGACAAAGGTGCCGCCATCACAGCCTCGCTGCTTAACCGGCATTCTCGAATCAGAACCGCTCGACTCTACGCAACATGAAAATGCTCTAGAGCACTTTCTGAGCCTACCGAGTCGAATGGGATTCCCCGACGCGGCCAAAGTCTGATTCACCGTGGCTGCTGGAATGGGGGCCAGCGGCGATGGGAAAGACGTTGTCTGAGGACCTTCGCGTTCGGGTCATCGCTGCCGTCGAGGACGGGATGTCGCGTAACGCGGCGGCGGAGCGGTTCGGCATCGCGATCGCAACCGCAGTGCGCTGGCTGAAGGCTTGGCACGAGACCGGGGCCACCACGGCCAAGCCGAAGGGCGGCGACCTGCGCTCGCACCGGATCGAGGCGTATCGCGAGGTCATCTTTGCCGCGGTCGAGGCGAAGGTCGACGTGACGCTGGAGGAGCTTTCCGAACTGCTGCGTCGCGACCATGGCGCGAGCTTCGCGGTCAGCACGATCTGGCGCTTCTTTGCCCGCCACGGCGTGACCCTCAAAAAAAACCGCGCACGCCAGCGAGCAGGACAGGCCGGACGTGGCGGTTCGGCGCGAGGCATGGTTCGAGGCTCAGCCGGACCTTGACCCCGAGCGTCTGGTCTTCATCGACGAGACCGGCACCTCGACCAAGATGGCCCGCAGGCGCGGCCGGACGAAACGAGGGGAACGCTGCCGCGCGCCCGTGCCGCACGGCCATTGGCAGACCACGACGTTCACCGGCGCGCTCCGGCTGCGGGGCATGACCGCTCCGATGGTACTCGACGGGCCGATGAACGGCGACGCATTCCTGGCCTATGTCGAGCAGGTGCTGGTCCCGACGTTGCGGCCGGACGACATCGTCGTCATGGACAATCTGCCTGCGCACAAGCCTGCCGGCGTCCGCGCCATGATCGAAGCCGCGGGCGCAACCCTGCGCTATCTGCCGCCGTATTCTCCGGACTTCAATCCGATCGAGAACGCCTTTGCCAAGCTCAAGGCGCTGCTCAGGAAAGCGGCGGCCCGAACGCGCGACGACCTGTGGAACGCCGTCGCCGAGGCCCTGCCGCAGTTCACGCCCGTCGAGTGCGCCAACTACTTCACCGCCGCAGGCTACGAGCCGGAATGAATAGAATCTGCTCTAGCAAGTGAGTGTAGTCAAGCTCGTTGAATGGTCGTTCCAAGCAGAAGTCAGCGCGAGCCGTTGGGCCACGCGAGCCAGGGATCCCGGGGGCTATGTGGCCCTTCAAGGGTGAGGGTCAGATGGCCGCATGGCCTCCCAGGGCACGGCCTCTCAAGGCATGGACCCGTTGTGGCGCCGGCACGCGGTCTATTTCGCGGCCGCCATCGCGGCCCGGCCGGCCGCAAGCCGGGAGGCGACCGTGATCTGCATGCAGCTCGGCGCCGCCGATCCCGAGGTCAAGCCGTCGTGAAGTGCTTGGCGGAAGAGGCCCTGGCCACCACCGTCAGCCACGCCCGTGCTGCAGTTCACCCTGCCGAACGTCTCCGCCGGGCGCGGTAGCCGATGCTACATGCAGTTCCGCAGATATTGCCAGCGGCGCTCGACGGACTGGGGTCGTTCGTGTTCGCCTTGAGCGGCGGCCTGCTTGCCGTCGAGAAAAGGTTTGACCTGTTCGGCGTGCTGCTCCTGTCGTTCGTGGTGGCGGTCACCGGGGGCATAACGCGCGACGTGCTGATCGGCGCGGTGCCGCCTGCCACGGTCGCGAGCTGGCACACCCTCGCCATTGCGGTATTCGCGGGCCTCCTGACCTTCTACGTCTACCCCGCGGTGCGGTCGCTCAGGCGTGACGTCCTGCTCTTCGACGCGGTCGGCCTCGCCATGTTCGCGGTCACGGGCGCCCAGAAGGCATTGCACTACGGGATCGACCCGTTGATGGCCGCGGTGCTGGGCATGGTATCGGGGATCGGCGGAGGGATCATGCGCGATGTCCTCGCCGGTGACGTTCCTACGGTCCTGCGCGCTGATCTCTACGCGCTCGCGGCGCTCGCGGCTGCGGGGGTCGTCTCCCTGGGATACGAGCTCGACGCACAACCGCTCTACCCTATGCTGCTCGGCGTCGCCGCCTGTGTCTTCCTGCGTATGATGGCGATCTATCGCGGCTGGCGGGTTCCCGTCGCTCACTGGGGCGCGGACGGGAACAAGTGATAGACCCTCGCCCCGGGCAGGCAGGTGGACATCATCGCAATGCCGGGCCGACCCGGTGGCTGAGACCGCCGCCACCGCGGGGTGGACTTCGTGATGCGGGCAGGACGCGTCCACCGGCAACGGATCGCTCGATACTCTGCAGCGAGCGCCGCCCAGCAGCATCCTTTAACATCGTGGGCGGATGACACGACTTGTTGTTGGGCAAAGCAAGGCTCGCGCCGCCTGACGCTCACCCGCGGGCGAGATCGGCATTAGGGTGTTGCGGCACGAGGCTATCCAGCAGAGGACGCTGGGAGAAACGAAGGTGTGTTTGTTGTGTGCTGAGGGGGTAGTAGACCGCGCGTTGGCGCGGCGTGCCCACGTGCTGCAGCTCCTGGCGCTCGTCGAGCATCCCGATGCGCTTCCGGCGGAGGCGGTGCTGCGCCTCGGCGGGCAGATCATGATGCTGATCCGCCCAGACTCACTCTTGGACTTGAGTATGCGCCGGTGCGACTCCGTGACGCCGCCCGGACCACGCCTCGAAGGGACCCGCTGAGAGGAGACGACCCATGGCCGCAGATGCTCCCGAAAACCTCGTGCACGCCTCCCTTCCCGACCCTTCGGACGATCTGCTCGACGAGCTGGAGAAGGCATACAAGGACATTCACGCCAATCCCGAGCTGTCCATGCAGGAGCATCGCACCTCCGGCATTGCCGGCGCGTGGCTGAAGAAACAAGGATACGAGGTCACGGAGGGGGTCGGCGGTACCGGCGTGGTCGGGCTGCTGCACAACGGCGATGGCGCGACGGTGCTGCTGCGCGCCGACATGGACGCGCTGCCGATTGAGGAAAGTACGGGCCTGCCCTATGCCAGCAAAGCGACCGGCACTGACCGTTTCGGCCAGGCTACCGCGATCGCGCATTCCTGCGGTCACGACATGCACGTCGTTTGGCTAATGGGCGCGACACGGGTCCTGGCTGAGAACCGCGGCGCCTGGCACGGCACGGTGATGGCGGTGTTCCAGCCCGGCGAGGAGACCGCTCAGGGTGCTCGCGCGATGATCGCCGACGGCATGGTCAAGCGCTTCCCGAAGCCGGACGTCACGTTGGGCCAGCACGTGATGCCGCTGCGCGCCGGGCAGCTCGGCTGGCGCACCGGCACCATGCTCTCGGCCGGGGACAGCTGGGAGGTGACGCTGTTCGGCCGCGGAGCGCACGGGTCGATGCCGCAGAAGAGCATCGACCCCGTGGTGATGGCAGCCTCCAGCGTCATGCGCCTGCAAGCCGTGGTATCGCGGGAGGTGGCCATGACGGACAGCGCCGTGGTCACGGTCGGTACCCTCCGGGCGGGGATGAGCGAGAACGTCATCCCGGACCGCGCCTTGCTCCGGCTCAACGTTCGGACGTTCAAGGACCAAGTGCGCAGCCGTGTCCTGGCCGCGATCAGGCGCGTCCTGGAGGCAGAGGCCGAGGCCTCGGGCGCGCCGAAGCCGCCCGACTACTCGGTGCTGAGCGAGTATCCGCTAACCCGCAACGACGAGGCCGCCACACGGAAGGTGGTAGCTGCCCTGAAAAGCCGGTTCGGCCCGGACCGGGTTCAGAAAATCGAGCCCGCGACGGCGAGTGAGGACTTTGGCCTGTTCGGCGCCGCCTGGGACGTCCCCGTGGTGTTCTGGGTAGTCGGCGGCATCGATCCAGGCACGTTTGATCAAGCCGAGCAAGCGGGCAAGCTCGATGAGCTCCCCGCTAACCACGCGCCCGACTTTGCACCCGTGATCGCTCCCACCTTGCGCACCGGCATTGAGGCGATGCTTGCGGCCGCAGGCGTGTGGCTGGCGGGAGAAGGAGCAAAGCCTTAGGCCAACGCACACGAACTCGCCGGCCTTTCGTGCGCGAGTATCCAGCTAATCCCAACAAGGTCCGGAGCAGGGGTATGAATTGGCGGCTTGCGTGGACGGCTTCGAGTTGGCCGAGCCTGCGCAAGTGATCGAGATCGCTGACGCGGCACTGTCTGCGGGTCAATCCAGGCAGGGTCGCCTTGTTCAATTAGGAACGAGCCGGACGGACCGGGACCTGGTAGGGCTCGCGCCGGCAAAGATCACCTTTGGCGTTCGCGGACGCCAGGAAGGGTAGATGCAGAGAATGCCCGAAGCCCCGGTTGGTCATCCTCACAGCGCCAGCTCGGCTTCCGGGGCCTGCCCAGCGACGACGGGAGTTGCGCATGCCGATTACCGAGATCCTCGTTTGCGCCAATGGACCCGGCGTGCTGGAGAGCAGGCTCAGGATTGCTCGCCGGGTCGCCGACACCTTCGGCTCCCACATCGAGGTTATCTTCTTCCGGGAAGCCCAGAACCCAGCGGCCGTCCCCGTCATGGGGGCCGCATTCAACGACTCTCCGCAGCACGACCTCGCCCGATCCGTTTGGGACAAGGAAACGGACCAGATGGATCGCGCGAAGGATGCCTACGATCAGTGGATCGCGTCGAACGATGCCGCGTCAGGCACGATGGCGTCGGCCGACACTCGTACCGCAACATGGTCGGAGGTTATGGGCAGCGCCGCGGACCTGCTTCCTTCTCGTGCCCGAGCCTGCGATCTCATCGTGGCCGGCGGCCCCGGCGAGGACGCATCTTTGTCAACCCTCGATGACGAAATCAGCGCGATTTCATTGCTGTCCTCGGGGCGGATGACTTTCCTCGCACCCCGCCCCGGGCATGTGAGGAGGGACATCCTCCGGAGTGTGCTGATCGCCTGGGACGACAGCGCCGCCGTCTCGCGCACAATGGCGCAAGCCATGCCGCTAATCGCGGCGGCCGGGGAAGTCAGGTTGTTCATCGGAGAGACCTCGCCCGAGCGCGTGACGCCGTGCAACGACATCCTGTCCTATCTCAGGCGAAAGGGCGTTCACCCGATGATCGTGAGGTCGGTGCCTGCCCTCCAAACCGTTCGCGAAACCCTCGTCCAGCAGGCGCGAGAGCTGGGAGCGTCGCTGATCATCATGGGAGCCTACAAGCACAGCCGCACGCGCGAGATCCTGCTTGGCGGCACGACGCGCTACGTCATCCAGCATGCGGGCTGCGCCGTTCTCATGGCGAGCTGACGGTTGGTAATGCATGAGCCTTCCGGCCCACTCTGCGCTCGCCTTAACATACGGGGGATCCGGCAAGGAAACAGCCGCGGGATACCTCGGCGAGCGCCCTTACGCGCATAGCTCCCGCGAATAGCGAGTCTTTGTTGGTCCGGCCACCACGCGAGCGGCCGATCGCGCGAGGGTCTCGGTCGCCTCCATCATCAAGTGCCGACCAGTTCACGGCCCGAGGTCGATAGCCGTGAGAAGGAGTTCACGACCATGCCGAGGCGCTCCATTTCCGCCTGTCCCTACGGAGGGCTTGGAAGCCTTAGCCCGCGCGCCGGCCGTCTGTTGTCAAAACCCTACGATGTTGCAGTCTCGCTTCTGTCGGTCAGATATCGCAAAAGAAAACAATAGGCATACCTGTAGCGACATGAGCGCCGCCGATCCGCTTGTTCTGAGTCAGATGGTGGTCCGAGTGTGCCTCTTTGTGGTCGCGACCATCGCGATGGTAGGTGGGGTTTTTCAGTTCGTTCTCGGCCAGCCCGACACGGCGCCGCGCCTGGACAACGTTCACCGCTTCATGGCGGGCGTCTACTTCTCGACGGGGCTTATCAATCTCTGGGCGGCGATCACGATCAGGCAGCAAGGTGCGCTCGTCTATCTGCTTGCCTTAGGCGTACTGCTGGCAGGGCTCGGAAGGGTGGTTTCAATTTGGCGCGTTGGACTGCCCAAGCCTCATGCGCTTTGGCTCGGCTATCTGGTTCCAGAACTCGTGCTGCCGTTCATCATCGCCGCGGCGCATTATGCGAGCCGATGAGACGGGCGGGGCGACAGACCAATGCTGCTCCTCAGCGCCCTGAAGTCCTCTTTCTCAGGAGTTCCAGCATCGCATCGAGGCCGAGGATGTAGGAGTGCATCCCGAAACCAGTGATTACCCCTTCCGCCACATCGGAGAGGACGCAGTGGATGTTGCGCTTCGCGATACTGCTAATATGCACCTCCACATACGGCAACGCTGCCCCCTTGATGCAGTCCTTCAAGGCGAACCCCGCATAGGTGAACCCAGCCGGGTTCATCACCAGACCGTCGAAGCCCTCGTCGGTCGCCTCATAGATGCGGTTGATCGCTTCGCCTTCTATGTTGGTGTAGAAGATCTCCAGTTGATAGCAGTGATCGTGAGCATGACGCTGCAGCATGGCGTCAAGCTCAGCTGGACTCGTCGAGCCGTAGATCTCCGGCTCGCGCCGCCCCAGGAACGTGAGATTGGCCCCTTGCAACAGCAGGATCTTCGTCACCGGGCTTCCCTCATTCTGCAATGGTCGACGCGTTCTTACCATGGGGTTGGCGGGCACGCAGCTTTGCCCGGCGATGACGAGAACAGTGCCGACGTGCTCGAGGTCTCGCTCAGTCGGCCTCGTGGGCTGCAGCGCTCGGCACCCCGCCGACCATCGACGACAGAGCGGTCAGTCTGGTTTCAATCCGGGCCAGGCTTTCGAGTAGCACGACGCGTTCGAGCGGCCCGGAGTCGATGCTCTCGCCGTTGAGGCCGAGGCCCTGCTTCCGCGCCGCCCGCTGAGGAGATCGGCAGCTGCGCCAAGCCTCCCGCCCCGGAGGTCTGCTCGCCCGGATCGATCACGGCGAGACCGGCTGCTGACCCGCAACGGGCACGATTGGGCGGCTCGGCTCCCCGCCGTGGTTCAAGCGGTCGCGGCACTCGGGCTGCGCACCGCGCTGCTCGCTCGATCTCGATCCCGGCGAGGGCGTCGCCTTCGATGAGGTGGTCAAGGCGGCCCACGAGGTGCGGGACCGTCTGAAGGCGCTCGGCTTCACCGCGTTCCCGCGCACGACCGGCGGCAAGGGGCTGCAGTGGTGGTGCCGATCGCGCCGCGTGCGGACTGGGAGGCGACGAAGGCGTTCTGCCGGAAATTTGCCGAGGCGATGAGCCAGGAGGAGCCGCATCTGTTCCTCTCCGTGCTGGCCAAGACGGAGCGGCACGGACGCATTCTGATCGACTATCTGCGCAACGGCCTCGGCAACACCGCGATCGCATCCTTCTGCCCGCGTGCACGGCCGGGCGCGAGCGTGGCGATGCCGCTCGCATGGTCCGAGGTGAAGCCCGGGCTCGACCCGGCCGTGTTCACGTTGCACAGCGTGCCCGACCTCCTGCGCAAACGCCGCCGCGATCCCTGGGCGGGCTTCCGCGATGCGGCGAAGCCGATCCCGGAGCACGTGCCGAAGCCAGCCGTGCAGAGGGACGAGAAGCCGACCGCACGCTCGCGGGGTGCGTCAGCCATCGTTGTCGCCCAGAAACCGAAGCCGCGCCGATGATACCATCGGGACCTGATGCAGGACCACTACTTGCAGACGTGAGCAGGATAAGCCGGTGCGGTCCGAGGTGCTCGAGGTCACGCTGGCCTCCGGGGAGACCGTCTCCGGCCTCTTCGCCGCTTGCTACGTCATGTCCCTCGGAGCCGGCGCCGGCATGGCGCATTTGTTCATGGTGGTCGCCGGCGGCTTGGCGCAGCGTGGTGTCGCGACGCTTCGATATCAAGTTCCCGCTCACGCAAAGGGGTTCGAAGCGACCCGACCCACCGATGGCAGCGCAAGCGACGGTTGCCGGTGGCCAAATCCTTTGGCCGTCGCATGACGACGCAAGCGCAGGCCGACGAGCCTTTGCCCGGCGTCCGCGGTCTGGTCCGTTCTGGGTCGCCAGCTACGTCGAGATCACCAAAGAATCGCCAACTTCGGTTGCTGGCTGGATGGGCTCGGCAGGCAGGATACGGGCCGACCTTGGCACGCTCACGTCGAGCTTCCTATCTGCTCGCCCCTGCCGTCCCATTCCTATTTGGCGGTGCGTGAAACGGTCGCGGCTAGTGCACAATGGCCGCATTGAGCATGTCGCGCAGCACGGAGCGATAGTGCAGACGCTGCTTGGGCGACTGCATCATGAACACGACAAGCATGTCCTTCGCCGGGTCGACCCACATATACGTGCCGCCGGCCCCGCCCCAATACCAGTCGCCAACATCACCGGGGTACGACGCCACGCCCTTGTCGGTCCGCACCGCGACACCGAGGCCAAAGCCGTAGCCCGGGCCGGGGAGATAATACGGGCCGGGCTTTGCCGTGCCGAGCTGGTCGGCCGTCATGTAGCCTACGGTCTGCGGGCCAAGAAAGCGATGCCCGTCCAGCGTCCCGCCGTTTAACATCATTTGCAGGAACCGGGCGTAGTCTTCCGCGGTGGAGACCATGCCTCCGCCGCCCGATTGCCAGTGCTGGGGCTTGCGCGGGTCGTTCATCGCTGCGCCCGCGCCAAACGAACGGTCGTCGGAGAAGGGTTCGGCGACGCGGCCCTGCTTGGCCTCTTCAGTTACGTCAAAGGCCGTGTCGGCCATGCCGAGCGGACCCAGCAGGTTGTCCTTCTCGAACTCATAGAGGGACGTGCCGGATACCACCTCCACTACCCGTCCGAGCACGTCGATGGAATGACTGTAGTCCCAAGTCGTGCCGGGCTGGTAGGCGAGCGGCAGCTTGGCGAGCCGGTCGACGAAAGCGGCGTTGTCGAAATCGCCTTGGAACAGGTCGGCTGCGAGATAAGCCTTCTTGACCGGCGTATCGCCGAAGAAGCCGTAGGTCAGCCCGGCCGTGTGGCGCATCAGATCCTGCAGCGTCATGGGACGCTCCGGCGGGACGGTGCGCATTACCTGGCCGTTCGGGTCCACCACGGCAACCTGCACGTGGGCGAACTGCGGCAGGTATTTCGATACCGGCTCGTCGAGCGCGATCTTTCCCTGCTCAAGCAGCATCAGCGCCGCAACCACGGTGACCGGCTTGCTCATGGAGTAGATCCGGAAGATGTCATTGCGGTCCATCGCCGCGTTCGCCCCCGGGTCCCGCTGCCCGACCGCCTGTTCGTAGGCGACCTTGCCATGCCGGGCGACGAGCAGCACGGCGCCGGGCAGGAGATGGTGCTGCACGTCGTCCTGCAGCATCTGCGTAACCTGGTTGAGCTTGGCACCGTCGAGTCCGACGGACGCCGGGTCGGCTCTCGGCAGGTCTGCCGCTTGCGCGCCAACGAGCGACATGCCGAACAGCACCAATCCAAACAGTAGACCCTCTCGCTTCATCGCTCGTCCTCGCTGGCAAGGTTCGGGCATGCTGGCATCCACACTGCATGACCGCAAACGTCCGGAACAGATGCATTTGACCCGTTCGGGCGAGCCATACGCGCAAATTTCTAGCTGTTGGAAAGCGCTGCGGACTCGGCAGGATCCAAACTCGAACCCGTGTAGGCGAAGCCTGCGCGCAGATCGAGCGATGCCGGCAAACTGAAAACGTCGCCTCTGGCCACCTCGAAACCAAATCCAGGAGCGATGCGGAACAGAGATGCGGTGGCGTTCAGCACCCTAACGTCCTTATACTCGAGGCACGTACACGCTGGCGGCTGTTTCCTGCTACGGTCTCATCGCTCGCCCAGCGCGCGCGCCGGTCCGATCTGCGGTGGGCGCACCGGCTTGGCCATGCCGATAGAAGATCGTTACGCCATTGCCGCCGCAACCCGTCGAAAGTGCTTCGTCTTTGTTGGTGTCTACGAAACAACTGTCGGTGACCTGCCAGTTGTTCATCACCCACACGTCGCCCGCAGGGCCGATCGACAGATCGGTCAGCCTCTGAAGCCCTCCACCCACATAGCCTCCCGGCGGCGAGATTTGGTCGCCCGTCTTCATGCCGGGCGGGCAGTTCTCAGTGCGCACACCACATAGATGTGCGATTGGGCTGTGCGCCATCGCAAGTTGGAAATCCAAACGTTGTCATTGCCGTCCACGACGGCTGCAAACGGGGCGGGCAGACCCCCTCCGTAAAGGGCGAGCCGGGGAACTGCGTGCCATCCGGACGCAGCAGCGTGACGCTGCCGCCATCCGGACCGCCCGTCTGCTCGAACATATGCATCGCCAGTGCTCTCGTCGACATTGCCGCCGCGTCTTCATGACCAGGATTTCTTCAACGAGTTCGAACGCCGCGCCTGCCCCATTGCCGAAGTGGTTGGTCACCCAGACGTTGCCCTGGCTGTCGATGGCCATACCCGCCGGGCTCCAGCCGGTTCGATTTTCTCGGCCTTGCTTGGGTCCGATGCCGGAAATCGCGTCACGTGCGCACCAAAGCCATTGGAGACCCAGATCCGGTCCTGCTGGTCGATCGCAAGGTGGAACGGCGTCTGACCATGATTTGCAAGGTTCGGCCGATCCGCCCCTCGCAAACCGCTCCGGCCTTGGGTCGGATCGCCCTTGGGGAAGTAAACGAGCTGATCCTTCCAGTCCCGACCGCCCAGACGTCCCCGTTGGGCGTCACAATGATACCCTGCATCAGCCCGAGCCTGCCGTCGAACGTGATGCCCTCCGGCGGCGTCAGCGGCTTGCCGTTCTTGTCGAACACGGCGATCGACTTGCCGCCGTAGCTGTGCCGAGCCACGCGTTGTCCTTGGCGTCGACGGCGGCGCCGAAGGTGCCCCCCTGCATGCCACCGCCGGCAAATCCTGTGGTCAGCGGCGACAGCGGTTTACCATTCGGGTCGAACTTGGTGGCATTCCCCTGCCAGAGGTATCCGTGCCCCTGCCAGCCGACCGTGAAGTTGTCGCCGACCCAAAGATTACCTTCGACTGTCGAACATTGCCTTGCCGCCGGCGCGATAGCCGCCGCCATCAAACTTCAGCGGCAGCACCCACGCGCTAGGCGGAAGTTCAGGTACGGCATGAACGGAACCGACGCGCATCGTCTTGCCGGTGGGCACCGGTAGAACTGGCCAACAAGTCAAACAGCCGCTCGGGCTGGTACCACGGGTAGCGTGCGATCGACTGCGCCGCTGCCAGCGTATCCTTCGGCGCATTCCCGCGTGGGTCGTCGCGGCCGCAAACAGCTTGTCGCACGCATCGACCGCCACGCGCGTGGCGCAGCCGCAAAACGTCGGCCAAGGTCGCGAAGTTGGCCATCGTTGGCGTCTCGACCGCCGTTGAACGGGCTCTGGATGGTTGTGCCCCAGCCGCCGGTTTGCAGATCGACGAAACTCGGCACGTTGCCGGAGCGATCCCGAGGCCAAGCGGATCACCCTTCAGCACGGTGCCATTGAGGAACTGCGCGTTGGTCCACACTGACGCCACAGTGGTCATCTCGTTGATGACTGCCTTGGGAGGCGGCGTGTTGCCCAGCACCGACAACCATGCGATCGCCGGGTTGTCGCCGCCGCTCTTGCTGACTGCGGCGGCGCCGCCCTGGGCAGTCAGGTAGAGGATAACATCGGACCCAACGCTTTCCTGGCTGTTAAGCTGGAAGTCACCCTCGGCGCCTGATTTCGTCTGAGCCAGTTGCCTCGGATCGCTGCTGCTCCCCGCCCACAGGGTCACTGTTGCATTAGCGAGCGGACCACCTCCGGCCTGGGCCTGGCCTTCGACATGCACCGCCGACATCGCGGCGCCGCAGGTGCTGCCCAGCAAGGCGGCCGTCAGCAACACCGTGACGATTTGTTCTCGCCTGATCCTGAACATGCGCATTCACCGCCCTGTCTGGTTGGCCCAAGTCATCTTCTAGAAGATGAAAGCTACTTGCGTGCGTAACTGCCAGGTGCCAGCGTCCGTTGGCCGAAGCGCATTGTAATACGCACCCACGAGCAGGTTGACTGGCAACTTGTCCGCAATCTTGATCAGCCGGCCGAACTTGCCCGCCCACCGGCAGGGTCCATTTCGCACCTCCGGTCTCCCAACTGGCTGTCGTGATCGGTGAGGTGCCGACAAACCAGCCTCCGCCGAAGTTATAGTTGACGAAGGGGTTGATGGTCATGAAGCTGTACCGAGTGCCAGCGGGTCCGGACGTGCCTCCAAGCGAGAACACGTTGTTGACGAGCAGCCCATAGACCCACGGATGCGCTGTCCGCACGCCAACAACGGCCGGGCCGAGACCCCAGACATTCGAGCCGAGCGTCTTGTTGGTGGCGGTGGGCAGCTCAGCAATCGGACCGACGCCCCACGTCCAGCCATCGATGGTTTGCGTCGGTGAAAAGAAAGCAGAGAACGTGATCGGACTGAGTCCAAATGGTGGTACTGCTGCGTCAGGCTGAAAGGACGGACTCCAGACGAGCGGCAATATGGTCCGGGTGATAACGTTCCAGTCTTTAGTGATGTGGAACGGAATGACCGGCTGGATGTTCAGGATGTCCTGCGTGCCCTTGCCGGGACCGACGTTGAAGTTGGTATTATTCTGAAACGGGACGCTGATCAAGTCCGCGATCGGATTTTGCAGTTTCTCTGCGAGTGCCGATGCGTCATCGGCGGGCGCGGGTGGTGACGCACTCATATTGATATGGGTCTGCGGCGCCGTGGACGCCGGCACGGATTGCGCCGCTGCACTCAGGCATGACGCGCCCCATATCATCGCAATCAGCGTGAGCCTGCTTGAGAACGCGCGGCTCATTTCTGTCTCCTTTTCTTTAGTCATCCCGTGCTCAAGACCGAGATCGGCCCATGGTCGCTATTGCGTTGCGCGAAGGATCAAATCGCCCCCAGGCTCAGCGTTAGACCCCTCTCGTTTTGCCTTGGGAGGCAGGATGCGGGGGTGCCGTTGTCATGGGCAATGCAAAAATGGCAAGTCCAGACACTGAAAGATCCTAGAGCCTGCCGCTCAGATGGCCTGCCCTGTCGATCGGCGAATCTCGCCGCGACCACCCAGCAAAGCGCCGCTCTGTTGTTTCGAGGCCGACATTGCGCATCACGAACGCGTGAAAGTTACAATTGGCATGTCGGCGAGACGAGCGATTTGATCCTCTCGCCGGCATGGACCAGCAAGCCTTGAAGCGTGCATGCGAGCTGCACGAGCTTAGAACCCAGATTGGGCAGCGTTTCAGGCACCCGGAAACCGCGGTCGGGGGCATCGCCTACTTGACAGTCATCACGGCTGCCCCCTGCGGTGTCGACTGTGTAGACGGGCCCGGGGCTGCTGATTGCCAATTTTGTATAGCCGCTGTCGCTTACTTCGCCTGTACTCTGAGCCAGGCGCCTCCGTCTGGGCCCTATTGCTTTAGTGCCCATAGCTCGGGAAGAGGAGGAGAGGGCCGCGGCGGCATGCATGCGGCTCCGAACGTCTGATGCGACACAACGCATTCAACCGCACTGTTCTTAAGGGGAGCGAGCCGGTGATTAAGCACCATGTTCTCGTCCGGGCAATGCGGGCAGCGCTTCCTCTCGTGCTCTTTGCGCTGCTCGGAGTAAGCAGGCCGGCCGGAAACCACGCCCCGACGTTGCCGATTGGCGCAGATGTCCGCAGGGTGGTGCAGCTGTTCGGCGAGCTGCCGATGACTTCCCGGTCGGCCCCTACTACAACGCGTTGCGTCCCGAGTACCGCGCGTAGTGGCAGCCCCGAAGTCGGGTGACATTATTTTTTAGCGCTGGACTCACGAGCTTACGTCGCTAGGAAGGACTTCTGCGGATGCGGGCGATTTTCAACAAGCCATTGCGCGCCTTAGCTATAACGGCGCTTGCGGGGGGAATAGCCTGCGCGGTCGGCCAAGACGGCATCGGCGCAGAACCAGCCCGCGAGCGGCAAGCCGAACATCCTCGTCATCATGGGCGATGATATCGGCTACTGGAACATCAGCGCCTACAATCGAGGCATGATGGGCTATCGCACGCCCAACATCGATCGGATCGCCACCGAAGGCGCGATCTTCACCGACTACTACGGTCAGCAATCCTGCACGGCGGGTCGGGCGGCATTCATCACGGGCCAGTCACCGATCCGCACCGGACTGCTCAAGGTCGGCCTCCCCAGCGCGCCGCAGGGATTGTCGGACAAGGACCCGACGCTCGCTGAGCTGCTCAAGCCGATGGGCTACGAGACCGGGCAGTTCGGCAAAAACCACCTTGGGGACCGCAACGAGTTCCTGCCGACCGTGCATGGGTTCGACGTGTTTTTCGGGAATCTCTATCACCTGAATGCACAGGAAGAACCGGAGAACCCGGACTATCCGAAGAACGAAAGCTTCCAGGCGCAGTTCGGGCCGCGCGGAGTGCTGAAATGCGTCGCCACCGAGGCGGTGACACCCGGCGAGGATGCTCGGTTCGGCGCGTGGGGCAAGCAGAAATGCGAGGATACCGGGCCGCTGACCCAGAAGCGCATGGAGACGATCGACGACGAATTCCTCCAAGCCTCACTCAAATTCATCGACAAGGCGCATGAGGACAACAAGCCGTTCTTTCTGTGGTTCAATCCAAGCCGGATGCACATCTGGACCCATTTGAAACCCGAATCGAACGGCAAGAGCGGGCTTGGCATCTATCCGGACGGGATGACCGAACATGACGGCCATGTCGGTCAGCTCCTGAGCAAGCTCGACCAGCTCGGCGTCGCGAAGAATACGATCGTCATCTACACGACGGACAACGGGGCCGAAGTCTTCTCCTGGCCGGACGGCGGGACGACACCGTTCCGTGGCGAGAAGAACACCAACTGGGAGGGCGGCTATCGCGTACCGGCTCTCATCCGTTGGCCGGGAAAGGTTGCGCCGAACACCGAGATCAACGACATCGTCTCGGCTGAGGATTGGGTGCCCACCCTGATGGCGGCGGCGGGCGAGCCGCAGATCACGGCGAAGCTGCTCCAGGGTTACGAAGCCGGCAGCAAGACCTTCAAGGTCCATCTCGACGGCTACGATCAAGGCGACTTGCTGGCTCGGAAGGGCGCGGATCCGCGCCGGGAATTCTTCTACTGGACCGACGACGGCGACCTCGCCGGATTGCGCTACGATCGCTGGAAGGCGGTTTTCATGGAGCAGCGGACCGAGGGCCTGGACGTTTGGCGCGAGCCGCTGGTGGCACTGCGCGTGCCGCTGCTGTTCGATCTGCGCGAAGATCCGTTCGAGCGGGCGCAGCACGAGGCCGGCGACTACCAGCGTTGGTTTGTCGATCGAGTGTTTCTGCTCGCTCCGGCGCAGGCGATCGTCGGGCGATACCTGCAATCATTCAGGGACTTCCCGCCGCGGCAGGCGCCGGGTTCATTCTCCGTCGGGGACGCGCTGCAGAGGTTAAGAACCGGGGCGACGAGCAACAACTGATCGGGGCGCGTAATGGCAGTCTTTGACAGCATCAGGTCGTTCGTACTCGCAACTCCCGATCTTGCGAAGTTCGCCATGGCTATCGCGATCATGGTCGGAATTCCCCCCCTTGCTCAACGGCTCAGAATTCCCGCCATGGTGGGGCTGCTGCTGTTCGGCGTCATCCTCGGACCGCATGTGCTGGAGTTGTTTGGCAATAACCATCCCGTCGCGGGTTTTTTTGCTGAACTCGGGAAGCTCCTGCTCATGTTTTCGGCGGGGCTTGAGGTTGACGTGGCGCTGTTCCGCAAGGCTCAGACGCGAGCGATAGCGTTCGGCATTGCAACAACGATGTTGCCGCTGCTGTTCGGCACCCTGTACGGACTGGCGTTCGGCTACGCACTGATCCCCGCGATCGTGATCGGATCCCTGCTTGCATCCCACACGCTGCTCGGTCTTTCCGTCGTCACCCGCCTTGGGGTCGTCCAACTCGAGCCGATCGTAGTCACCATCGGAGCCACCGTGGTCTCCGATACACTTTCGCTGATCGTCTTCGCGGTTTGCCTCTCGACTTATACGACGGGGTTTTCGCCGACAGGTCTTGCAATTCAAATCGGGGAGATCGCGATTTTCGTTCCCCTGATCCTGCTCGGCGTGAGCCGCGCCGGAGCGTATGTGCTTAGTCTCGTGAGGCAGAGCGAAGAGGCTGTCTTCGTCACGTTGCTTGGGGTTATGGCGGTGTCCGGGCTGCTTGCGGATCTGATCAATCTCCCCGGCATCGTCGGTGCCTTTCTGGCCGGGCTTTCAGTCAACGCCGCCGTGCAGGATCATCCGGCGCGGGAGAAGCTGGAGTTCTTCGGCAAGGCGCTGTTCATCCCGAGCTTCTTCATTGTAACCGGATTCCTGATCGCGCCCGTCGCTTTCGTGCAGGTCGTGTTTGGCAACTTCCCGCTTGTCGTCGGGATGATTGCCGCCCTCCTCGTCGGAAAGTGGATCGCAGCAGCCGCGGTAGGCCGCGCGTATGGTTACACGCGGCCGGAGCGACTGACGGTGTGGGCACTCACATTGCCTCAAGTGGCCGCAACGCTCGCGGCGACACTCGTGGGCTACGATACGATGAACGCGGCGGGTCAGCGACTACTGGACGACAAGATCCTGAATGCGGTGTTGGTGCTGTTGCTCACCACGTCCATCCTTGGACCGATCCTGACGGAGCGCTTCGCGATGGATGTGCTTGCGCTGCGCGCTCGCGAGGACAGCGCGACCCGCGGCGCACGGAAGACCTGACGATCTGTCCGCGGTCGGCCAGGGGTGTTTGGCAGTCGCGAGCGTCCGTTACCAGTTCCCAGTGTTCATGACCCAGACGCCGTCGGCGGGGCTGATCGCGAGATCGGTCTGCATTTGCAGACCCCCCTCCGACGTAGCCGCCGACACTGAGATCTGATCGTTGTACGTTAGATGTTTCTACGCAAGCGCTCAGAAGCGGAAACCGATGGCCAGGACAGGGCCGTATGCGGTGATGTCGACCGATCGCGATCTTGCGAGACGGCCGTCAAGCGGGTCCCGTGCGCCGGGATAGCGCTGCGTGTTGAGCGCGCGAAAGCCAAAAGATCCGTCCAGCCAGTTCGTAAACAAATAGGAGGCTAGCAGCGACGCCCCCCAGCCGATCGAGCCGCCGTCGACGCCGAGCCCTTGCGCGAACGCCCCGAGTTCGATCCGCCAGTCCGTCGACGGATAAAGATCGGCGCGGAAGCCGAGCCAGGGCTGGATGAAACTGCTGCTGACATGAAGGCCGTGGATCGCGGACTCGGCAGGATCCAGACTCGAATCCACGGTCGTGTAGGCGAATCCTGCACGCAAATCGAGCGATGCCGGCAACCTGAAAACATCGCCCTTTGCCACCTCGTAACCGAATCCAGGAGCGACGCGGAACAGAGATAGGGCCGCGTCCAGGCGGATCTGCTGATCGGTGCCGTCCACCTGGCGTGTGCGCGACTGATTGGCATTGATCCACTGCAGATCAACTTCAGCGGACCACGGACCGTAGCGCAGAAGCCCCGCGCCGATCACCGCGGCATCGAGCACGCCGGCAACTTGCGAGAGTGTCGGGACGGGGGTGTCACGCGTCACGGTGTAGCCCGGCGGGTGTGCGAGGCCTAAGTTCGAGCTGGTGGCAGGGAGCCAGAGATAAGGATCCACCTCAACCATTACGCGATAGCGACCGTCTTCGGTAAAGCCCTCATGATTGCTGAACTGGGCGAAGGCCGGGCTTGCGGTCACGAGCAAGGCCGCCGCCAGAGGAACGGCTAATCGTCGAGCACGCAATCCCGTCGGTGTCATGGCTGCCTGCCTTCATTCACGTGATAACATAAGCACGAAGAGGGCGCCGTGAGTAAGACGTCCACGCGCCCCTCTGGAATGAGCTGGATCTGAACGAAGACCTCGATCAGACATTCGCAGGACTGCCGTCAAGCTTTTTGTCGCGACCACTTTGCGCGAGCATGGCCTCGCGAAGTGCTCGTCGGGATCGGACCAAGAATGACGCGTGAGCAAGGGCACCAGTACCGCGTTAAGAATACGCCGTCTAGCAACCGCTGGCCCGCCGTTAACCGTGTCATACCCGACCAATGTCGCGGCGAGGGTCGCGGGGTCGCCGGAAATGGCCGGCCTCTACGAAGTCGGCCATTGCGCCATGCGCCGTTGGTGGTTCCGCCAAGCCGTTGCTTAGCTCAGCAGCCGAACATGCCCTTCCCGAACAGGCCGCATTTGGCAACCGAGGTGGCGATGAGCGGGGTGACGGAAACGGTAACCGAGTCTCCGGGCTTGAGCGAGTGCATCGCAGCTTCCCGTGCGGGGTTAGTTGTCTTCACCGTGTAGATGCCACCGCCGTTGGCATTGACCACATCGAAGCTGTTCGAACCGTTCACCTTCACGATGCGACCGACTACCACCGCGCCATTATACCCGATCCCGCCGGGGGTTTGCGCGACCTGCTCCACGGTGCTGGTGACCGGGACCTGGCCAACCGGCACATGAGGGCCTCCCACCACAAATGTCACCGTGCGGGTATAGTGGATATCGGCCACATCGCCGACCGAGACGTCAGCAAGGTTGACCCCGGGCGCCACCGTCATCGGGATCGGCGGACCTTTCTCCGGGGCGATCGTCAAGGTGTTTTCGGCGGGATCGAGCGCCTGGAGCTTGCCCTGCACGGCATAGTTCCCACCATCCGGAACGACATTCGTCATCGTCGGGTTGTCCTCTGCCGCGACCGGCACCGCGAACACGAGAGGTGTGAGGACTACGGCGAACGCGAGCGCGGTCGCTGTTTTGGCAGCAAGGCGCATTTCACGAGTGTTCATTTCAATCTCCTCAACTTTTGACTGCGGTGTTCCTGGACCGGCAGGATGCCGGATATCGGCGGTGAAAATGGCACGGGTCATCTGTGCCCTCCTCGCACCGTTATTCAGCCGCGGATGTTGGGCACCGGCATGAGGGCGAGCGCAATGCGAAATTGGCAAAGGCAGCTAACCCGACGGCGCCCGGTTTGGAGATCGAGAAAACTTGGCACATTGTCCGCGTCAATCCCGAGGCCAAACGGATGATCGCCTGGGTGGTTCGCTGTCATCGCCGCACCGCTGTGTGGCGACTGGCCCTCGTTCACGCTGCAAACGGAGACCGGACGCACGTGGGCCGAGGCCCGGCGACAAATCGCCCTTTTGCCAATTATGCATTGCCACGCAGGCGGTCGCTCCGCACGATCCCTCCGTGATCCTTCCGATTGCGACCCGAACGGTCCAGGTGCCGCGCACGGCCTCGCTGAGAGCGCCTCAGCGGAAGGTTGCGCAGCGGTGTTGCTAATGCCTTTGGCCGGAGGTCATCGATGACGGTTCGGACATATGGTTCAGAGCATCGTCCTGGAGCAGGTCGCGGGCCCGTGTTTGCTTCTCGGCACGTGCTACGACGCAGTTCGAGACCAATGAGCGCTGTGACATCTGGAGTGGAGCGTCAGCTATGAGATTGAGCGGTAGATTTTGCCCATTGATAACCGCGCTTTCGCTATTGGGGCCCGTGCATCTTGCGTTCGCTCAGACGCAATCCACTGGCCAGGCGCAGACGGCGAGGACCGCAGACGAGCACATCGCATGGAGCGGTCAAGGTGGAGATGGAACCATCGCTCATCGTGATGAATGCGCGCGGCGCCAGTCTACAAGGTCAGACGCTCACGCTGACCGGCGTCAGCGCGAACTCGATCATCTTCGCCGACAGGCCGGTGCGAGCGGCTGGCCATCTGCTGACGGCCCATGCCGTCGAAGAATGGGCGGCGGGCGGCAGCTTTGCGAAGGACCCGCCAAACGCAACGGTTTCGGTCCTGAGCAGAGACGGCAGCACGGCTCAAGATGCAGTTGTTGAGCTGACGCACCCCCTACTCGAGGGAGACAAGTTGACCTTTGATGTCCGCGTGCTGGAAGGGGGACTCGCAAACGCGGATGGTCCGGCTTCCGTGTTCATCGATATCATCGGTATGCCTTTGACGCCGTTGTCGTTTGCCGGCGTGGCGCGCCGCTCCGCGCGCCGCGCCTACTGGTACCATGCTGCGGAAGCACCACGGTATCCTGCTTACGGCTACCCCCCCTATGGCTACCCTCCACCTTATCCCCGCCCGGCCTATCCGTATCGGTACCCGGCGCCGTATTGAACCGCTCGAGACCGTCAAATGGTGGCTGGCGATCCAATAGGGTAACTCAGAACGAGCCACCGCGTCATTGTGAGCCCGAGGCCGAGCACAGGGTGACCGGTGCCCGGTCCGGACGTCAACATCGACTGCCACCGCCATAGTGGGTGGCCACGAGGGAGGAGCTTGAAGCATGTCGTCGCCAAAATTTTTGCCCGAAAGCGGGGTCGCTCTGGCGACCGTCGCCCTGCTCGCGTTGGCAGCCTGTAGCAACAAGACGCCGGGTCCGGAGACCAGGTTTGAAGGGGTGAGGCCAGACGCGAGCGTCACGATGGATCAGGTGCAGGCCGCCTATATTGGCAGCGCCGGCGGCGGTAGCGGGACGCTGACCTATCGGGGTGTTGCTTACCCGTTCACCGTAGCCGGCCTTGGCGTCGGGGGCGTGGGCTTCTCCGACCTCGAGGCAACGGGCGACGTCTATAATCTGCCTTCGGTGCGATTGTTCCCGGGCAGTTATGCACAGGGCCGATATGGGTTCGTCGTAGGTAACATGAGCGGTGGCGACTTGTGGCTTCAGAATGAGTCGGGCGTGGTCATGCACCTCAAGGCCAGGCGTCAGGGCCTGATGCTGAGTCTAGGCGGCGACGCCGTGATCATAAGCATGAACCATTAGCAAGCGGCGGCTTCCGGATCAGTGGACTTAGTCCGTTAATGGACTTCAGGGGTTCAGTGAGCGCCCGCGCGCAGCGTTGATGAGGGTGTCTCTCCGAAGAGGGCTTTGTATTCCACCGAGAACCGGCCGAAGTTCCAGAACCCGAAACGCGCGGCCACTTGGGTCACCGTGGTTGCTCCAGCGCCGGCACTACGTAAGTCCCTCCTGGCCAGGTTCATGCGCCGAAGCGTGAGGTACCGCTTGGGTCCAATGCCAAGATTTTCTACACAACAAAGATGCAGGGTGCGTTGTGGGACACCGACCGCTGCACATAGGTCCGGAATGTAGATCGCCTCCTCGGGGTGCTCGTCGAGCACAGTGTGGAACCGGCGCATGATAAGTTCATGGCGACGCTTCGCTGCGCGATCCTCTGTGAGTGCGTCGTTGCTGAAGCAGGCGATCATCGCTTCGATCAAGGCTTGCTCAAGCCCACGGGCCGATTGCGGGTGAGCAATGACCTCCGGCGCATCCGCCGCCAGGCAACCCGCCGCGGCGTGCAGCCTCCGAAGTCTGTCGAAGTTTTCCGGAGCAGGAGTGACGTGTGTTCCGCTGGGCGACGGTGTCAGGTCGCGCCCCGCGACCGCGGCTCCGATGGTAATAAGCTTCTCAGTCGGCAGCGACATCGACGCGGAGTCAGTCCTTCCCGACGAGCGCTGGTAAACCACCTCCCCGACGGGTTGCCGGATAATCGTCGACGGCCTGAGCTCAGTCCCATTCCACAGCATGTCAGGGCCGTCTTCCGACCGGAAGGAGACGATGGCTCGCCCATCCTGCAAGACCGATCGGCGAATGCGAGGAAGTTGCTCTGAAAACCGCTGCATCCACAGATCGTCGAAATCGACGCGCGTAATCTTCGCCGAAAAGCTACCTGGTGCCGTGATCGTCAGCTCAGATGTCGCCGCGCGAATGCTCGCGGCGTATTGGTCGGGATCGGTAAAGCAGGCAACGGCACTTGACGGCATTTGGCTCTCCGCCGACTGTTCCCAGGGAGCATCTACGGTGAGCGCGCGACGACTTCAGTCGACGAAGACTGGATCGTTACCGACCAGCTAGCCTATCGATCCCGGAACGTCAATTCGACAGTTCTTACAAGATGATGTCATATTTGTCCGGTCCGGAACGGGTCAGGAACGGTCCACTGGCACGCGTAGCTCACGATCACCACACAAACGGTAACGTGGGCCAGCTGGCAGATGCTCAGAACGCTAACAAGAGCGGTTATGGCGGCCGCGGTTTCAGCTCACTGCTCCGGGCCAGGCAGCGTAGAGTTCTAGCGCCTTCGAGGATCACGCGGCATCCAGCCTTGGAGCCGAAGCCTAGGCTTTCCTGCAGAAGCCCATCTGTTGGAACTTCGTCGCCAGCTCGGTCGACCACGTCTCGAACGCATGGTGGACATCCAGCCACGTGTTCAGTGTGTTCTCGACGGCCGCCGTGGTGCCGCCTCGCCGGTCGACCGCCTGCCAAATCAGCGTGCCGCTGCGGGCATCCTCGGCGTATCCCTCTGCCGTGGCGGTTCCGGCGAAATACCCGATGCCATTATTGAACGCGAGCGAGGCCGCACTGTAAGCGGCGCTCTCGTAAGGTGTGTAGGTCGCTACCGTATTGACAACCGCGTTAGGTACATGCGCACCGACCAACGCGATCCGCAGCCGTAGTGTATCGGGTCTCGCCGTTGTGGCCATCGAGCAGTGCTGGCTCAGTGCGGAGTAGAGGTCGGAGTGAAAGGTGTTGACGACTGCCTGCCGCTGGGACGGTGACAGTTTGTTCAGGTCGGAGTCACTCGGCGCCATGATGGTCACGGGCTCCAGCAGCACATGACGATACTTTGCAGGATCGACGGCAGCATTCAGGTAAGTGAGATCAGCCTGGCCGGGTCCTCCCGCTGACAGCAACGAAGGATCGGGCAGGAATCCGCCGACCGGCTGCACTCCCGCCATCTGCTTCGTTGCTCCGCCGACGATCTGACCCGGTTGTATTAGACCCTGCATATCTTTCGGGATCGGGTCGTGCTGGCAGGCGGTCAACGCAAGGAGGGCGCTCCCGACGAACATCCCACGGGCGATCGACCTGGAAACTCTGCTCATCGTCGTCGCACTCTCCTGCTAAGCGGTCCGTGGCGGGCGGTAAACGCGAGGCACTTTTCGCCCGAGGAGCGCCACCCGACATATCGGTGCCGAACCTAAGGGACCGAGTTAGCTTGCCTATGCATTTTTGGCAAACTCGGGACGCACTGCTCTCGTGCAGCATTTTTCCGACCCGCTCGGCTTTCGCCAGATTTGGGTAGTCAAGAGAAGCTAGGCGCCGCACCGTGCCGCCACCCTTAACGCTGCTCTTTCAGGAAACGCGAGGCCGGGTGCAGCCCGGCTGATCAGTATCGGATCGATCGGCATGCCGGTCAGCGAAGTTTCAGTCTTCAACGACCCCGATGACTACCAGGCCGCCCTACGACGCGACCGTCGGGTCCGATCTGTTGGTCACCAGCTGCGGCGAGTTTCGCGCCAAATTGGTTCGGATCGCGCTGCCCCATCTCAGGCTCTCCGCCGGCACCGAGCATTTGGCCCGCATTGCCGTCATGACCGTAGCGTCGAACATGGTCCGCGTCTCGCTGCCGGTGCGCAGCGGGTCGTTCCCGGTGTCGGGCGGGGTGCCCTACCGCCCCGGCGAGATCATCACCCATGGGCCAGGCCATCGCCTGCTGGAGCGGACCGAAGGGCCTTGCCTCTGGAGGTGTATTTGGCTCGCTACCAAGGACCTCGGGGCCTATAGCCACGCCGTAACCGGCGCTGCGCTGCAGGTTCCCGTCGGCGAATCACGGTGGCGGCCCAACGCCTCCGCGCTGAAAACGCTCACCGGTTTGCACGATGATGGCGTCCGGCTGACCAGCAGGCAGCCAAACGTGGCGGCGGGCACGCGGGCGGCGGATGGTCTCGAGCAGCAACTGATCCTGGCGCTGATCGAGTGCCTTGTCGCTAGCCCGGCGCCGGAGGCAGTGGTCGCCCGCGATCGTCGAACGGAGATCATGGCCCGCTTCAACGACTATCTTGCGACGTGTGCGGACTGGAAAATCGCGATCCCGACGATATGCGCCGCGCTGGGCGTCTCGGATCGAACGTTGCGCGCGTATTGCCAGGCAACGCTTGGGGTGAGCCCGCGCCGCTATCTTCAACTGCGCCGGCTCCAGCTGGCCCGTCGCGCGCTGCGCGGGTCCGCTCCGCAAGTCACGACCGTGTCAAATGTCGCCCGCCGATACGGCTTCGAAAGCCTGGGTCGATTTGCATCCGACTATCGCGCCCAGTTCGGCGAGCTACCGTCGAGCACCTTGATGCGCGACGAAGGGATCGCGTTCGGCAACTCTCCTTGATCCGTGGACGTGTCCGGACGATTTCGCCGGTCCGCCGCGACCCCCTCCTCAGCTTCGCAAGCGGGATGTGCCGCGCAGTGAGTGTCTGCTACCCAGACGCGGCCAATTGCGTGCCCGCCCGCGACGGACCAGTCTGGGCCGAAGCGGCCGCGTCCCACATGAGGCGGGGGTCGAAGGTCTCGGCCGCGAACATGGTGAGGATGACCACGGCGCAGAATGCGACCGCGCCGCCGCCGGGCTCGATGGTGACGATCGCGCCGAAGCTGACCAGCGCGCCCAGCAACGATTCCATGAAGATGTCGATCATCGACCAGCGGCCGATCTGCTGCACGATACGGAACAGCCAGGTGCGCTCGCGCAGTTGGCCGGCGCGCCCGGCGCTGGTGGCGATCAGCATCACCGTGAGCCCGACCAGCTTCAGCATCGGCACCGCGACGCTGGCGAAGAACACCAGGGCCGCCAGCGGATACATGTGCGATGCAACCAGCTCGCTCACCCCGCCGAGGATCGTGCTCGGCGAGCCGGCGCCGAGCTGCATCACGGTCAGCACCGGGAAGTAGTTCGCCGGGATGTAGAGAACCGCGGCGGCGATCACCAGCGCCCAGGTTCGGCTGACGCTGTTGGGCTTGCGCGCGTGCAGCGCCGAACCGCAGCGCGGACAGCTCAGGTCGTGGTGCGCCGTCCCCAGTGGCGGGGCGCTGACCAGGCCGCATGTCTCGCAACCGATCGCGTGGGATAGATCGGTGAGCGACGGCGCAAAGGGATGGCGTAGGGGGTCGGGAGGAGAACCCGCGTCCAGGGCTTCCCATACGGCTTGCCGGTCGAGCGCCGCGTCGGCCCAGACCACCACGACGGTGAGGGTCAGCAGCGCGTAGACGCCGACCCCGGGCGAGATGGTGACGAGGTCGCCGAGCTTCACGTAGGCGACGAACACGCCGAGCACGAACACCTCGATCATCGACCAAGGCCGCAGCCGCTCCACCCAGGTGAACACCCAGCGCAGGTGGCGGGGCCGATCGCGCCGCCGCAAGCCGGCCAGCACGTAGGCGGTGCCCAGCAGCTTGGCGAACGGCGCGATGAGCGTGGTGAACACGACGGCGATCGCGAGTACCGTCATGCCCCGCCGAACCAGTTCCGTAGGGCCCGACAGCAGGTCGGCGCCATGCGTGAGGCCGGACGTCGAGACGGTGAGCAGGGTCGTCGCGCACATCACGGTCAGCAGCACCAGCGCGGCCACCGTGAGCGCGAGGCCGCGCCCGAGCGGGTCGGTGCGCGCCCGCCGCAAGGTGGTGCCGCAGCGGCCGCAGCGCGCCGAAACGCCGGGCGCGAGCGGCGGCACGGTCTGCAACAGCGCGCAGCCCGGACATTCCCGAAGCGCGGCCGGCGTCAGGCCCTCGGTCACGATCTGGGCGTCCACGGCGCTTCGCCTAGCGCCGCAGCATGGTGGCCAGACCGTCCGCGAGCCGGCCAATCGCGGTGCTCATCGCCGCGACCTCGCCCCGCACGCCCGGGCCGGCCGGCGGCACCGAGAAGCGGAAGCTGCGCGCGATCGGCCCGCCGCGGCGCTGCTCGAACGTCACCGCCGCCTGTGCGGCGAGCACGAGATGGCCGGCCGCGTCCGCGTCGAGCCGCTGGATGTTGAGCTCCACCGTCGCGTCCGGCGTCACCGAGACGGCTCCGCTCTCAGGGTACACCGTCGTGCCCGGCAGGCGCTGGGTGAGGTCCTCCGCCAGCACCCGGCCCAGCATCGACCCAAGCGGCTCCCCCCACCAGTCGTTGGCCTGCACATCCAGCCGGTAGTTCTCCGACGAACGGACGATCTGCTGGCGATCGAGGAAGCGTGCCAGCCCGATCTGCCGGATCAGCACGATCTTGGGCCCCACTGCCTGATGCCCCAGGACTGGTGCGCCCGGAACTGGTGCGAGCGTGTAAAGCGCGGGGTTGGGCGAGGCGCAGCTGGCGACGGATAGCGCCAGCAGCGCGAGGACCGGGACGAACCGCATGGCTTATTCCGGGCCCTGGCCAGTGCGGCCGCGGATCAACGCCTCCGGATGGCGGCTCAGCAGTTCGGTCAGCGACTGGATCGAGCGCAAAGATTCGTTCGCCTGCACCAGCAGCCGCTCCAGGTCGTGGTTGAACCGCGTGTTGTCCCCATAACCGGCCTCCAGCGAGCTTGCGAGGCGGTTGGTCTGCGCCAAGGTCTTCTGCAGGTCAGCGGCCATATCGGGCAGCCGGCGCAGCAGCGGGCTCACCCCCGTGTCAAGCTTCTGGACGGTGTTCTGCGCCGCCGCCATCGTCGTCGCGAGTGCTGCCAGCGCCTCCTTGAGCTGCGGGCCATTCGCGACGTTGTCCAAACCCTGCGCGGTCTGGGCGAGGCTCTTGCCGATCTCACCAAAGGGGATCGTGTTCACCTTGGCCAGCAAGGTCGCGGCGCCCGCCTCGATGCCGGAAAAACCGCCGCTGTCCACCGTCGGTATCACGAACGCGTCCCCGTCGCGGCCCACCGTCGCCGGCGGCGCGTCCGGCTTGAATTCGAGTGCAACCACCATCTGTCCGGTGATCAGGCTGGCGCTCTGCAGCGTGGCGCGCAACCCGCGGCCGACCAGCTCGTCGACGGCGGTGGCGGGGTTCGCCCTGACCTGCTTGCCCACGCCCACCAGGCGCTCGGGCTGCACCTCGAACCGGACCGGCGCGAGGATCGCGTCCGCCGCTGCATCGTAGGTGAGGCCCACCGCGGTCACCGCGCCGATCTTCAGCCCGTGCATGGTCACGTCGGCGCCCGGCGCCAAGCCGCGCACCGAGCCGGGAAAGTAGGCGACGGCCTCGATCTTCCGGCCGTAGATCGCAGACTCGGCCGCCTCCTGGTCGGCATAGAGCGGGAACTCGTGGCTGGCCTCGCTCACCGCGGTGCGGATCTTTGCCGCCGGCGTGTCGAACGCGACGCCGCCCAGCAGCAGCGCCTTCAGCGAGTTCGAGCTTCACCTCGACGCCGCTGCCGCCGACCTTCACATTGACGCCGGACGCGTTCCAGAACCGGCTGTTGTCGTGCACGTACGTGTCGTACGGGGCGCGGATGAAGGCGTGGATGGTGACGCTGTCGGCCATGTCGGCGAAGTCCCAGCCGAGCACCTCGCCGACCGTGATGTCGCGATAGAAGATCGGCGAGCCGAGGCTGAGCGACCCGATGCGGGACGCCTTGAGGAAGAAGGTGTGCCCGGCGACGTCGGAATCGAGCACCGGCGGATCTTCCAGACCGACGAACTCCCGCTTCGCGGCGCTGTCGCCCGCTGCCGGCAGCATCTGCACATAGGAACCGGACAGCAACGTTCCCAATCCGGACAGGCTGCCCGCGAACAGCCGCGGCTTGACCACCCAAAACACCGTCCGGGCCTTCAGGAGGGGCTCGGCGTCGCGGGTCGTGGCGATGGTTGCGATGACGCGGGTACGGTCAGAGTTCAGCGTCAGCCGCTTCACCGTGCCGAGCACGAGATCCTTGTATTTGAGCTGCGACTGTCCCGCCTGCAGCCCCTCCGCGCCGTCGAACGAGACGGTGATGCTCGGCCCCTGCTGCGACAACGTCTGCCAGGCGAGCCAGATCCCGATCGCCACCGCGGCGATCGGGATCAGCCAGATCGTCGGCAGCCGCCGCCGCCGCCGCTCGCTCGTGCGGATCGTGGCAGAAGGATACGCTACGTTTTCCATTCGCTCGTTTTCCACCGGATCATCGCCTGGCAGCCGCCCCGCTCAACTCCGGCACTTCGGAACGGCTGAAAGGGTCGCGTCGCAAGTCTCCTGGAGTATCCGGGTAGGCCGCCTACTCCGAGGCAACTTGATCGCGATCAATTCGGCAGTTCGACGTGCACAGGCTGGTCCATCGTTCGGAACATCACCCCGTTTCTGCTCTTCGTGATATGGATTGTCACGTAATGCTCGTTTTGTAAGTAGTTCGACCCGCCCCGCGAGCCGTCCATGGTCGAGAAGAAACCGGGAAAGTCGCTGATCGACTGCAGATTGTAGACTTCACCCTCAGCCAAATCGGTCGACTTTGTCGGCCCGACCGGCCTTATTCCGTCGGCGGTGAATTTGAACGTTTGGCCCTGGAACGTCAGTGTGCCCTGACCCCATCCCGACCCGAACGCGTTAACCCCGCCCGAGAAAAGAACGAATGAGCCCGTCGGCGCCCCGAGTGGATCGATGGAACCGGCGATGCCCTGAGCGCTGCAAAGGGTCGGAACCGTGAAGGAAAGCAGGAAGACAAAACCGGCCTGCACCTCATATCGTCGCCGCATCGCCCTACTCCTTTGCCTGCACCAGAGGAGCTGTCTCTGCTCAGAGTGCTCCGCGGTCTGCGGTTCACTCCGTCGGCATCGCGTTTTCCTCGCTCACTGGCCGGAGCGGGGCTACTGCTCGGCCGCACCCCAAGTCGCCCATCTCCCGCCGGGCCAGTCACTCAGCAGCGCCAGTGGCATTCTCTTTCAACTCAGGTCCAGCTTATTGCCGGGGCTCGCGAGAGCTATCCAATTTTGGCAAGGGCCGCCCTAAGCCCATCTCAGGCCCGCAAACGAACTATAGCCCGGTCAACCGTGGTGACCAGTGCGGGCGAGGTGATCGGACTTCTCGTCGGGCTTTAGCCACGCCGGCGCTCGCGTCCGACCATCGCCCGTGTGAGCCAGAAAACCATCCCGCCGCGGGCGTTCGCGGCCGGCCCCGCGCGCCGCCGCCCCGTTATCTATTCCCGCTTCCGCCTGATTCCTGAAGGTGCCGGAGCACCTCGTCGAGGTTGAATGCGGCAGGCTTCTGCCGGGGCGGGAACTTCTTAAAGTTCTCGATCTGCCCGGCGACGATCGCCTGCATGCCATACACTAGATACACGTGCGTGATGACCCAGTCCCAGTACGTGTTCGAGTTCTCGTCCGCCCGTTCGAACGGATCCCGCCGGAGATTGAACATCTTCGGCGCACGCAGCTTAACGAAAGGCTCGAACCAGCACATGAGCTGCTTGGCTCGCTGCTCCATCAGCACGAGTTTCCAGTCGCCCAAGCGAATGGCCAGGATGTCCCCGTCGTCGCTGACATAGAAGAAGAACTTTCGCGGACTCTCCTTCGCGTCTCCCGTGAGATATGGAAGGAGGTTGTAGCCGTCGATATGCACGCGGAAGGTCTTTTCGCCCGCCTTGTGACCTTCAAGAAGCTTCGCAGCGATGTCGGGCTCGCCGGCGGCGGCGAGCAGCGTGGGCAGCCAGTCCTGGTGTGAGCCGATGTCGTTGAGGACCGTCCCGGGTTTGATCTGGCCCGGCCACCGCACGAAGATCGGCACCCGCCAGCCGCCCTCCCAGTTGGTATTCTTTTCGCTGCGATACGGCGTGATTCCGGCATCCGGCCAGCTGTTATAATGTGGGCCGTTGTCCGTCGAATACATGACGATGGTGTCGTCCGCGATGCCCAGCTCGTCGAGTTTTGTGAGCATCCGCCCGATATTCTCGTCGTGCGCAACCATCACGTCGTTGTAGTCGCCCTGTCCGCTCTTGCCCCTGTGTTTCTGCGCCACATGGGTCCGGAAGTGCATCGCCGTTGTATTGTACCAGAGAAAGAATGGCTTCCCGTCCTGGTGACACCGGTCGATAAAGCCAAGGGCGTGCTCGGTGATCTCCTCGTCGATCGTCTCCATCCGCTTCTTGTTGAGCGGCCCCGTGTCCTCGACCTTCTGTCCGCCTTTGCCGTCGGACCAGGTATGCAGGACGCCTCTCGGCCCAAACCGCTTCCGGAACGCCTCGTCTTTCGGGTAGTCCGGATCTTCTGGTTCTTCCTCGGCGTTCAGGTGGTAGAGGTTGCCAAAGAACTCGTCGAAGCCGTGCATGGTCGGCAGGAACGCGTCCTTGTCGCCGAGATGGTTCTTTCCGAACTGCCCGGTCGCGTAACCAAGCGGTTTCAAGAGCTCCGCAATCGTTGGGTCTTCCGCGTGGAGCCCCACATCTGCTCCGGGCATTCCTACCTTTGTCAGGCCGGGGCGGATCGGGTTCTGGCCAGTGATGAAGGCCGCCCGTCCGGCGGTGCAGCTCTGCTGACCGTAATAGTCTGTGAAGGTCGCGCCTTCGTGGCCGATCCGGTCGATATTGGGCGTGCGATACCCCATCTGCCCGCGGCTGTTGTAGCTGATGTTCCACCACCCGATGTCGTCGCCCCACAGAATGAGGATGTTTGGCTTCTTGCCGTTAGCCATTTCGATCTCCTGTGATCTGCATGGGTGACTAGACGAGGCGGAGTGAGACGGCGGCCAAGGCGAAAGCGCCGATGAGGACGAGCAAGACTGCGATGGCGAGGACGGGCGAGTGCCGGCCTTGTTCCGTCATGCCGGCGACGGGCGCAAAGGTTTCGCTCCAAAAATAGCGTACGGTCCACCTATATTGCCAGATCGCGACGAGGAGCGCCAGGATCCCACACGCGATCAGCGACATTCCGAGATATTTGGGCGCCTCGGGCAGCAGCGCGGCAGCCCGCTCCCGGTTCGTGCCGAAGCCGATCGAAGAACTGCACGATCACGAACCCAAACCCGATCAGCGAGATCGCGGTGCGCACCCACGCCATCATCGTGCGTTCCAGAGCGAGCCGGGTCCGAACCCAGGCCATATGGCTGTCCGCCGTCGTCCTGACCTCGAACCGGGCACGATCGCTCACGGCCTGGCCACGCAGCGAAAGCCGACATGAACTCATGCCCGTGTCGATCGGCTGCGCGTGGCGCGCCGCCGGTCGATAGCGCTGGCAGTAATTGGGCGCGCATAGATGCGAGCCGCCCTTGACGACCTTGCGCGGGATGTGCGCCCCGTTCTCGCATCCGTCATAGCTGCCGGCCTTTGGTCCGCCGCGCGGATTTGACGGGATGCAGCACGGGGAGGCCGGTTTTGTCGCATGGCGAGCCGAAAACCAGTCAGTGGTCCACTCCCACACATTGCCGATAATATCGAACAGGCCGTAGCCGTTGGGGGGAAAGGCGCCGACGGGCGAGGTCCGCGCATGACCATCCGTGACGAGATTCTCGTGCGGGAACGCGCCCTGCCACGTGTTCGCCAGATGCCGCCCGCCCGGCGTGAATTGGTCGCCCCAGCGAATTCCGCGGCCTCCAGTCCGCCCCGCGCCGCGAACTCCCACTCCGCCTCGGTCGGCAGTTCCTTACCCGCCCATGCTGCGTACGCTTCCGCGTCCTTGTAGGCGATGTGCACGACCGGATGATTGCCGAACTGCGATATGGCGTGGCCCGGGCCATAGGGACGCCGCCAGTTCGCCCCGAACTGGAAGCGCCACCATTGCGACCAGTCGCGAAGGTCCACCTCATGCGGCGGCGGCTTGAACACGAGCGAGCCGGGCTTCAGCATTTCCGGTAGAGCCCCGGGATAGTCAGTCGGGTCCGGCGCGATCTCCGCGACCGTCACGTAGCCGGTCGCCTCGACGAAGGCGCGGAACTGGCGATTGGTCACCGGCGTGCGATCGATCCGGAACGGGCCGACGGTCACGAGGTGACTCGGCGCTTCCTCCGGATAGTGCCGGTCCGACCCCATCACGAACGTGCCGCCGGAAAGTGACACCATTTCAGCTTCGGAGCTGCCGTGTCCGGCGCTGCGACGGCCAAAAGCTCGGCGCGGCTTCCCGGAGATCATCGGACTGCCTCCGGGACGAGGCGAACCCTTCGACAACGACTGACCGCGATTGCGTATCGCAACGGTCTGGCCATACGCTCAAGCGCCGATGTTGCGTCCGGAGAACGCGTCCGCCAAGTCGCAAAGAGCTCCGCCGACCGCTGTAGGAGGGCCTCACCGGCACTCGGCACTCGCCCCCCTGCGTAACCGACCCGATCGACATCGCGCGCGGCCGGGCGACCGCGGTCTCGCGAAAGCCTCGCCTCCTTTACTCGGGTGCCGCTGCATCCTCGCCACGCAATTCGGTTAACACCAAAGCCCAGAGGCGATCCTCGCCAATTACGCGCGCGATCCCGCGGAAGAGGAAGAACGGAATGAGCGCGACAAAAGCGATCGCAGCATAAGAGAGAACGCCCTGCAAGTTTCCCGCGCCGAGATCGGCAAGGCCATCGCGGAAGGCGCGGCCGCGGAAAGTGGCGGTGAGACCGCTTTCCACGATGTGAAAGGCGATCAGCAGCGCTGAAAACAGCAAAGAAGCATACAGAACCGAGTAGAGGAGAGGCCTATCCTCGAAGCGTCGTCCCAACTTGAAGCCGTCCGCGATGAGGATGACTTTCGCAAGCACCAGCGCATTGACGATGGCGAACCCCTGTCCGACGAGGTCGATGTGGTTCTGCGCGAGAACCGCCTCTTTGTGCAGATCGAGCACCACGAACAGCACCCACAAATACGCTGTGATGACCAAGGCCTTTTTGCCCTCATCGATCGCGCGAGCCTTCAGTCCCGGCTTACGATCTACGCTGCCGGAAGCAGCCGCCGCCTTCCCGCTCGTTCCAGCTGTTTCCCGTTGCATGGCGCCTTCTCCCTCACCGGATGCCAACGCCGCAAACGCAATGGCACCCATTGAACTCGCATGGCGGTCTAGATGGTAGGAGGCACCGACGGAAGAGGAGAACACGAACTGGCCGGCGCCCGGCTCGCCACGCCTTTGAACGTGAGCGCGCAGGATGACAGCAATGCGGCGACCGACCAAAGCCGACGTCGCCATCTCACAATATGACAAGGCGCCACTTGCAGCCCGGGCTACAGTTCGGTGTCTCGTCCATTCCCATCGGCCGAGATCTAACAAATTCCGCCTGCGGATCAAGGCTTAACTCCTCTTGCCAGAAGTGGATAGCCCGCACCCGGCGCTGCCGTGGCACAACGATGTCAGACCATGTAGCCTACCTTGCTTGTGGACTGGCAGAAGCACGCCAGCACCGGGACCTAGCCCTCGACCTCTGCTCTGGCAGTTCGTTTTGGTGGTCGACCAGCCCGGCTGCTCGAAGGATTTCGCGGGAGGCGATACTGGAACTCAAATGGATAGCCTGGATAGCCGACCAATCCGTTTCCGTTTCGTTCCGGCGGGGGCGTGGCAGGATTTGCCAGTCAGGCCGTACATTAATATCAGATCGCACCTTGGCGGTTGCAGCCGCGGCCGGTCTCGCCTCCGTTCTCCCCACCTCGCCAGCGCTGGCGCAATTTTCGGCACGGGATGGCTACGCGGCAGACGGCGCCTATCGTGTGCAGGTGGAACTCACCCCCTATCTATGGCTACCAGCAACGAGCGGGACCGCACGCCTGGGCGGGGGCGTCAGAGGCAAGGACGTCAACTTCGACACGGGGCCGCCCAGCATCGCTGATCTAGCGCATTCGCTTCACGGCGCCGTGGTCGGGTACGGTCTTTTGCGCTACGGTCCGTGGTCGACCGAACTTGATTTCCAGTGGATCGACGCCTTCCACAAGACCAACTTCCAGGCCGATCCATCTGGTCCCGGCGGCACGCTGAAGAATACGGTCACACTCACTAGCGTGGCACCCGGGCTCGGTTACCAGGTCTATTCCGGCGCGGCCGGTGGTGTACCCATCACCATCGACGCGCGCGCCGGGTTTTCCGTGTTGAGTTGGGACACGTCCGCTAAGATCGAGGAGTCGCCCCTCTCGGGCGCCAGCGTCAGCCGCAGCTTCGTTCAGCCCTGGCTTGGCTTTCGCGCGAGCTTCTATCCCTGGGCCAAATGGCGTTTCGAGCTTGCGGCGATGGCGGAAGGCTTCGGCGTCGATGGCGGTGCATGGGGCTGGGGTGCGTCCGCGCTGGTCTCCTACTCGATCACTCGATGGCTGGACGTCACCGGCGGCATCCGCGCGCTTCAGTCGAACAGTCGCGCCAACGGCTCGGGCGTGTTCGAGCGCTCCCTCGACATCACCGCTTACGGCCCCGTCCTGGGGTTCGGCGTACGGTTCTGATCCGGGCATTTTGGGGGTGACGTGCCAATTTTGGATAGTCACGTTTCCACCCCGGAACCAGAGTCGCCCCGCCTGGTATCCCAGAGGCAAGGGATCGTTCGGAGCAATCTGTCGGGGACGGCGGTGGCCTTCTCTTCATATCGAAAGGAAACGTGCCATGACTCATCTAATGACGCGGGTTGGCCTGCTGAGTTCGGTCTTGCTTGCCGGCTTGGTGGGCGCTTGTGTGTCGCAGCACAAGTACGACACCCTCGACCAGGAATACCAGCAGCTCAGCCAGTCGGTATCCTCTGACGGGGCGCAAATCAAACGGTTGCAGAATGCCGTTATAGTTTCGGTGAACAACGATCTGCTGTTCCCCTCGGGCGGCTCCCAGATGTCGCCCCAAGCGCAAAGTACCGATCACCAAGGTTGCCGCGATCCTGGCCCAGCATCAGACGACCAAAATAAACGTGAATGGATACACGGACAACACACCGATCGGTCCGGAGTTGGCTCGCCAGGGTATCACCACCAATACCGTCCTGTCGCAGAGGCGAGCCGACGACGTCATGAAGTTCATGATCTCGCAAGGCGTAAACCCCAATCTTGTCGCGGCCCACGGGTTCGGGGACGCCGATCCGGTTGGGTCAAATGATACGGCACAAGGGCGAGCCCAGAACCGGCGTGTGGACATCACTCTCGCCGACGCCGGCTAACGCAACTGCTTGTAGCAAGGAGGTTGGAGCTAGGCAGATCGCGGGGCCGATTTTCGGCGACAAGCTAGACACAGTGACCGATGCCTGGCAGCGACATGCTGCGGCGCCGTCGTGGGAGGCTTGTCGCTTGCGACAATTCTCCTCTCGGCTCCTCAGAGTTATGCGCAGGCGTCGGCTACCGCTCGCGCCCGGAAATGGAGATGATTATGTCACCCTTCGATGAAGACCCAAGCCGACGTCTCCTGCTCGTTTCGTTAGCAGCGCTGCCGGCCCTTGCCACCACTGCCGCGCAAGCCCAGACCGGAGCGCCTCTGTCGTCCTGGAACGAAGGGGCCGCGAAGCAGGCGATTATCGAGTTCGTGCACGCCAAAACAGACCGGACCAGCTCACAGTATGTGGAGCCGGCGGACCGTATTGCCACGTTCGATCAGGACGGGACGCTCTGGGTGGAGCATCCGCTCTACACCCAGGCCATGTTCGCACTGGACCGGGTGCACGTTATGGCGCCAGAGCACCCGGAGTGGAATTCGCTGGAACCTTTCAAAACAGTACTCGCCAACGATTTACCGGCGCTGGCGCATTTTTCCGAACATGACTGGGCGGAGATCGTGTTTGCTACGCATGCCGGCATGAGCCAGTCAGCCTTTTTGGAGATCGCCACGCAGTGGCTGGCGACGGCGAAGCATCCCAAGTTCAATCGGCTCTACACCGAGTTGGTCTACCAGCCGATGATCGAGGTCCTTACCTACCTGCGGGCCAACGAGTTCGAGACATACATCGTCACGGGCGGTGGCCAGGATTTTGTGCGGGCCTATAGTCAGCGTGTCTACGGCATTCCAACACAGAACGTGATCGGGTCCAGCATCGTGACGAAGTTTGTCATTGCAAACGGGAAGGCGGAGCTGCTGCGCGAGCCAAAGCTGTTTTTCAATGACGACAACGACGGCAAGGCGATCGGCATCGACCTGTTTATCGGCAAGCGTCCGATTGCGGCCTTCGGCAATTCCTCCGGCGACCGCGCAATGCTGGAATGGACGGGTGCGGACGACGGTTCAAGACTGAAGATGCTGGTTCACCACGACGATCCGGAGCGCGAATACGCCTACGGACCCGCAGGAGGACTGCCCGACACGAAAGTCGGCACATTCCCGCAGTCGCTGATGGACGAGGCTCAAATCGCGGAACTGGACCGTGGTCAGCATGAAGAACGACTGGAAACGCATCTTCGAATCTGAAGGCTGACAGGGCGCGGGCCCTGCTCATCGCTTCCGGGCATATGCTGGCCCGGAGAGGACTTTAAGCCTGGTGTTTCGATGGAGGCATCTGATGACCGAAGGCGGCCAGCAAGCCGTGCGTGCTGACGATGAGGTGGTCCCGCCTCGGATACCCGCCGCCTCGAAGAGCCCGTGCGCGAGCTGGAATACCAGGACTCGCCAATCAGAACCGGTATGCCCAATCGCGCATCCCGATGGACATGACGGTCCAGGGCTGTTCGACGAGCTTGTTCCAGGCGTAGCAGCAGTGATCGACGAGGTTGTCGTAGCCGGTGAAGATCCGGTTGGAGAGCCAGTTCTCCCGCAGGAACTGCCAGACGTTCTCCTGCGCGTTGAGCTCGGGACATTTGGCGGGCAGCGGAACAATGCTGATGTTGGCCGGCATCGTGAGTTGCGGCGTGGTATGCCATCCGGCCTGATCGAGCAGCAGCGCGGCGTGACGGCCGGGTGCCACTTTGGCGGAGATGGCGGCGAGCTGAAGGTTCATCGCCTCGGTGTTGCACCATGGCAGCACCAGCCCGACGGCTGTTCCCTGCGCCGGACAGATCGCACCGAAGATGTAGGCCGATGCGGTGCGGAGATCCCGTGGGGCAGAGGGCCGGGTGCCGCGCCGCGCCCAACGGCGCGTGATCTTGTTCTTCTGGCCGACGCGAGCTTCGTCACCGAACCAGACGTCTATCCCGGCGACATCGATGCCTTGCTCGCGGGCAATGTTGCCCAGCATTTCGGGGAAGTTTTTTTGAACGCCTCGATGGCGCCAGCAGCCTGAGCATGATGGCGCGGGCGTGCCGACAGCTTGCGATAGCGCATCGCGCGCAGTTCGCGGCCGAGCGTCTGCTTGGAGACGCTGACCCGAAACTCGTCCCACAGCCATTGGCAAAGATCGATGATGCGCCAGCGTACGACGCCGTGCACCGCCGGGATCGGCCCGCTCTCGATCACTGCCGCCAGCGCCGTCCGACGCGTCTCGTCCAGACGCGACGGCTGACCCGGCGCCTTGCGGTCGATCAACCCATTCGGGCCATCCGTGTTGAACCTGATCACCCAGTCCCGGATGATTTGTCGCGTCACGCCGCCGATCTGCGCCGCCTCGGCACGCGACGCCCCGTCATAGATCGCCGCAAGCGCGAGCAAGCGGCGCACCTGGTTCGCGTCATTGCTCGCGCGCGCCGCCAGGCGGGCACGCGTCCCGTCATAGTCCGAGCGAAGTCGGATCGGCATGGCGAAACTCCCGGTTCGCCAACCTTGAATTAGCTCCACCCCGCGTCGGGGAAGCCCGCGAGTCAGCCTTAGCGGGTTTTGGTATGAGGAGACTTGTGCGCGGATGTGCTTGAACCGACGCGGAATGGTTTAATTCGATACCGTCCTGAGTGGGGCGGAGGCAGGCATGGCGCGTCGTCGGATCGGGCAGGAACAGTTGGCGGGATGCATGACGCAGGCGCGCAAACGATCGTCGCTGGACGAGGTGGCGGCCCTGGTAAACTGGGCGGAGCTGGATCGCTTGCTTTGGGCATTTCGGCATCGTCCAAGGGCGAGCCGGGCTGGCCGCCGCTGGCGCTGTTCCGCGCCCTGCTGCTGGCGACCTGGCACGACCTGTCCGACGTGCGCCTGGCCGATGCGCTCGAGGACCGCGCCAGCTTCCGCCGGTTCTGCGGGTTCGCGGCGCACGAGCCCACGCCCGAGCGTACCGCCTTCGTCCGCTTCCGGGCCGAACTGGTGCGTCGCGGGCTGGACCGGGCCCTGTTCGAGACCGTCACGCGCCAGCTCGACGCCCGCGGTGTTGTGGTACGGACCGGCACGCTGGTGGACGCGACCCTGATCGCGTCGGCGAGCATCGGACACGACGACGAGGCGCGCTGGGCAGGACACCGCCGACGCAAACCGGTGCACGGCTACAAGGCGCATGTCGCGACCGACCAGGATGCGGCGCTGATCCGTGGCGTCGAGATCACCACGGCCAACGTGCATGACGCGGCCGAACTGGAGGCGATACTGCCGCCCGAGCCGGGCGACGTGTATGGCGACAGCGCGTATGCCAGCAGTCGGTTCGAGCGCCTGATCGCCGCCCGCGGTGGCCGGGCGCGCACCGTGCAAACCGGCGTTTGGGGCGGCGCGGAAGCGCTGGCTCGGGTGCAGGCGCACAATGCCGAGGTGCACGCGGTGCGCGTTCGCATCGAGAAAGTGTTCGGCACCTGCAAGCGCAGCTACGGTCTGCGTCGGATGCGCTGGTTCGGCCTGGCCAAGGCGGGCCTGCAGGTCAGGCTGACGGCAATCGCCTACAATCTCCGACGCAGCTGGCGCCTGCTGAAACCGCTGCAGGCATGAAAGACACCCGGAGTCCGTCTGCAAACGAGCTGACCGAAGCCTAACGGCAACGGGTCAGCTATAATCCGTGCGCACTGATGCCGAATCATGGCGGTGATCCGCCGGGAAAGCACCCCATCATCAATGCTCAGGCGCTTCCGCGCACAAGTCTCATGAGGCCTGCTCGGCCGCAAGACGATGGAAGTCGAGATCCTCAAGGAAGCCCTCGAGCTCGAGCCCGCAAAAAAAAGCGGTATCGATCGCGTCAGCCCGCTTGAGTTGCTCGCGATACAGCCAGACGGTCTTGGCGTCCGGCACCGGGTCGTGCAGTTCGAGGCCGACAAAGCGCATGAATGACAGCCAGGTCGCGCAACTGGAACTCCGCCTGCTCGTCCGACAGGCCATACAGCGCCTGCAGCACCAGGATCTTGAACATGCGCACCGCGTCGTAAGGCGGTCGGCCGCATTCGCTCCATCCGAACGCGCCAGCGCCGCATCCAGCACCGGACGGAACACGTCGAAATCGACCACCGAGGCCAATCGCTGCAGCGGATCGCCGGCCGCCGACAACGCCGCGTAGCGCTCGTCGATGTCAAAGAAGCCTCGCTGACCCGACATCCCCGCCTCCGCATCGAAGACGCTCAGCGAATCATCTCGATCGTGACCGTGACCAGGTATTTCGAACCATCCGATTGTCTCGTTGCGACCGGAGAGTCCGGAGAACAGCGCCGCAAGTTTACCAACTAATCCTGCTTGAAAATGAAGCGGTAAATCCATGAAGTTCGTTCCACCGTGAATGCAAAGTTCGCCGCTAAACCTGCTCCACGCGCTCCACCCCCGGCACCACTTTCAATGCCTGCGCCAGCCTTGGCGTGACGTTGAAGCGGCCCGGCAGCGCGATCTCCACGGTCTGGCTGTCGTCCAGGCGTGGGACAAGCAGCACGCGTCCTCGCCCACGCCCTTCCCGGCCGAGGAGGACTCGGATCGGTTCCACGGCGTCCGTCCGAGCGAGCCAGACGCGCATCTCGGCGCCGACCCCCGCTGCCGCCTCATCGAGCGCCACCACGTCCTGCGCGGTGATGCGCAAAACGTCGTCCTCGCGCCGGAGGTCGACGGTGATCAGCACGTTGGTCCCCGTCGACAACAGCGCCCGCCCGCGCGCCAGCGTTTCCGAGAAGAACGTGACCTCGCAACTCCCCGCCGCGTCCGAAATCCGCACCCAGGCCATGCGGCCGCCGGTGCGCGTCGCCCGCTCCTTGGAGCCGACGACGCTCCCGGCCAGCTTGACCCGCGAGACGCCGCGCGCCGCCGACACCTCGAGTTCGCTGGTCCGTACCGCGCCGAGCCGGGCTAGCACGGCCGCATAGGCGTCGAGCGGATGCGCGGTGAGGTGGAAACCCAGGGCCTCCGCCTCGAAGCCCAGCCGTTCGAGCGGCGGCCAGTCCGGCACGTCCGGCAAGCGCAACGCCTCGACCCGGCCGCCGCCGCTGAACAGGCCGATCTGCCCGCTTTCCTTTTCCTCGGCCTCGGCCTGCGCCCGGCGCAGCACGGTCTCCGCCCCGCCGAACAGGCGCGCGCGGTTCGGCTCCAGCCCGTCGAAAGCGCCGGCGCGGATCAGGTTCTCGAGCTGCAGCTTGTTGAGCTGACGCGGATCGGCGCGCGCCGCGAACTCCGCAAGATCGGCGAACGGCCGGCCGCCGCGTACGGCCTCCAGCGACTGCATGGCCGCGAAGCCCACTTTCTTGATCGCCGCCAGCGCGTAGCGGATGGCGAGCGTGTCGTCCGGCTGGCGTTCGACGGCGAAGTCCGCCCCCGATCGGTTGATGTCGGGCGGCAGCAGCAGCAGGCCCATACGCTCGGCTTCCTGCTTCAGAGCCGCGAGGCGGTCGGTGTTGCCGAGGGCCAGCGACATGCACGCCGCCATGAACACCGCCGGATGATTCGCCTTCATCCACGCGGTCTGATAGGCGACCAGCGCATACGCAGCGGCGTGCGACTTGTTGAAGCCGTAATCAGCGAACTTCGCCATCAGCTCGAACACCTCGACGGCCTTGGCCTCCGTGATGCCGCGAGCAACGGCGCCGCTGACGAAGATCTGCCGCTGCGCCTCCATCTCGGAGCGGATCTTCTTGCCCATCGCCCGGCGCAGGAGGTCGGCCGCGCCCAGGCTGTAGCCGCCCATGCGCTGGGCGATCTGCATTACCTGCTCCTGGTAGACCATGATGCCGTAGGTCTCGCTCAGGATATCGTGCAGCTCGGGGTGCGGCGCCTCCCAGCGCTCGCCGTGCTTGCGCCGGCAGTAGTCGGGAATGTTGGCCATCGGCCCCGGACGGTACAGTGCCACCGCCGCGATCAGATCCTCGAAGCGGTCGGGGCGCATCTGGCGCAGGACGTCGCGCATCCCCTGGCCTTCGAGCTGGAACACGCCGCCCGCATCCCCGCGCTGGAGCATCGCGAAGGTCGGGGCGTCGTCGAGCGGCAGCCGATCGAGATCCACGGCGATGCCGAGCTCGCGGAGGAAACGCACGCCGCGCTGCAGGATCGTGAGCGTCGTGAGGCCCAGGAAGTCGAACTTTACCAGCCCCGCCGCCTCCACGTGCTTCATCGGGTACTGCGTAACCAGCAGCTCGGAGCGCGGGTCGCGATACAGCGGCACAAGCTCGATCAGCGGACGATCGCCGATCACCACGCCCGCCGCGTGCGTGCTCGCGTGCCGATACAGGCCCTCGAGCTGCAGCGCCACCTCCATCAGCCGGCGCACGCCCTCATCATCGTCGCGCATCTGTTGCAGGCGCGGCTCGCCATCGATCGCCTCACGCAACGTGACCGGCTTGGCCGGGTTGTTCGGGATCAGCTCCGCAACCTTGTTCACCTGCCCGAACGGCAGCCCGAACACGCGGCCCACGTCGCGCACCGCGGCGCGGGCCTGCAGCTTGCCGAAGGTGATGATCTGCGCCACTCGGTCGGCGCCGTACTCGTTGCGAACGTAATCGATGACCCGGTCGCGGCCCTCCTGGCAGAAATCGATGTCGAAATCCGGCATGGAGATGCGTTCGGGATTGAGAAAGCGTTCGAACAGCAGGTTGAAGCGCAGCGGGTCGAGGTCGGTGATGGTGAGCGCCCAGGCCGCGACCGACCCGGCACCCGAGCCACGGCCGGGGCCGACGGGGATTCCTTGCCGCTTCGCCCATTGGATGAAGTCGGCGACGATCAGAAAGTACCCGGGGAAGCCCATCGCCTCGATCACGCCGAGTTCATAGTCGAGCCGCTCGCGATAGCGGGCTTGCGTGACGGCATCAGCGGCCATCGCTTCCATGCGCCGCCCGAGACCGGCAAGAGCCATTTCGCGCAAGGTTTCCGCCTCCGTGCGGCCCGGCGCCACCTTGGGGCTCACGGGCAGCAGCGGCTTCCGGCTTTCCGCCATCACGGCACATCGCCGCGCGATCGCCAGCGTGTTGTCGCAGGCTTCCGGCAGGTCTGCGAACAGCGCCCGCATGTCGCAAGCCGGCTTGAACCAATGTTCGGCAGTCACCCGACGCCGCTCGCGCTCGGCAAGCAGCCGGCCTTCGGCGATGCACAGCAGCGCGTCGTGCGCGCCGTGCATGCCGGGATGGGCGAAGTAGCAATCGTTGGTGGCGACCAGCGGGATGCCCGCTTCGTCGGCCAGCATGAGGAGGCCAGGCTCGACGGCCGCCTCGATCGGGGAGCCGTGCCGGTGCAACTCCAGCGCCAGTCGATCGGGGAAAGCTTCGGCCAATTGCGCGAGCAGGGCCTCGGCGGCGTAGCGCTGCCCCTCCGCGAGCAGCCGCGCCGAGCGGCCCCGCGACGCCCCCCGTGAGCAGGATCAGCCCCGCCGCGTGCTCGGCGATGCGCTCCAGCGCCAGCTGCGGCTTAAGGCCGCTCTCGGTTTCGAGAAAGCCGTGCGACGACAGGCGTTGCAGGTTCGCCAAGCCCGTCGCGTCCTGCGCGAGCAGCACGAGGGGATCGGGCGGCAAGCGCGGGTCCGACCGCGTCAGCCCCACCTGACAGCCGATGATCGGCTGCACGCCCTTGGCGACGCACGCTTGGCTGAACTCGAGCGCGCCGAACAGGTTGCAACTATCGGTGATCGCCACGGCAGGCATCGCCGCTTCGCGCGCCAATGACGCGATCTTGTCCGCCTTGATCGCGCCTTCGCTCAGCGAGTAAGCGGAATGGACTCGGAGGTGGACGAAACCAGGCTCTTGCATATTGCCAATGTAGGATATCGGGCCGTCTCGAACCAACAACCCAATCCAAGCGGCCGTTAACGGCCGACGGTTGACGAAGCAGTTGCAATCAGGTTCGTTCTCCCGCCAAGCGCTGCAGATACGACGGGTTGCAGGACGATCTCACCATGCACTTGCACCAACTCGCGTCCGCCAATCCGGCAGGCGTGATCCGATTGGCCGGGGTTGGCTTGGCGGCCCTGTTACTGACAACGGCGCAGTCGCGAGCGGAGGACGGCATCGTCACCGATGTCCGGCTCGGCGTGCTCGCGCACAACATGCCCGTGATCGGCCCACAGCGCGAGCACGGCGTCGACATCAACGGCGAAACGCTGTTCGTCTCGCCGGTGCCGGAGGCCTGGACCGCCGACATTGCTCCCATTTACCGCTGGATGCTGCGACCGCAGCCGAACTTCGGCGTGAGCGCCAACACCAACGGTTACACGAGCCAGGTCTATTTCGGCCTGACCTGGACGGTGGACCTCGACAACGGCGGCTATCTTTGGCCGGACGGTGCCGTCTTCTTCGGCATCGGATTCGGCCCGGCCTTCAACACGGGGCACGTCCACAGCACATCCGGCAACCGGCTCAGCCTCGGCTCCAACGTGCTGTTCCACCCGACGCTCGAACTCGGCTACCGGATCACGCCGCAGTGGTCGATCTCAGCCTTCATCGAGCACAGCTCCAACGCCGGCCTGGCCGAAGACAACCCCGGCCTCAACGACGTCGGCGCCCGCGTCGGGCTACATTTCTAGTAGTCGTCGACGACGCGATTGATGATGACGTGCCGACGGATTGGGAAAGCCGCCCAGCCCGATACGGGTCGACGCCTACAAACATTTTGATGCCGACACATATTGAACGTACTCACATGCTGCGGTATCGTAACTTCCTGGAAGGGATTTCCCCCAAAACAAGCACCTTCACCAGGAGGAACGATGACAAGATCGATCGCTAAAACGGCGGCGGTAGCAGCGTTCGCCGGCCTTGTTGTGACGGCGGTCACCGCCAAAGCGGAAGATTTGAAGGTCTCTGGCACAAGCTACCTTAGCCAAGTCGAAAGCCATATGATTCCGGTTGGCGGCGATGCCACCCACGTTTTTCTGGTCGAAAAGTGGGTTGGCGCGAATAGCTCCCCCGGCTGGTTCGGGACAATGCAGTTCACTGCTGTCGGCTCCGGCCAAGCCGACCTGAAGAAAGGAACCGGCGAAGATAAGTCAGCTATATTCTGGTCAAACGAGGAGGGAAACCTTTCGGGCTCCTACGTCGGCAAAAGCTCCTTCACAGTTGACGACAAGACCAACGTCTCCAAGGGCACTTACGAAGGCATCTGGGAACTCACGAGCGGCACCGGCCGATATTCTGACGTTCGCGGCCATGGGACGGTTAAAGGCGAATTCGTTGGCGGCAACGCTATCGATCACTGGAATGGCACGGTGACTGGTTCCGAGAAGCGCGCCTCCACGCAGTGACCACATGGCCGGGAGGACACCCTCCAATAAGACGCCTATTCACGGCGTTCAACCAGCTTGCCGTCCCGCAAAGTTACGGTGCGGTCCATCCGCGCGGCAAGCTCGGGGTTGTGCGTCGCGATCAGCGCGGCGACGTTCTGCTCGCGCACCGTAGTCAGCAGCGCCTCGAACACCTGCGCGGCCGTAGCCACGTCCAGGTTCCCGGTCGGCTCGTCCGCCAGCAGCACGCGGGGCGCGTTGGCCAGGGCGCGGGCGATCGCCACCCGCTGCTGCTCACCTCCCGACAGCTTGCCGGGCAGGTGCCGCGCGCGCGCTTCGAGGCCTAGCGAGGCGAGCAGCGCCCGGGCACGCGCTTCGGCGGCGCGGCGGCTTTTGCCCGCGATCATCTGGGGCAACAGGACGTTCTCCAGAGCGGTGAACTCGCCGAGCAGATGATGGAACTGGTAGACGAAGCCGATCGAGTCGCGGCGGATCGCAGTGCGCTCGGCATCGGACAGCGCGCCGGCCTCCTTGCCTCCAACGATCACCGAGCCGCCATCCGGCTGCTCCAGCAAGCCAGCGAGATGCAGGAGGGTGGATTTCCCGGCGCCCGAGGGTGCGACGAGTGCCACGATCTCGCCCGCGCGCAAGCTGAGATCGACGCCGCGCAGCACCGGCAACTCGCCCGCATCGGTGCGATAGGTACGCACGACGCCACGCAGGCCGAGCGCCTCACTCACTGCGCAACGCTTCAACGGGGTCGGTGCGGGCCGCGCGCCAGCTCGGATACAAGGTCGCCAGCAGCGAGAGTGCCAGCGCCATGACCACGACCTGCAGCACTTCGTGCCAGTCGAGCCGCGCCGGAAGGTGCGTCAGGTAGTAGACTTCCGGGTTGAACACGTTGACCCCGGTCGCGCTCTCGACCCAGTGCTGCAACGTTTCAATGTTGAGGCAGAACGCGACGCCGAGCACGAGGCCGACCAGCGTTCCCGTCACACCCACGGACGCACCGCACATCAGGAAAATGCGCATCACCGCCCCGCGCCCGGCGCCGATGGTGCGCAGCACGGCGATGTCGCGCGTCTTGTCCTTCACCATCATGATGAGCGAGGAGATGACGTTGAACGCCGCCACCAGGATGATCAGCGTGAGGATCAGGAACATGACGTTCTGTTCCACCTGCACGGCGGCGAAGAAGCTGTTGTTGCTCTGCTGCCAATCGACCGTATAGGCGTTGCTTCCCTGCAATGCCGCGCGCAACGCAGGCTCGACGGCGCCGAGACGCTGCGGATCGTCCAGCCGTACCTCGATCTGCGTCGCAGCGCCGGGCTTCTGAAAGAAGATCTGGGCTGCTTCGAGCGGCAGGAACACGTAGCTCGTATCGTATTCGTTCATTCCCACCTGGAAGACCGCGACCACGCGGTAGGTCCGCACCCGCGGCACGGTGCCGAACGCGGTCGCCGCACCTTGCGGCGAGATCAAGGTGAGCGGGCTGCCGATGGTGAGCCCGAAGCGGCGGGCAAGCCCGACGCCGACCGCGATCGCGTCTGGGCCGTGGAACTCGCGAAAGACTGCCCCCGACGATGTGGTCGCTGACCGCGCGCTGCTTGGCGAGATCGGCCGGCTCGATCCCACGCACGAGGCCACCCGCCGATTGCCCCCGGCCGTCCGACAGGAGCACCTGCCCGTCGACCACCGGGACGGCCGAGGCCACGCCGGGCACGGCCCGCAGGCGCTGCGCCAGCGCGTCGTATTCCGTCAGCGCCGCGCCACGACCGCCGAACACGCCGAGATGGCCGTTAAATCCCAAGATGCGATTGAGCAGGTCTACCTTGAAGCCGCCCATCACGCTCATCACGATAATCAAGGTCGCCACACCGAGCGCAATGCCAATCAACGAAAAGCCCGCGATGACGGAGACGAAGCGCTCGCCGCGCCGCGCGCGGAGATACCGGCCGGCCACCGCGCGCTCGAATGCGTTGAACATCGTACCCGCTCACCCCAGGAAGTAACCAGGCCGCCGCCGCACGACCGAGCGCCTACCCGATCCGCGCCAGCGCATCCTCGAGCGACAGCTCCTCGCGATGCCCGCCGGCACGCCGCTTCAGCTCCACCCGGCCGCCCGCCGCACCGCGCGGTCCCACGACGACCTGCCACGGATGGCCCATGAGATCGGCGTCGGCGAACTTCACGCCAGCGCGCTCGTCGCGGTCATCGTACAGCACCCGGTCGGGGCCGAGCTTGGCGCACACTTCTTCCGAGATCGCGTCGCAGGTCGGATCGCCATGCTTGAGGTTCAGCACCCCCGCCTTGAACGGGGCGACGCTGTCGGGCCAAATGATGCCGTCCGCGTCATGACACGCCTCGATTACGGCGCCTACCAGCCGGCTTACGCCGACGCCGTAGCTGCCCATCTCTGCCGCCACCTGCCGGCCGTCGGGACCGGCCACGCGCAAGCCCATCGGCTCGCTGTACTTGGTGCCGAAATAGAAGATGTGGCCGACCTCGATGCCGCGCCCCTCGCGGCGACGGTCGGCCGCGACGGTCGCCCAGGCGGTCTGATCGTGCTTTTCGTCGGTCGCCGCATAGTGCGACGTCATCAGGTCGAAGAACCGCTCCAAGTCCGCCGCACTCGCGTTGCTCAGTGCGTTCGAGGTGTAGTCGATCTCCTCGAATGCCGCGTCGTAGTACACTTGGCTTTCGCCCGTGGGTGCGAGGATGATGAACTCGTGGCTGAGATCGCCGCCGATCGGCCCGGTGTCGGCCACCATGGGGATCGCCTTGAGCCCGAGACGCTGAAAGGTGCGCATATAGGCCAACATCATCTTGCGATAGCTGACCACCGCGCCGGCGTAGTCGAGATCGAAGCTGTACGCGTCCTTCATCAGGAACTCGCGACCGCGCATCACGCCGAAGCGCGGACGCACCTCGTCCCGGAACTTCCATTGGATATGGTAGAGGATCTGCGGCAGCTCGCGGTACGACTTCACCGATTGCCGCATCAGGTCGGTGATCATCTCCTCGTTGGTGGGGCCGTACAGCATCTCGCGGTCGTGCCGGTCGCGGATGCGCAGCATTTCTTTGCCGTAATCGTCGTAGCGTCCGCTTTCGCGCCACAGCTCCGCGGGCTGAATGGTCGGCATGAGTAATTCCTGCGCGCCGGCGGCGTCCTGCTCCTCGCGCACGATGCGCTCGATGTTGCGGAGCACGCGAAAGCCGAGCGGCAGCCAAGCGTAAATCCCGGCCGACGTTTGCCGGACCAGCCCGGCACGCAACATCAGGCGATGGGAGGCGATCTGCGCCTCCGCCGGCGTCTCCTTCAGCGTTGGCACCAAGCTCTGGGACAAGCGCATCGGTTGGGCATTCCTCGGCAGGTCGGGGCCGGACCCTACCCGGCCGGGGCTCGGGTCGCCAGAGAGCGGCCGAGACGCAAGGCCGGGCGCTCGACAAGCACGCGCAACAGAACCGCGAGGCCGAAGGTGAGGGCGGTGGTGGTCACAGCAAACAGGGCTGCGTTTTCGGCGGGCGCGATGCCGGCGCGGCGCCACGCGAAGGCCTGCACGGTCTCCACCAGGGCGAAGCTCATGTAGAAGGCAAACGAAAGATCGCCCAGCGATCGCAGCAGCGGAACCCACGCCAGCGCCGGCGCCCGCCCCTGGCGTGCGGCGATCAGCAACCCGGACAGCAGGAGCCAGATCCCGGCCACCACGAACCAGTCCCGGCTGGCAGCGAGCGCCACGCCGGCCAGCAGCACGCCGCCGGCAGTCACGGCGAAACCGTTTGGGCGCCGGCCGACCAAGCCCGCGAGCCGCGCGGCGGCCATCCCGGCGACGAACTCAGGGAAGAACCGGGCGAGCGCCCCTTCGAACGTAAGGTTTAGCCCAACCGGGCCGGATGCGAGGTCGACGCGTCGCCAGCAGTGCCGCCATCGCCGGCGGGATGAGGCAGCAAAAAACGCCCGGCACTCGACGCACGCAGAACCAGAGCAGCGGGAAGGCCAGGTAACCCGCCAATTCCGTGCTGATCGACCATGATGGGTAGTTCCAGGCCCAGCGCGCGCTGAAACCCCAGCCATGCACCAGCAGGAGATGACGCACGAGCTCGCCTGGCGCGAACCGGCCAGGGTCGCGCGGCGGCAGCCCCATGGCCCAACCCACCAAGACAACCATCAGGAGCAGCGAGACGGTTGCGAGATGCACCGGGTAGATGCGCAGCAGGCGCTTGCCCCAGAACCGCAATGCCTCGGCGAGCCGAGGCTCGAGCGCTGGATGCGCGTGCGCCAGCACCATCCCGGACAGCACGAAGAAGCCGTCCACGCCGAGATAGCCGCGGCGCACAGCGAAGTCGAAGCCGCCGAACTCAAACTGTCCGAGCTGCAATCTCAGGTGGTAGAGATACACCCAGGCCGCAAACACCGCGCGACAACAGGTCAGGTCCTCAACTCGAACGGGCGCCGCTTTACGATAATAGTTCGCTCCTTGATCTAAACCTGTCGTTTGATGCAACGCACAATATTTAGTTCCGGTAAACTTTCTGTGAGACTGCATATGCGCTATGAACTGACCGTGACTTAGATGCAGCGAGGCAGTAACAAGAAAAAGGCCCTGCACGCTATAGGCGTGAAGGGCCAAGTTTAGGGAGGAAACGCTAGTCACACGGCAGGTCGAGGGCCAACCCTCAGCCTGACCGTGATGATCTGCGCTAGCCCTGCACCCTGTCCAGCAAAAAAACGAGGTTCGCCAGCGTTATTTTGCTGACTTACGCGACGTTTGCCCGAATACAGACGATTGGGAGCCCCAAAAAGGGGCAATACGCCTAATCAGGAGGCAGAGCGAGCCAACCGTGACGGAAGCTGAGCCAACTGCTCGTAATGAGCAGATAGGCGCCGATCCAAATCACGGCGGCAATAAGAGTGGTAGCAACAGCCTTGGCGAGCAACCGGGGATGGGTCGGCGCGCCGCGCCAACCGGTTCGATCGTCCGCGTCCACAACTGGCTGCACCCCGAACGGGAGTACCGCGAACAGCGCGGTCCACCAGATCAAAAGATAGAGAACACAGCCGGTGAACCAGTTCATCGCCCGCTCATACTCGCAGCAGATGGACGTCCACGAGCGGGCGCTTCTGCACGCGGCGACCGATCGCCCGGCGCAGCGCCGCCTTCGCGGCGTCGGCAAGGGCCGCGTCGTCGCGCCGGAGCGGTGCCGGGAAGTCGTCGATTGCCGCCGCGAACTCGCCCTCTATGCGACCATGTTCGGGATCGTCGGCCTCGAACAACCCTGGCGCGCTGATTCTGGGCCGCCCCCGTACGCGGCCGGCCTCATCCACGGCAAAGCTTGCCACCACGACGCCATTGAACAGCATCCGCCGCCGTGCCGAGAGCACGCGGCCGGTGAACGGCACGAGACGGGTGCCGTCGACTGCGAGCCGCCCAACCGGCGCACTATCCACCACTTCGGCGCGGCCGGGCGCCAATTGCAGGATGTCGCCGTCCTCGAGCAGCACGGGGGTCGCCCCCGCCTCCTGCGCCAGCGCGGCGTGAGCTGACAGATGACGCCATTCGCCATGCACCGGGACGGCGTAGCGCGGGCGGACCAGCTTGTAGAGCTTGCGAAGCTCGTCGCGCGCGGGGTGGCCCGAGACATGGACCAGGTGGTCGGCGTCCGTCATCAACCGGACGCCGCGGCGGATTAGATTGTCCTGCACGGTGCCGATCGCCCGCTCGTTGCCCGGAATGACCCGGCTGCTGAAGATCACGGTGTCGCCCTCGCCGAGCGATATATGCGGGTGCGAGTTCAGCCGCGATACGTGCGAGCGCGCTGCGCGGCTCACCCTGGCTGCCCGTGACGAGGATCAGGAGATTGTCGTCCGGAACCGAGCCGGCCTCGTCCTCCGGCACGAACGCGGGCACGCCCTGGAGATAGCCGCATTCGCGGGCGGCGGCTTCGAGGTTGCGCAGGCTGCGGCCGACGAGGGCCACGCTGCGGCCGGCGTCCCGGGCGGCGTGCGCGACGGTTTCAACGCGCGCCACGTTGCTCGCGAAACAGGTCACGGCCACCCGGCCCCGCATGTCGCGGATCAAGGCGCACAGGCTCTGCCGCACTTCCGCCTCGGAGCCCGAATGGCCCTCCACCATCGCGTTGGTGGAATTGCAGATCATCGCCAGCACCCCCTCCTCGCCGAGCCGCCCGAGGGCAGCCTCGTCGGTGGTCGGGCCGACAAGAGGCTTGGGGTCGAGCTTGAAGTCGCCCGTGTGCAGGACGGTGCCGTGCGGGGTGCGGACGATCAGCGCCTGGGCTTCGGGGATCGAGTGGGCCACGCGCACGAACTGCAAGGAAAATGGCGGCAGGTCGATCTCGCCCCCGGGCGGGATCACGTGCAACGTCACCTGCCCCTGCAACTGCGCCTCGCCGAGTTTGCGCCGCAGCACGGCGGCTGCGAACGGCGTCGCGTAAACCGGGCAGCGCAACTGCGGCCAAAGCCAGGCAACCGCGCCCACGTGGTCCTCATGGGCATGCGTGATGACCAGCCCTACCAGGCGGTCCCGGCGCTCCGCGATGAACCCCGGATCGGCCATCATCACGTCCACCTCGGGGTGTTCGGAGCCACCGAAGCCGATCCCGCAATCGACGGCGAGCCAACGGCCGCCGCAGCGGTAGAGATTGAAATTCATGCCGATCTCGCCCGTCCCGCCCAGGGGCAGGAAGGCCAGATCACCGCTTGCAGCGTCCATTCTTGGTTTGGTCGTCCTTAGAGGTCGAGGTCGGGGAGCGCCCGTCGGTCACGCGCTAATGTGGGTGGGGGGTTGCGCTCCGCCAACATCCGGAGCCCGTCCAAGGTCAGATCGGGCTCGATGACCTCGATTACCGCAGTGCCCTCGGAGAACAACGGAGCGAGCCCGCCGGTGGCGACCACCTTGAGCTTGCCGCCATATTCAGCCTGGATGCGCGCGACCAGCCCCTCGACCAGTCCGACATACCCCCAGTAAACGCCCGATTGCATCGCGGCAACGGTGCCGCGTCCGATGACCGCCTGCGGCCGGCTGATCCCGATGCGCGGCAGCCGCGCCGCCGCCTGGTGCAGGGCGTGGATCGAGAGATTGATCCCCGGCGCGATGACGCCCCCGAGATACGCGCCATCCCCGTCCACGACATCGAACGTGGTGGCGGTACCGAAATCGACGATTACCAGCGGTCCGCCGAAGCGACGATGCGCGGCGAGCGAGTTCAGCAGCCGATCGGCGCCTACCTCCTCGGGATTGTCGACCTTGATCTCGAAGCCCCAATCCAGTCGAGCCTGAGCGATGAGCGGCTCCACCGAGAACCACTCGCGACAAAGCCGCCGCAAATGGTACAGCGCCGCGGGAACAACCGTCCCGATCACCGCGCCGGACACGTCGACCGGCTTCAGCCCGCAATGCTGGAACAAGGACAGCAGCCAAACCGCATATTCATCTGAGGTCCGCTGCGCTTCGGTCGCGATGCGCCACACGCCCCGCCAGTTCTTGTCATGAACAGCGAACACGACGTTCGTGTTGCCGGCATCAATGACGAGGAGCATGGCTCAAACCTCGGACGGGCTGGTCAAATCATCCGAACAGGGCGTTCGCGGCGCTCTGTGCCGCACCCACGATCGGTGCCGGGAAAAGGAAGAAGAACGTGGTGAACAGCCCGCCCGCGGCGGCGACGAAGGAAAGCGAGGACGGCCGCGGGTCGAAACGCTCCGCCGGCCGGTCAAAATACATCACCTTGATCACCCGGAGATAATAGAACGCTCCGACCACGCTCGTGAGCACCCCGATGATGGCGAGCGTCCATTGCCCGGTCTGCACGGCGGCCAGGAAAATGTAGAGCTTCGCGAAGAACCCCGACAGGATCGGGATGCCGGCCAGGCTGAACATCATAATGGCCATCAACAGGGCCAGCATCGGATCGTTGCGCGACAGGCCGCTGAGATCGGCGATCTTCTCCACCATGCGTCCCTGCCGTCGCATCGCCGCGATGCCTGCGAAGGCGCCCACGTTCATGAACACGTAGATCACCATGTAGACGAGCAGACCGCGGATGCCGGCCGCCGTCCCCGCGGCTAAGCCGATCAGCGCATAACCCATATGCCCGATCGAACTGTAGGCCATGAGCCGCTTGATGCTGGTCTGCCCAATGGCCGCGAACGCGCCCAGTACCATGGAAGCGATCGAAACCAGCAGGACGAGCTGGTGCCATTGCGCCGTGAGATGGCCGAACGGGGTGATCATAACCCGCACCAGCAGGGCCATGGCCGCCACCTTGGGCGCGGTTCCGAAAAACAGGGTGACGGGAGTTGGCGCGCCCTCATACACGTCGGGCGTCCACATGTGGAACGGCACCGCCGACACTTTGAACGCGAGCCCGACCAGGATGAACACGATCCCGACCACGAGGCCCGGCGCGGCATGCGCGGGGTCGGACGCCACCCGCGCGAGCGCGCCGAAATCCATGGTGCCCGAGTAGCCGTAGACGAGGGAAATGCCGTAGAGCAGCAAGCCCGAGGCGAGCGCGCTCAGCACGAAATATTTCAGGCCCGCCTCGGACGAGCGCACGTCGTCACGTGCGAAACCGGCCAGGACGTAGAGTGCGAGCGACTGCAGCTCCAGCCCGAGATATAGGGTCATCAGGTTCGCGGCCGACGCCATCACCATCATGCCGACGGTGGAGAACAGCATCAGCACCGGGAACTCGAAGCGCGCGATCCCCTGCACCCGGTTGTAGTCGAGCGAAAGGATCAGCGCGAGCGCGCTTGCGGCGAGGATCAACACCTTGACGAAGCCGCTGAACGGATCAACGACGAACTGGCCGTGATAGCCGCTGCCGCGCGCCGTCGAGACGACGAGCACGGCGGTCACCAGGAACGCACCCAGGGTCAGCATGGAGCACAGCACCGTGCTGTCCTGCTTGCGTGACACGCCGAACACCAGGATCCCGAGGCCGCAGAGCGACAGCACGATCTCGGGGACGGCGACGGACCAGTTCATGGGTGCACCACCATCTCCGCGCGCGCCATCTTCGGCCCGCCTGCAAGGGCTGCCGAGTGGCGTTCCACCATGCTCCCCACACTCGCATCCCAGAACCGCGTGAAGCTCGACGGATAGACGCCCATCCAAATGGTCAGCACCAACAGCGGCGCGAACACCGCGACTTCGCGGGGTGACAGGTCGAGGATGCCCCGCAGATCGGCTCGCGTAAGCCGTCCGAAGATGATGCGGCGATACAGGTAAAGCATGTACCCCGCCCCCAGGATCATGCCCATCCCGCCCAGCAGCGACAGCCAGAAGTTCACCTGCAGCGATCCTACGATCACCAGGAACTCGCCGACGAAGCCGGATGTGCCGGGCAGCCCGATGCTCGCCATCATGAAAACCATGAAAACCAGCGCGTATTTCGGCATCCGATCGGCAAGGCCGCCGAAGCGCGCGATCTCATGCGTGTGCATCCGGTCGTAGACGACGCCGACGACCAGAAACAGTGCCGCGGAAACGATGCCGTGCGACAGCATCTGGAAGATGGCGCCCGAAACACCCTGCACGTTCACGGTAAAGATGCCGATCGTCACCACGCCCATGTGGGACACTGACGAGTAGGCGATCAGCTTCTTCATGTCGTCCTGCGCGAGTGCGACTAGCGCGGCGTAGATCACGGCAACGACCGACAGCGCGAACATCATGGGCGCGAACGTGGCCGAGGCCTGCGGCAGCATCGGAACCGAGAACCGGAGGAAGCCGTAGGCACCCATCTTGAGCAGTACGCCGGCCAGGATCACCGAGCCCGCCGTCGGCGCCTCCACATGCGCGTCGGGCAGCCAGGTATGCACCGGCCACATCGGCACCTTCACCGCGAACGAGGCAAGGAATGCGAGGAACAGCCAGTTTTGCAGGGCCGGGGCGAATTGAGTGTGCAACAAGGTCGCAATGTCGGTGGTTCCCGCCTGGAACCACATCGCGAGCAACGCCAGCAGCATCAGGACGGAGCCCGCGAGCGTGTAGAGGAAGAACTTGATCGCGGCATAAACGCGTCGCGGGCCGCCACCCCAGACCCCGATGATGATGTACATCGGGATCAGCACGCCCTCGAAGAACATGTAGAACAGGACGAAGTCGGCGGCGGCAGAACATTCCCACCAGCATCGTCTCGAGCACGAGGAAGGCGAGCATGAACTCACGCACATTGAAGCGGATCGCCTCCCACGCCGAGAGGATGCAGATCGGCGTCAGGAGCGTCGACAGCAGGACGAACATCACGCTCAGCCCGTCGACGCCGAGCTTGTAGCCGACACCGTACTCGGGCAGCCACGGGACGCTTTCGACGAACTGATAGCCCGGCTCGTTTGAATCGAACTTCGCCCAAAGGATCAAGGAAAGCCCGAGCACGATCAGGCTGGTCCACAACGCCGTCCACCGCGCGTTGGAGGCCACCGTCTCCTCGTCGCCCCGCACCAGCATGATGACGACGCAGCCGACCAGCGGCAGCCAGATCAGCAGCGAGAGGAGGGGAAAACCGGCCGCGTTCATCGCCTCACCGGATCAGCATGTAGAGCGCGATCAGCAGCACGACGCCGATCAGCATCACGAAGGCGTAGACCGCGATCGAGCCGGTCTGGATGCGGACCACCTGCCGCGACCCGTCTACGGTCAGCGCCGCCATCCCGTTCGGCACGCCGTCGATGATCGTGGCGTCGCCCACCTGCCAGAACAGCCGCGCCAGCGCGAAGCCCGGTCGCACGAACAGGAAATTGTAGAGCTCGTCGAAATACCACTTGTTCTGCACGAACTCGTAGATCGGGCGGAACGAGGCGGCGAGCCGCACCGGCAGCAGCGGGTTGACGATGTAGAACACGTACGCCAGCGCGATGCCCAGGACGCCCGTCACCAGCGGCGCGTAGCCGACCCAGCCGGGCAGATCCTCCATGTTGGCGAGCACGTGATTGCTCGCCGTGATGACGATGCTGTCGCGCCAGAAATCCTGCCAGCCTTCGCCGATGAACTCGTGACGGAACACGAATCCGGCGCAAACGGCGCCGATCGCCAGCACCACAAGCGGCCCGGTCATCACCGGCGGGCTTTCGTGCACGTGCTCGGCCACGTGACGGTCCATCCGAGGCGTGCCGTGGAACGTCATGAACAAGACGCGCCCCGAATAGAACGCCGTGAGGAACGCCGCGATCAGTCCGCACCAGAAGCCGTAATAGCCCAACCCGCCCGCCGCGTAGGCGGCTTCCAGGATGGCGTCCTTCGAGTAGTAGCCGGCGAACGGAGGGATGCCGGCCAACGCCAGCGAGCCGATCCACATGACGATGTACGTCACCGGGATCTTGCGCCACAAGCCCGCCCATCTTGCGCATGTCCTGCTCGCCGGACACGGCGTGGATCACCGAACCCGCGGCTAGGAACAGCAGCGCCTTGAAGAAGGCGTGGCAGAACAGATGGAAGATCGACACCTGATAGGCGGCCACGCCGGCCGCGGTGAACATGTAGCCGAGCTGCGAGCAGGTCGAGTAGGCGATCACGCGCTTGATGTCGAACTGGGTGCAGCCGATCGTCGCGGCGAACAGGCAGGTGGTGGCCCCGATGAACGTCACGAAGGCGAGCGCGCCCGGCGCGTAGCTCATGATCGGCGACATCCGCGCCATCAGGAATACGCCCGCCGTCACCATCGTCGCGGCGTGGATCAACGCCGAGACCGGCGTCGGCCCTTCCATCGCGTCCGGTAGCCAGGTGTGCAGGAAGATCTGCGCCGACTTGCCCATCGCGCCGATGAACAGCAGCACGCCGATCACCTCATAGGCCCGGAACGTGGCGCCGAGCACGTGATAGGTGTCGTTCATGTGCTCGGGGATCGACCCGAAGATGACGGGAAACTCGATGGAGCCGAACACCAGGAACACGAGCGCGATGCCGACAGCGAACGGCAGGTCGGCGACCCGGTTGACGACCATTGCCTTGATGGCCGCGGCGCAGGCGCTCGGCCTGTCGTACCAGTAGCCGATCAGCAGGTAGCTCATGAGCCCGACGCCCTCCCAGCCGAAGAACAGCTGCAGGAGGTTGTCGGACGTCACCAGCATCAGCATCATGAAGGTGAACAGGTTGAGATAGGCGAAGAACCGATAGCGCGGGTAGGCGTCGTGCGCCATGTAGCCGACGCTGTAGATGTGGATGAAGGCGGAGACGAACGTCACCATTCCGACCATCACGGCCGAAAGCGTGTCGTAGCGAAGCGCCCAGCTCACGTGAAACAGCCCGCTTTCGATCCAGTCGCCGAGATCGACAACGCCCGTGGCACCGCCTTGCAGGCCCACCGTGATAAAGCTCGCAACCCCACACGTAGCGGCGACCACCATCACAAGAATGGACACCGCCTGCGCCGCCCGGTCGCCGATCGCACGGCCGGCGAGGCCCGAGACGATCGCGCCCAGCAGCGGGGCGAACACGGCAACCGCGTAGATCATCCTCAGCCCCTCATCAGGTTCACGTCCTCGACCTGAATTGAGCCGCGGTTGCGGAAGTAGACGACCACGATGGCGAGCCCGATCGCCGCCTCCGCCGCCGCGACGGTGAGCACGAACATCGCGAACACCTGGCCGGCGAGGTCGCCGAGCGAGGCGGAAAACGCGACGAGGTTGAGGTTGACCGCAAGCAGGATCAGCTCGACCGACATCAGGATGATGATGACGTTCTTGCGGTTGAGGAATATCCCGAACACGCCGAGCACGAGCAAAATGGCGGAAACGGTGAGGTAATGGGCGACGCCGACGGCCATCATCGGCCCACGTGCTCCGCAGTACCCGTAGTGTTCATCGTCAATGCCGGTCCCCGTGCTGGCCGAGGACGGCCTCGCTGTCGCTTTCGTCGGCGAACGTCTCGGGCGGCTCGGCCACTTTCGGCCGGTAGATGCCGAGCGTCTTGATACCCGCGCCGAGTGCCACAGGCACCACCTCCAGCGTGTCGGCCAGGGTTCGCGCGTTCTGCAGGGCGATGCTTTGATGCCGCGAGGTCTTGCGGTCGCGATGCGTCAGGACGATGGCGCCGATCATGGCGACCAAGAGGATCAGCCCGGCGCTCTGAAACAGGAACACGTAGTCGGTGTAGATCAGCCGCCCGAGCGCCGCCGTGTTGTGGACCGCCACCGTCTGCGGCGCAAAACGCAGCTGCGATGCTTCCGGCGCGATCCGCCAGCCACCCGCGACCAGCCCCAACTCGATCAGCAGGATCGCCCCCACAGTCGCGCCGAGGGGTAAGTAGCGCTGGTAGCCGCTTCGCAGCTCAGCAAAGTTCACGTCCAGCATCATCACCACGAACAGGAACAGCACGGCGACGGCGCCCACGTAGACGATGACCAGGATCATCGCGAGGAACTCGGCGCCCGCGATCAGGAACAGCCCGGCAGCATTGAAGAATGCAAGGATCAGGAACAGCGCCGAGTGCACCGGGTTGCGCGAGCTCACGACCATTGCGGCCGAGCCGAGCAGGACGGCCGCGAACACATAAAACGCGATGGCCGCGATCATCGGTACGGCGCGTCCAGCTCGAGCCGGGCGGCCAGCTCCGCCTCCCAGCGATCGCCGTTCGCGAGCAGCTTCTCCTTGTCGTAGTAGAGCTCCTCGCGCGTTTCGGTGGAAAACTCGAGGTTCGGCCCCTCCACGATGGCATCGACCGGGCAAGCCTCCTCGCAAAGCCCGCAGTAGATGCACTTCGTCATGTCGATATCGTAGCGAGTTGTCCGCCGCGAACCGTCCTCGCGCGGCTCGGCCTCGATGACGATGCACTGCGAAGGGCAGATCGCCTCGCACAGCTTGCAGGCGATGCAGCGCTCCTCTCCGTTCGGGTAACGGCGCAGCGCGTGTTCGCCCCGGAAGCGCGGGCTGAGCGGGGTCTTCTCGTACGGGTAGTTGATCGTTGCCTTGCGCTTGAAGAAATAGCGCAAGGTCAATCCCATCCCGGCGAACAGCTCGCTCATCAGGAGGCTGCGGGCAGTGCGGTCCAGCCAAGCCATGGCTCAGGCTCCTTCTCGAGGCGGGGCATAGGCCCCGGCCCCGATCCGATCAAGCGGACGCATGCGGCAGCCATCCAAACAACACGAGCGCCCCGGCCGTCAGGACCAGCCACGCGAGCGATAGAGGCAGGAACACTTTCCACCCGAGCCGCATCAGCTGGTCGTAGCGGAAGCGCGGAAACGTCCCACGCACCCAGATGAACACGAACAAGCAGAGACAGATTTTCAGAATGAACCAGATCGGGCCGGGGATCCAGGTGAACGGCACGACGCCGAACGGGGCCAGCCAGCCGCCCAGGAACAGGATGGAGGTCATCCCGCTCATCAGGATCATGTTGGCGTATTCGCCGAGAAAGAACAGCCCGAACGACAACGAGCTGTACTCGACGAAGAACCCGGCCACGATCTCGCTCTCGCCCTCGGCCAGATCGAACGGTGACCGATTGCACTCCGCCAACCCCGAGATGAAGAACACGATGAACATCGGGAACAGCGGAATGCAGAACCAGACCGTCTGCTGCGCCCGCACGATGTCGGACAGATTGAGACTGCCGACGCAGAGCAGCACGCAGACCATTACGAAGCCGATCGAGACTTCGTAGCTCACCATCTGCGCGGCGCTACGCATGGCGCCCATGAAGGCGTATTTCGAGTTGCTCGCCCAACCGGCGATAATGATGCCGTAGACGCCGAGCGAGCTGATCGCGAACAGATAGAGGATGCCCACATTGATGTCGGCGATCGCCCAGCCGTCACCGACCGGGATCACCGCCCAAGCGATCATTGCCAGCCCGAACGTCAGCATCGGCGCGAACAGGAACAGAATGCGGTTGGAGCCGGACGGGATGATGGTTTCCTTGGTCAGCATCTTCAGCGCATCGGCGAAGGGCTGCCACAGGCCGAACGGCCCGACCACGTTCGGGCCTTTGCGCAACTGGATGGCCGCCAGCACCTTGCGTTCGGCATAGGTGAGGTATGCCACGCCGACCAGCAGCGGCACCAAAAGCGCGAGCGCCTCGGCGAAGGTCAGGATCACCTGCCCGGTCGTCGTGTCGAGGAAGAACGCCCGCATCCCGCTACTCCGCCGCCAGCGCTTGCGGCGTCCCGTAAAACGTCTCGGTGCACGCCGCCATGGTCGGACTAGCCCGGCTGATCGGGTCGGTCTGGTAGTAGTTGGCGATGGCCGGCACGAACGGCGCGTCGTCGAGGGCTGCCGGGTCGCCCGCCGGACCGGCGGGGTCGCCAGTGCCGAAGCGCGGCAGGAAGCCCACGCGGCCGAACACCGCGTTGACCTGCTCGAGCCGCGCCCGCAGCGCTTCCAGGCTGTCATAGGGCAGCGTCCGGCCGATCGCCTCGCTGAAGGCGCGGATAATGCGCCAATCCTCCCGCGCTTCGCCCGGCGGGAACACGCCCAACAAGGAACGCTGCACGCGCCCTTCCGTGCTGATGAAGGTGCCCGGCTTTTCGGTGTAGGCCGAGCCGGGCAAGATCACGTCGGCCCGCGCCGCGCCGCGATCGCCGTGATGGCCTTGGTAGACCACGAACGTATCCGCGCCGATCCGCGCGGTGTCGAACTCGTCGGCGCCGAGCAGCCAAAGCACATCGACCCCGCCGCCCATCATCGCCTCGAACCCGCGCGCTCCCGTCGCGGGGACGAAGCCGAGATCGAGCGCGCCGACCCGGGCGGCCGCCGTGTGCAGTACGTTGAAGCCGTGCCATGCCGCGCTTAGGCCACCCACCGCACCAGCCAGCTTCCAAGCTGCCGCGAGCACCGCCGCGCCGTCCGGCCGTCGCAACGCCCCCTGGCCCACGATCACCATGGGCTTCTTCGCGTCGCGCAATCGCCCGGCGAAGTCGTGCGTGCCGTCGAGCAGCGCCGTGAGCGCCTGCGGCCCATCGCCCAAATGATCCGCCTGATACGTCAGCTCAGCCGCCGGGCCGATCGAGGCGATGGGCATCGTGGTGTGCAGCCATTGCTTGCGGATGCGCGCGTTCAGCACGGGCGCCTCTCGCCGCGGATTGCTGCCGATCAGCAGCAAGGCGTCGGTCTCGTCGATCCCGGCGATCGAGCTGTTGAAGAGGTAGTAGTCGCGCCGGCTCGGGTCGAGCGCCGCCCCGTCCTGCCGGCAATCCAGATTGCCCGATCCCAGCGACCCGAGCAGATCCTTCAGCGCCAACATGCTTTCCGCGTCGCACAGGTCGCCGGCGATCGCACCCACGCGCTCGCCTGCGACACCCTGGATACGCTCGGCGATCGCGCCGAACGCCTCGGCCCAGGTCGCCGGGACAAGCTTGCCGCCACGCCGCACCCACGGCCGATCGAGCCGCCGCCGCTTCAACCCGTCGAGGGCGAAGCGCGACTTGTCGCCCAGCCACTCCTCATTCACCTCCTCGTTGATCCGCGGGAGGATGCGCAGCACCTCCGGCCCCCGGCTGTCGACGCGGATCGGCGTGCCGAGCGCGTCCAGCACGTCGACGCTGTCGGTCTTCTTGAGCTCCCATGGGCGCGCCACGAAGGCGTAGGGCTTGGACGTCAGCGCGCCTACGGGGCAAAGGTCGATGATGTTGGCCGACAACTCCGAACCCAGCGCCTTCTCGACGTAGGTCGTGATCTCCATGCTCTCGCCGCGCGAGGTGGCGCCGAGATCGGGTACCCCGGCCACTTCGGTGATGAACCGGATGCAGCGCGTGCAATGGATGCAGCGCGTCATCACCGTCTTGACCAGCGGCCCGAAATTCTTGTCCTTCACCGCGCGCTTGTTCTCGGCAAAGCGCGAATGATCCATGCCGTAGCCGAGCGCCTGGTCCTGCAGGTCGCACTCGCCGCCCTGGTCGCAGATCGGGCAGTCGAGCGGGTGATTGATGAGCAAAAATTCCATCACGCCGCGGCGGCCGTTGCGCACCATCGGGCTGTCGGTCTTGACCACCATATTGTCGGCGACGGGAAACGAGCAGGACGAGACGGGTTTCGGCGCCCGCTCGATCTCGACCAGGCACATGCGGCAGTTGCCGGCGATCGACAGGCGCTCATGATAACAAAAGCGCGGGATCTCCTTGCCCGCCGCTTCGCAGGCTTGCAGCACCGTCGATCCGTTCGGCACCTCGACGACGATGCCGTCAACCGTGACTTTCGCCATCGAAACTACTCCGCCGCCATCGGCAAGGTGGGACGCGGCGACCCGTGCTGGCGCTTGTAGGTCGCGATACGCTCCAGCATCAGCGGCTTGAAATGCCGGATGAGGCCCTGGATCGGCCAGGCGGCCGCGTCGCCGAGCGCGCAGATCGTGTGCCCCTCAACCTGACGCGTGACCTGATCGAGCGTGTCGATCTCCTCGGGCTCGGCGCGGCCCTGCACCATCCGATACATCACCCGCATCATCCAGCCGGTGCCCTCGCGGCACGGAGTGCACTGGCCGCAGCTCTCGTGCTTGTAGAACTGGCTCAGGCGGGCGATGGCGCGGATCAAGTCGGTCGACTTGTCCATCACGATCACCGCTGCGGTGCCGAGGCCGCTCTTGACGTCACGCAGGCTGTCGAAATCCATCAGCACCGTGTCGCAGATGTCCTTTGGGATCAGTGGAACGGATGCCCCGCCGGGAATCACCGCGAGCAGGTTGTCCCAGCCGCCGCGCACGCCTCCGGCGTAGGTTTCGATCAGCTCGCGCATCGGAATGCCGAGCTCTTCCTCGACGTTACACGGCTTGTTTACGTGTCCGGAGATGCAGAAGATCTTGGTGCCCGAGTTCTTCGGCCGACCCAGCTGCTCGAACCACGCCGCACCCCGCCGCATGATGGTCGGCGTGACTGCGATGCTTTCCACGTTGTTGACCGTGCTTGGGCAGCCATAAAGACCGACCGCCGCCGGGAACGGCGGCTTCAGTCGCGGCAATCCCTTCTTGCCCTCGAGGCTTTCGAGCAGCGCCGTCTCCTCGCCGCAGATATACGCCCCCGCGCCGCGATGCAGGTAGAGGTCGAAATCCCAGCCGGAGCCGCACGCGTTCTTGCCGATCAGCCCAGCTTCGTAGGCCTCGTCGATCGCGTATTGGAGGTGCCGCGCCTCGTTGTAGAACTCGCCACGGATGTAGATGTAGCTCGCGTGCGCGCCCATCGCGAAGGAGGCGAGCAGGCATCCCTCCACGAGCTTGTGCGGGTCGTGGCGCATGATGTCGCGGTCTTTGCAGGTGCCGGGCTCGCTTTCGTCGGCGTTGACGATGAGATACGCCGGGCGCCCGTCGGACTGCTTCGGCATGAACGACCATTTCATGCCCGTGGGAAAGCCAGCGCCGCCGCGCCCGCGCAGGCCAGATGCCTTGATCTCGTCGATGATCGCGTCCCGCCCGCGCGCCAGCAGCGCCGCCGTGTCGTCCCAATCCCCACGCGCCCGCGCGCCGGCCAGTCGCCAGTCGTGTTGGCCGTAAAGATTGGTGAAGATACGGTCCTTGTCGTTCAGCATAATGCAGGTCTTCCGATCACGGCCGCCTCAGCCATCTGCCGGCGGCCCGAGATGCTCGAGCGTGAGCAGCGTCGTCGGGCCGCCCTCCGGCGCCGAGGTTTGCCGCCCGCTCATGGAACCCGGGCGGGGCGGCTCGCCACGCTGCAAGGCTTCGAGCAGTTGCGTCGTCCGCTCGCCGTCGAGGTCCTCGTAGAAATCGTCGTTCACCTGCATCATCGGCGCGTTCACGCAGGCTCCCAGGCATTCGACCTCGGTCATCGTGAAGCGACCGTCCGCACTCGTCCCGCCCCAATCGGCGATACCGGTGAAGGCGCGGCAGGCGGCGACCACCTCGTCCGAGCCGCGCAGCCAGCACGGCGTCGTCGTGCAGATCTGCAGGTGCCACGTTCCAACCGGCGTCGTGTTGAACATCAGATAGAAGGTGGCGACCTCGTAGACGCGGATCGGCGGCATCCCGAGCACATCCGCGACGGCGTCCATCGCAACCCGCGGCACCCACGCGCTGCCGGTCTGCCGCTTCATCTGGTTCTGCGCGATGTAAAGCGCGGGCAGCACGGCGCTCGCCTGCTTGCCCGGCGGATACTTCGCGATCTGCCGGTCAAGCTCAGCCCGGCTCCGCTCGTCCCACGCGAAGCGTGACGGCTGCGCGACCTCGGCCCCGATCGAGCCGTCGCCGATGTCCTCCGCCACGCGCGCGGCTACCGATCGATCTCGCCGAACACGACGTCGAGCGACCCGATGATCGCGACCGTGTCGGCCAGCATGTGCCGCTTGGCGAGCTTTTCCACGGCCTGAAGGAAGGCAAAGCCGGTTGGCCGGATCTTGCAGCGATAGGGGCGATTGGTTCCGTCCGCAACCAGGTACACGCCGAACTCGCCCTTCGGGCTTTCCGTCACCGTGTACGTGGCGCCCGCCGGGACGTGGAACCCCTCGGTGAACAGCTTGAAGTGATGGATCAGCGCCTCCATCGAGCGCTTCATCTCGCCGCGCGACGGTGGGGTGAACTTGTTGTCCTTCACCTTCACCGGACCGGGCTTCATCTGCGCCAGGCATTGCTTGATGATTTTCACGCTTTCACGCATTTCGGTGAGCCGCACGAGGTAGCGGTCGAAACAATCCCCGTTGCGCCCGACTGGGACATCGAACTCTACCTCGGCGTATTTGTCGTAGGGTTGCGCGCGCCGCAGATCCCAAGGCACGCCGGATGCGCGCAGGCACGGGCCGCTGAACCCCCAGGCCAGCGCGTCCTCGGCGCTGATGACCCCGATGTCGACAGTGCGCTGCTTCCAGATCCGGTTGGCCGTCAGCAACTCGCTCAGATCGTCGACGAATTTCGGAAACGTCTCGGCCCAGGCCGCAATTCGATCCTCGAGCCCCACCGGCAAGTCGCTATGGACCCCACCGGGCCGATAGTAGTTGGCGTGCAATCGCGCGCCCGAGGCTTCGTCGTAGAACTCCATGAGCTTCTCGCGCTCCTCGAAGCCCCACAGCGACGGCGTGATCGCGCCAACGTCGAGCGCGTATGTGGTGACATTGAGCAGGTGGTTCAGCACCCGGGTGATCTCGGCGAACAAGGTCCGGATCCATTGGGCGCGCTCGGGCACCGCGATATCGAGCAGCTTCTCGACCGCGAGAACGTAAGTGTGCTCCATGCACATCGGCGACACGTAGTCGAGCCGGTCGAAATACGGCACGTTCTGAATATAGGTGCGGTACTCCATCAGCTTCTCGGTGCCGCGATGCAGCAGCCCGATATGCGGGTCGGCGCGCTCCACCACCTCCCCGTCCATCTCCAGGATCAGCCGCAGCACGCCGTGCGCGGCCGGGTGTTGCGGCCCGAAATTGATCGCGTGGCTGTCGATCTCCACCGTGCGGCTGCCCGGGGCCTGGCTGACCAGCGCCTCCCGCGTCGTCGTCCCACCCATCGCTCAGCCTTTCACGACGTCGGCGGGCCGCGTCGCGGGCGCAGGCGCGCCGCGCGCGAGGTGCACCTTCTCGTCGCCCGGCAGGGAGGTCACGCCGTCCCAAGGCGACAGGAAATCGAAATTGCGCCAATCCTGGGTCAGCTTCACCGGCTGGTACACCACTGCCTTCTGGTCCTCGTCGTAGCGAACCTCGACATAGCCGGTCAGCGGAAAGTCCTTGCGCAGCGGATGCCCGTCGAACCCGTAGTCGGTCAGGATGCGGCGGAGGTCCGGCTGGCCGGAGAACACGATCCCATAAAGGTCCCAGGCTTCGCGCTCCCACCATGTCGCGCAAGGCCAGATCGCGTGAACCGAGGGAACCGGCGTCGTCTCGTCCGTCGTCACGATCACGCGGACGCGCTGGTTCAGCGACACGGAGAGCAGATTGTACACCACGTCGAAGCGTTGTTCGCGCTTCGGCCAGTCGACACCGCAGATGTCCATCAGTTGCTCGAACGCGAAGCGCGGATCGTCACGCAGCGCGGTCAGCAATTCGACGATGCCGTCGGCGCGCGCCTCGACGACCAGCTCGCCCGCTTCCACGCGCACCCCAAGCACGCCGATCAGCGCGCCGACCGCCTCCGCCAAAGGATGCGCAGCCGGGGCCGCGGCGTCGGGCTGGTCAGCCACGCAGGATGGTCCCGGTGCGCCTGATCTTTTTCTGCAGCTGCATGATGCCGTAGACCAGCGCCTCCGCCGTCGGCGGGCAGCCGGGGACGTATACGTCGACCGGCACGATGCGATCGCAGCCGCGCACCACCGAGTAGGAGAAATGGTAGTAGCCGCCACCGTTGGCGCAGCTGCCCATGCTGATCACCCAGCGCGGCTCGGGCATCTGGTCATAGACCTTGCGCAGCGCGGGAGCCATCTTGTTGGTCAGCGTGCCGGCAACGATCATCACGTCGCTCTGCCGCGGGCTCGAGCGGGGGATCACGCCCAGGCGGTCGAGGTCGTAACGAGGCATGTACGCGTGGATCATCTCGACAGCACAGCAGGCCAGGCCGAAGGTCATCGGCCACAAACTGCCGGTCCGGGCCCAGTTCACGACGCCGGTCAACGTTGGCGACGATAAAGCCCTTGTCGGCAATCTCGCCGGTGATGCCCTTCACCACCGCGTCCTGCTCCGGCCCGGGAGGCAGAGCCTCGCGGTTCCAGGCGATCGCGGGCGCAGCAGCCGTTGCGCTCATCTCACCATCACTCCCACTCAAGTGCGCCCTTGCGCCACTCGTAGATGAAGCCGACGGTCAGCACGCCCAGGAACCCCATCATCGAGAGGAACCCGAACGAGCCGATGTCGGACAAGCTGACCGCCCAGGGAAACAGGAACGCGACTTCCAGGTCGAAGATGATAAACAAAATCGCGACCAGATAGTACCGCACGTCGAAGCGCCGCCTGGCGTCGTCGAACGGCTCGAACCCGCACTCGTAGGCTGACAGCTTCTCCGCATATGGCTTCTGCGGCCCGGCCAGCAATGACCCGCCGATCATCGCAACCGCGATCGCGCCGGCGATGATCATGAAGACCACGATCGGGAAATAGTCGGCGAGCACTGATTGCATTTGGTTCCGTCCCGTCCCGCTTCGATGGAAGCGCCCAGCCTGCGGGGTGTCGCCATCCCGCGGGCACCGCCATATCGCAGCGCAGCAACGGCGGCACATTAGCCCCAACCCCATCGCGTCGCCAGGGGGTCAGGGAACCACGACGCGGTCGCTCGCACGCGACGCCGGATCACGCGTTCGCTGGACGCACATTAGTGGATCATGGCTGGCGCGAGTGACGGGGCTCGAACCCGCGACCTCCGGCGTGACAGGCCGGCGCTCTAACCAACTGAGCTACACCCGCAGCAGGCGGCAGCGTTTAAGACGCACGGCCGGGGGGGCTCAATGGGCGGTGACGGGATCGAACCGCCGACCCTCTCGGTGTAAACGAGACGCTCTACCGCTGAGCTAACCGCCCTCCATTGCCCGGCGCCGCCGCCCCTCTCCCCCGGGCAAGGGAGAGAGGGCGGAGGGTTAGTGCGGTAAGGACGCCCCGGCTGGCTCCGGTGCCGGCGGCGATACCGGCTCGGGCGGCTCGGACCACTCGATCGGCTCCGGCCTGCGAACCAGGGCCTGGGCGATCACATCGTCGACGTCGGCCACCGGGATCAGCTTGAGGTGCTTCTTCACGTTGTCCGGTATCTCGGCGATGTCCTTCTCATTCTCTTTCGGGATGAATACCGTCGTGATCCCGGCCCGCAGCGCGGCCAGCAGCTTCTCCTTCAACCCGCCGATCGGCAGCACCCGGCCGCGCAGGGTGATCTCGCCCGTCATCGCCACGTCCCGGCGAACCGGGATGCCGGTGAGCACGCTCACGATGCTGGTCGCCATGGCGATGCCCGCTGACGGGCCGTCCTTGGGGGTCGCGCCCTCGGGCACGTGCACGTGGATGTCGCGCTTCTCGAACACGGTCGGCTTGATGCCGAACTGCACCGCGCGGCTCCGCACGTAGCTGAGGGCCGCCGAGACACTTTCCTGCATGACATCGCCGAGCTTGCCGGTGTGCTTGACGTTGCCCTTGCCGGGCAGCAGCACGCTCTCGATGGTCAGGATCTCGCCGCCCACCTCCGTCCAGGCAAGGCCGGTGACGACGCCGACCATGTCCTCCGCCTCCGTCTCGCCGAAGCGGAACCGGCGCACGCCGGCGTACTTGTCGAGGTTCTTGCGAGTGATCGCGACCTTCTTGGCCTTCTTGCTGACGATCTCCTTGACCACCTTGCGCGCGAGATTGGCGATCTCGCGCTCGAGCGAGCGGACGCCCGCCTCGCGCGTGTAGTAGCGGATCACGTCGCGGAGGGCGTCGTCCGAGAGCGACCACTCGTCCGGCTTGAGCCCGTTGGCCTCCGACTGCTTGGAGATCAGGTGGCGCTTGGCGATCTCGACCTTCTCATCCTCCGTGTAGCCGGGGATGCGGATGATCTCCATGCGGTCCATCAGCGGCTGCGGCATCCGCAGGCTATTGGCGGTGGTCACGAACATCACGTCGGACAGGTCGTAGTCGACCTCGAGGTAATGGTCGTTGAACGTGCTGTTCTGCTCGGGGTCGAGCACCTCCAGGAGCGCCGAAGACGGGTCGCCACGCCAGTCCGCGCCGAGCTTGTCGATCTCGTCGAGGAGGAACAGCGGGTTGGAGGTCTTGGCCTTCTTCATGCCCTGGACGACCTTGCCTGGCATGGAGCCGATATAGGTCCGCCGGTGGCCGCGGATCTCCGCCTCGTCACGTACGCCGCCCAATGACATGCGGACGAAATTCCGCCCGGTAGCCTTGGCGACCGACTTGCCGAGCGAGGTCTTGCCGACGCCGGGCGGCCCGACCAGGCACAGGATCGGCCCGCGGATCTTCGGACTGCGCGACTGCACGGCCAGGTACTCGAGGATGCGCTCCTTCACCTTCTCAAGCCCGTAATGGTCGGCGTCGAGCACCTTTTCCGCCTCGACCACGTCGTTGCGCACCTTGCTGCGCTTCTTCCAGGGGATCGACAGCATCCAGTCGAGGTAGTTGCGCACCACCGTCGACTCGGCGCTCATCGGGCTCATGGTGCGGAGCTTCTTGAGCTCCGCCATCGCCTTCTCGCGCGCCTCCTTGGACAGCTTGGTCTTCTTGATGCGCGCTTCGAGCTCGGCGGTCTCGTCCTTGCCGTCCTCGCCTTCCCCGAGTTCCTTCTGGATCGCCTTGAGCTGCTCGTTCAGGTAGTACTCGCGCTGCGTCTTCTCCATCTGCCGCTTGACGCGGTTGCGGATACGCTTCTCCACCTGCAGCACGCCGATCTCGGACTCCATGTGTCCGAACACCTTCTCGAGCCGCTCGCCGACCTTGGGGATCTCGAGCAGTTCCTGCTTCTCGGCGATCTTCAGCGACAAGTGGCTCGCGACCGTGTCGGCGAGCTTGGACGGCTGTTCGATCTGGTTCAGGGAGACCAGCACCTCGGGCGCGATCTTCTTGTTGAGCTTGATGTACTGCTCGAACTGGGCGATCA
>CAVWQV010000009.1:0-58139 GCA_963757115.1 uncultured Alphaproteobacteria bacterium | reverse complement strand
TCCACACCAGCATGTAGCCCGCCACGAACACCCATGTTGCGACGAAGACCTGGCCGCGCTGGCGTTTGCTCGCCTGGACCTTATGGAAGGTGAGGATCATGGGCGCGGCGGTCGGGAACATCATGGCCACCATCATGACCACCCAGATCGTGAGAAACAGCGGTGCGCGCATTCCCATGGTTGGCGAGGCCATCGCCATATCCATGTCGCTGTCTGCACCTTGCCAGGCGAGTAGCACCCAAGCGGTGGCCGCCAGCGCCAGGAGCAAACCCAGAATGACGTTGCGCTGCACCTTGAGCCGGTCGGCGTCGGTCTGGGCGTGTTCCATGGCGGGTCCCAAAAGCTCGCTGGCTGAGGCCGTGGCGAAGTTTGAGGCGGCGGCGAGCGGAAACCGCCCCGCTGCTAGTTTGACCAGTTGATCGGAGCGTAGTGACCGTTCTTGCCGGAATTGTCCCACTGCATGCCGTGGTCGGTGAAGGTGCTGCCCTTGCTTCCCACACCGAACGCAAGCCTGTCCGGTGCGACCGGATGGCCGGTGGCGGCCCAAATCTCGCCGCTCGGATGCATGCTTGGCAGCGGCTCCACGCCCATGTGCATGATGCCCGGAATTTCCACCGAACGGGCCGTTACCCTTGATGGCGTATTTGATCGAGACCTTCTTCGCACCAAGATGCTTGCCGACCAGTGGCGCGAAGGCCGCCATTGGGCCTCCCTCGGCACCGCCGAAGATAGCGGCGAGCGCCGTGGTCTGTGCATCATCCGCCCGCTTGTCGATATAGGCGGCGAGCGTCCAGTTGCCGTCCCCCATGGGGCCCGGCGTATGGCCGACCACGGCAACACTAAGCCCGTCCAGCGAAACCTGATCGTAACTGCCTTTATCGATGTGGAAAGCCAGCGCCACGTCGCACACGCCCTGGCTTGGCCGCGCCGTCAGCGGTGCTGCGGGCGAGACAAGACATGGACACACCACATCGCAGTTGCAGTTTTCGAAGTAGTCGCCGGACAAACGCCATTTGGATTGCGCTGCCATTTTTCCCTCCCTGCATGGCCGCTGTACAGCCTAGCCAGCCGCCGTCTCCCACAAGGGTAGGTGCACCGGGAACGCGCGGTCGGCCCTCTGTGGCACGGTGTCGCTACGGTCTCGTTGTAACGGATAATGCTGCTCGATGGACGCCGCGACCTCAGTCGGATCCTTGCCCAAGGTTTTTCATGCGCCGGATCGGCCGATTGACGGCGGGATGCCGACCGAGGGGCTGATCGCGCACGTGGCGGTCAGCAAGTTCGGGGACGCTCAGCCGCTCTATCGGCAAGTGCAGATCCTGGCGGGTCAGGGCGTCACCCTGGACCGCTCGACGCGTTGGTCCTGGCGGGCAGCCGACGGGTTTCGTCTGGCGTGATCGTTGCGAGTTGCGCGGACAAAGCCAGCATCGGCGCTCCAGGCAGCGGGTTGCAATTGAAGCGGCCGTAGCGCTGAACGAGGAGGAGGAGGAGGAGGGAGGGGGCGCGGCGAGCGAGGGGAGAACGGGGGAGGGATAGGTAAGGGAGGGAGATGAGGTGTGGAGAAGAAGAGGGGAGGGACAGGGGAACGCGGAAAGGAAAAGGAGAAAGGGCGAGGAAGGGGTGGGAGGGGGGGGAGAGCGGACGATAGGGACCGAGGAAGGAAGGAGGGGGGGAGGGGGGGCGAGGAGAGGGGAAAAGGGGAAGGGAGGGGGGGGGAGGAGGGGGAAGGGGAGGGGCGGGGGGGGGGGGGGGGAGGGGGGCGGGGAGGAGGGGGGGGGGGCGAGGGGGGGGGGGAGCAGTCCGACACTGAACGGCGAGGCAACCGAACCTACTGCGGGTTTCTGCGACCGCCGCAACTCCCTACTGGCATGCAGAACGGGAAATCGAGATCGCATGGGTGGGGAGGGGGGGGGGCAGGCCGCCGCTGGTTTTGGCGGCCGGCGTCCGATCGCGGACACGCCGGGAGGGGGGGAGGGGGGGCGGGGCCGGAAGAGAAGAGGCAGGAGGAGGGATGGGGGGGATGGAGGGCAGGAGGGGAGGGAAGGAGAGGGGCGAAAGTAAGAGGGGGGGGGGGGAGAGGAGAGGAGGGGAGTGATGGAGGGGGGGGGGGAAGGGAGGGAGGTAGGATGATGGGGAGGGGGGGGGGGGAGGAGGAGGGGGAAGGGAAGGGGGAGAGGCTAGGGGGGAGGGGCGGCACTCTTGGTGGAGGGATGGGCTATTTTGCAAGTGTTCGTAAGCTGTATGAGGGGTCGAGCCATGGCTTGCCGTCCCAATCGGTTCAGCAAAGCCCCGGTGCGGTAATCAGAGCACCGGGGCTGCTCGCCGGAACCTACTCCGCTGCCGTCCTAGGCGCGATCTGCTCCGTTTGCAGCCCCGCTAAGCGGTTCGGCGGGACCTAGCATCGGCTCGCCGCCCATTGGTTCGGCCTGCATCGTGGTGAACTGCCCCTTGCCGTCGAGCGATGGACCCTGGTTCCACCGGCCGGGCTGCGGCGGCGTGCCGTTCCGGTCGGTGCCGAAGAAGGCGTAACTGAACTCTGTGGTTCTCCTGATTCTGATCGAAGGAGTTCGGCATCGGCAGCGCGCCCTGGTAACCGCCCAGTTCCTCAACCACCGCCAACCACTGCTGCTGGTGCATGGTGTCCCGCGCGATCAGGAAGGACAGCATATCCTTCATGCCGGGGTCCTTGGCCGCGTTGAAGAGCCGAACGGCCAACACGCGCCCTGTCGATTCCGCGGCGACGTTGCAGTACATGTCCGCGGCCAAGTTGCCGCTGGCATAGATGTGCGACATGTCGAACGGCACGCCATCCGAGTTGGCTGGAAACGCGGCCTTGCCGGTCGAGAGCAGGTGCCGCTGCAGCATCCCCTCCACGACGTGACGCGGACGCTCGCCGCCCATGACGGCGTTGACGACGGGGTGCGCCTCGGCCGCGCTCTCCTGCAAGCTGAGCGGCGCGTCCTCCAGATTTAGCGCGACGGCCGTGGCCAGCATCTCGATATGGCCGATCTCCTCGGTCGCGGTGTGCAGCAGCATATCGCGATAACGGTTGTTCGGCCCGCGCGAGCCCCATGCCTGGAAGAAGTACTGCATGCAGACGCGAATCTCGCCCTCGACGCCACCAATCGCTTGCTGCAGTTGGCGCGCGAACAAGGGATCCGGCATCTCGACCCGAACCGGGTATTGCAGGCGCTTGTCGTGGAGGTACATCGGTCCATCCTCCGTGCCATTGTCTAGCGTCGGTGGAACGGCAACGCTCGGACGTCGTTCGCGGCTGGCGTCTTCACGTACTGGGTAGGGGTATCGGGACAGGATGGAGAGCGAGTTCCGCGACGGACGGCTATACCTGCGCCGCACGCCCGGGGAGCGAGATCCGTTGCTGAACCGCCTGCGCCGCATCGAGGGCCAGGTGCGCGGGCTGCGGCAGATGATTGAGGAGGACCGCTACTGCCTGGAGGAGGTGCAGCAGGCCAACGCGATCATGGCGGCGGTGCGCGAGATGGCGCTCCTGGTGATCCAGCAGCACCTTGTCGCCGGGATCGAGCACGCCGTGAGCTCGGGCGATGGCGAAGCTACGGTCAAGGACTTGCTCGCAGTGCTCCGGGCCGCCATGCGAAGTTGATCCAGCGGCCGTCGGAAGCGGCCGGGACAGACTTGGCATTCGCGGCATGACCGCCGGGCTGCCGTCCCTTACGCGATGATAGTTAGCCTGCTGCTTGCGGGCGGCGTCCTGACAATACTGATAGACGGAAAACGGACTTTAAGAGCCTGGGCTCTTAGCCGTTCCGGCTATTCCATCTCTCCCTCGATCGCCTCGATGTCGGCATCGCTGAAGCCGAAATGATGCGCGATCTCGTGCACGAGCACATTGCGGACGAGGTCGTAAAGATCGACGTCGGTTTCGATCCACTCGAGCAGGATCGGCTGGCGGTAAAGGAAGATGCGGTCCGGCAGGGTCGCGGTTTCGTCCACGCTCTTGTGCGTGAGCGGCCGGCCGCTGTACAGGCCGGTGAGATCCCAGGGGAGTCGATCCCGAGGTCGCGCAGTATCTCGTCGTCGGGCATCTCCTCGACCGCAATCGCGACGCCCTTAACATGTCGCAGCAGCCGCGGCGGGATGGCGGCCAATGCGCGGTCGGCCAAGGCAGCGATCTCCTCGGCAGCGGGCGGCGGACCAGGGCGCGACGGAACGGCGCTCATGCGCTATCGATGCAGCGGACGCGCCGACGGTCAAGGTCAAGCGTCAAGCAGGAGACCCATGAGCAAGCTGACGGACGCGGAGCGGGCGACGCTCGGCAGTGACATCCCCCAATGGTCCCTCATGCCGAACCGGGACGCAATCGCACGGAATTTCCGGTTCCGCGACTTCAACGCGGCGTGGGGCTTCATGTGCCGCGTCGCGTTGCTCGCCGAAAAGCACGATCACCATCCGGAATGGAGCAACGTGTGGAACCGGGTGGAGATTGTCCTCAGCACCCACGACGCGGGTGGGCTGAGCGGCAAGGACGTGGCGCTCGCCCGCGCCATCGACGCGCTAACCGGCTGACCGCCCTCGGCGCTGGTCGAGCACACGCCGTATGGATCGGAGCTTCCCTGAGATCGCCGGCATGGTACGGCTGGGTGCGGCCCGGCTGTGCGCCGAGCTTGCCTGGGCGCCGCTGCACGAGGTGGCGCTGCCGAACGGCCGGCGGGCCGACATCCTGGCATTGCAACCCGACTGCGGATTCGTGTGCATCGAGGTCAAGTCCGGCCTGCGGGATTTCCTGACCGACGGCAAATGGCCGGAGTACCGCGCGTTCTGCGACGCACTCTACTTTGCTGTCGGCCCCGCCTTCCCGCTGGACCTGCTTCCCGAGAGCGTGGGTGTCATCGTGGCTGACGAGGTCGCGGCCGAGATACTGCGTCCGGCACCATCGCACCCGCTCCCACCCGCGCGGCGGCGGGCGCTGCTGCACCGTTTCGCGACGTTGGCCGCGATGCGGTTGGCTGCTATCGAGGATCCGGCCGGCCTTGCCGCCCGCCGAGCCGCCCTCAAGGTGGAATAAGGCTCAGCCCCGCAGCCGCGCGACCGTAGCCGTGGTGGAGTGGCCGGCGAGCAGCTGTGCCAGCATCACCTTGCCGCCCCAGCCGGCAACCAGATCCGCGCCCACCACGTCCTGGATTGCATAGTCCGCGCCCTTCACCAGAAGCTCCGGACGAATCGCCTGCAATAGCTCGATCGGCGTGTCCTCGTCGAACACGCACACTAAATCGACCGCGGCCAAGCTCGCCAGCACGGCGGCGCGCGCGGCTTCGGGCTGCACGGGACGGTTCGGCCCCTTCAGGCGGTGCACGCTGGCATCGCTGTTCAGCCCGACCACGAGGCGGTCGCACGCGCCGCGCGCCTGCTCGAGCAGATGCACATGCCCGGGATGCAAGAGATCAAAGCAGCCGTTGGTGAAGCCGGTGCGATAGTTTTTGCGCCGCCAGCGTTCCACCTGCTCGGCGGCGGCCTCTCGGGTCACAATCTTTCGGAGCGCGCCGCCTTGCGGGCTGATGGCGGCCAACAACTCCGTCTCTCGGGCAATCGCGGTGCCAATCTTGCCCACGACGATGCCTGCGGCGACGTTGGCGAGCCGTGCCGCGACCTGAAGAGGGAGGCCGCCGGCCAGGGCCGCCGCGAGCGTCGCGACCACCGTGTCGCCCGCACCCGAGACGTCGAACACCTCCTTGGCTTCGGCCGGATAGTGGTGGGCGCCAGCTTCTTCCACCAGGGTCATGCCGTCCTCGGAGCGGGTCACCAGCACGGCGCCGAACCCGTGCGCTTGCCGGAGGCTGTTGGCGGCCTGCACGATCGCATCCTCACTGTCGACGGGCATGCCGGTCGCTTCGGACAACTCGCGCCGGTTCGGCGTGATGATGTCGGCTCCGGCGTAGCGGCCGAAGTCGAGGCCCTTCGGGTCCACGATCACCCGCCGACCGGCTGCGTGCGCCGCGTCGATGAGCTGTCGCGCCACGGTGCCGGCGAGCAGCCCCTTGTTGTAGTCGGACAACACGGTGATGCTGGTCGCCACCATGCCATCGCGTGCAATCCGGAGCAGCCGCTCGGCGAGCTTGTCCGGGATCGGCCGCGCGTCCTCGTTGTCCGCGCGAAGAATGTGCTGCCCGTGGGCAATGTAACGCGTCTTGACCGTCGTGGCCCGGCCGCTCTGCACCAGAAGCCAGGGTTCCACGCCGGGCTGGCCGCCCACCAGCCCGGTCAGGTCCGAGCCGGCCTGGTCGTCCCCCACCACCCCGATGAAGGCGACCGCCGCATTAAGGGCGGTCAGGTTGCGAACGACGTTGCCTGCCCCGCCCGGCATGGCGGTCTCGCGTCCCACCGTTAGGATGGGTACCGGAGCCTCGGGGCTGATCCGCGCCACTTCGCCATAGGCGTAGCGGTCGAGCATCACGTCGCCAATGACGAGAACGCTGGTCTTCGACAACCGCCTGATTGCCCCGACCAGATCCGGTGCGACATCCTCGGGGGCGAGTTTGCCAAGAAGCGGTACAATATCCATCAAACATATGCCGTAACGGGTCGGTCAGCCGGTTGCAAGCGGAGCGTCCGGCAGCGCAGCACCAGGCTCAGGCGAACAGAAAACCAAGCCGATCTTCCTCCAACACGAGGCAGGTGAGCGCGCCGCCTCGCACAGCTCCCGTGTCGATACCGATGCGGTTGGGCCGGATCACCGGCGCCTCCATCGGGGTGTGGCCGTGCACCACGACGGCCCCGAATTCTACCTTGGAGGATAGGAACGGCTCCCGGATCCACAACAGGTCGTGCTGCGACTGCAACTCGAGCGGCACGCGGGGCCGGAGCCCGGCATGGACGAACAGATATCCGCCCACCCGGTGATGTGTCTGAAGGCCGTAAAGAAAAGCTTGATCCTCCGCCGGGATTTTCCGATGCAGGCCGTGCGGGCTGTAGGGCTTGGGGACCGACCAGCTATGCAGGGCGGCATCGCCGCCGTTCTTGAGCCAGTGCTCGAAGCCCTCGGGGTCGAGGCTGTTGAGCGCCTCCAGCATCATGCGCTCATGATTGCCCATCAGGTTGACGGTGGGCGCCCCCGCGAAGCCCGCCCTCAGATAGCGGACCACGCCGGCACTGTCCGGCCCGCGATCGATGTAGTCGCCAAGATGCACCAGCAACGGCGAGGGTATGGGACGATGGGTGAGGTCCTTCGCAATCTGCGCATGGATCGCCTGCAGCCGGTCGAGACAGCCATGCACGTCGCCGATCGCGTACACCCGGCAACCGGACGGCAAGCTGGCGGGCGCCGGCATGGGATGGATGTTCATGCGCGGCGAGCCTAGCTGCCCCGCCCGCCCGGTGCGAGTGCCGGTTTCTCGGCTAGCGCCCTTGGCCGCGAAAGGGGGCATCGGCATATGCGGATCATGGATGCGATCGCGGTAGAGGACCTGACTAAGCGGTACGGCGCGACCCTGGCGGTGGATCGGATCAGTTTCCGCGTCCCGCGGGGCGCCACGGTCGGGCTGCTCGGTGGAAACGGTGCCGGCAAGTCGACCACCATTGCCATGCTGCTCGGCCTGCTGATCCCGACAGAAGGCACGATCGAGGTGCTAGGGCATGACATGGCGCGGCATCGGTTCGCAGCGCTGGAGCGGATGAACTTTTCCTCGCCCTACGTCGCCCTGCCGTATCGCCTGACGGTCGCCGAAAACCTCCGGGTCTATGGCCTGCTATACAATGTTCCGAAGCTCGAGCGGCGTATCGCCGAGCTGGCGCGCGAGCTCGATCTCGAAGCCTTGCTTGATCGCCCGGCCGGGCAGCTCTCAGCCGGGCAGAAAACCCGCGTTACTCTGGCCAAGTCGCTCATCAACCGGCCGGAGCTTCTGCTGCTCGACGAACCGACGGCGAGCCTCGACCCCGATACCGGCGACATGATGCGTGCCTGGCTGGAGCGCTACCGGGAGAAGTCGGCGCCACAATCCTGCTCGCGTCCCACAACATGGCGGAGGTAGAGCGGCTCTGCTCGCAGGTGCTCATGCTCAAGCAGGGCCGCATCGTTGATTCGGGCGGTCCGCAAGACCTGCTGTCGCGCTACGGGCGGGACGATCTCGAGGAGGTGTTCCTCGACATCGCGCGCAATCGGAAGGCACCGCCGGAAGCCGCTGCCGCATCCGCCGCCGCATGAGCGCGGCTGCGGCTCGCCGGGTGTGGGGAATGATGTATCGCCACCTGGCGCTTTACCGTCGGTCCTGGCCGCGTCTCCTGGAACTCGCGTATTGGCCGACCCTGCAGATGTGCATCTGGGGCTTTACCACCTCCTTTCTCGCCAGCCGCGCCGCGAACGGACCTTTATTCGTGGCCGGCGTGCTGCTCGGGGGCGTGTTGCTCTGGGAGGTCGCGTTGCGGAGCCAGATGGGGGTCGCGATCAGCTTCATGGAGGAGATCTGGTCGCGCAATCTCGGGCACGTGTTTGTCAGTCCCCTGCGGCCGCACGAGCTGGTCGGCGCACTGCTCGGCATGTCGGTCATCCGCATGGCGATCGGTGTTGCGCCAGCCATGCTGCTGGCGTGGCTGCTCTACTCGTTCAACCTGCTCGCGATCGGCCCCGTCCTCGTGTTGTTCTTTGTCAACCTGATGGTGATGGGGTGGTGGGTCGCCCTCGCCGTCGTGTCCCTGATCCTCCGCCATGGTGCGGGTGCGGAAGCGCTCGCATGGTCCATGCTGTTCGCCCTCACACCGTTTTCGGCGGTGTTCTACCCGGTTGCGGTGCTGCCAGCGGCGGTGCGGCCGATTGCTCTGGCGTTGCCGTCCGCCCACGTGTTCGAAGGCATGCGCGCGGTCATGCAGACCGGCATGGTGCGCTGGGATCACCTGGCCGCCGCCGGCGCGCTTAACCTCGCCTGGACGGCAGGGGCCGCGTTGCTGTTCGCCCGTCAGTTTCGCTCTGCCCGCGAACGCGGGGCGCTGCTGAACATGGGGGAATAGCGTGGTGGCGGATTTGACGGGGTTCTGGCTGCTACGGCACGCGATCGTGAGCGAGAACGCGCGCGCCATCCTGTACGGCGCTATGGACGTCGAGGTCTGCCCGACCAGCCTCGTGGAGCATCGACCGATGTACGAGGCGCTCGCGCGGCGGCTGCCGCGTCCTGCGAAGTGGATCGTCACGCCGCTATCCCGCACTCGACGCACGGCGCTCGAGATCTTCGCCCACGGCTACGACGAAGCGCCTCTCGCCGTCGAGCCGGCTTTCGCCGAACAGCACTTGGGTGAATGGCAAGGTCTGCCGCATCACGCACTCCCGGCCCGACTAACCCTTCCGCCGCATCCGTTCTGGCCCCACGCCGGATTGGAGCAGCCGCCCGGCGGCGAAAGCATGCTGGACGTGATCGAGCGCGTCGGCGGGGCACTCGATACGTCTGGCCCGAGCGCACCAGGGAAAGCAGGTCGTGGTCGTCGCGCATGGCGGCGCCATTCGTGCGGCGGTCGCTCATGCGCTCCGCATCGGCCCCGACAACGCGCTCCATCTCAGCATCCACAACCTATCCTTGACACGACTCGAATGGACGCCGGACGGATGGCGAGTAGTGTGCGTGAACGAACTTCCTGGCTATTGACAAGGCGTTCGGGTGCTTCTCTACCCTGACGCACGAGGGAGATTCCGATGAAGCGGGTCCTGTTCGGCGCCGTGTGCGGCGCATTGCTGGCGTTGGCCCCGCGCGCCCACGCGCAGCTCGAACAACAGGCGCTGGTGGACCGCGCGACGCTTACGGTGCAGGACCTGCTGGTCCGCCCGGCAGCGCGCGGCACGCAGTCGCTGCTGCGGCAAGCCAAGGGCGTGATGGTCTGCCCGCAGGTGTTGCGGATCGCTTTCATATTCGGCGGCTCGGGATCGGATTGCGTGCTGGTCGCGCGCGACGCCGCCGGCGGCTGGTCCTACCCGGCGTTCTACGGCATGGGCAGCGGCAGCGCGGGCCTGCAGATCGGCATCCAGGACAGCGCCATCATGATGCTGATCCTCACCGATAAGGGCATGAGCGCCATCATGGACAGCCAGTTCAAGTTCGGCGCTGACGCATCGGTGGCGTTCGTGTCGCTCGGCGCCGGGGTGGAAGGGGCGACCACCGCGGCGCTTGGTGCCGATATCGTCGTGGTTGCGGAGTCGCGCGGGTTGTACGCCGGGGTGTCGCTGCAAGGCAGCCTGCTGAAGTCGCGCACGGCTTACAATCGCGCGTATTATGGTTCCGATCTCGCCGCGCGCCAGATCGTGATGGCGATGCAGGCGCGAAACCCTGGCGCCGACCCATTGCGCGAGATGCTGACTCGTTACGGCACTGGGGCGCCTGCCATGGCGGGGCAAACCGCGGCGGGCGCGCCCATGGCGGGCGGGCAACCGGCCGATCTCGCACCGCCGCCGCCCGCCCCACGGCCGCTCGGGCCCGTCCAGTCGCAGCCATTGCCGCCGCCGCGCGGCTAGCCGGCGGCGCTCCTCCCGAGGCCCTGGTCAGCCGCCCGGAACGGGCTAGGCTGTGAGGGGCGACGGAAACAGGAGGAAGCCAATGGATTTCGGCGTGGCCATGTTCTTCACCGACTACTCCATGACCCCCGCGGCGCTCGCCGCAGCGCTCGAGGAGCGCGGGTTCGAGTCGGTCTGGGCGCCCGAGCACTCGCACATTCCCGTATCGCGCAAGACACCGTTCGCCGGCGGCGAGTTGCCGAAGAAATACTATGACGCGATGGACCCGTTCGTGACCCTGACCGCCGCCGCGGCCGCGACGCGGACCTTGAAGGTCGGCACGGGGGTCTGCCTGGTGCAGCAGCGTGACCCGATCCAGACGGCCAAGCTCGTCGCCTCTATCGATCAGGTGAGCGAAGGGCGCTTCCTGTTCGGCATCGGCGGCGGCTGGAACCAGGATGAGATGGAGAACCACGGCACGGTCTACGAGACGCGCTTCAAGCGCGTGCGCGAGAGCGTGGAAGCCATGAAGGAGATCTGGACCAAGTCGAAGGCCGAGTATCATGGGGAGTTAGTCAACTTCGATCCGATCTTCGCGTGGCCGAAGCCGGTGCAGAAGCCGCACCCGCCGGTGATCGTGGGTGGCGCCTACCCCTACTCGGCGCGCCGCGCGGTGCGTTACGGCGACGGCTGGATCCCGCATACCAAGCGGCCGCACTACGACGACGTGAGCGATTTCATGCCCGAGTTCCACCGCATGGCGCGCGAGGCGGGGCGCGACCCGGCCTCGCTGCCGGTCACCTTGTGGGGAATCCCGGAGGACGTCGATCGCCTTCGGCGTTATCAGGAAATGGGCGTCGCCCGCGTCGTGGTCAGTGTCGAGTCGGAAAAGGAAGACACGATTCTGCCGCAGCTCGACCGGTGGGCGTCGTTGATGCGGCAGGTGCGCTGACCGGCCTGCTCAAGGGCGAGCAAGCGGCGCTTCATTGACGAATCGCCCACAAGCGCCTTTGTGGAGCGCCATGGATGTGCCGGCGGACGAAACGGTGGCGTTGCCAGGCGGCCCCGCTAGGGTCGCTTGGCGGCGCAGTTCCCGGGCGCGCCGGGTAAGCCTGCGCATCGACCCGCGCGAGGGCGCGGTGGTGGTCACACTGCCGCCACGCGCCGGCCGCGGGGCCGGGATGGCGCTGCTGATGAGCCATGCGGGCTGGGTCAGCGACCGTATCGCCGCGCTGCCGAGCGCCACCCCGTTCGTCGATGGTGCGCTGGTGCCGCTCGACGGTGTCGATCGTCCGATCCGCCACCTGCCGCACCGGCGCGGCGGCGCTTGGTTCGAAGAGGGGGCGATCTGCGTGTCGGGAGAGGCCGAGTTCCTGTCCCGCCGCGTCTCAGACTTGTTGCGCGCCGAGGCTCGCCGTCGGTTGATGCGAATCGTCGGCGAGAAGGCGCGCGCGGCGGGCGCCGAGCCGCGCCGGATCACGGTGAAGGACACCAGCTCGCGCTGGGGTAGCTGTGCCACCGACGGGTCGCTCGCGTTCAGCTGGCGGCTGGTGATGGCCCCCGGCTTCGTGCAGGACTACGTTGCCGCTCACGAGGTGGCCCATCTGCGCCATATGAACCATGGTAAGCGGTTTTGGGCGCTGGTCGACCAGCTCACGCCGCATACGGCGATCGCCGTGCCGTGGCTCCGCACCCAGGGGGCCCGGCTGTTGCGGGTGGGGTAAGGCGACGAGCGCTTCACCGCCTGTCGGGATAGTCGAACACCGTCACCGCGCCGCTCGCCGGCTCTAGTACAGCGCAGCTGAGCTGGCGGCCGTTGCTCGGGTCTCTCGCGTCCCCGGCGGAGCCCGGGTTGATCACCAGGGCGCGCCCGATCCGTCTGACCATCTGCGTGTGCGTATGGCCGTAAAGCAGAAAATCGACCTCGATCTCGGCGAAGCGCCCCACCGCCGGACTGTCCGGGTAGACGTAGGCGCCGCGCGGCTCCCAGGGCGTCGAGTGCACCATCAGAAGTGCCTTGTCGTCGAAACGGAACTCCCGCCGCAGCGGCTGCCCCGCTAGCCATTCGGCGAGTTCCGGGTTGATCCACGGTTGCTGCCGGGCACGGATACCGTGCGGGGCGAAGAAGTCCTCCTCGTGATTGCCAAGAATCACGTGGGCGCCACGCGCCCGCAGCAGCGCCACGACTTCGTTGGAAAATCGATACTGGAAGATGCAGTCGCCGAGGCAGAGCAGTTCGTCCACGTCGCCCATCAGCGCGAGCGCCTGTTGGAGACCCTGGAGGTTGCAGTGGATGTCGGAAACGATGCCGACCTTCACGCGCGATCCGGGCTGATCACCACAGTAAAGTCCTGCCCGGCCCAGGCGCTGCTCGCGAGGCTTTGCCAAGTGAAGGTCAACCTTGTCCCCGGCGCGAGCGGGGCGGTCGGGAGCTCGATGACGTGCAGGCCGATGCCGAGGTCCGCCGTCATCCCATCGGTGAGGCTGGCCCAGCTATCCACCGTCCAGCGGACGCGGGCCGCCTCGGGCAGGTCGAGACGGAGGACGCGGCCGGCAGCGAGGGCCGGGATGGGCAGATCCCGACGCCAAATCGCGATTCGCGGCGCAATTTTGTCGCGCACGTAACGCTGCTCCGTTTGCGGCGGCATATCGAATACGCGGCCTTCGGCCAATGAGCGCAGCAGCTTGATGTGCTCGGAATGCGCCCAGACGAGTGGCATCGCGGACCCGCTCGGCTTGCCGCGGAACAGCTCGCGCTCCGGAATGTCATCGGTATCCCACACCTGTTCGGGCAAGAGCCCGCCGTGTCCGACGAAGCCTTCCATTGCAGTGAGCAGGCGCTCGGCCTCCGCGGCCCTCCCGGCCGCCATTTCATAGTGGGCGCGTTCGCCCGCCAACAGCGGCCAAGCCCGGCCGGTCCCGGTGCCGTCGAACGGTCGGCCGTCGCGATGTTCCCCATAGCCGTCCCCGTTGTAGCGGTGCCAGCACGGCCCGCCGGGCAGCTCGACCTTGAGCACGGCATCGATCGCGCGGACAGTCGAGACGATGCGGGGATCGTCCGCGGCGCGCAGGCCGAACCGCACCAAGGCGAGCGCGTCGGGGCTGATGACTTCGGCGGCAGGGTGCAGCGAGTTGGCGGACCGCCGGTTCTTGATCACCAGGTTCGCATCGAGCCCCTCGGGAGGAGCGATGCGCACGTAATAACCGGCCACTCCCGCTTTCGCGGCGAGTGCCGTACCGGACGCAAACGTCCAGCCCTCGACGGAGGCGTTCCAGCTATCCGCCGTGTCGCGCAGCAATCCGGCGATGATATGGTCCCCGTGCAACTCGGCCAGCTCCGCGCCCGCGAGTAGGGCCGAAATCGAGGCCGCGAGGGTGAAGGTCGAGAGCCCCGCGTCCTCCTCCCAGCGGTCTTGCCCCGTGATCGGGCCATTGCGCAGCACGAAGCACGCGGCCCAACGCACCATGGGCCAGAACTTCGCGAGCTCCTGGCCGGACAGGAGCCCGTTCCGGCGCGCGAGATCGACCAGCAGGATGGGGAAGGCACATTCATCCAGCTGGATGCCGCGCCAGTACGGAAGGCCGTCCAGCCACGTGTTCTGCGCCCAGCTGCCGTCGGCCTCCTGGGTGGCTCGCAGGTAGTCCAGCACGCGGCTGGCTTCCTCACCCGCGCCGCAGGCTATCAACGCTCCCGCCGTCTGCACGAGGTCGCGCGGCCACACGAGGTGATAGCCGCCGAGATCATCGTCGCCCCTGCTAGAGCCCCATGGGATGGAAAGGCTGGCGATAAGCCCGCCGGGAAAGCTCGGCGACTCGTGGCACCGCAGAACGGTGGTGCTGATGCGATAGGAGTTGTGTCCCGCTTGCGTGGTCCGGTCGAACGCTAGCAGCGGCTTCTGAAAGCCCCGCCATGCCGCGGCGTAGCCGGTCGCCGCAGCCTCGAACCCGTCCGCCAAACTGAGGCGGGCGCGTAGCGCCGCCTCCGACCAGCTGCGGCCGAAGCCGAGGGCGAGCAGCACCTCTTGTCCCTCGGCTGCCTGCCATTGGAGTTCGCCGGTTAGCGCGACATTGCCGTCGGCGGCGCGATCGTACTGCTCGACGAGGGAGAAGTTTTGACTGATCTGCCTCCAGCCGTCGCTCACGCCCACGAACCCTGCCGAACGCGCCGCCCACGGCACGGAGGCGGCAAGAGCGAGCGCCGTACCGTCGCCCTCAGCGAACAGCATCGGCAATCCCTTGTAGTCTCCGATCCAAGCGGTGTTGTTCGCGCCGCCATTCACAAGGTGCGGCGACAGCAGTGCGAATAGCCGGAGTGGCCCGCCGTTTAGCGGTTCGAACCGAATCGACTGCAGCACGACATCGCGTTCCGGGTCGGAGACCACCCGCTTGACAATGCGGTAGCGATTGTGGACGCACGTGTTGGTCAGCCTGAACGCCGGCACGCCGTCTTCGAGACGCGCCACCGCGTGCGTAGCGTCCCGCTTCTCCTCGGAGAAGAAGCCCGCGCCGTCCGAGACCAGCAACCCGAAATCCCGGATGCATGCCTGGTCGACCCGCGGATAGTAGATCTCGTTCAAAATGCCGTGGCTGAGGGTGAACCAGACCCGGCTCAACGGGGAAAGCGCGGTGCCGACGCCGTCCTTGTCGCTCGAAGTCCAGCGCGGGTCGATCCCCGGCCTTCCAGGCGCTTCCTGCACGCGCATGCTCCTAAATGATGTTCCCGGCACTCAAAGAATACCTAAGAAGGCCGCCAAAGCCCGGCTTTATGTGGGATGGTCCATCGGGACCACCCCGCCGCCGTTCTCGGGAACAGATGGCTGCTTGTCCAGCATCACTTGCGAACGCCGGTGCTCTCGCTCCGCATACGCGTCCTCCTGCAGTATAAGGCGGGTCACCTAGGAGAGCAGCCGGCATGAGGCGACGGACCTTGCTTGGCGCGACAGGCGCAGGATTGGTAGCGCTCGCGGCGCCGCGCGTCGGGCGTGCCGAAGGCAGCCGCGTTCTCAAGTTCATCCCCCAGTCCGACGTGACGGTCCTCGACCCGATCTGGACCACTGCCTACGTCACGCGGAATCACGGCTACATGCTGTTCGACACCCTGTACGGCACCGATGGCAAGCTCGCGCCGTCGCCGCAGATGGCCGCCGGCGACACGGTCGAGGACGACGGCAAGCGGGTGCGGATCACGCTCCGGGACGGCCTCAAGTGGCATGATGGCACGCCCGTGCTGGCGCGGGACTGTGTCGCCAGCATCGAGCGCTGGGGCAAGCGCGACGCGTTCGGCCAGACCTTGCTCGGCTATACCGACGAGCTGTCCGCGCCCGACGACAAAACCATCCAGTTCCGACTGAAGCAGCCCTTCGCGCTGCTACAGACGGCGCTCGGCAAGTCGCCGACGAACTTCTGCGCAATGATGCCGGAACGGCTGGCTAGGACGGACGCGTTCACGCAAGTCACCGAAATGGTCGGCAGTGGTCCCTACCGGTTCAACGCGCGGGAGCGCGTGCCCGGCCATCTCCTCGTCTACGAGCGCTTCGCAGACTACAAGCCGCGCGAGAATGGTTCCCCGAACTGGACCGCGGGCCCCAAGATCGCGAACTTCGACCGGGTCGAGTGGCAGATCATCCAGGACCCGGCGACAGCGGCTGCCGCCCTCGAGAGCAACGAGGTGGACTGGTGGGAGAACCCCACCAACGACCTGCTGCCGCTATTGACCCAGAACGGTCACATCAAGGCGACGGTGCAGGACCCCACGGGCCTGATGGCCTGCATGCGGCTCAACCACCTCACGGTCCCGTTCAACAACCCGGGCGTCCGGCGCGCGCTCCTGAAGGCAATCAGCCAGGAGGATTTCGCGATCGCGGTAGCCGGGGACGATCCCGCGATGCGCCATGTGCCGAGCGGCGTGTTCTGCCCTGGCGCGCCGATGGCAACGGATGCCGGCCTCGGCATGTTCACCGGCAAGCGGGACTACGCGGCGGCAAAGCGGGAGCTGGCGGCGGCCGGCTACAACGGTGAGAAGGTCGTGCTGCTGGCGCCCACGGATTTCCCGATCCTGAAGGCGCTGGCCGACGTCTGCGCCGACGCGATGTCAAAGGCAGGGCTGACCGTGGACTACCAGGCGATGGACTGGGGCTCCGTGGTGCAGCGCCGCGCCAAGAAGGACCCGACGGACGCCGGCGGCTGGAGCGTGTTCAACACGTTCTGGGCCGGCCTCGACCAGTATAATCCGGTCGGCCACGTCTTCCTGCGCGGCCAGGGCGCCGGCGGCGGCGTGCCGGGCTGGCCGAGCAGCCCGCGAATCGAGGAACTGCGCAGCCAATGGATCGCGGCAGGCGACGTTCCGGCGCAGCAGAAGATCGCGACCGACTTGCAGCTTCAGGCGCTGGTCGATGTGCCCTACGTGCCGCTCGGGCAGGTTCTCGCCGCCACGGCGTATCGCGACACGATAAAGGACGTGCCGAACGGGTTTGCCATGTTCTGGAACGTCAAGCGCGCCTGAGCCGCTCCGGCCGGCACGATGGTTTCGCGGGCGTCGCCTAACGACCCCTGCCGGTCTTCTCCTTCAGCGCATCGATGCGCTTGGACGCCTCCGCCTTGGTCAGCGTGTCGTCGAATTGCTCGTTCGCTTCCTCGCACAGCGTCTTGAGATAGGACGCCTGCGCCCCCGTCATCTTCTCATCCCCAGTGGTCCAGTCGTCCGGGTCCTTGACCGTGTTGGAGGGTTGGTCGGAATGGTCGGTTTTTGGGTTCGTGCTCATGGCCGGTAAACGCGTGTGGGCCTGTTCTGTTCCTTCCGCACGATGAGCTCTCGGTGACGCGCAGCGAGGCCTTGCGTAGGGGCGCCGCGCAACTCGCCGCCGCTGGGATCGAGCAGCCGCTCCGCGAAGCGCGATGGCTGCTCGGCCATGCGCTCGACCTGTCCCAGGAAGCATTGTTGGCCGACCTTGCCGCGGTGCTGGACGCTCGTGACTTCGAAGGGCTGATCGCGCGCCGGGCGGCCCGCGAGCCGCTCGCCTTCATCACCGGCGCGCGGGAATTCTGGAGCCTTCCTTTGGCGGTCTCGCCGGCGACGCTGATCCCGCGCGCCGACAGCGAAACGCTGATCGAAGCGGCGCTCGGCGAGTTTCCGGCAGTAGAGCGCGTCCGTCGCATCCTCGACCTCGGCACAGGTACGGGCAACCTGCTGCTCGCCGCACTTTCGGAGTTCCCGCTTGCGTTCGGCATCGGGGTCGACCGGGCGCACGCTGCGGCGGTGCTCGCCTCGCGCAACGCCGCAGCGCTTGGGTTCGCGGGCCGGGCCGCCCTGACCGTAGGCGACTGGGCCGATTGCCTCGCCGGCGAGTTCGACCTGATCCTGTCCAACCCGCCCTATATCGAGACGGACAACATTGCCGGACTGATGCCCGAGGTGGCGGCGCATGAGCCTCGGCTTGCGCTCGACGGCGGGCCGGACGGCCTTGACGCTTACCGCCGGATCATCCCGGCCATCGATCGGCTGTTGGCACCCGAGGGCGCCGCGGTCCTCGAGATCGGAGCCATGCAGGCGGAGCCGGTCAGCAGGGCCGCCGCCGCCGCCGGCCTCGCGAGCCGGACGGCATCGGACTTGGCGGGGATGCCCCGTGCGCTCGTCCTTTGCAGACCAAGGTCCTGAAAAAACCGTTTGGCAGAGCGACAAGGGGCGGCTAGCTTCCGTCGCGCAGGGACAACCGTAGCGACAAGTCCCTAGGTGTCGGCCGAACCGGTCATGAAGCCCATGGGCAAGATCGGCGGTCGGGCAAACGCCAAGCAGCAACGTCGATTGGGACAGGCCTTCTGACGACACAGCACGAGGCGCTCATGCGCCTCGGGATCTGCGGAGCGGGCTGCAACAGGAAAGCGCGACGGCATTCGAATGAACATGAAACGCATGCGTGGACGAAACCACCGGCCGGGCGGCGGAGGCGGCGGAGGCGGCATTCGTCACCATAGCGGCGGGATCCCGCTCAACCGCAACCACGTATTCGACAGCAACGGCCCCGATCTTCGGGTCCGCGGGACGGCTCAGCAGCTGTTCGAGAAATATCTCCAACTCGGCCGCGACGCGACCAGCAGTGGCGACCGGGTGATGGCGGAGGGCTACTTCCAGCACGCGGAGCACTATTTCCGTATCCTGAACGCCATGAACCAGGCGGCGCAGCAGAACCAGGCGCAGAACGGCCAGCAGCCGCCCCGCCGCCCTTACGTCAACGGCGAGGAGACGCAGCCGGACATGGCCGGCGACGGGTTCGGGGAGGAAGCGCGAGTTCCGGGCGTCGGCGAGCAGCCGGAGTCTCGGGACATCCCGATCGCTGCGGCGCCGCCCGGAGGAGTAGCGGGGGCGCGTCACAGCGCCGCCCTCATCCCGGCTCGGCCGACTTGTATAGGTGCGGCCAGCGCTGCCTTACGATCGGCCCGGCTTCATCGTAGGCGATGCAGGTGTTCACAATCTGCCCTGAGCCGCCGAATTTGGCCACCGTCTGTTTATCGATCGCCTCGGGGCTGAGCGCCGCGCCGGTGGCGGCTCGGGCGGCCTCTGCCTCGGCTTGGCCGCGCGCCGCGTGAACCGTCTGGTGCGCGGTCGTCCCCATCTGCTGCAAAAGTTCACGAAGGTGCGTGCAGCCGGCGGTGCCGCCAATTCGCGCGGCCGCATCGCGGAGGAACCCCGGCTTTATTTGCAATCCCTCGAGCCGGGCGAAGTTGGGCGCGGCCACCGGGCAGATCGCGTAAGGCGTGTAGTCGCTCGCGGCCTCGCAGCCCAGGATGCGCAACTCCTCATCGACCGTCATCCGCATCGCCATGCCGTGCAGCGGCTCGTCGGGTGCGATTGCCCCGCGGTGCGGGCTCCAGGAGCCGTTCGCCTTGACGTCGGATAGCTCGGCCTCGATGTCGAACAATCCGTCCGCCCGTCGGTAGCCGTTGATTACGATGGTTCGAGTGTGCAGCTTCTCGCGCGCCGAGGGCCGGCTCAAAGGCATAGGGTAGGTCTCCGTGCTGCAGTGCAGCATACATGAGGCCCAGCCCGGCTGCGGGCAAGACGGCGCTTCGCATGGCACCTGGGCTGGCTGAGCGGGGAGTTGCCCGCCCTGTTCGACAACGTTGCCGAACTGGCGGGAACCGGAAGGTGCTCGGTTAGCCGCGCCCCGCGAATGGCATCTTGTCGGCGGCAACCATCAGGAATTGGACGTTGGCGTCGCGCGGGAGATTGGCCATCAGCAGCACCGACCGGGCAACGCTTTCAACGTCCATGCGTGGCTCCACCATCGTCGTGCCGTTCGGCTGCGCCACGCCATTCGTCATACGCTCTGTCATCGGGGTCGCCGCGTTGCCAATGTCGATTTGGCCGCACTGGATGTCGAACTGCCGTCCGTCGAGCGAGATCGACTTCGTGAGGCCCGTTACCGCGTGTTTGGTCGCGGTGTACGCCGCGGAACCGGGCCGGGGCACGTGGGCGCTGATGGAGCCGTTATTGATGATGCGTCCGCCGCGCGGCGACTGTTCGCGCATGGCGCGGAACGCGGCGTTGGCGCACAGGAACATGCCGTTGAGATTGATGGCCACCACATGGGTCCACTGTTCCCAAGTAAAGTCGCCGAAGTTCGTGGACGGCACGTTACCGCCGGCATTGTTGAACAACACGTCGAGCCGCCCGAACGCATCGCGCGTTGCGCCGAAGAGGGTGGCGACGGCTTCTGGGCTCGTCACATCCGTCGGAACCACGAACGGCTTGCCGGCCTTTGCCATTGACGCCGTTTCGTCCAGCGCCGCCTTGCGCCGGCCGGCGAGGGCCACCGAGTAGCCGTCATTCAGGAGGGCAAGCGCCGCCGCGCGCCCTACGCCGCTTCCGGCCCCGGTCACGACCGCCGAACGTTCCGCCATGTCGCCCTCCAAATGCGCGTCCCGGCATTGTGGCCCGCGAAACGCCCCGGGTCTATCAGGCGTGGACCGGCGGCGGCCCGGGATCCGGCGGAATCGGGATCGGCAATGGCGGCTCCTCGATGGGCATCGGGTCGTCGGGGTCCGGCCCCGGCGGTATCGGCCCGGGCGGCGGCGGCGCGGTGGGGTCCTGCATGTGGCGTTTCATGAGCGAGCCCTCCTGCTCGCCCAACACGCGGAAGGACCACCCGGTTCCCGCCCCACCGGCCCGGACCCTTTTACGCAGAGGTATCAAGCCGCCGCGCGCTGTTCCCCGGACGCGTAAACCGCTGTCTCGAACGCCTCGTAGGTCTGCAGCACCGCCGGGGTCGGCGAACGGAAGGATCTGCGTGAGGATAACCCCGGCGACATCTCGCGACGGATCGATCCAGAAATATGTGTTGCCAAGCCCCGCCCAGGTCAGGCTTCGCGCGCTGCGTCGGCCTGGCACGGCTTCAGTGTTGATCATGAATCCGAGCCCCCACTTTTTCACCATCCCCGGGAAGAACTCGGCGTCGTTGGTGGAGGCTGCCTGCACGGAGACGAGCTTTGTGACATTGATGTCGCCCATCTGGTTCCGTCCCATGAGGTCGACAGTCTCGGGGCGTAGCACCTGCGCTCCGTTCAGCGTGCCTCGATTGAGGATCATCCGACAGAACGCAAGGTAATCGCGCGCCACCGAGTAAAGGCCACCGCCGCCCATGTGGAATTCCGGCTCTTGCGGGATTTCGAACGGGATCGGGGCGAGCCCGTCGGGCAGGCGGGCGTGCATAGCGGCAAGTCGGGGGCGCTGATCGGGTCGAATGCGAAAACCGGTCTCGGTCATGCCGAGGGGCTCGAAGATGTTCGTGCGCAGATAGGATTCCAGGCGTTCTCCGCTGAGTGCTTCAACCAGCTTGCCGGCGAAGTCGATATTGATGCCGTACTCCCACCGTGTTCCCGGCTCGGCGATCAACGGCGTCGTGAGCGCCTTGTTTTCGCAGGTGATGATCCCCGGAACGCCCATCTCTGCCATGTAGCGGCTGATATCCGCGTTCCACATGTCGTAGCTGAAGCCCGCCGTGTGAGTAAGCAGATGCCGCAAGGTGATGGGTGTGCGCGCCGGACGAAGACGCGGCTTTCCGCCGCCGTCCCAGCCTTCCAGCACTTGTCGGTTGGCGAGTTCGGGCAGGATCGCGCCGAGATCCTGCTCCAACGTCACCTTGCCTCGTTCGACCATCTGCATGGCGGCTGCCGAGACGACCGCCTTGGTCATGGATGCGATCCAGAACACGGTATCGTTCGTCATCGCGTCAGGTTTGTCGATTGCGCGGCGCCCAAACGCGCCTTCGTAGATCGTTCCGGCTCGCGTCCCCGCCGTCGCAACGACGCCGGGGATCGCGCCGCTCTCGACCGCCTCGGAAAGGACGCGATCGATACTCGTTTGGTCGGACATCAGTTCCTCCAGCCCTATATTTTATGATTTTAGCTGTTCGGTCCGCGCCGCATGGAGATCGGTTGCCAGCGCCGTAGATCGGATCGCATCAGCACTGCCGGATTGACGCAGCTGACCGGCCACCGACCGCTGAGCACCATCGCGAGATTGTCGCCGACGCGGCGCTTGCGCGCCGGATCGAAGCGCGCCGAGGCCGAAGCGTTGTGCGCGCTCAAGGTCACGTTGCTCATTGTCAGCAGCGGGTTGTTGTGGCCGGGGGGCTCCTTCTCCAGCACGTCCAGGCCGGCATGGGCGATCCATCCCTCCTGCAGCGCCTTGATCAGCGCTGACTTCGTCGACGGTCGGTCCGCGGCCGACATTGATGAAGATGGCGGTTTTCTTCATCAGCCGGAAATGCTTCTCCTTCAGCATTCCCTGCGCTTCGGGCGTCGCGGGAGCGTGGATCGAGATGAAGTCCGACTGCTTCAGCACCTCCTCGAGCGACGCCGGAACCACGTCGTAGTCCGGCATGACCAGTTCCTCGATGAAGGGATCGTATGCAATCATCCGCAGACCGAAGGGCTTGGCCCGGCGCGCGACCGCGCGCGCCACGTTGCCGAACGCAATGAAGCCGAGCGTCTGGCCCATGAGGCGCGGGATCTGCAGCAGCGCGGGGCGCCCTTCGCTCCAGCGGCCCTCGCGCACCATGCGGTCCTGCTCGATCACCCGGCGGAAGCTTGCCAGCAGCAGGGCCATGGCATGGTCGGCCACCTCCTCGATGAAGGTGTCAGGGCAGTTGGTGACGGGGATGCCGCGCGCGGTGGCGGCCGCGACATCCACCTGGTCGACACCGACGCTGCCGAGGGCGATGATCTTGCACCGCTCCAGCCCGTCGATGATCCGCTTGGTGATCGGGATGCCCTTGGCGTAGAGCGCGTCCGCGTCCTTTGCGGCTGCGATGAAGCCGTCCTCGTCGGTCGGCCCCTCGACCATCTCGGCGTCCATGCCCTCCAGCGGCTCCATCTCGTACTCGTAGCCACCGCCGGCGACGGTGAAGCTGGCACCCTTCGGGGTGATGATCTTGAACTTGGCCATGTGCTCTCCTTTACCCGCGCGCTCCTAAGAGTTCGTCATCGCCGCCTCGCACGCCGAGGTCAGCTCTTCGGCGGACGCGCGCGCACGCCCCGCTCGTTGACCTCAATGCCCCAGCCGGGCTTGGACGGCAGCACGAGTTCGCCGTGCTCGATGACCGGCGGCTCCGAATAGAACTCGTCCCGCCAGGCCACGCCGTCGATGTCGATCTCCATAATCCGGAAGTTCGGCACAACGGCGCAGAAATGCGCGCTGATGATGCTGGACAAGTGGCCGTAGAAGTTATGCGGTGCGACGTTCATCTCGTAGGCGTCGGCCATGGCGGCGATCTTGAGCGACTCGCCGAGGCCATTCCAGATCACGTCGACAATCGGCACGTCCATCGCGTATCGCTCGAAGAATGGCTTGAACTCGCGCCGGCCGTGCAGCGTTTCGCAGGACGCGATCGGGCAGGGTGCGCCGCCGCGAATCAGCGCGAGCGACTCGGCGTCATGCGTATCGATCTCCAGCCAGTTCAGATCGAATGGCGCAACCGCCTCGGCAATGCGCCGAAAACCCTCCGTCTTGAAGTTGAAGTTGATGTCGAGCATGAGGCCCATTTCCGGGCCGGCGCCTTCACGCAGTGCGGCCAGCCCATCGACGGCGGCCGCGCACCGTTGCGTGATCCCAATTCAGCTCCGGCCAGCCCGGCGTGTAGGCGAAACCGGGCACGAAGCTGCACCAGCTTTTCGCCATCGAAGGGCAGGATGTTGGTCTTCAGCGCCTTGAACCCCGAGCGACGGATCTCCTCGGCGTGGCGGGCGAGGTCGTCGTGCGTACGGATGGGCGGCACGCCCATCATCTCGGCGTTGCGCACGCGATATGTCGCGGTGTGCGACCAGTAGAGCGGGATCCGGTCGCGGACCGGGCCGCCGAACAAAGCGTAGACCGGCACGCCCAACGCCTTGCCCTTGATGTCGAGCAGCGCGTTCTCGATCGCGGCGATCGCCTGGTTGTTGATGCCGCCCCGCGACTGGCGCGTGCGCACCTGGAGTTCGGCGATCCGGTGCTCGTGCGGCAGCGGGTCCTTGCCGATGACGAACGCGCTAAGCGCCTCGATGACATTCGAGAGGCCGGCGCTGCCGAAGCTCTCGTTGTATTCGGACCATCCGATGATGCCGTCGTCGGTGGTGATCTTGCAGAAGGAGAACAGCCGCCATCCGGCGTCGGCGCGCAGCGTTTCGACCTTTGCTACCTTCATGCGTCCTCTAGCCTCCCTTCTCGACCTGCCGGCGCTCGGCAACGGCATCCAGCCTCCGCCCGGCAATGGCGAAGCGGCCCGTCGCCCTGCTAGCTCTTGTAATACCGTTTCGCTTGCCGCTGGGCCTCCGCTGCCGCCTCCTCGGGCGTTGACTGCCCGGAGGCGACGGAGGCGAACATGTGCACGGTGACGTAGTTCGCGGCCACGGCACCAGAAGCCGCGCTGATCGGGCCTTTGTAGCCGGTCCAGTACTCGCGGTCGCCCGCGTCCTTGAAGATGCGGATCTTCGGGTCGCCGCTCCAGACCGCGGCTTGGTCGTAGGCTTTGAGTTGGTGCCCCCAATACCCGAGGCAGGCGTTCAGCCATGGCTCGTACTGGTCCGCTTCCAGCATGAATCGCAAGTATTCCTTGGCGGCGTTGGGGAACTTGGTGTGCCGAAACACCATGCCGTTCAGGATCAGCGGCGCTTCGGGCGGGGACTTGGCGCCGCCGAGCGGCATCGGCGCATGGTCCATGTCGTCGGCGATCGCCTTCGTCTTGGGGTCGCTCTTGGCGACAAAGTAGATGGAAACCCCGTTCTGCGTCATGGCAATGTCGCCGGCCAGGAACGCCTTGTTGTTTGATGGGTCGAGCCAGGCGAGCGTTCCTGGAATGAAGGTTTCCTGCAGCGCCTTGGCGTAGTTCAGCGCCTCGATCGTCTCGCGGCGATTGAGCGCCACGCGGCCGTCATCCTCGACGACGTAGGCGCCGTGCGTCCATAGCAGCCAGTTGGCGAAGCCGTTGGCGTCGCCAACTGCATTGCCCAGCGAAAAGCCGGCGGGATGGCCGATCTGCTTGAGTTTTCGGCAAAGGTCGAGGAAGCGGTCGAGGTCCGTGGGGATCGCATCGAAGCCGGCCTCGCGCAGCCAGCTGATGCGATAGTTGCACGGGCCGATACCGCCGCCGACCGGCAACGCGATCCACTCCTTGACTCTTCCATTTGCGGCCGAACAGCGAGGCCTGGAACTTCCAGCCGCCGTATTTCTTGCCGAGATATTCCGCCAGCTCCGTCATGTCGACGAGCTTGCTCGCGTAGAGCTGCGGGTCATCGGCCCAGCCGCACACGATGTCGGGTCCGGCACCCGTATTGGCGGTGACCGCCGTCTGCGGACGAAGATCCTCCCAGCCGACATAGTCGACGCGCACGGGCACGCCGGTCGTCTTGGTGAAGCGCGCCGTGTTCTCGTTCCAGATCGCCTCGTCGGGCGCGATGAACTTGGTGGGGCGCGCGACGCGCAGGGTCGCGTCCTTCTCGATCGGCTGCTTGGGCGGCTCGACGTTCGCGCTAGGCACCGCGGACTGCGCCGGCCGGCCGATCGCGGCAGCGCCGAGCAATCCGGCGCCGATGGCGAAAACGCCGCGGCGCGTGAAGTCGTACATGGACAAGTCTCCCTTGGGTCAGCCCGCGTTCTGCGGCGAGCCATAGGCCGGCATAGCAGAAGCAGACGCGCCCGTCATTGGGGGCTTGCCTACTCCTTCACCGCCCCGGTCAGGCTGGAAACATAGTATTCGACGAAGAACGAATAGAAGATCGCCACCGGCAGCGAGCCGAGCAGCGATCCTGCCATCAGTGCGCCCCACTGATATACGTCGCCGGTGACGAGTTCGGTGAGGATCGCCACGGGCACCGTCTTCTTCTCGGACGATTGGATGAAGGCGAGGGCGTAGATGAACTCGTTCCAAGACAACGTGAAGGCGAAGATGCCGGCCGAAATCAGCCCGGGCACCGCAAGCGGCAGGGTGATCCGGCGCAGGATCTGCAGCCGCGTCGCCCCGTCGATGAGCGCGCACTCCTCGAGTTCGTAAGGGATCGACTTGAAGTAGCCGATCAAGAGCCAGGTGCAGAACGGCACGAGGAAGGTCGGGTAGGTAAGGATCAGCGCAACCGGGGTGTCGAAAAGGCCGAGCTGGTACCACCATGGTCGCGAGCGGGATGAACAGGATCGAGGGCGGCACAAGATACGCGAGATAGATCGCGAGCCCCACATACGTCGCACCCCTGAAGCGCAGCCGCTGGATCGCGTAGGCCGCGAGCACGGAGGCGAACAGCGACAGGACGGTGGCGCCGACGGCAACCCCCATCGTGGTCAGCAGCCAGTGGGGATAGTCGGTGTCGAACAGCAGCTTGCGGATGTTTTCCAGGGTCGGGATGCTGCAGGAAGAACGGGTTGTTGTTCTTGTAATCGAGCAGTTCCGCGTCCGGCTTGAAGGCGGTGATCGCCATCCAGTAGAACGGAAACAGCAGTATGACGAGGAAGCACAGCAGCGGCAGGTAGACCGTCACCAGCCGTCGCGACCGGCTTTGCCAGGAGAGGAGCTGGCCGGCCTCCGGCTCGCTGACGGAGCCAAGCGCCGCGGCGCCGGCGTCAGTCATTGGCTTCGCCCTGCTGCCACTTGCGCCTCGCGAGCGCGAAGTAGCTGAACAGGGTTGCGAATACGAGGAACGGGATCATGGAGACGGCGATCGCCGCGCCTTCGCCGAGTTCGCCGCCCGGAATGCCGCGCTGGAACGCGAGCGTCGCCATCAGATGTGTGGTGTCGATCGGGCCGCCGCGGGTGATCGCATACACCAGCTGAAAGTCCGTGAAAGTGAACAGCACTGAGAAGGTGAGCACGACCGCCAGGATCGGCATGAGCAGCGGGAAGGTGATACGCCGAAAACGTTGCCAGCTGGAGGCGCCATCCAGCAGCGCCGCCTCATAGAGCGAGGGTGAAATGGTTTGCAGCCCGGCGAGCAAGGTGATTGCGACGAAGGGAATGCCGCGCCAGATGTTGGCCGCGATCAGGGACCAACGCGCGTTCCAGGGTGTCCCGAGGAAGTCGATGTTGCTCGTCCGCCAGTGCAGCACATCGACGAGCAGGTAGGAGATGATGGAGAACTGCGGGTCGTAGAGGAACCAGAACGCGATTGCCGAAAGCACGGTCGGTACGATGAACGGCAGCAGAATGACCGCGCGCAGCAGCGACTTGAACGGCAGATTTTCGTTCAGCAGCAAGGCCAGCCACAAGCCCAGCGCGAACTTCCCGATCGTGGCGACCGCCGTGTAGAATGTTGTCCACCAGATCGTGTTGAGGAACACGCGGTCGTGCAGGATGGACTGGAAATTTTCGAGGCCCACCCATTCGCCGCTGCGGCCGATTTGGGTGTCAGTAAAGGCGAGCCAGAAGCCGAGCCCGAGCGGGTAGGTGAGGAACATCAGTAAGAGGCCCGCCGCGGGCAACATGCAGAGGAAGGTGAGGACGCCCTTGTGATCGAACAGGCGGGATAGCGCCCTCTGGCGCGGCCGGGCGTAGCGCCAGCCGGCGGTTGCGGTTGCGTCCATCATGGAACCGTTCCTCTGAACGCTGCTGCGAGCCGCTCCGCTTCGGGCTCGGCCTGCCCCGACGACACGGCGGCGAACTTCAGCGCGTTCATTCTGAACATCAGGGGACGAGCCTTTCGCCGGTCGTCTCGTCGAACAGATGCACGAGCGCCGCGTCGGGCGCGATCCGGATCGTTTCGCCCGGGCGCGCCGACACGCGCTCGCGGAACGCGCATACGATGGGCATGTCGGCCAGGTGCGCGATCACCTGCGTCTCCGAGCCGGTGGGCTCGACCACGTGGACCGTCGCCGGCACGCCGTCCTCGCGCAGCAGGAAGTGTTCCGGGCGAACGCCGTAAATGACGGGCCGCCGATCCCCGTTCATGAGGGCAGCGTTTCTCCCGCGGTCGGGGAGCGGCAGCGCGACACCCTCGGCCGCATGGAACAGGCCGTCCTCGATCCGGCCGGTGAGGAAGTTCATCGCCGGCGAGCCGATGAACCCAGCGACGAAGCGGTTGGTCGGGCGATCGTAGAGCTCGAGCGGCGCGCCGATCTGCTCGACGTTGCCGCCGTTCATCACGACGATCTTGTCGGCCATCGTCATCGCTTCGATCTGGTCGTGCGTGACGTAGACGGTGGTGGTTTGCAGGCGCTGGTGCAGTTCCTTGATCTCGGCGCGCATCTGCACCCGGAGCTTGGCGTCCAGATTGGACAGCGGCTCGTCGAACAGGAACACTTGCGGGTGGCGAACGATGGCTCGGCCCATCGCGACGCGCTGGCGTTGGCCGCCCGATAGCTGGCGCGGGTAGCGGTGCAGCAGGTCGGACAGTCCGAGGATCGCGGCCGCGCGCCCGACCTCCTCGTCGATCACGCGCCGGGGCGCCTTGGCGAGCGAAAGCGAGAACGCCATGTTGTCGCGCACCGTCATGTGCGGATAGAGCGCGTAGTTCTGGAACACCATGGCGATATCGCGCTCCTTGGGCGCGACATCGTTCACCACTCGGCCGCTGATCGATATCTCCCCGCGGGTGACGTTCTCGAGGCCAGCGATCATCCGCAGCAGGGTCGACTTGCCGCATCCGGACGGCCCGACCAGGATGACGAACTCCCCGTCCGCGATGTCCACTGAAACGCCGTGCAGCACTTCCGTCGTGCCGAACGCCTTGCGGACGTTCGCGATCGTGACGCTGGCCATCCGCTTCGTGTTCCTCTCGGACCTCCCCTTCTGTGGCGAACTTGCGCCCGCCCTACGCGGCGAACCGCAGGGCGGACGCAGTGCGCCGCGCTCAGAACTTCGAGACCCGGGTCTCCTTCGATGTGATGAACTCGAGCAGCGCCGGCGTACCCTGCCGCGTTTGCTCGATGCCGCGCTGGATCGCGGCCTTGATCTGGCCCGGCTCGGTGACGCGCTCGCCGTAGCCGCCGAACGCCCGCGCCATTGCCGCGTAATCGCCCGAGATGTCCGTGGAGCGATACTTCTCGGTGGAGACCGGCATCACCTTGAGCTCGATCGCCATCGAGAAGTTGTTGAGCAGGATCGAAAGGATGGGGATGCGCTCCCGCACGCAGGTCTCGAAATCCATGCCGGTGAAACCGATGGCGGCGTCGCCCCACAGATTGATGCAAAGCTTGTCAGGCTTGGCGAGCTTCGCACCCATCGCGAGACCAAGCCCCATGCCGAGCTGCGTGGTCTTGCCCCAGCCGATGTAGGACAGCGGCTCGGTCGAGACCCAGAACGGCGAGATCTGGTCGCGCGGACTGCCGGCATCGTGCGTGATGATGGTGTTCTTGGCGTCCACCGTGTTCATCAGCTCGTAGATCACGCGGTATGGGTTGAGCGGCGCTTCGTCGTAGCGCAGCAGGGGCTGCCAGTCCCGCATCCACGCTTCGCGCACCTCAGTGATCTCGCGCACCACCTCCGTCGTGTCACGGGGCGACTTGATCGTCTGGCCGAGTTCGCCGATCAGCGCCTCGAGCGTGAGGCCCGCATCGCCGAGCAGACCGACCGATATGGGGAGGTCCTTGTCCAGGTGCGCGGGGTCCAGGGTGGCCTGGATCACCTTCTTGCCGCGCGGGAACTTGATGCCGAAATTGGTTTCGGTGAACGAACACCCGATGCCGACGATGAGGTCGGCGTTCTGGATGAAATGATGCACCGGCTTGGGCACGGCGTTGCCGCCGGAGCCGAGCGAAAGCGGGTGATTCTCCGGGAACGAGCTCTTGCCGCCGAGGCTTGTGGTGACGGGTGCCCCCAGCAGTTCGGCGAACTGGCGCAGCTGCGGCCAAGCCTCGGCCCACTGCACGCCGGTGCCGGCGTAGATCACCGGGCGCTTGGCCGCCAGGATCAGCTCGGCGGCGCGCCGCACATCCCGCGGATCGGGGGCCGACCGGGCTTGAACAACCGGCGTGTAGTCGAGGTCGCCGATCTCCTCGTTCCATACGTCGGTCGGCACCTCGACGATGCACGGGCCGCTCCGCCCGTTGCGCAGTCGGCTGAACGCCCGGCGCATGATGTTGGGCAATTCGGCGGGCACGATCACGGGCTCGGCGATGCGGGCGATGCTGCGCATCTCGCGCACCGCGCTGTAGTTTGGGTCGATATGCGAGATGCGCCGCGGGTAGCCCTGCGGGATGACCAGGAGCGGGATCAACTCGCTGAACGATTGGGCGATGCCGCCATAGGCGTTCTCGGTGCCCGGCCCATGCTGCATGCAGAACGCGCCGATTTTGCGCCCGGAGGTCACGCGGGAGATGGCATCCGCCATGTGCACGCCGATGCGCTCCTGGCGCACCATGACCGGGCGGATATCGGCTTTCGCGGCGAACTCAATCAGGTGGTTGACGGGATACCCGCAGAGGATCTCGATCCCCTCGCGCTTCATGATTTCCGCGATCGCCTCGCCGACCTTCATCGATTTCCTCCCGGCTGGATTTAGATCTGCTACCCGAAGGAGCCTACGGGGCCTCCCGCAAGGTGGCAACGGGCGGCACGGCGCCCAGGACCGCTTGGTACCGTCTTGCCCGGCAGCTGGCTGAAGCAGCTAGCTGAAGAAGAAGGCGATCCCGAGCACGACATACACCCCGATCAGGAGCACGCCTTCGAACCAGGTGGTCTCGCCGTCGCTCGTGATGGCGTTCACGATGAAGGCGGTGCCGGCGATGGCGAGCAGGTCGAGCGGGTTCGCAAACACCAGCGTCATCGGGCTGCCGATCAGCCAGGACAGGATGACCAGCAGCGGCGCGACGACCAAGGCGACCTGGATCGCGGAGCCGATGCAGATGCTCATCACCAGCCCCATCCGGTCCTGCCGAGCAAACCAGATCGCGGCGAACAGGTCGGCTGCCGTGCCCACCAGCGCCAGCACGATCACGCCTAGAAAGGTGGGCGAGAGATGCAGCGTACCGGCCGCGTTCGTCAGCGCGCCGGACACCAGTTCGCTTTCTCCCGCCGCCCCGACGGTGGCGGCGGCGAGCACGAGAAGGCACTGCCATAGCGGCCAAACCTGTTCCGCCTCGTGCTCCTCTCCAGTGGCGAACACGTCACGGTGCGTGACCAGCGTGTAGGCGAGGTTGGCGCCATACAGGAGCAGCAGCACGCCCGAGACGGCCAAGCTGAGCTGCTCGTCGCTGATGGCGACGCGCCCGGGGTTCATGGCTCGACGCGCCGTGAAGTCGAACACTGCGGGCAGCAGCAGTGCGATGACCACCAGAATGAGCAGGCTGGACAGCAGCCCGGCTCGCTCGCGCTTGAACGTCTGGCGCTCGCGCCCGAAGCCGCCCGCCACGATGGCCATGCCCAGCCCGAGCAGGCTGGTGCCGATGATGGATCCGGAAATCTGCGCATGGACCACTTCGGTCTCGCCTTGCGCGAGGACGAACAGCGCCAGGATCAGCTCGGCCAAGCTCCCCAAACTGATCGTGAGCAGCCCGCCGATCGCCGGACCGGTGTGCCCGGCCAACTGCTCGGTCGCTGCGCGGATCCAGTCGGCCAAGACGCCCACGCCGGCGATGCCGGCGGCAAACACCCAGATTGGCGAAAGGCCAAATACGTAGTGCAGGACCGGCGCGACCGGTACCAGCGCCAGCAGCGCCAAGCGGATCATCGCGGGGCCTGTCGCGACGCAAGCCGACCGCCAAGCAGCACGGACAGATGCGTGCCGGTGATGCCGTGCGCCACAACCGACGCCGCCGCGGCGAGGCTGACGGGCGGCCACAGCGTGTCGAGCCCAGTCATGTCCTGTGCCTGAAGCGCGTAGAACATCGCGGCCGCGCCAACCGGGCCGAACCAACCGGCGAACAGGTTTTCGGGAAGTGTCCTGGCCCAAGGCATGAACCGCCGAAGCAGCAGCCAAGCCGGGATGCGGCGCAGGAGCAGCACGCCCGCAACGAATGCGACCGCCTTCCATCCCATGCCGATCCAGGCCGTCCAAGGGGCGGCCACCCCCAACAGGATCATGATTGGCAGGTCGAAGAAGCGGGTGATCGCCTCGTTGAAGTGCTCTTGATGCTCCTGATAGTCGTCGTTGAACGCCTCGTTGAGTAAGGCTCCAGCCACGAAGGCGCCGAGCACGCCGTTGCTGCCGATCGCCTGCAGTCCGGCAAGCGTGGCCAAGGCAAGCGCCAGCGCAATGGTCAAAAGGGACGATCGCTCCGCGCCGGGCTGCTGGCCCGCCCACCGAAGCAGCCGGCCGGCCGCGTAGCCGGCGACGGCACCGAGCACCACGGCGCTGCCTACCTCCCATAGAATTGCCCGCAACAGCCACGTTCCGACGTCCTGCCAGAGGCTGCCGGGCTCCGCCTTCGAGCGGGCGCCGTTCAAAACGATGACCGGCAGCATGACGAAGGGCCCAGCCAATCCGTCATTGATGCCGCTCTCGGCGGTGATGGCATGACGGAGGTTGAACGGGACCGTGCGACGCGCCAGCTCCCCGCCGACCACCGGAGCGGACAGCACCGGGTCGGTGGGAGCGATGACGGCGCCGATCAGCGCGGCGACCGGGGGCGAAAGCCCGAAACTCCACCCCGCCACCGCGGCGGCGGCCGCCCACATCAGCAGCATTCCCGGTCCGAGCGCCACGCCCAGCCCTCGCCAGTGCCCGCGGATCCAGCCCCGAGGCAGGCGGAGCGCGGCGGCGAGCACCGCGATCGCCAACGTGACCCGGGCCGCCTCACGCAGGAAGGCGTGCGCCCCAGGGTCATGCGCCGGGTCCAGCCGAAGCAGGTCAAACGCCAACGGCCCGATGGCGACCCCGAACGCCGCGCAGACCAGGGGTTCTGACACCCAGAATTTCGAGTTCACCAGTCCGGACGTCGCGCCCAACCCCAGCAGCAAAGCGGTGATGCCGAAGCCGAGCAGCCAGGGATGCGAGACGATCACGGGGGAGAGAACCGATCAATGAGGGGGTGTGGCTGCCCAATTCGGGAACTGGCCGCTCCGGCGGGACGCGTCCGATGGCGGGGTGAATAGCCAATCGCGCCGAACCTGCCTACAGACGCTCTGCGCGTCGCGAGACCGAACCCGTATTACCCGCACGCCACCAAGGGAGCATCATTGCAAGCTCGAGTTCGCAAGTTCCTCGACGACCTGGGCGATACGTTCTGGCTGTTGCCCGCCGCAATGGTGGTGGCCGGCATCTTGTTGGCCGTAGGCCTCGTCAGCCTGGACAGGAGCGGGGCTGTGCCGGCTTGGCTGATTGATAGCCCCTGGCTGTACAATGGCGGCGGCACGGGCGCGCGCACTCTGCTCGGTGCTGTGGCCTCATCAACGATCGGTGTGGCCGGCACGGTGTTCTCCATCACCATCGCCGCTCTGTCGCTAGCCGCGGGGCAGATGGGGCCGCGGCTGCTCCGCAACTTCACCCGCGACCGCGGCAACCAGTTCACCCTCGGCGTCTTTCTCGGCACTTTCTCCTATGCACTGATGGTGCTGCGCAGCGTCCGCACCCAGAGCGAAGGCGTCTTCGTCCCTCACCTCTCGCTGAGCGTCAGCATCTTGCTGGCGTTCGTGTGCGTCGGCACGCTGGTCTTTTTCGTCGACCACATGTCCGGACGCATCAACGTGAACACGGTGATCGATCTGGTCAGCGAGGACGTCCGCGGAGCCATCAGCCGGTTGACCTCCGGCGAGCGGCAGCCGGCGCCGCCGCCGGCTGAGGCTTGGTGTCGGGCGGCGTCCGTGGCTGACCGTCGACGAGGCTATCTGCAGGAATTGCACGCGGATGGCCTGGCTGATTGGGCGGCCGAGCGGGGCACAATGCTGCGCCTGCTGGTTCGCCCGGGCGACTACGTCTTTCCTGGCGCGCCGATCGCGCTACTGCAACCGAAAGTAGAGGGCGCGCCGGCCGCGATTGAGGATGCAACAGCCCTGGGACGCAGCCGCATCAGCTCGGCTGACCTGGAATTTGCGATCCGTCAGCTCGTGGAGGTCGCCGTGCGGGCCCTTTCGCCCGGCATCAACGATCCGCATACCGCGGTAGCGGTGCTGGACCGGCTCGGCGCCGCGCTCTGCGATCTGGTTCCAGTTCACTTGGCCTCTGGCGTCTTTCTGCGTGATGGTCGCGCCGTTCTGGTCGTGCCGGCGGTGGACTATGACGGCGTTACCGACACCATGTTCCACATGATCCGGCAAAATGCCGCCGGCAGCACCGCGGTGCTGACACGCATGCTGGAGGTGCTGGGCGTTGTGGCGGGTTGCGAGCGTGACCCGGCGCGTCTCGCGGCATTGCAGCGCCATGCCGGCCTCGTCCTCGAGGACGCGGAGCGCACCATTCCGAACGCTGCCGACTTGGCGGATGTTCGCCGGCGCTACGCCTCCGTGCAGCAAGCGCAGGCGGCCAGCCCCGTCTCGGCCGGTGCGGCCGAATCAAGCAGAAGCTACGGGCCGTTGCGCAATTAGGGAGAACGAGAGCGGCAGCCAGGGCTTGTCCGGCCAGCGCCAGCCGGTGCCGTCCGGTATCAACACCCGGAACATGCGCCAGGCGATCCAATTGTGCTCGCGCAACCAGGCGAGGCCGAGCCCGGCCGATGACAGCGCGGTGACGATGCTGCCCAACGTGTGTTGAAACACGTGCTCTGTGGTGTTGCGTAGCTTGGCATCGGGATTCATGTAATCGGGGACGTTGTCGATAGTAAACGGGCCGGCTTGAAAGTAAGGCACGAAGAATCCGGGTCGCCCGTCCGTGCTTGCCGTGTGGTCGTCGAAGACGAACGCGGCGGGATGCTGTTCGGCCAGGTAGAGGTATCCGCCGGGCTTGAGGAAATGGGCGACGACCTGCGCCCAACGCCCGATGTCGGGCAGCCAATTGATCGCGCCCCAGGTGACGAGCACGCGGTCGAAGGCGGCGGGCTCGTCGATCACCGCGGGCGCGTCGTACACATCAGCCGCGACGAAGCGTGCGCGACCGGCGAGCCCGAGTTCTTCGGAGAGCATGTCGGCGGCCTTGATCGCCTCCGACGAGAAGTCGAGCCCGACCACCTCGGCACCTTGGCGGGCGAGGGTCAGCGTGTCCCAGCCGAAGTGGCACTGCAGGTGCAGCAGGCGAAGTCCGGCAACCGGGCCAAGCTCGGATTCAACCAGCGGATCGAGACGCGAGCGGCCGGCGCGAAGCGAGGCGACGTCGTAGCCCCCGGGGGCGAGATGGATGCCGACCAGCTCGTCCCAACGCGCCCGGTTCGCCTCGCGCCAGTCGTCCGCCATATCAGGCACAGAGCCTCATCAGCCCGCGCATGTCATCCAAGGTATCCAGCCGATGCACCAGCCCGACGATCTCCGTACCCCGCGCCCCGAGCAGGGGCTCTACGAGCGCGTAGAACTTCTGTTCGAGCCGATCTGCCTGGTGTCCGACGTCGTCGGCCGGAACGCCGGCGTCGCGGCGGGCGCTGGCGCGCGAACCGTCCGCGCACTCGACCTCGATCTCAGCCAAGGTGTGCGGCCAGCCGGACTGGAACTCGAGCGACACCTTGTCGCGGAGGCCGACAAGCACCGGGTCGGCGGCGTTCGCCTCGCTGTAGCTGACGAGCGCTCCGGTTTCCACGCCGGCCAGCGCCATGGCGGTGGTCAGGCGTAGGCTGAATTTGGCTTCGAGGCCGGTGCGCGGTGCGGCAATATTGCATACGCGGTCGGTCGCCTGATCGACGCGAAGCGTGACCCGGGCGACCTGCCCGGGCGAAAGTCCGTGCTCCGCGCGCACCGCGCGGGCGGCCTCGATCGGCCCGTGCGTGAGATAGCAAGCGGCGTGATATTTGAAGAGATTGTCCAGGATGTGCCAGCCGCGCCTGGGTTCGGCGAGCGCCCTCTCGGGACGGAAGTCGGGCCCGTGAGTCGCGGCAAAGCCTTGCGGGCATTCGAGCACGTCGTCGCGGCTGGTGAACCCGCGGGCGGCGAGCTTGGCGGCGAGCAGCCCGTGGTAGGCTGCCTTCCCCGCGTGCAACGGCTTGCACATGGTGCCGAACATCGACTTGAGGCCGGCCGCCTGGGTCCCGGCAATGCCGAGCGCGGTGGCGGTGTCGTCGACGGAAAGGCCGAGCAGACGGGCGCACGCGGCGGCCGCGCCGAAACTGCCCACGGTTGCCGTGGCGTGGAAACCGAGGCCGTCGTAGTGCCCGGGCGCCAGGGCGCGGCCGAGGCGGCATTCCAATTCGTAGCCGGCGACGAAAGCGGTCAGCACGTCCGCCCCCGCGCTGCCGCGCACCTCCGCCAAGGCGAGCAGCGCCGGAAGTATCGCCACGGAAGGATGGCCCGGCATCGCCATGTTCACGTCGTCGAAGTCGAGCGCGTGCGAGGCGCTGCCGTTGACCAGCGCCGCCGCGAGTGCCGGAAGCCGCACTTTCCGTCCGACGACGGTGGCGGCGGGATGCCCACCCGCCTCCTCCATCTCGGCCAGCACGAGGCCGGTCAGCGGCTCGGCGGCGCCCGCGACGGTGACGGCCAGGTAATCGAGGAGGCATTGCCGCGCCAGCGCGCGCACGTCCTCCGGGAGGTCGGCGAACGCCAGTGTCGCGCACCGCTCGGCGAGCGTGCGCGTGAGGCCCGTTGTGCTCGTTACGGCGTTCATCAGGTCATCGTCCCTGGAAGTCGGGTTTGCGCTTCTCGTTGAAGGCGCGCACGCCTTCCCGGCGGTCCTCGGTCGGCACCAATCGGTTGTACACCTCGATTTCGAACATCAAGGCGCTGCCGAGGTCCATGTTGAGGCCGTAACTGACCGAGTGTTTGATTTGCCGAGTGGAGAGCGGCGCGTTGCTCGCGATCACGGACGCCGTTTCGAGCGCTTCGTTAAGCAGCGCATCGGCCTCGCAAACCCGGTTGACGATGCCCCAGTCAAGGCCTTGCGCGGCGGTGAACGGCTTGCCGGTCAACAGTATCTCCTTGGCCCGTCGCGCGCCCGCCGCGCGGGGCAGGTTCTGCGTGCCGCCGGCGCCCGGCATGATGCCCAGTGTCACCTCGGTGAGTGCAAACCGCGCTTGGCTGGCGGCATAAATAAAGTCGCAGCCGAGCGCCATCTCGCAGCCGCCGCCGTACGCCGCCCCGTTCACCGCCGCGATCACCGGAATGGGGCACGTCACCAGTGCCCGGGTCATGCGTTCGAACACCAGATGCTGCGCCTGCCACTCGGCGTCCGTCATGCCGTTGCGCTGCTTGAGGTCGCCGCCGGCGCAGAAGATGCGCGGCCCGGCGCCCGTCAGCACGACGCATCGATGGCGCCCAGGGTCGGCCGCGAGGCCGTCCCACAGGTCGAGAAGGTCGTGCCCCATCTGCGTGTTGAGGGCGTTGCCGACCTCGGGCCGGTGCAGGGTGACGACCAGCGTGTGTGATTGCGGCTCGTCGAGGCGGAGCGTTTCATACGTCTTCGCCATGCCGCCCCCAACCATTCGACCCGTCGACGCTAACGACCGGGGTCGCAAGGGTCAAACGACCGACTAGCGGTGCATTACAATCTCGTTAGAATGCGCCACTGCTTAGTCCGGAAGCAACAACATGGCGGCGACGGTGAAGCTCGAGCGGGATGCGCGGCGCGCGGCTCTGCTCGCGAGTTCGTTGTTCGAAGCGATGCGGCCCGACGAACTCGACGAGATTCTCAGGTTCTCGACCGAGCGGCGGATCACCCGCGGCGCCACGATCTTTCAGCAGGGGGACGCGGGGACCAGCATGATGGCCGTGCTGCGCGGGCGCGTCCGGGTCAGTGCCGTGTCCGGCGAAGGCAAGGAGATCACCCTGACCACGATTGGCCCCGGCGAGGTATTCGGCGAGTTGGCCTTGCTCGACGGCAAGCCCCGCAGCAACGACGTCAGCGCCGTCGAGGACACGCTTCTGCTCGTGGTGGAGCGCAAGCATTTCCTGCCTTTCCTGGGCCGCAACGAGGACCTCTATCTCCGGATGATCGGGGTGCTGTGCGAGAAGCTGCGCCGAACCAGCCTGGCGCTGGAGGAGCTCGCGTTGTTCGAGCTTCCGGCCCGTTTGGCCCGTTTATTGTTGAAGCTTGCCGACGACTACGGCCGTCCCGGAAACGGCAGCATTCGCATCGACCTCAAGGTCTCGCAGCGCGACCTCGCCAACCGGGTCGCGTCATCGCGCGAGACGGTTAACAAGCAGCTGCGGACCTGGCGGGAGGACGGGGTGGTCGACATCGACGCCGGCTACATCGTCATCCGGCGCATGGAGGAGCTGAAGACCTTAGTGGGCTGAACTTGGCTACGGTGTTGTTCGTGACGTCTCGGCCCCGGCGTTTCGCGCCAGGGCCGTTCGCAAAGTCTAGGACGGCTTGTGGTTCGACACCGTGCTCGACGGGGTCGTCGCGTGATCGCCCGGTTGCGAGGCGACCGTCCTTGACTGTGGGGCGGTCGAAGCGGACTTGCCATAGTCACAAGCAAAGGCCGGCGCGGCGGCAGCCATAAGCGTCAGAGTGACGGCGAACAAACGGACCATTTCGTTGCGTTCTCCTGCGCGTGAGGCCGACTGACCAAAACTGGGGCAGAACCTGTCTGGCGCTGCTGCCACTAGCATCGCCCGCATGCTTGCTTGACGCAAGCGCCTTGATTGACGGCTGCCGTCCCGCGGAGGTGGATGTCGCACCAGAACGGCCGACGCACAATGGTGCAAAACTCATAGCGTGGACGACCCGGATTTGGGTGCCTGTCGGCCATCTGCACGCGACATGTCCGCCTCCCCAGCACGGCGACTGCGCCGGAAATCGGCAGGCACCGGACGTCACGGCACTTCAGTCGATCGGTCCCCGCAAGCTATCGTTTCGTGATGACGGACCGTAGCGTCCTGATCTCGGGGCGGGCATCGGGGGGGGGGGGGGGGGGGGGGAGGGTGGGGGAGATGTTTCGGCGATGAGGTTGTTGCGATCGACGAGCGCAATGACGGCGTGAGGGTTTGCTTCAAGCGGGGCTGCGAGCGGCGGTTTGACCTGGTCATCGGCGCCGATGGCCTGCATTCGGCGGTCCGCGGCCTGGTCTTCGGGCCGAATGTGCTGTTCGAGAGATCGCTCGGTTACATCGTCGCGGCGTTTCAGGCGCGCGGGTATCGGCCGCGCGACGAAAACGTCTACGTTGTGCACGGCGTGCCGGGCCGGCAGCTCGCCCGCTTCGCGCTGCGCGACGATCAGACGCTGTTCCTGTTCGTCGCCGCGGCCGATCCCGCCCGCAGCTTCGGCTGCTTCCTGTCGATCGAGGACACGCTGTCATGAACATGAATAAAGCGCGCGAGTGGAGCGCCTTCTTCCACCGCTTTGCCGGGCTGGCGCTTCCCTACTGGCGCTCTGAGGAGCGCTGGCGGGCGCGCATCCTGCTCGCCGTCATCGTCGGCCTCACGCTCGGCGGCGTCTTCTTGCTGGTCCTGCTGAACGAGTGGAACCGCCAGTTCTTCAACGCCATCCAGGACAAGGACTTCGGCTCCTTCGGCACGCTGCTCATCCAGTTCTGCGTGCTGGCCGCGATCTATATCGTCGGCGCCGTCTACAAGCTTTACTTCACCCAGATGCTGCAGATGCGCTGGCGCATCTGGCTCACCAACCGCTTCGTCGGCCGCTGGCTGCAGCACCAGCTCTACTACCGGCTCGAGCTGGCCGACAGCCGCACCGACAACCCAGACCAGCGCATCTCAGAGGACCTGAACTCGTTCACCTCGGACACGCTCAGCCTCGGTCTGGGCCTGCTCTCCTCGGTCGTCACGCTGGTCTCGTTCATCTCGATCCTGTGGGTGATCTCCGGCCCGCTCAACTTCGTAGTCGGCGGCGTGCCGGTGGAGATCCCGGGCTACATGGTCTGGGTGGCCATCGCCTACGCCTTCGTCGGCAGCATCCTGGCGCACCTGATCGGCCGGCCGCTGATCGGCCTCAGCTTCCAGCAGCAGCGCCTCGAGGCCGACTTTCGCTACTCGCTGGTGCGCGTGCGTGAGAACGCCGAGGGCATCGCCCTGTACGGCGGCGAGACGCCCGAGCGCACCGGCCTGATGGGTCGTGTCGAGCGCATCCGCCTCAACTGGTGGCAGCTGATGCGCTTCACCAAGCGCCTCACCTTCATGACCGTCGGCTACGACCAGATCGCCGACATCTTCCCGCTGCTGGTGGCCGCGCCCCGCTACTTCTCGGGCGCGATCAGCCTGGGCGTGCTGACCCAGATCGGCAACGCCTTCGGCCAGGTCCAGGGTTCGCTCTCCTGGTTCATCGAGAGCTACGGCCAGGTGGCAACCTGGAAGGCGACCGTCGACCGCCTGCTCACCTTCGACGCGGCGCTCAACGCGGCCGAGTCAGCCGGCACCCGCGCCGAGCGGATCGAGATCGAGCGCAACGGCTTCCAGGCCGTCCGCGCCAACCATCTCAACCTGGCGCTGCCGAACGGCCGTTCGGTCCAGTCTGACCTGTCGCTGGACGTCGAACCGGGCGAGCGGCTGCTGATCGACGGTCCGACCGGCGTCGGCAAGAGCACCCTCTTCCGCGCCATCGCCGGCATCTGGCCCTATGGCAGTGGCCAGATCGAGATGCCGGCCGGCGCCAATCTGCTCTTCCTGCCCCAGCGTCCGTACATCCCGATCGGCACGCTGCGCGACGCCGTCGCCTACCCGGCCGCGGGCACGCGCTTCAGCGACGCCGAGCTGGCCGAGGCGCTGACCGCGGTTGGCCTGGCCGGTCTGACCGGGCGCATCGAGGAGTCGCAGAACTGGACGATCCAGCTCAGCGGCGGCGAGCAGCAGCGGCTGGCACTGGCGCGCGCGCTCCTGAACAAGCCCGATTGGCTGTTCCTGGACGAGGCCACGGCTGCCCTGGACGAGCCCTCCGAGCGCGAGCTCTACGAACTGCTGGAGGCGCGCTTGCCCGACACGACGATCGTGAGCATCGCCCATCGGGCGAATCTGGTCGGCCTCCACGATCGCCATATCACGCTGTCGCGAGCGTCGAGCCCGACGCCCGGCGACCTGGTGCGGGCGTCGGCCGGCTGACGAGATCGGCGGCTGCCGAAGCGGGGAATCCGACCAACCCGCTTTTGCGGCCTCTTGTGGCCCCTCCGGGCATGTTCCCGAACTGGTAGCGGCGGCTCAGCTGGCCACGACTGCCCCTCAGCTGACCACCGGTTGGTACACGGTTGGCACAGTGAGACGGCGTCTCGCACTCGCTGAGTCGGACGTGATTCCGCATCTGGAGGCCAGGCGAAGCAACTGGGTGGCATGGCCGACGCGTGGTCGGGTAGAGGTCGCTCCTCTCGTCAAGCGCCGCCCAACCGGCGGCCGGCTTCGCGCTCGCCTGTTGGGAGATGTGGCGCATGATTGCGACGAAACGAGCTCCGAGCCCGTGCTGGGCATGACCGCGCGTACGCTCACCTGCCGTGGCTGCGGCCGGCAGCGCCCGTACAGCCCCAGCTACACGAAGACGAAGAGCTTCGATCCGAGCGACGACACCATTCTGTGCAAGCTGTGCCTCGCAGCCGCCACGCACGTCCGGCTGGTCTGCCGCCGCTGCGGCCGCGATCGCCTGGTCACCCAGGCCGATACGCGCGAGCTCAAGAGCACGCGCGCCGACCCCCGGAACTGGTTGTGCAAGACGTGCACGAGTCGCGCCAACGCGCGGAAGGCACGCGCGGTACTACTCAAGAGCTACGGTCTGGAACGGGGAGCCAGCGCTTCCGAGCGCGCCGAGGTGTTCCGCACCCATATGGCCACGTTCATCGACGGCAAGGCGCACGCCGCGGCGCTCGAGCTGGCGCACCAGGCGCGTGCGCGTGGCGAGTCGGAGGCCGGACGGCGCAAGCGGGCGATCAAGTCCATCATCGGTATCGACTGGCCGGGGAAGTTCCAACTGTGCCCTGGCTGCAACACGCTGATTTACCTCAGCGTCGGTCGGCAGAAGGCGGGGGCGCACGGGTTCCACGGGCCGTGCTACTTGACTTTCACGCACACGGAGACCTATCGCGCCTGGCGCGCGCGGATTGGCTGGACGCGCTCACCAGCCTTTGCGGCGAAGGTCGCCCGCTGGCCGATGCCCGTCCCGCGACGACGGGGACGCGGTCGGCCGCCGTGCCCTGAGGACGTAGCCAGGCATCTGCGCTGGTTGTGGCGCCACGTCTGGGCGGGGAGAGCTGGAGCGAGCTCGCCCAGGCGTCCAATTTCAGCCGCGCGACGATCCAGGGAACGGTCTACCGGCTGGTCGAGCTGCTGCCGCCCAGCTGGTCGCTGCTGTTTGCCGGCCGGCCGGCGGGTCGCCGACTGGACGACCTGCTCCCCATGGATCAGGTGCGCCGGGCCCTCGCATCCGACGGGCGGATTAGCCTTTTGATCTCCGGCTGAGACCGGGTCTCAGCCTCCCCCGAATTAGCCGGACACCCGCGGCGGAATTAGCCGGACACCATCGCCAGAAAAGTCCGGACACCATCCTGTTCCCTAAGGCTCAACCCGGCGTCACGCAGACGAAATGCTGCGCCTGGCCACTGGCTCGCCGACCGGGGTCGGGGCGTGACGGCCAGTGACACCGACCGCGACGTAGCTGAGCTGGTGCAGCTGGTCGCGCCCCTGCTCGAGCAGCTCATCGACCAGCTGGCGCGCGTGCTGGCCGCCCGCGTGGACGCGCGCCTGGACGAGCTCCGGGCCGAGCGTGCCGACGGCCGCGTCGCGCTCGATATCGCCCAGGCGGCGGCCCGCCTGGGGGTCTCAACACGCAGCGTGCGACGCTTGATGGAGACGGGCGTGCTGGAGACGCTGCGCATCGGCCGGCGGCGGCTGATCAATGCCGCAGCGCTCGAGGCGCTGCTCGACAGCGGCGAGCTCGACACGGGTGAACGCGGCCGAAGCCGGCCGCGGCCGGCCGGGTGTCCCGAAACCCGCGTCAGCGGGCCGTCCGCACGCCGAGCGCTCCGCCGCGTCGTCCGGGGACCTGCGCGCTGGTGCGATCAGCGGCCAGGATTCCGTTCGACCTTCCCGCCGACCCCAAGCCAACAGAGCGAAGGGGCGATTGCGTGAAGCCTAGCCCACTCGACGACGCCCGACGCCTGTTCGATCACGTCTTCGGCGGCCAGCAGCACTTGATCGCGCTCTTCACCGGCTGCACACCGCGGGCGCGGGTCGGACGGCATGACGAGCGATCAGCTCGGACAGCTAACTGCTGACGAGTTCGCCGCATTGCTACCGCGACTCTCGGCCCACCAGCGGGCGGCGCTGCTCGACGCCGAACGCCGCAACGGCCAGGCCCTGGTCGAAGGCGCCGCCCCACGATTCCGTGGCATCGGTCTGGTGGAGCTTCGGCAGCGTCCAAGACCGAGCTACGTCGTCGACGGCTACCTGCAAGCCGACAGCGTCGCCGTCCTGGAGGGACTCGACGGAACCTACAAGACTTTCCTGGCACTCGCCTGGGCGCACTGCGTCGCCCTGGGTCGGGACTGGTTCGGTCGCCCCGTTCGGCAGGGCCGCGTGCTGTACCTGCTCGGCGAGGGGAGCCGCGGGCTACCGAAACGCGCCGATGCCTGGCAGATCGTCCACCTGCACGAGCGGCAGGACGTACCCGACCTGGTCTTCGTCGTCGACGAGATGCCGCAGTTGTGGAAAGGCGATGCGAGCGCCGTGATCGCGGCGAACCCTGGCCCCTTCGTCCTGGTCGTGACCGACACGCTCGCGCGGGCGATGGTCGGCGGCAACGAGAACCTCCAGCAAGACATGGGGCTGTACGTCGACGGCTGCGACCAGCTGCGTCGCGCCTACGAGGGGGCGTGCGTCCTGAACCTGCGTCACCTCAACGCCTCGGGCAGCACGCGCGGCTCGAGCGCCCTGCCCGGCGCGATCGCCACGAAGCTGCGTCTCGAGCGGGAGGGGAGCAGCCGGGTGGTCACGCTCTCGGTCAGAAAACAGCGCGACGACGAGCCGCTTTTGCCGGTGCAGCTGACCGCCCGCAGCGTTGAGCTGAGCACTCTGGACGACCGCGGTCGAGCCGAGACGTCGCTCGTCCTGGATGCCGAAACGAGGGCCGGAACGGGGGCCGGCTCGAAAGAGGCCATCCGGCCCCGTTCCGGCCCTCCGAGCAGCGTGCTTTCGACGCCCTGCCGGCCCTCGATCCGGCCCTCGCCGGGACGAGCTTCGGCGACTGGCGGCAGGCCTCGGGGCCGGCCGAATCGACCTTCAAGGACGCCCGTTCAAGTTTGATTCGGCGCGGCGACGTCGAGCATCTGCCCGGCGGCCGTTACCGCCGCAGCGACCAGGGCCGGATGGGGCCGGAACAGGGCCGGAGGGCCGGCCCCCTTCCATGGCAGGGGGCCGGCCCTTCCGGCCCAGCCCCCGATCCAGCCTCTTCCGGAGACCTGCCGTGGCGCTGACTATCGACGTCGCCGCGCTCCTGGACCGGGTCGAGCTGGCAGCGCTGGTCGGACAGCACACCAAGCTCCGTCGCCAGGGGCGTGAGCTGCACGACCCCTGCCCGTTCTGCGAGACCGGCCGTGATCGCTTCCGGGTCAACGCTGATCGGCGCAGCTGGCACTGCCGCCAGTGCGGCCGCGGCGGCGACGCCTTGAGCTATTATCCGCGAGCGCTACCAGGTCGGCTTCCTCGACGCGGTGCTCATCCTGGGCGGCAGCGCACCGGGCCGCACGACCGCTGCTGGCGCGCGCCAGGAACCCCATGCGACGACGCGCGCGGCCTCGCTGCTGCATCACCTTGCGCTCGCGCCCTCGACGAGCCCCGCCTGGCGCTACCTGTCCGAGGCGCGCGGCCTCGACCCGGTCTATGCCGAGAATTCGGATGTCAGCTGGTGCGTGCGCGCTGATGGCCACCCGTGGCTGGTCTTCCCGGTACGCGACCGCGGCGGCCAGACAGTGGCTCACCAACTGCGGCAGATCGACGGCGATCGCCACCACGCCGTCGGCAGCAAGCGGCTCGGCGTCTACGGCACCACGCCGCTCGAGAACCTGCTCGACCAAGCCGCCATCCCGATCACCGAGGCGCCGATCGACGCGCTCTCGATCGCAGAGGCCGGCCTCGACGCGATCGCGCTCAATGGCATGGGCATGCCCGACTGGCTGCCGCAGGTGCTGGTTGGCCGACTTGTGCTGCTCGCCTTCGACGCCGATGCGGCCGGCGACGCGGCCAGCGAACGCCTCGGCGACCAACTCCGCGAGACCGGCGTGCGCCGCAAGCGCTGGCGCCCAGCGCTTGAGTCGAAGGATTGGAATGGGTTGCTGCTGGCCTGGACTGTGAAGGCGATCGAGTACTCGCTGACGCGGGTGCTGGCATGACTCGAGCCGTGACGACTCGCGACCACTCGCCCAAGCTCAAAGCTGCCGACGCGCGTCAGTGCCGGGTCGCTACCAGCCGGCGCGACGTCGGCCAGCTGTGCGAGCTGGCGCTCGAGGTGCGCGACGCGTGGCTCACGTCGCAGCAGCGGACCGTCGAGCTGACGATTCAGCTCGGCAAGGTGCTGCTCGACGTCAAAGCCGGGCTCCCGCATGGCGCCTGGCTGCCCTGGCTCGACACGACTTTCGGCACGTCGATCGACAGCGCCGAGCGCTTCATGTACGTGGCCCGAAATTCCGCACACGTTCGGAATTTGCCAGCCGACAGCTCGACCCGCGCTCTCGTCGAGCACATCCGCACCGCACGGCGCGAGGCCCCGGCGCTGGCACGCACCGAGACGAACCGCCCCCTGCCGTCGGCTGGACAGCTACCGAGCCAGGCCCATGTCGACCTGGCCGACACGGCCGCCCTGCGCTGGGCCTCCGGCTCAGTCGACCTCCAGATCGTGTCGCCGCCGTAGGGCCTGGACGTCAGCGGCCACGGCTACATCGACCTGCCCTACGCCGAGATCCTCGAGCGGCTGCCCGGCTGGGCGAGCCAGTGGTACCGGGTCGCGCGCAAGCCGCATAGCCGGCTGGTGGTCGTCGCTCCGTTCGATCGCTCCAGACCGCCCGAGGCCTTTGTCGCGGCAGACTTCTCATCGCGCATTGTGGCTGCCGGCTGGAGCTTCAAGCGCTGCGGGATCTGGCACGACGGCAGCGCCGGCGCGGGTACCGTCCGCGGCTCCGAGTCGCCCGCCGCGCCGAATCTGGCCACGCCGGCCGAGGCGCTCCTCCTGTTTCACGCCGGCGAGTGGCAGGATCCCGACCCCTCGACGGGGCACGACCTCGATCACGACAGTTGGCTCGCCTGGTGCGGCCCGCGCTGGCTGTGGCCGATCCCCGGCACCTACGACCGCCAGTATCCCGCGGTCTTTTCCATCGACCTGGCGGAGCGACTGATCCGCCTGCTGAGCTGGCGCGGAGCGGTCGTGGCCGACCCGATGGCCGGCCGCGGTACGGTCGGTCTGGCGGCGCTCCGGGTCGGGAGTCGGAGGGTCTGGCTTGCGGACGCAAACCCGACCGCCGTCGAGCTCATGCAGCGCCGACTGACTGCTGAGACGAGGTGATGCCGATGTCGTGACACGCCGCATCTGACCCGACGCGAAAAGCGGCGGCCCCGCCGAGGAGCCGCCGCGCCACTTTCCACCCACAGGAGATCCGCTATCCCCATGAGCAACGGTTACTCTGCCACACCCGGCATCGCTGAGGAGATGTCGCCGGTCGTCGGCGACCCCGGCCACCTGCCGCCCGACGCCGACTGCTACCGCTGCGGGTACGACCTGGTCGCCGCACCGGTGGTCGCGGACATCGGCGCCCGCGGCGACATCACGCTGTTCCACCCGTGGTGCGCCGACGGCGTGGCACGCCGTCTCGCGACCGACGCCCTGGCCGCCCGCGCCTTCGCCATCCAGGTCGAGGCCTGTGACCGACGGCGTCAGTTGCGCGTCGTAGGCGGACGACGGCCGTGACCGCCGAAAGGTCGACCGGCCCTATGACCGAGCCGAGCACCAATCGCGACGAACGCATGACCAGCCGCGAGCACCAAACGGCCCGGCGTCCAGATCTGGGTCGGGTTCATCCATGCTGCCCGTGCCGGAGCGCGGCTGCGTCGGCCAGCGGTGTGGTAGCCGGGCAATGGCTGAGTCGGAACGCAGGTGTGCTGGCGGGAGTCTATGAGATCAATTGGCGGCAGCCGGGCCCCACTGGACGCCGCCCCAATCCCCGCTGCCATCGATCGCTTGACACACCCACTTACCCAACAGCGGAGCCTGTTGGGGGCCACCAGCCGCAACCACCGCGAGCTGTAATCCGTTCTGCTGGAACGAACAGCTCCACGAACTCATGGCTGGTGTCGGAAGCCGCGGATCAACGAAGAAGTAGTTACTGCCGACGTCTGGATTGCCCGCAGCCTGCTCCTTATCCATCGTCGCCGCACATGTCGCCTGCGCGCCTGGGCCGTCGAGAGCGAGTGTCAGGGAGCCGTATCCAACCACGCCCGAGTTGATCACCACGCAGTGGTCGGAACTCGCGCTGCCGGAGGAGGGGGGCGGGGCCGGCAGCGCGACAGGCACGCCACCGGCGGTCAGCGGAAGTGTGGATGACGGCTGAGCAGTTGCTCCGAGCGGTGAGAGGAGCAGCCCCGCCAGCAGCGATGCGCCCACGATTGGGTGTCGGAGCGACGCGCAGACTTGGGCGGGACGCGGAAGCGTCAACATCCCGGTACCCCCTTCTCGAGTACCAACTCCCCACGTGAAGCATGCCGCACTCGCGACGGCTGTGCACGGTTTGGAATCTGCAGGCAGCCTATGCGAGAGCGGGCGTTAGCACCGCCAACAGGGCGGTAGCATCGCCAGCGTGGCACGGCAGTGCACCGTGTGCAGTCATCTCCGCCGCGCCGAGATCGACCACGCCATTGCGGCCGGGCAGTCATTCCGAGACATAGCGAGACAGTTCGGCCTCGACAAGATGGCCGTGTCGCGCCATCGGGCGCAGGTCGCCGACCGCGTCGCCCAGGTGCGCCAGGTCGCCGAGGCCACGTTGCGCACCCAGGCGGTGAACGTCGTCGCCGACCTCGAGCTGGCCCTCGGCCTGGCGAAGAACGGCATCCCGCCGCCCACGCGCGCGGCGACCTGCGCGGCTACGCGGCCCTGCTGGGCCGCATGGTGGAGATCCTGACCCTGTTCGAGCCGCGGCTCCGCACCGTTGGCGCCCTCCACCTGGACCAGTCGGCCAGGGCCGGCGACGTCGGCGTGGACGCGCTCGGCGAAGCGCTCGAGCGCGGCCTGCGGCCGATCCCCGGCGCCGCAGAGGCCGCCGCGCGGGTCTTCCTCGAGCTGGACGGGCAGCGGCGTGACGGCGCTGCGTGAGCTGGCCTGGCGGCTCGACCCGGCCGCGCTCATGCGGAGCGCCGGCTACGGGCCCGATCCATGGCAGACGGAGGTGCTCCGCTCGCGGGCCTCGCGGATCCTGCTCAACTGCTCGCGCCAGAGCGGCAAATCGACCGTGGCCGCGGCCGCCGGCCTGCACCGCGCGCTTTTCAGGCCCGGCGCCCTCGTGCTCCTGGTCTCGCCCAGCTTGCGCCAGAGCGTCGAGCTCTTCCGCCAGCTGCTCGCGATCTACGCCGCGCTCGGCCAGCCGACGCCCTTCGACGCGCTGACGCAGCTCCGGCTGGCGCTCACCAACGGCAGCCGGCTGGTATCGCTGCCTGGCAGCGAGCGGACGCTCCGCGGCTACTCCGCGGTCGACCTGCTCGTAATCGACGAGGCCGCCCGCGTCCCGGACGACCTCTACCGCGCGCTGCGGCCGATGCTGGCCACCAGCGCGGGCGACCTGATCGGGCTGTCCACGCCCTTCGGCCGCCGCGGCTGGTTCTTCGCGGCCTGGACCGGCGATGAGCACTGGCTGCGCGTCGAGGTGCCGGCCAGGATGTGCCCGCGCATCAGCCGCGAATTCCTCGCCGAAGAGCGCCGGTTGCTGGGCGAGTGGTGGTACCGCCAGGAGTACGAATGCCGGTTCGAGCTCGCCGAGGGCAGCGTCTTCCACGAGGACGACCTGGCGGCCCTGTACCGTGAGGATTACGAGGCATCGGCACTCGGCTCCCCCGCCGTGTCAGGCGGGCTCACGATCAGCCCCGTCTGAGTCAGGCCGGCTTCCCGGTCGAGCGCGTGTGCGTCGGTCTCGACGTCGGCCAGGCCGCCGACTAGTCGGCGCTGGCCGTGCAGCAGCCCGAGCGGCGGCCGGACCCGTTCGACGAGCGCCGCGAGGTCACCTTCTGCCGCCTGTTGCACCTCGAGCGGTTGCCGCTCGGCATGACGTACGCCGACCAGCTCGACCTGGTCGCGGCGCGTTGCCTGGAGATCTACGAGCGCACCGACGGCGAGGTGCCGTTGCTGCGGGTCGACGCCACCGGCAACGGCCGCGCACCGGCCGAGATGCTGGTCCGCATGAGCGCAGGCGGCGACCCGTTCGACGTCGAGGCGTGACCATCGTCGGCGGCGACCGCCTGCTGCGCGGCGCCGGCGAGAGCTCGTGGGGCAAGAGCGCGCTGGTCGCCCACCTGCAGCAGCTGCTCGGCGAGCGCCGGCTGTTGGTGCCGCCGAAGATGGACAACGTGGCCCAGCTCGAGCGCGAGCTCGGCGACTACCAGCGGCGTCAGCGCGCGGACGGGCAGCTGGAGCAGGGCGCGCTCAAGACCGGCAGGCACGATGACCTGGTGACCGCGGTCGCGCTGGCCATGCTCGCGGACGTCACGGCGCCGGCCTGGCCGGCGGAGGCACTCGCCGCGATGCGCACCTTCTCGCTGACGCGTGCGGCCCGCTGATCCGTCTCTTCACATTCCAGAACCTTGCGACTTCGAAAGAGCCTTCACCGCGGGAAGGTGGACATGATCTACCGTCAGTAAGGTGGCGGAGGGATGCAGGAGCTGCGGCGCGCCGCTGGACTGGCGGCGTCGCCTTGGCCGCGTGAAGCTGTGCGCGCGATGCGAGCGGGATGAGTCCGAGGTTCGTGAGCTCGCCCAGCTCGACTATGCGGCCTTACTGGCACGACTAGCCGACCCGCTCAGCGATCCGGCATCGATTGCGCCAGAGCTGGCGGCGGCAGCAAAGGTCGCCCGGCTTGGCTCGGCGCGCCAGAAGGAGTTGAACCTGCAGCAGGCGCGCGCGCTCGTGGACGAGGCCGTCGCGAGTGACGCGCCCGACAGCAGACTCAGCGAGCGCCTTACCGCTCTCAGGCTGGATACCGCGGAGCAGGCCTCTTTGCTCCGTGACTTCGAGCCGCGACGGCTCGTGGCCGACGCGCTTGCCGGTCGCCTGCCGACTCTTGCGCGCTGCAGCGTCGTCCTTCGCGCCCAGGAAGCGGCCCATTACGAGACCGAGGCGTCGCTGCTCGAGGAATTCGTTGACCGGCAATGGCAGTCGGGGTCGCACGGCTACAGCATCCGGATCGCTCGCGGCCTGACCTATCGCTGGGGCCAAACGCGCGGACAGTCGGTGGCCGTAGGGCGGCACGTCGAGTCGGTCGACCGAGGACCGCTCACCGTGACCTCGCGCCGCGTGGTCTTTACCGGCGGCCGGCAGAGCATTGAGATGCTGTACAGCCGCCTGTTGAGCGTCGATGCCTTCGACGACGGCGTGCGCCTGAACCTCGCCAACCGAAAGACCCCACCGGTGTTCGAGGTGGCGCCCGGCTCGGGCCAGGTGATTGCCGCGCTCGTGAGCGCCGCTGCTGCGCCGCGGTCATGAATGAGACTGCCGACCTGCTGGTGCGGATCCGCGCCTGGCGACGCCGGCCCAATAACCTGAATCCCAAGGTCCGTGCCGGCCTGGCGGTCCTTGCCGAATGGGACGCCACCGCGTGGCTCGACATACACGGACACTTGGTGGGGCGACTGCCGAGGTCGGCGATGCCGACGGAGCGAGCCGAGTTCCGCGCCCTGGTCGACCCGCATCGCGCCGCGCTCGAGCGCTGGTTGCGCGCGATACCCGACGCTGCCGGGCAGCGGCTCGCGGTCGAGGCCGGCGTCGCCTCGGTCGCCGCGGTGGATCATGGCTGGCGAGCTGGCCGCATGTTCTGGGGGCAGCCGGCCGATCCCGCTCGCTCGCCACCTGCGGTAGGCTGTGCCTCACCTGCTGATGCACCATGCGCGACTCGCGCCCAGTGAGGAGGGCCTCGGTGGGCGATACCGCGAATGAAGCGCAACGGATCGAGCTGATCCTGCCGCCGGTCACGCCACCGGGCGCGGTCGTGATCGAGACGCCGCGGGCACAGCCGCGGCAAGGCCCCGGCCAGGTGGCGATCGTCAGTCAGCACCCGGAGCCGCACTCCTCCAGGGCGCCGACTCGCATCGTTCGTCAGCGTGGGCAGGGAGGTTAGGCATGGACGTGCGTCTACCGTTTCGCGCGGCCGCCGCGGTGCCGGCCGTCCCGACGGGCACCGAGCGCGCCTTGCTCGAGCAGGTCGCCGCCCTCCAGCTTCGGGTCGCTGAGCTCGAAGGCCGGGCGCCGCCGCCATTCCCCCGTTCGATCGCGCCTGTGGAGGTTCTTGTGGATGCCGCCGAGGTCGATCGGCTTGTCCGCCGATTTCGCACCGAGGGTGTCAGCGGCATAGCGATGACTCATGCCGGGCAAGCCGCGCGGGAGCAACTCGTGACCGAGCGCGATCGGCTGCGCCACCTGGTCTTCAGCGCCGGCGAGGGCACGCTGTTGGCCTTCGGCGAGCTCGAACAGCGACTCAACGGCTGGACGAGAACTGGGCTGGGCGAAGCGCTCGTACGCGACCTCGATCGACTGGTGCGCTGGTCGGGAGAGCCATGGCGGCCCGGCATGGCCCTGCGCAGCCCGCGCGCCGGCCAGCCCCGCTATTACGGCTGAAGGGAGAACACAGATGAGCACGCTCGACCAGGCGATCAGCGCGTCCGCGATCGCGCTGGCGGTCGGCTACGACGAGGCGCGCGTGGCGAAGCTGAAGGACGGCGACGGCGACCCGCTCGAGGTCGCCGTGCGCATCACGCCCGGCCCCGGCGGCGCCGGCTACTACGAGCCGACCGCGCTGCAGCAGCTGGTCCGGCACGTGGCCGAGAACACCCTGGCCGGCTACCGCGGGCACCTGAAGCCCGAGGAGCTCCCGTTCCGCTTTCTGACGCCGGCGACCCATTGGGTCGGCGCCGAGTGGCGCGGCAACGCGGCTTACGTGCGCGGCGTCGTCGACCGCAGCGACCCCGACCTCAAGCGGCTGATCCGTACCGGCGCGTCACCCAGCCGTCGATCCTGACGGCGCCACGTGTCGAGACGCGCGGCGGCACGAAATACGTCGTCGGCTTCGACCGCATCTTCTCGATCGACTGGGCGCTGCTGAGGCTGGCGGGCATGGCGTCCGCCTCGGTCGTCGGAGTCGGCGAGATGCGCGTCGGCGACATGCGCCTGGACGAGTTCGCCGGCGAGCTGCTGCGCGCGACCGCGCCGACCAGCGGCCTCGTCGCTCGCTGGGTGCCCGTCGGCAACGTTGTTTCCGGACAGGCGGCCGCGGCGACACGACCGGAAGAGCGAAACGGATTGATTCCGCATTGGCAGCCCCTTGTCGGTAGCGGCTCCCGCTCGGTGCATCCGCTCGATGGCCCGAGTCCACGTCGCGCCGGGGCCCGGCCAGGTAGCGGCCTGATCCCGCGCTGGCGACCAGCCTGAGGCGGAGCGCGAGCGGGGGCGACGCGCCAGCGCGGGATCGCCCGCCTCGTCGGGTGCAGCCACACGCACGTGGCAAGTATCTGCCAGGCGCACCGGGTGCGGCTGACGGTCGCCGAGGTCTACGAGCGGGTGACGCAGCGGGAGAAGGAGACGGCGAAGGGCCGAGTGTTTGTGGCAAACAATCGGCAGGAGGATCTGGCGGCGGAAGCCAGCGTGAGTCCGTCGCGCATCGCCTACGCCAGCTGCGCTGGGTGCTCCTGGCGTAGGCCTGCAGCGCCTCGGCGGCATCCCGCACCTCCAGGACCTCGGCGAGGTCTGAGGCTGACCGCCGTCGCCTGCTGCCCCCTGGCCGCTTCACGGACCGACTGTTCCGAAACGGAACGCGCCTCAGCGACCGCCATGGCGCGCTGGCCGACAGTCAGGTGGCGAAGTGACGTTGGCCCAACGTTGGGATGAACCACACCGCGTCGAGGCCGTCCAGCTTCTCGCAGGCCGGCCTCGAGCCGCGTTTCGGCCTGGACCGAGCCCTAAGCCCCCGAATCGCCGATAGCGGGACAGGGCGCGGCCCGAGGAGGTGGTCAGCGTGCCCGGATCAGCCTCGGCGGCAGACAGACTTCAACTACTGATCAACCGCCGTCACGTAGGGTGGGTTCCGACGGACTGCGCGTCCAAATCTGCCGCAGCGAGCCACCAGGCGAGTTATTGGATCACCTGGTGGCTCTGATGGACAGCACAAGGAGGTCTTGCGATGTCCGATACCGACTTTAAGCGCGCGCCCAGGGCCGAGACAGCCGTGCCATCTTGCCGCCTAGCCCTGCGCGACCTGCTGCCCTGGTTCTGGCGGCCAGCGCCCTGACATTGCTTGACCTGCTGGCAATCCTGCCGGTGCAGCACGTCGGCTCGGTCGCCTGGATGGGCCTCTGTGTCGGGATGGGCGTGCGCGTGCAGCGGCGCGCCGGGGCGATCGGCCAGTCGTGGGCCGCGAGCTGGCGGCTCGCGCTGCTGTACTTGGCCGTCATCGCCGGCGCCGAGCTGGCCGTCTACGAGGTATTTGGCAGCGTCCCCGGCATCGCCGATACGCCGTTCCCGTCGATGCCGCCACTCGCCACGCCGGCTTCGATCGGTTCCCTCGGCTGGGCGATGATCGGCCTTGGCCTCGTATTGCTGTCGATCTTCGTGGCGGTGGTCTCGCTGGGCACGTGGCTGCTGGCACTGGTCGGCTACGGCATGGCGCGGTTGCTGGCCGGTCCGCCATTGCCGGCGCTCAGGACACGGTGCGCGGCTACCGGGGGTAGCCCAAGCCAGACCCGCTCCGCGTAAGAGAGCGCAGGGGGGTAACCCCAGCCGGAGGTCTGCGACCAGCGGTGCGCCCCGCCCCAGAACCTCTGGCTACACTGAGCGCCGTGTCGGCGGTGCTCGCGCCCGCGGCTTCAGAGATCGCCGATCCACTGGTGCGCCTGCAGGCTGCGCAGCAGGCCCTGGAGACGGCCTCCACCCTCGATGAGGTTCTGCAGGCGCGCGATGCCGCCGAGGCGGTGCGTGCCTACGCCAGGAGCGCCCAGCTCAGCCTCGGGGAGATGAACGCCGCGGCCGAGCTTCGCCTGCGCGCCGAGCGCAAGGCCGGCCAGCTGCTGCTCGAGGTCCGCGACGCGCCTCGCTCCGTCTCGCAGGAGGCGGAACGCAGCCGCCTGTTCCGCCGCCGGCACGGCCTGGCCGGCGACCACCCGCGGAAGCTGCCGGCCGGCACCCTGCGGCGGCTCGGCGTCGACCCCAAGGCGAGCTCGGCCTGGCAGGCAATCGCCCAGCTCGCCGAGGTGGACTTCGAGCGACGCATCAGCGACATCAAGTTCGCCGGCGAGGAGCTCCACACGGCGCCGTTCGTGCGCGCCTCGGCGGCCTACCGCCGGCGTCAGCGCAAGCGGGCGTCGCCGACCGAGCAGGTGCTGCGGCACGGGCTGCAGCTGCTGCGACGCGTGGCGCGGATCGAGACCAACCGCGAGCTCCAGCTGGTGCGGGAGACGTCGGCGTGACGGGCGTGTGGGCTGCCGAGCTCGAGGGCCACAGCCGGCGCGCCAATGGCCATATGCAGCGACCGGACCTGGCGCTGCCGGAGCGCGCAGTGTGCTGCAGCCTGTGCGGCCGGGAGAGGCCGTCGTCAGTGCCGGCGCGCTGCCCGAGCTGCGGCGGCGCCTTCCTGGCGATGTGAGACGCCCGGTCGGCGATCAAACCAACGCTCGTAAGCGGGACGCCGCTGGAAGGGCGCCGACTCGCCCTTGGTCAGGCCGACCCGAGGAAATGGTCGGCACGGACGACTGCTGCAGACGCGCTGACCCAGTAACCTCACCTGTGGCAGCATGCCTGACCTGCCCGGCCACAAGGACATCGTCCTGGGGATCATGGGTGCGTCGGCAGGACTCGCCGGGTTTTTGCTGGTGTTCTTCGGTGTGATCCTGACCGGGATCGTGGCCGCCATGGGCGGGGGGACGCGTATGACGCAGGCGAGTCTAAGGGAACCACCCCGCATGCTGGAGCGGCTCCTGGAGCCCTACCAGCAGAGCTTGAACCGTCTTGCGGGCCTCGCCATCGCGGTGACGTTCGGGTTCATCTGGGGCCTGGGCGTCGAGGGGTCTGCCCTGCTCTGGCTGCTGTTCCCCGGGGACGGGTGGCTTTGGTGCTGCACCGGGGCGTTCGCGCTACTGATCGTGGGTCTGATGGTGCTGGGCGTGCTGGTCGTGCGGGAGCTGCTGCACGCCACGCCGACTTTCGGCTAGCGCCAGCGGATCCGGGGCGCGCCAGCAAATCGGGGCGCAGGAGCGCGCGCAATAAGCGCGCCGCCCAGGACATGACCGGGGACCAGCCGCTAGGAGTGTCGAGCAGTCGACCGAGGTCGAGTTCGTTGGCGTCGCCGTCGATGGGTGGGGGCTGCGCCGCCGCAGGCGCATTGGTCCATGCCGACCACAGGGCGCCGATCTTGGCGTCGTTCCAGCCGCAGGCGCGCAGCCGCTCGATGCCGCGCGCGATGTCGACCAGGGCCCAGGCCTCGGTACTCGACAACCCGGCGTCCTGGAGGCGGTGGAGATGGGCGCTCGAGCGCTCGGCCTCGGCCACGGGCTGTGACTACGCCGCCTTCACCGTGACGTCGTGACCGGCCCGCCGCGCGAGCTCCACCCATGCGTCCATGTGATCGACGTTCGCGGTCAGGACCTCGCCCTGGATACGTGCGGCACTGAGCACGATGAGCAGGTCGGCCAGGTCGGCCCGTGGTCGCAGCGCGCCGTGTGATCGGCGACGGCGGCACAGCAGGTGACCAGCAGTCGTCCAATCCTGAACGTCGGGCACAAGCAAGCGGCCGCCGAGTTGAGCGTGGGCGGCGAATCGATCGAGCTGGTGCGCCTCCTCGGGAGCGCGCGTGCCGGCGTAGAGCTCAGCCAGCACAACTGCCGACAACCAGAGCCCACCGGATCGGAATGCCGCGGCGGGCGCACGGCGACCGGTGCGTGCGGCGCGGATGAGGGCGATGAAGACGGTCGTATCAGCGACCTGTGGGCGTGCCATCCGCCTCCGGCTGGGCAGGGCGCGATCGCCGCGGCGGCCGTGGATCGGCGGCAGGCGTGGAGTCGCGCTGAATAACGCCTCGCTTGTCTCTGCGGAATTGCTGGTGACTCGGCGCTCGCGCCGCCTTCCTGCGCTCCGGCTCGATGCTGCGTGGAAGTGGGCCGTACATCGCCTCGACGCGCGCGGCATCCGCGAAAGCGCCCATACGTCCGAGCTCTTCGAGCGCGTCGGCCATCCCTTCCCAGGCCAGGGCCTGGGCGACCGCGGCGCGGACGGCCTCGGACTCGCTCGTGCCGCGCCGGCGCGCCAGCTCGGCGATCGCCTCCGCGTCGACCATCAGGTTCTTCCGTACGGCTCCCGGCACTTACACACTCCAGTCGCGTATTCTACACATCGTGGAGCATGCTGCGGAGCGTCGCCGACGACGTAGCATCGCTCTGCACAAGAAAGCCCCGCACCGCTGATGACGGCCGGGGCGCGACACCACGCGATGAAAGGACAACCACGTGATGCACCCAAAGTCTAGACCGGTTACACACCGCCGCGGGCAGCCTGAGGTTCACTCGGGGCGCTTCGCGGCGCTCAACCGGACCCGGCTCGCTGAACAGGCCGGGCTGCGACGGCCGCTCATCGTCGAAATCGATAACGGCCCCGGCGAGCCGCGCACCTCGACCGTACGCAAGCTCGCCGGGGCGCTGAGCGTCAAACCGCCCGGGCTTATGCTGCCAGGCGAGCGGGAGGCCGCGTGACCGCCCGCAAGCGCGGCAACGGCGAGGGCACGATCGCCAGCGCGCCGACGGCATCTGGTGCGCCCGCGTCAGCCTCGCCGATGGCAGCCGGAACGCGCTCTACGGCGCTACCCGCGCCGAGGTCGCCGACAAACTCGCGCGCGCTCTCGGCCAGCGCAGCCAGGGCACGCTCGTCGCTACCAACCGGCTCACCCTCGTCGACTGGCTCGAGCAGTGGCTCGCCGACTACAAGCAGCCGGCGGCGCGCGAGAGCCCGCGCACCTACCAGACCTACGAGGCGGCCGTCCGCGTCCGCATCGTGCCCTTCCTCGGCCGCCAGCCACTGGCCGACTTCGGTCACCAGCAGCGCGGCATTCCGCTCGTCCAGCGCTGGCGACGCCAGTTGCTCATCGACCGCGGCTACGCGCCGAAGACGGTCAACACGACGCACACGATCCTGTACAGCGCGATCGACGCCGCGCGCTTGGCCGGCCTGGTCGGCCAGAACGTCGTCGGCGACGTCAAACCGCCGTCGCGGCCGTCACCCAATGCCACCTGCCATGCGCTCAGCCCCGAGGACGTGGCCGCCTTTGAGCGCGCCAGCGCCGGCCATCAGTACGAGCAGCTGTGGCGCGTGCTGATGACCACCGGCCTCCGCTTCGGCGAGGCGACCGCCCTGCGCTGGCGCGAGGTCGAGCTTCGACCTGGTCGTGAGCACGTCATCGTCCAGTGGGCCCACACGCGCGTGCGCGGCGGCGTGCAGCGGAAGGCACCCAAGACCGAGAGCAGCCGGCGCAGCGTGCCGCTGTTCCCGGAGGCGGTGGCCGCACTCCGCGCTCAGCGCGCCCGCGTCGCCGAGCTGCGCCTGGCGGCTGGCCCGGACTGGCACGACGAAGACCTGGTCTTCCCCGACCGTTCCGGGCGAGCGCTGCGCAACGGGAACCCGCTCGAGCACCTCAAGCGGGTACTCACGGTGGCCGACCTCGATGACCATCGTCTGCACGACTTCCGCCACACCTACGCCACCCAGCTGCACGCCCGCGGGGTCGACCTGAAGACGATCCAGCAGTACCTCGGCCACGCCAGCATCCGCATGACCGCGGACATGTACACGGGCAGCTCGGGCGCAGCGCTGCGCGACACGGTCGAGCGGCTGGGCAGCTTGTTCGCGACCAGCGCGAGCGCCTGAGGCCGAGCGGGTCTGTGCCAACCGACTGTGCCAACGGCGGCCCGCGAAAAGTGGCTGAACTGAGCGAGTTTCCAGAGCTGTGCGACGCCCCTGCATGAGCAGCACGACGGTGTCCGAGATCGAACACCTTCGCGCCGGGTTGGTACACGGTTGGCACAGTGGCGGGCGCGGAAAACGCGGTTTTGAGAGCGAAAACGGGGCCCGAAACGGGTGCGGT
>CAVWQV010000008.1:0-435136 GCA_963757115.1 uncultured Alphaproteobacteria bacterium | reverse complement strand
CAGGTGGTCTCGTCCGCCGCCCCGCCACGATGGCACTCGTCAATGATGACGAGGTCGAAGAAGTCGGGCGGGTAATCGCCGAAATAGCTTTCGCGGCGTGGGACCTCCGGGAGAGGGTTGGGTGAGGGCTCCCTCCCGCTCGTGAACGTCTGGAAGATGGTGAAGAACACGCTGCCGATTTTAGGCACCCGGCCCCGCTTGCGGATGGCGTCTGGCGCGATGCGGACCAGCGCATTCTCCGCGAAGGAGGAAAAGGCGTTGTAAGCCTGATCGGCAAGGATATTGCGGTCGGCAAGGAACAGGATGCGCGGCCGTTGCGCGGGTTCGGCCGTGCCCTTCCAATCGGCCAAACTCCATCGAGCATGAAACAGCTTCCACGCGATCTGGAAGGCGATGAACGTCTTGCCCGTGCCGGTCGCGAGCGTGAGCAGGATGCGGTCCCGCCCCGCGGCGATCGCCTCAAGCGTCCGCTCGACAGCATTAACTTGATAGTAGCGCGCGAGCTGGCTCCCCCTTCTCCCCGAACGGGACGGCAGCGAAGCGGTCGCGCCAGAACCCGGTCCGCGCGTCCTCCGCGCCGAACACTGCGGCCCACAGCGCGTCGGGCTTTGGATGGCATCGACATAGCCCTCAGCGCCGGTTCCCATGTCGATGCGGTAGAGCTTCTCGCCGTTAGTCGAGAGGCGAAGCGGGTTTGCAGCTTGGCGGCGTATTTCTTGGCTTGCCCGACGCCCTCGGTCGGCCCCTTGTCGCGCGCCTTGGCCTCGATCACCGCGAGGCGCTGGCCGCGATGGTGCAGCACGTAGTCCGCGATGTCCGGCTCCGTCCGCCTGCCGCCCCCCTGCAGCCTCCCGAGCGTGATCCGCACCTCACGCCTGACACGGCTCTCGCCCGCGCCCCATCCGGCGGCGGCGAGAGCCGGGGCAATCAGCTCGGCGCGGGTCTCGTCCTCGTTCACGCGGCCTTCGCGTCCGCTTCAGTCAGCCCGCCGGAGAACGCGCGGGCGAGAAGGGATTGTTTCAGTTCGGCGGGGGCCGAGAGTTTGCGTTCCGTCGTGGACGCGAGGTGTCGACATTAAGCCAGCACCGTTTGCAGCCGTTTTGCCGCTTTGCCGCTTTGCGCTGAGTTTCTAAATCCGGCAAAGCCACCGGAAGTGTCCGTAGATCCTCTATGTTGATGCCGACATATGCAGCCCCGGTTTTGACTCCGGTGAGCCACTTCTGACTGGAAGGGGTGCCAATCCAATAAGCAAGATAGTCCGAGTTGACCCTGGTGGCATCGGGAGGCACGAGCGCTACCTCTCGGGATATGTTCCAGTCCTTCATTTCCGGTGAGACTTCCGCTACTCCTCCAAGCGCACCCTTTACGTTCACAAGCACTTCTCTGCCGCGAAGTATGGTGCGGCTATACTCGGCTGAAAGTGCAGGCCTGATGCGCTTGATGCCGCGAAGATCGAAATGCAACCATCGCACGTTACTAGTCCGAAGGCACGGTACGCCGTTTGCTGTTTCGTCGCCAAGCTTGATTACGCCGTAAGTGATGGGTCTCCCGGCCTCACATATCGCTTCGAGGCAAGCCTCCACCCCGCTCGTCGCCACGCGATGTATGTGCGTTTCCAGATAGCCCTGAGCTAGCCCCTGGGAATTCGTAAGGTTCTTTTCGGCGTTCGCCTTGGCGATGGCGATGCCCTCGAACGCGTCATCCAAGATGGCGACGATGCGCTGCTGTCGGGGAGGGGTGGGACTGGAATCTGATAAGTCTGAACAAATTCCTTTGGCACCGTCTTGTGGCCGACGGCACCTTTCATTACGCGAGTGCCCATCCGGCGGAACACCGCTTGGCTCAGATAATAGAAGACGAATTCAGGGAGAACGTTTGCGCTCGGACGCATAAAGGAACTCGCTCGATCCAAACCCAATGTCGTTTGAAAGGCCTCTGGCGATGCCAAGCTTGCCGTTCTCAAAGCACGGGGTAATTTTCGCGAGAAGAAGGTCATTCTCGGCAAAGTAGGTGTAATACCGCCAAGCCGATGAAGTGAACTCGGGGGGATTCCGGCGCGGCTTGATGGGTGATCCTATCGTGGTCCGACGAAATCCGGAGGACTGGGATGGGACGTCCGGTCGAGATCCGCAGTGACTTGGCGACCGCTGCGGAGCTGCGCGCGTTGGCGCGGCGCGAACGCACTCCACGGACCGTCATGCGGTTACTTGCGATCGCCCACGCTCTGGAGGGCATAAGCCGGGCGGAGGCGGCGCGGCTCGTTGGCATGGAGCGACAGGCGCTGCGGGACGCCGTGATGCGGTATAACACGGAAGGCATTCGGGGACTGCGGGATCGTCCGAAGCCGGGACGAAAGCCCTGTTTATCTGATGCAGAGCAGGGATCGTTGCGGGCCGTTATTCTGCGCGGCCCGGGCGACGGCCGGGACTGGACGTTGCCGATGCTGTGCCGCTGGCTCGAAGCACGCTTCGACAAGCGGCTGCATCCGGCGAGCCTGTCGCGCATCGTGCGCCGGCTCGATCTTTCCCGCCAGAAGACCCGGCCGATGCATCCGCTGGCCGATGCGAAGGCGCAAGCCGCATTCGCAAAAGGGGGCTGTCGCACGCTGTCGGCATGGCCGCCGCCGCGCATCCGGACAAGCGGATAGAGCTCTGGTTCATGGACGAAGCCAGGGTCGGTCAGAAAGGCCGCACCGGGTATCGTTGGTGGCTGCGTGGCGAGCGGCCGCGCGGGCTGTGCGACCGCCGTTTCGACTGGACCTACCTTTACGCCGCGGTGCGCCCGGCCAACGGCAACGGCTTTGCCCTCGTGTTGCCCGAGGTGTCGACGGCTGCAATGAGCACGTTCCTCGAGCAGTTCGCCGCAACCATTGACCCTGATGCGCACGTCGTTCTCGTGCTCGACCAGGCGGGATGGCATGGCTCGCGCCAACTCGTCATTCCCGAAACCGTCAGCCTCGTGCCGCTGCCGTCCTATGCGCCGGAGTTGAATCCGGTCGAGCGGCTTTGGCTTCATCTGCGCGAGCGCTTCTTCTCGCACCGCGTGTTTGACGGCTACGACGAGATCGTTGCCGCTTGTTGCGAAGCCTGGAACAGCCTCACGGCCGGACAGTTGCAATCCCTCTGCGGCTATCCATGGATCACAAAGGTCAGTTTATAGGCTCCGCGGTATAACTTCCAATCACGGCGCTAAGTGGCTTCTGTTGTCTTGCGTTGAGCTCCATCTCGCTCGTGCCAAGATCGCTCATCGGCACGAAGGAAACAAACTTGCCGCTGTCCAGACGTTTCCTTGCCTCGTCCTTTGGCGGATCGAACTGACATACGGCATTTAGCTGTTTGAGTGCCCAACCCGCCCTCAAAGCAGCGCCCTCACCCGCTCCAGGATGCGCGCGCTTTCGGCATCTAGCGCCGCGATCTCCTTCAGGATCGCCTCCGGCGAGCGCAGCCCGCCCTCATCGCCGCCGTTCGGGTTCTTGACGGACAAATCCCAGGTCTGCGGATCCAGGCTGGCCGCGTCCACGGACCAGCTCCGCTCGCTGTCCTCGAACCCCGCTTGCAGCCGCACGAACTCCGCCATGTCGGCGTCTTCTAGGGCCGTGGTCTTGCCGAGGTTGCGGCCGGGGTCAAGCTTGTAGAACCACACACTCCGCGTCGGCCGACCCCTCATAAAAAACAGCACCACCGTCTTCACCCCGGCACCCTGGAAAGTGCCGCTCGGCATGTCGAGCAGGTGTGCAGGTCGCACTTGGTCAGCAGTTCGCGCCGCAACGCCACCGCAGCGTTGTCGGTGTTGGACAGGAACGTGTTCTTAATGACGACCGCCGCGCGGCCGCCGGGCTTGAGATAGCGGATGAAGTGCGGCAGGAACAGGAACGCAGTCTCGCCGGTCCTGATATCGAAGTTCTGCTGCACCTCCGGCCGCTCCTTGCCGCCGAACGGCGGATTGGCGAGCACCACCTCCTAGCGATCCCGCTCCTGCAAGTCGGAGATGTTCTCCGCCAGCGTGTTGACGTGCAGCACGTTCGGCGCCTCGATGCCGTGGAGGATCATGTTCATGATCGCGATGATGTAAGCGAGGCTCTTCTTCTCCTTGGCATAGAAGGTGCGCTTCTGCAGCGTCTCGCGGTCCTTCGTGCTTTGCGCCTGTGGCAGCAGGTAGTCGTAGCCCTCGCACAGGAACCCGGCCGAACCCGCCGCCCCGTCATAGATGCGATCGCCGATGTGGGGCTTGGTCACGGCGATCATCGCGCGGATCAGCGGCCGGGGCCTGTAGTACTCCCCGCCGTTTCGTCCGGCGTTGCCCATCCGCCTGATCTTGGCTTCTAGCGTTGCGGGAAAGTTAACGGGGACGCAACCGCGCCTGCGCCGACAAGACGGTTTCGGATCAACTCCGGCACGGCGGGGCGACGCGTGTCAGCCCTCGCGCCAGATGGTCAGCCGCGCGGCGCCGTGCACGCGCTCGGCCAACGGTGCTGCGTCCGGCGTCTCGCCTCGCGCCGTTTCGGCAACGATCACCGCACCGGGAGCGAGCCAGCCTGCGGTGCGCAGCTGCGCGAGCGCGTCGCCGACCAAACCCTCGCCGTAGGGCGGGTCGAGGAACACCAGGCCGAAGCCCTCATCCGAAGCTCTCACTCTGGACGGTCGCGCGAGCGCGAGCATGTCGCCGGCCAGGATCGTGCTCCGCCCCTCCGCCCTGCAGCGCGCGACGTTGGCCCGCAGCGTTTCCAATGCGGCCCGGTCGCGCTCCACGAAGGTTGCGTGCGCAGCACCACGCGACAACGCCTCCAACCCCAGTGCACCGCTGCCGGCGAACGCGTCGAGCACGCGCGCACCCTCCACCGTTTCCCGCCCGCCCCAGGGCGCGTGCAGCAGCATGTCGAACAACGCCTGCCGTACCCGGTCCGCCGTGGGTCGGGTCGCGAGGCCAGGCGGGGCGAGCAGGGTGCGCCCCCGCCACTCACCGCCGATGATGCGCACCCGTGGCCTCGCGCCCGAGTTGGTCGCGCAGCACGCGGGGCGGCACCTCCTCGACGCCGCCGCGCGGCAGCAGGCCGAGCTGGAACGGGCCGTAGGCGATGCGGATGAGCCGCGTGACCGCGAGCCCGAGATGCGCCATCACGCGCCGGACTTCGCGGTTGCGCCCTTCGCGCAGGCCCACGCTGAGCCAGGCGTTCTCGCCGCGCCGCGAATCGAGCCCCGCGTCGATCGGGCCGTAGCGTGTGCCATCCAGGGCCACCCCCCCCGCCAACGCGGCCAGCGCCGACTCGGAGACCACGCCGTGCACGCGCACCCGGTAGCGGCGCAGCCAGCCGGTCGCGGGCAATTCCAGCCGCCGCGCCAGTGCGCCGTCGTTGGTGAGCAGCAGCAGCCCTTCGCTGTTGAGGTCGAGCCGCCCGACGCTGACCACGCGGGGCAAGTCGCGCGGCAGCCGCTCGAACACGGTCGGCCGGCCTTCCGGGTCCTTGTGCGTCGTCATCAGTCCGGCCGGCTTGTGATAGCGCCACAGCCGGGTGCGCTCCCGCTCGCCCACCACCTGCCCGTCGACCCGCACGATGTCGCCCGGGGTCACGAATGTGGCCGGGTGCGTGACCTTGGAGTTGTTGAGCCTGACCCGCCCCGCTTCCACCATCACCTCGGCGTCGCGCCGGCTCGCGACGCCGGCGCGCGCCAGCCACTTGGCGATCCGCTCGCCCCGGGCGGCAGCGACGGCGGCCGTGTCCGCGCCGGTCACGGCCTCGGGCACGGGCCGCCCGCGGCGGCAACCAGGGCCGCCATGATCCGCCGGTCGCCGGCGTCGATCAGAAACTCGGGATGCCACTGCACGCCGAGGCAGAAGGCGAACCGACCGTCCTCCACCCCCTCCACCACGCCATCGGGCGCGCGGGCGTTGACGGTGGCGAACGGGCCGGGGTCACCGACCGCCTGATGGTGCGCCGAGTTCACCCGCATGACATCCGCGGCGACGACGCGGTGCAGCAGGGTGCCCGGCATCACGCTCACCGCGTGGCCCGGCTCATGGCGCGGGTTGCGCTGCTCGTGCTCCAGGGCATCGGGGAGGCCGTCGGGGATGTGCTGGATCAGTGTGCCGCCGAGCGCGACGGCCAAGAGTTGCTGACCGCCGCAGATGCCGAGCACGGGCATGTCGCGCGCGAGGGCGCCGCGCACCAGGGCCAGTTCGGCGGCCGTGCGGCCCTCCTTCAAGGTGACGGTGGCATGCCGGTCGCCGCCGCCGTAAAGGGCGGGGTCGACGTCGAACGCGCCGCCGGTGACGACCAGCGCGTCGATGCGGTCGAGATATGCGTCGGCGAGCGCCGGGTCGTGCGGCAGTGCGATCGGCAGCCCGCCCGCGCCTGCGATCGCATCGGCGTAGTTGGCGCGGAGCGCGTACCAGGGATACGCCGAGTAGCCGCCGGCCGGCTCGGAATCGAGGGTGACGCCGACCATCGGCCGACGCGCGCGCGCGTTGCTCATGGGATGTTGCTAGACCCGCCCTCCGCGGTTCGGCAAGGATCGCGCATGTCGCCGATGGTGCTTGCCCTGGAAGAGGCCCGGCTCGCCGGCGTGCGCGGCGAGGTTCCGGTCGGCGCCGTCGTGCTCGGGCCGGGTGGGCGCGTGCTGGCGCGGGCGGGGAACCGGGTGGAGGCGTGCCGGGACGCGGCGGCGCATGCCGAACTGCTCGCTCTGCGCGAGGCGGCCCGCGCGGTCGGCGCGACGCGGCTAACCGACTGCGACCTGTTCGTGACGTTGGAGCCTTGCCCGATGTGCGCCGGGGCGATCAGCCTGTTCCGTGTGCGCCGGCTGGTGTTCGGCGCCTACGACCCGAAGGGTGGCGGGGTGGAGCATGGCGCGCGAGTGTTCGACGCGCCCTCCTGCCTGCACCGCCCCGAGGTCGTCGGCGGGGTGCGGGAGGGCGAGTTGGCCCTTTTGCTGCGGGCCTTCTTCGCTGAACGGCGGTCGCCTCTTCCCGGCAACGTCTCGCAAGGGGAGTGATCTCCGCCCCTTCTTCGCTCCGATCAGAAGTAGAGTCCGCGGTTGCCGTCGCACCGATCGTGACGGTGACCACCGCCGCAAGCGCCGCACGATGATCATGCCTTGCCACTATCATCCGCCTGCACTCTCCGCCGGATTGGTCACCACCCGCCTCTATCCAGCCAGAGGGGGCTGACCCGGCATGAGACCAAGCGTTTCCTTTGAGGGTGATCGCGGGCTAAGCAATCCGGTATCGCTCTATCGCCTGCCAGTCCAGACTGATGCCGAAGCCAGGGCGGTCAGGCACCTCCAGCACACCATCCTTCGGCCGTGGCGCGTCTGGCAAAAGATGTGGCCAGAGCGGGTCACGCGCTGGATCGGCAAAGCACTCAATACAGATGCCATGCGGGATACCGGCCAGCATCTGCGCCGCGATCTGCGGTTCCTCGTGGTGCGCCATGCGCACATCCACCAGCGCACAGGCCGCGGCGGCTCGGCGCCATTCGGTGATGCCGCCGCCTTCGGAGGCATCGAAATTGACTATGTCCACTGCGTCGGCATCCAGCAGCCGACGCACACCGCCGGCGCTGTACTCGGATTGCCCGGCATTAATCGGAATGCGCGTAGCCCGGCGTACTTCGGCCATGCCGCGCGCCTCGTCATACCAGTGGCAAGGCTCCTCGAACCAGGCGATCGGCAGGTGTTCGATCAGGCGCGCAAAGCGAATGGCGTCGCGGACGCTCCAGCCACGATTGGCATCAACCGCGATCAGAAACTCCTCACCCGCGCCGTCGCAGGCAGCCTTGATCCGCTCGGCATCCTGCTCCGGCGAGAGGCCGCCGACTTTCACTTTGCAGCCGCCCATCTGCCAAAGCCGGAGCTGCTCCATTTCCTTCGCCAGATCGAGCAGGCTCTTGCCTTCCTGGTAGTAGCCGCCGATGGAGATGATGGGTAGCGCCGTCCTGCTGCCCCCAAGCAATTGTCGCACTGAAAGCCCTGTACGCTTGCCCAACAAGTCCCAGACGGCGGTGTCAACACAGGCAATCGCCTCCATCGCCAGCTTGCGGTCCCGCTGCGGGATGGTGATCTCGAAGGCGATTTGCCAGATCCGTTCATAGGCAATCGCTTCTTCACCAAGGATGCGTGGCGCGATCTCCTCCTGAATGATCCTTACGATCTCCCGGCCATGCTCGCGGTTGTCGCCGTTGTAAACTTCGCTCACCAAGCCATCGTCTGTGCGCAGTCGGGTGATGACGGCACAACGTGTCCTCATAGCATAGACGCTGCCGGCAAACTGCCGCGGCAGCGGGATTTCGATGGCCAGCGCCTCAACAACCGTAATCTTCATGACGATTTCCTCGATGCCGCCAGCTTTCGGCGAACCGACGGAAAAGGGCCTCTTTTGAAGTCTGGTGCATCTTTCATATCAATAGACCGGGCCGCGGGCACGGCATAGCAGCCCTTGAGAGCGCTGTTCTGGCGAGCCGGCATCCAAACCTGCCGACGATGTCTTGCCGAAGCCGTGCTTCGTGCCTGTCCGAGATCCCTTGCGACTGCTTGCGTTTCTGGAACAAGGTCGGCGAGGTACTGGTGCTACTCTCTGCGGAAGTGCCCTGGAGGTTGCCGGCGGCGTCCGGCTGACCGCCATCCTGCTCGGCGTCGAAAGCGGCACGGCCACCCGGCACGTTTCGGCAAGCGTCGGAAGATTAAGCTACGGCCGCTGCAGCGCCTGGAGCGCCGGAATATACGCGTTGTCGATGCTGTGATCCGGCACCGAAATATCGATCCCCGGCCTTGTCTGCGCTTCGATCAGCTTGCCATCGTGCAGCCAGTCTATGGCGGCCGGCTGCGTCCACGGCCCATCCAGAGGCCAGCCAGGGGCGAAGTCGCGCTCGTAAACCACGCGAGTTGGCGGCTTCTCGGGATAGTGCTTTTGCCAGAAGCCATCGTCCGCGCCCTTGGGAGCACCAAAGCTCACCACCTCCGCGCCCGGCCACTGTGCCCGCGCCAGATGGGCCCGCACGCCGCCTAGGGAGTGGCCTGTAAGCAGGGGCTGCCCCTGAGGCAGCCGCGCCTGCACAAGCGGCCACACAGCCACCAACGGGTTCCAGAAGCCGGCATGGACCCGCGTGCCATCGGGCAGCACCACGATCATGCCGTCGAGGTCGTCCCAAAGCTCCGGAAGGCTGGCGTTCTTCTCAACGCGGGTGCCTTGCAAGGCAACCACGGCGTAGGCGCCCCAGCGAAGAAGAAGCGCCTGGCACTGGCCGTCGTCGCCGCCGATCTGGGCGACGAAGGTGGCGCCGAGCGCTTCCACGGCCTGACGCGCGTCGGTTAGGTAAGCCGCGTCGGAGAAGCGGGCGAGCATCAGGAGATCGGCGGGAGACCAGTCCACGAGATAGCCCTCAAGGTTGCTGGGCGTGCTACATTCTATTTCGACGGGCCAACAGAAGCAAGGCCGCCATGCAAAGATGGGCGGGAACGCACTCTCTGTCACCTGAGGCTGCCGATTGGCCGGTGTGCTACGCGGCGCAGCTCGCAGGGAGGGATCTGCCAGATCTCGCGCCTGAGTTGCCTGCCTGACTCTAAACGGAATCTCCAAGAACACCGAGGCAGGAAACACAGAACTGGCCTTCGGGACGCAGGGCAGCGCGGCACTACAGCTTCTTCAAGAAAGCGATGAGAGCAGCTCGCTCGCCATCGGAGAAGCCGATGCCGAACCGTGCGTCGTAAAACTCTACGACGTGCTCTAGATCCGGAGCCGCGCCATTATGAAAATAAGGCGCGCGCGCGGCGAGTCCGCGCAGGATCGGCCCCTTCATCTTGCCGATGTCGCCGCACGCGCCGCTGATTAGCGCCTTTCCGGGATCCGTCACCTGGAAACTCTGGCCGGCCAGCGGGCCAAGATCGCAGCGCAGCGTAAACACCGGCAGCCCCGAGGTGTCGAGCCCGGCCGCATTTGGCGCGACAACGCCGATATCGATCGGCAGCTTCACGCTATGGTTGCCAACGTTCGGCGTGTCGTGGCAGGTCGTGCAAGATCCGTTGATCGCGGAAACGTTGAGGACGTCATTCAGGCCGGCGACCCCGGTAATTACGATTGGTTTTTCATTGAAGATCTGCTCGCCCCGGGCGACCATTGCCTTGGAGTCTTCTGGATCGGTGCTCTCTTGCCAGGCGGCGTAGTCCGTCATGGCGTCCTGGTTGAACCCCGCGCCGGTTGGGTCACCGCCGAGCACGTCGTTGATGCCGAGGTAGAAATCCTGCCCGGACAGTGCGCGGGGACCGCCATCGGCGCCGTCCTCGTTCAGAAGGCCGACATCATCACTCACGACCTGAGCCGAATAGAGACCGGACTCGAAGCTGACGATTTGTGCGTTCTGGCCCGGAGTGGGATCGGCCAGTGACTGCATATGGATCCTGGCGGCATCGGTGGCCTGAGACTCCAGGCTGAGCTCCCGCCCATCCCACATAAAGGCGGTAAGAAACGGGATGTTGGTAGTCGGAAGCGGGCGCCGATAGACGGACACCGTTCCCGCGGTCGGTGAGGACGGTCCGTAACTTGTCAAACCGTACGCGGGATCGGTGATGCACCCGTAGGGATCGTGCACACCAACGATGCTGAATTGCAAAGTGGGCGGCGTGGGCAATGGAATAAATATGCGGATCAATCCCCTGTTCAGTAAGAGGTTGTACGCGTGCTCACGCTTCTCCAGCGTTGACACGTCCGCGCTCGGACACACCGCGCCGTCAACTGGCCGGAACAACGGCGCAGTGCCGCCGGTTTGCTTGAACGCGTCTTGGATAAGCGGGGGCGTAATCGTCCAGGCTGCCGCAGGCTGATGGCAGGTCTGGCAGGTGCGGCCATTGGTCCCAAGCGGCTGGAAGAATGCCTCGGCTGTCGTATTGGTTGGGCCGCTCGGCTGATACGTGCCAAGAGAGCCTTCGCTGTTGGGGAACTTGGCAAATTTTGGGATGACCGGTGGTGGCTCCTCGACGGATGGCTCCGGCGTAGGCATCTTCATGGCGTCCTTGGCCGCACGCTCAGCCCAGGCGGGGCGGCCGGAGGATCCGAGCGGTATGTCGTCGGCATCGGCGATTGTCGGGCCGGCAAGCAGCGAGGAAGCGGCAATCAGCACGCGCGCACCGCTAGCCAGGAACGCCGAAGCACGCGTGCGTGCCTGCAAACCGTTGAACATCGTCTTACCCATTGCGCTCACGATAGGTTTTCAAAGCACCCTTCGGATTGGTGGGTGAAATAGCTCATCCGGCGGTGGCAGCCAGCGCTCTTGGGGCAGCCCGACATGTGGCGCAGAGCCGCGGATGGCCTTTAGAGGATGCAGGGAGCGCCGCGAGGGTGTCGTCCCATCCGATCAAGAGTGGTGTGAATAACGTAGACAATCGGACAAGTCGCATCGAGCGTCTCCGTTCCGGTTCGAGAATAGGCCTGCTCTAAAGCACGCAACGAGACTCATAAATTCCGTCACGATATGCGTAAGCAGCACTAGTCGGGCCGACGACACTTTGCTCGAACTGCGGTGAGCAAGCCCGGCACAGAAGATGACATGGATTATCCGATCCCGAGTGTGATGAACATCACAGCGGAGCTTTGCGCTTCTCCACCGGATGCTGGCCCGCGCCGCTTCCTCCATCTGCGCTTCCGCTTCGCGCTCGCCGAGCAGGGTCCTGGACCCGTGAATCTGTGCCGTCGGCAGCAGCGAGCTCTGCGGTCCCGGCTCCCCAAGTCCGGTCAGCAGGTACGGCCGCATTTTGTAGAAGTGAGCCCAAGTGACCCACCGCCAGAAGCTTCCCGGCGCGGCCTCTTGTGTTGGCTTGCTGAACGATGCGGGGTATTATGTAGCACCCGCCACCACAGGGCTTCTACATACACTGGCCGCGCCGGGCCCACCTGGGAAGTTGAAGTGTAGCTCGTGGGTGCGTGCCGTGGGCGCGCTTGGATTGGCTCGGACCGACCGCATTGTTGGCGCTAGTTTAGTCTGCAACAGCGTCGGAAGGGTGCAGCTGGAGGTCCAGGCGCTTTTCAGTCCCGGCACGATGAGGTCAGCAGTGAGCGCGGCCTTCCTTGTGGAGCCATCGACGGGTTTAAGCAGGAGATCGCCAATGAAACCGCTTACGTGCGGAACATCACTTCCGGCGAAGTCGTAAAACAAGCAACCGATCAGTTCCAAATAGGCAGGAGCGTCCTTGCTAGCCCGGTGAAGATGATCGGCCTGGGCCATAAGGTCGGAGACCAATACCTGTACCCCAACATTTTCCTCCCCGTTGTCTTGGGGAAATACGATGGCATCGGCAGCCCCTTCCACGTGGGGACTATCGCTCTTGCAGGCCAGTTGCGGCAACGGGCTAGGAGCGCCTTCCACGAAGACGTGGGGAGTAAGCATTTTGATGTGAGCTGGAGTTTGGCCCATGTTTTTGTACAGGACGCGCAACCAAAACCAGACCATGCGGCCATCAAAGACACTGGAAACAGATATGTTCTCGACGGACGTAATCTTGAGCCATGCGCGTTGTGCGTCCCGAACCGCAGCGATTTGGCCTTGCATTGCCTTGGCTTGGGCCTTCATGACCGCAAGCTGGTCGGCGGTGGAACTGTCACTGCTTTCGCGAGCAGAGCGCATTTCGTCCAGCTGACGACTGAAAATGATATATTGCGAAACGCCAACTCCGATCGTAACTGCAGTCAGAATAGCGATTGCCCACGCGGACGAGCCGTGCTCCTAGCCGCCCGATCGGCGGCGGCCTCTTTCTCCTTCTTGGAGCGGCGCTGCTGAAAGTAGGCCTGGGACAGCACTGACTCCCCTAAGAACCCCGCCTGGCTTCTGATCGCGGCGTGGTGCGTGGGTTTGGTGGGAAGCTTCGCTATCGTCCAAGGCGCGGCTCTCGTGATGACCGGCATCTGGCTACTCTAAGGTCTTCTAACCGCACCCCCTCCATCTCCAGAGCGGCTAGCGTTGCGAGAAAGAACGTTACGGCGAACGTTCCTCGCCCGAGCTTCGCGCCGATCCAGTCCCTCCGTCTCCTGCATCCCGTGCTCATTCAGTCGGCGGGCCAGTTCCTTGTAACTGACGCCAGCCCGTTTCAGTTCAGCCTTCAGGAATTGGCTGACACGGATTGCCCATTCCTTTTCCCGATCCGATACAGCCACCACGCCTCCGCTATCCCCGACGGCAATCCCATCATATACGACGTTTTACCGTTGGACCCAGCCGCGAGAACCCGTCATACCAGCAGGGTAAATCGCCGAAAGCGACGAATGGCCCAGCATTTCCTCCTGTCAGCAAAGGCCCGCACGCTCTCGCTAGCGTCGGTTCTGCGCACGGCGGACAAGGATGCGGAGCGGCTGTTCGCTTCGCTTCGTTAGGCACGCACCGAGGGTAAGCCGGTTTGCCCGGCCTGCGAGTGCGAGACTTGCTACGAGTGCCGCCGCCCGAAGGGGGCGCTCCGGTTCCGCTGTAAAGCCTGCCGCAAGGACTTTTCCCTCACGCCGGGCACCCTGTTCCCCCACCACAAGCTGCCGCTGCAAATCTATCTCGCGGCCCCCCCCTCTCTGCAACGAGGTGAAGGGCCAGAATGCGCTCGCCGTCTCTCGCGAGCTGGGCGTGCAGGACAAGACGGCTTTCGTCCTGGCGCACAAGATCAGGGCGGCGCTGGCGACCGAGATGAAGGGCTGGCGTTTGGGAGGCGAAGGCAAGGACGTCGAGATCGATGCTGGCTACTTCGGAGGCTACGTCAAGCCCGCCAACCGCCGTGAGAACCGGCGCGATCTGCGGCTGGTCCGCAATCAGACCGGCAAGCGTCAAGCCGTAATCGTCATTCGGGAGCGGGACGGCTATACGCTGCCCGGTGCGTTTCCATCGGAGACTGCGGCGCTCTCCTTCATCCGATCTCGCGTCGCCAAAGGAACCGAGATCAGCGCCGATGACTTAAGCGGGTGGGATACCTTGGCCGCGATGATACGTAATGAAGAGGATCAACCACCAGCTCGCCTACAGCCTGGATGGCGTGACGACGAACTCGGCCGAATTATTCTTCTCGCGGATGCGTCGGGCCGAGATCGGACATCATCACCACCCGCCGGAACTGACCTTGCCCGCTATGCCCAAGAGAGCGCATGGCGCGAGAACCACCATCGAGACCCGAACGGGTTTCAGGTGCGGCTGGCGACCGGGCTAGCGCTCAAGGCTCGGCCGAGTGTGGACTTCTGCGGGTATTGGCAGCGGTCGCGCCAAGCCTGACGGCGCGGCTTCGTGGGATACAAGCGGCGGGCCGCCTTCAGGCCAGCAAGCTACGGCTGGGATGGCTGCGGAGGGGATGCAGGAGCCGCGAGCGCCAGGCTCCGGATCCCCGCCTTCAAATATCTTGAGTAAGCCAGCCTTGCGACAGTCGAAATCATACATGCAGTAGAGCAGCCAGAGGCGCTGCCAAGTCGCGCTGTTTTCCGCCAGAAATTCGACATTCAAGCCGAGCGCATCTGCTTCGCGGTGATGGATCACTGAGCCATGCGACGGAAATCGTCCCCTGCTGGCAAGCGCCTCAACACCGGCCAGCCGTGCTTGACCGCTTCTCTCGAAGGCCGGATATCATGAATGTGTCGCCCATGCCGAAGAATGTAGGTATGGGGCGGCACCGCTACCTTTGTGGTGTGGTGGCGGATGCTACATAATACCGACAAACTGGCGGACCCGACACGATTTGAACGTGCGACCTTCGCCTTCGGAGGGCGACGCTCTATCCAGCTGAGCTACGGGTCCCGCACGGCCTGCATAGCGCCAAAGCCCGCAGAACGGAAGCGTGGCGAAGCTTGCTCCTCCCGCGCGGCCAGCCAGCGCGCCGCCGCATTCTCCGCACCCGAAGGCAGGGCCGCGGCCGGATCGCGCATCCAGGCGATCACGTCCCCAATCGGCTTGTCGCGATCAAGGTCCCGCAACAGGAGATGATAGCCTTGCGGGTAGAAGGCCCTTCGCTCGCCCGGACGGAGTGCCGCCCAGGTGGCGGCCGTCGCGCGCTTCGGCACCAGATCATCGTGGCCGCCGTACAGGAACAGCGCCGGCGCGTTAAAGGCGGGCGCCGACGCGAGGGCGGCGTCCATCAAATCGACCAGGCCCGCCACCGATCGCACCCGCGTGCTCCGCAAAGTCAGCGGGTCGCGCCCCAGGCGGATCAAGGCGTCCCGGTTGCTGCTTGCCACCACCTTGACCGGTGCCCGCGTCACTTCCATGTCGGGCGCAAGATTCGCGGCGAGCCACAAAGTAGAGCGGAGCAGCAAGTTCATCTCCGCCCGCCCCCAAACGGCGGGGGCGACCAGCACGTAGCCATCGGCCGGCGGCGGTCTCGGTTCGGTCCCGAGGCACATCAGCACCGCGGCCCCCATGCTCTCCCCCATCAAGATCAGCTTGGCGGCGGGATAGCGCGCCCGCAGCGTGCGGGCCATGCGGTCGGCGTCGGCTACCAGCGCGGCGCCGCTCGGCCAGTCGCCGCGCGAGGCGGACGCGCCGAAGCCGCGCTGGTCGGGCGCGATGACCGCGATCCCAGCCTGGGCAAGCTCCGGCGCAGGGATCTCCCAAGCGTCACGGCTGTCGTTCATTCCGTGCAGCGCCAGCACCACCACCCGCGGCTCGCCGTTGGCGGGCATCCACGCGCGATACGGCAGCCGCGCCCCGTCATCCATCACGAGAAAGCCTGCCGGTGGCGTCACCGGGCCCGTGGCGAACCCTGGCGGGATGGCCCGAACCGCGCAACCCGAAAGCAGCAGGAACGGCAGGAGCGCAAGGACGCGCCGTCGCACGGGCATTGCGGGCTTCACGCTCGTTGAAAGCACGGGAGGCCTCGCTATCATCCCGCGGGCCTTTCCGCCATAAAGATTGTCATGCCCGACGGTCCCGAGACACCTCAGCCGACCGAAATCATCCATGTGGACGACCGCGTGGTCGCGTGCGATGGCGGCGAGGGCGCGCTCGGCCATCCGCGAGTGTTCCTCCGCATCGTCGAGCGGCAGGTGATGTGCCCGTACTGCTCGCGGCTGTATGTACTCAATGCCGGCGCCGGCCGAGGCGATGGACACTGAAGCCCACACCGAGAGCGCGGATCGGGCCGCCGAGGCAACCTCACGGGCCGATCTCCACCTGATCCTGATCGACGGTTCCGGCTTCATCTTCCGGGCGTTCCATGCCCTACCCCCGATGAACCGACACGACGGCCTGCCGGTGAACGCCGTTTTCGGGTTCACCAACATGCTGGCCAAGCTGTTGAAGGAGCATGTCGGGACGCATATCGCCGTGGTGTTCGACGCCGGCAGTGTCACGTTCCGCAACGAGCTGTACGATTCCTACAAGGCGAACCGCACCGAGCCGCCCGACGACCTCAAGCCGCAATTCGCGCTGGTGCGGGAGGCGACCGCGGCGTTCGGCGTCGCCGCTATCGAGCTCGAGGGATGGGAAGCCGACGACCTGATCGCGGCCTACTGCCGCGATGTCATAGCGCGCGGCGGGGCTGCGACGATCGTGTCGTCGGACAAGGACCTGATGCAGCTCATCCGGCCCGGCATCGGGATGCTCGACCCGATCAAGCAGAAGCCGATCGGCGCTGCCGAAGTTTTGGAAAAGTTTGGCGTCACGCCCGACAAGCTGATCGACGTGCAGGCGTTGATGGGCGACAGCGTCGACAACGTGCCGGGCGTGCCGGGCATTGGCCCGAAGAACGCGGCACAGCTGCTGGCGGAGTTCGGCGACCTCGAAACCGTTCTCGCCGCGGCACCGGCGATGAAGCCGTCGAAGCGCCGCGACGCCCTGATCGCGCATGCGGACGCGGCTCGGCTGTCTCGCCGGCTCGTTACCCTGCGCGACGACGCGCCGCTGCCGTTGGCGGTCGAAGCGCTCGAGGCGCGGGAGCCCGACCGGGCCAAGCTAGGCGGCTGGCTGGCCGCGATGGGCTTCCGCTCGACCATCGCGCGCATGGGGCTCGAGGATGCGGGCACGCCGGTCGCGGTCGCGCTGCGGGCCGAGCGCCCGGCTGAGCCGATCGACGCCAACAAGCCGCTCGAGATCGAGGCCGCGCACCCCAACGCCCCGTTCGGCCCGTATCCGTCGATCACGACGACCGAGGCCCTCGCCCCCTGGATCCGCGAGGCGGCGCGCGGCGGCATGCTCGCGGTTAGTGTGCTCGCCGACAACCCGGATGCGACGCGGGCGCGGCTGGTCGGGATCGGGATCGCGACCGCACCGGGGCGGGCCGCCTATTTGCCGCTCGGTCACGCAACGCTCGACCCGCAACTCGGCGTGGCAGACGCCGTAGCGGCGTTCGGGCCGTTGCTCACCGACCCCTGCGTACTGAAGCTCCACGGCGACGCCAAGTTCGACCTGCTGGTGATGGCGCGGGCCGGATTTCCAATGGCCGCACCGGTCGACGATGCGGGCCTGATCTCCTATGCCCAGGAAGCCGGGTTGCACGGCCACCACATCGAAGAGCTGGCGGCGCTGCATCTCGGCCACCAGCCTGCCGGGACTCGACGCGGTGACGGGCACCGGGCGCGCCCGCCTCCCGTTGGCGGACGTGCTGGTGGAGCGCGCCGCCCCGCACGCGGCCGAAGCGGCGGATCTCGCCGCTCCGGCTTTGGGCGACGCTGCGCCCGCGTCTCCGGCCAGCGCGCGCGCTGGCGCTCTACGAGCAGGTGGAACGGCGGCTGGTTCCGGTGCTGCTGGATATGGAGCGCACCGGCGTGAAGGTGGATGCCGACGACCTCCGCCGCATGTCCGCCGACTTCGAGCAGCGCATGGCCGGCATGGAGGATGAGATCCATCGCTTCGCCGGACGCTCCTTCAGCCTGGGCAGCCCGAAGCAACTGGGCGAACTGTTATTCGACGAGATGAAGCTGCCCGGCGGGCGGCGGATGAAGACCGGCGCGTGGGGCACGGACGCCTCCGTGCTGCAGTCGCTTGCCGAGCAAGGCTATGAGCTGCCGGCGCGCATCATGGATTGGCGTCAGCTGTCCAAGCTGAAATCGACATACGCCGATGCGCTGGTGGACCAGATCCACCCCGACACGGGCCGCATTCACACCCGGTTCGCGATGACCGTCGCGAGCACCGGCCGGCTGTCGTCCACCGACCCCAATCTGCAGAACATTCCGATCCGCACGGAGGAAGGGAGCCGCATCCGCCGCGCCTTCATCGCGGAGCCCGGGCATGTGCTGGTCAGCTGCGATTATTCGCAGATCGAGCTCCGGCTGCTCGCCCACGTCGCCGCCATCCCGCAGCTTCGGGACAGCTTCGCGCGGGGCGAGGACATTCACGCACGGACCGCCTCCGAGGTTTTCGGCCTGCCGATCGAGGGCATGGACCGGACCACGCGCAATCGAGCCAAGGCGATCAACTTCGGCATCATTTACGGGATCAGCCCGTTCGGTCTCGGCCGCCAGCTTGGCATTCCGCCGGGCGAGGCGCGCAGCTACATCGATGCCTATTTCGCGCGCTATCCCGGCATCCGCGACTACATGGAGCGCACGAAGGAGGAGGCTCGGATCGCCGGCTATGTGGTGACGCCGTTCGGGCGGCGCTGCTGGATCGCGGGCATCGCGGACCGCAACCCCGCGCGACGCGGCTACGCCGAGCGCCAGGCGATCAACGCGCCATTGCAGGGGGGTGCCGCGGACGTCATCAAGCGCGCCATGGTGCGCTTGCCGGCCGCGTTGCGCCGGGCCGGGCTGAAGGCGCGCTTGCTGCTCCAGGTGCATGACGAACTGCTGTTCGAGGCGCGCGAAGAGGAAGCCGCCGACCTCGCCGCGGTCGCGCGAGACGTGATGCAGGCGGCCGTGTCCTTGTCCGTGCCGCTCGTCGTGGAGACCGGCCAGGGCCGGAGCTGGGCTGAGGCGCACTGAGCCCCAGGCCTCCGCGACAAAGCGAATTTTTCGTGCTACTGAGCGAACGAACGAGCCACCGTGTCGAGTGGCCGTAACGGGAGCCGTAGTCCAATGACCATCTCGCGCCGAACCTTGCTGGGTTCCGCCGCAGGCGCCTTGGCCCTGCCCGCGACCCGCTCGCGCGCGCAAGCCCGGCCCAAGATCCGCATCCTGGTGATGACCGACCTGTCCGGAACCTACCGCGACAACACCGGCCCTACTTCCGTCGCGGCGTCCCAGATCGCCGCCGACGAGATTATGGCGGGCGGGCGCGACTTTGATGTTGAGATCACCAGCGTCGACCATCAGAACAAGCCCGACATCGGCGCGGCACTCGCCCGCCAGGCGCTGGACAATGGCGTCGATGTGATTGCGGACGTGCCCACCTCTTCGGTCGCGCTCGCCGTCTCGCAGGTCTGCCACGAGAAGGATCGGATTCACCTTAACGCCAGCGCCACGGTCGCCTCGCTTACCGGCGAGCAATGCCAGCCCACCACGATCGTATGGAGCTTTGATACCTACTCGAATGCCAAGTCTACCGGCGGTGCCATGGTGAGAAACGGCGGCACAGCTGGTTCTTCATCACCGCCGACTATGCGTTCGGCCATTCGCTCGAAGATCTTACGCGGCAGACCGTGGAGAAGGGCGGCGGCAAGAGCTTGGGGGCGATCCGCTACCCGTTTCCCGACACGACGGACTTCTCCGCCTTCCTGCAGCAGGCGGCGGCGAGCGGGGCGAAGGTGCTCGGCCTGGCCAATGCCGGCCTCGACACCGAGAACTCGATCAAGCAGGCCTACGAGTTCGGGCTGAACCGGCAAATGAAGATCGCGCCGTTGCTGCTGTTCATCCAGAACGTTCATGCCATCACGCCGCGGGTCGCACAGGGCCTTTTCGGCACTGAAACGTTCTATTGGGACCTGAATGAGGGCACGCGCCGGTTCGCCAAAAAGGTTATCGCGCGCACGCCGAAAAATTATCCCAACCAGGCGCAGGCGAGCAGCTACTCGAGCGTGCTGCATTACCTCAAGACGGTGAGCGCGATGGGCGCCGCCGAAGCCAAGAAGAGCGGGGCGGCGACCGTCGCGCGGATGAAGGCGATGCCGACGGAGGACGATGCGTTCGGGAAGGGCAGCATCGGCGCGAACGGCCGGGGCGTGTTCCCGGCCTATCTGTTCGAGGTCAAGAAGCCGGAGGACGTGAAGTATCCCTGGGACTACTACCGCCTGGTCGCCACCACCCCCGGCCCTGAGGCCGTCCGCCCGCTGGCAGAGACCGGCTGCAAGTTCATCAGGAGCTGACCGATTCGAGCCTAGACGAAGCTCCAGCTGCGCCCGTTGAATTCCTGCAGCTTCATGTAGGTGATCACCCGATACTGCGTCGGGCTGGTGTTGATGAGGCTGCCGGGCAGCAGTAGCGGCAGCCGCACGTCGTGCAGGTTCGTCGCCTGCCGCATGATGTTTCCCCGCGATAGATCATTGCCGCATTGCCGCAGCACCACCTCGAGCAGCTGGGCGTAGCAATAACCGGCGACGTTGATCCCGTCCTTGGTGTCGGCGTCCGGCAGATGACGCACCATCCAGGCACGCCACGCCTGCATGTCGGGGTCATCGGCCCATTGCGGGTCGCCGCCGTCCTTGATGAAGCCGGCCGTTTTCACCCCGACGGCGTTCTCGACCCCCGCCGGAACGAAGGTCGCCGCCACCGATGCGGCGCCGAGATGCAGGTACTGCTTGGTTTCCAGCCCAGTTCGGCCGCCTTGCGGATCGCCTGCGCGCCCTGCTTGGCATAAGCGAACAGGAACAACGTGTCCGCGCCTGAGCCCTGCAACGACACCATCTGCGAGTCGACTGTGGGATCGGTCGCCTCGTAGCTCGCCTCCTTGATAATTGAGCCCGCCTTGTCGCCGAGCCCTTGCCTGAGCCCGGCCAGCAGCTCCTTGCCGAAATCGTCGTTCTGATAGAGCACCGCCATCCGCGCATCCGGCGCGCTCACCAGCACGTGCTTGGCGTAAAAGTCGGCTTCCGACAGCAATGTCGGCTGCCAGCCGATCGTCCAAGGAAAGTGTTCAGGATCAGCGAAACGCGCCGACCCTGCGGCCACGAACAGATGCGGGATCTTGCGCGCATTCAGATAGGTGCGGATCACCACGTTGATCGAGGTGCCAAGCGTGTTGAAGACGAACGCGACCTGGTCCTGCTCGACCAACCGACGCACTTGTTCGACGGCCTTCGGCGGGCTTAGTCCGTCATCAAGGCTGACCAGATCAATTCTGCGACCGTTGATGCCGCCACTCTCGTTCAGCGCCTTGAAATACGCCGCCTCGACCCGGCCGAGCTGCCCGTAGGCGGAAGCCGGCCCGCTATACGGAAGCGTTTGGCCGACCTTGATCTCGGTGTCGGTGACGCCGGGCGTTCCCGCCTCACTCGCCGCCTGGCGCAGCGGCCAGCTTCCCGAGGCGGCGGCAAGCCCGGCGCTGACGATGATCCGCCGCCTTCTCACCACGGTCATCGCGGTCCCTCCCCGCCAAGACGCTATTGTCCACAGTGCCACGGCCGTTGCCGGCGGGCTACTCGAAGGTCGGAGCGACCTCAGCCGCCATGGACTACGTGGTGCGCTGGGCGCTTGGTAGCTGTCGGGCGACTGGATACCTGACGGCGCTAAGTGCCGCTCTCTCGCGTCAACCCGGATCGTGACAGACGGCCTCAATGTTGTGTCCGTCCGGGTCGAGAACAAACGCGCCGTAGTAAGCGGCATGATACTGCGGCCGCAGGCCGGGAGCTCCGTTGTCGGTGCCGCCCGACGCGAGTGCCGCACGGTGGAATGCCTCCACCGTCGCACGATCCGCAGCCGTGAACGCGACGTGCGTGCCAGTCGCGACAGTCGGGCGCACGCCGATCCAGAAATACGGGCGCTGCGAGTCGCCGCCATAACCGGCGAAAGTGCCGCCCTCGAAAACCCGCTTGAGGCCGAGCACCCCGAGCGAGGCGTCGTAGAAGGCTTTCGCTCGCTCGATGTCGGTCACCGCGATGGTGATGTGGTCGATCATCGGCCGATTGCTGCCCTAGCCGCGCGGACCTTCGAAGAATTCCTTCACCTTGGCGAAAAAACCTTCATGCTCGGGATGGCCCTTGCCGTCCGAGGTGGCTTCCGCTTCGAACTCCTCCAACAGCTCGCGCTGCCGGCGATTGAGGTTTTGCGGCGTTTCCACCGCCACCTGAATGTACATGTCGCCCCGGACCGCGCTTCGAAGCACCGAGAAGCCTTTGCCGCGCAACCGGAACTGATCTCCGGTCTGGGTTCCGGGCGGGATCTTCACTCGCGCCTTGCTGCCATCGATGGAAGGCACCTCGATGTCGCCGCCGAGGGCCGCCTGCGTCATGCGCAGCGGCACGCGCATCAGGATGTTCGCGCCGTCCCGCTGGAAAATCTCGTGCGGGCGGATGCTGACATGGACGTAGAGATCGCCGGCGGGCGCCCCTTGCGCCCCGGCCTCGCCCTCGCCCGCAAGCCGGATGCGCGTCCCATCCTCCACACCGGCCGGAATCGTCACCTGTAGCGAGCGGTCGCGCTGCACCGTTCCGGCGCCGTGGCATACCCGGCACGGATTGCGGATCACCCGGCCGGTGCCGCTGCACGTGGGGCAGGTCTGCTCGATCAGGAAGAAGCCCTGCTGTATGCGGACCTTACCCGCACCCCCGCACTGGCGGCACGTATCGGCCCCCTTGCTCTTGTCCTCGGCGCCGGTGCCGTTGCAGGCCTCGCACGCCACCCGACTTGGCACCCGCAGGTTCACCTTGGTGCCGGCAAACGCGTCGGCGAGCTCGATCTCCACGCTTTGTCGCAGGTCGGCCCCGGCGCGGGACCGCCCGCCACCGCGCCGGCCGGTGAAGTCCCCGAACATCTGGTCGAAGATGTCGCCCAGGCCACCCGCGCCCGCCGCGAAGTCGAAACCGCCGGCAAATCCACCCGGACCGCCGCCGCCTCCCTCGAATGCGGCATGGCCGAACCGGTCGTAGGCCGCCCGCTTCTGGTCGTCCTTCAGGACGTCGTACGCCTCGTTGACCTCCTTGAAGCGCGCCTCGGCCTTTTTGTCGTTGGGATTGCGATCCGGATGATACTGCATCGCGAGCTTGCGATACGCTTTCTTGAGGTCGTCCGCGCTTGCGTCCCGCGCCACACCCAGGGTGGCATAGAAATCCTGCTTCGCCATGTCAGCCCTTCACCCGGTCCCACGCTCCGGCTCGGCGCCCGGCGCGGAAGCTGGCCCTCCATCAGGCACCAACCGCGCCACACGAGATCGCGCCCGCCTTCTTCCGAAGCGCGGGCGCGATCATTACTCCAACAGTCCCCGCCGCGGATTAGGCGGACCGCTTCTTCTTTTCGTCGACTTCCTCGAACTCGGCGTCAACCACCTTATCGTCGGGCCGGCCCGACGCACCGCCCGACGACGGCTCATCGGCGGCGCCCGGCGCATCCCCTGCCTCGGCTTGCGCCTTGTACATGGTCTCGCCGATCTTCATAGCAGCCTGGCTGAGGCGCTCGGTCGCTTGCCTGAGGGCGTCGATGTCAGTGCCCTCCATCGCCGAGCGCGCCGCGGCGACGGCCGCCTCCGCCTCGCCCCGGTCGGCTGCCGCCACCTTGTCGCCGTGCTCCTTCAGGTTCCGCTCCACCTGATGCGACAGGGCTTCCGCCTGGTTCTTGGCTTCCACGAATTCGCGCCGCTTCTTGTCGGACTCGGCGTTCGCCTCGGCTTCCTTGACCATGCGCTCGATGTCGGCCTCGCCGAGGCCGCCGCTCGCCTGGATGCGGATCTGCTGCTCCTTGGCGGTGGCCTTGTCCTTGGCCGAGACCGAGACGATGCCGTTGGCATCGATGTCGAACGTCACCTCGATCTGCGGCACGCCGCGCGGCGCGGGCGGGATGCCGACCAGATCGAACTGACCCAGCAGCTTGTTGTCGGCCGCCATTTCGCGCTCGCCCTGGTAGACCTTGATGGTGACCGCGGTCTGGCTGTCGTCGGCCGTCGAGAAGGTCTGGGACTTCTTGGTCGGGATCGTCGTGTTGCGCTCGATCAGCCGGGTGAACACGCCGCCCAGGGTCTCGATGCCCAGCGAAAGCGGGGTCACGTCGAGCAGCAGCACGTCCTTGACATCGCCCTTCAACACGGCGCCCTGCACCGCCGCGCCGATCGCGACCACCTCGTCGGGGTTGACGTTGCGTGCCGGCTCCTTGCCGAAGAAGGTCTTCACCGCATCGATGACCTTCGGCATCCGGGTCATGCCGCCGACCAGGATCACCTCCTGGATCTCGCCCGCGGTCACGCCGGCATCCTTCAGCGCGGCGCGGCACGGCTCGAGGGTGCGCTGGATCAGGTCGTCGACCAGGCTCTCGAGCTTCGCCCGCGAGAGCTTCATCACGAGATGCTTCGGCCCGGAGGCGTCGGCGGTGATGAAGGGCAGGTTGATCTCGGTCTCCTTGGAGGAGGAAAGCTCGATCTTGGCCTTCTCGGCCGCTTCCTTGAGCCGCTGCAGCGCCAGACGGTCCTTGCGCAGATCGATGCCCTGCTCGCGCCGGAACTCGTCGGCCATGTAGTCGATCACGCGCGGCGTCGAAATCCTCGCCGCCGAGGAAAGTGTCGCCGTTGGTGCTCTTCACCTCGAACACGCCGTCGCCGATCTCGAGCACGGACACGTCGAACGTGCCACCGCCCAAGTCATAAACGGCGATCGTGCCGCCGTTCTTCTTGTCCATGCCGTAGGCGAGGGCGGCCGCCGTCGGCTCGTTGATGATGCGCAGCACGTCGAGCCCGGCGATCTTGCCGGCGTCCTTGGTTGCCTGGCGCTGGGCGTCATTGAAGTAGGCGGGCACCGTGATGACGGCCTGCGTCACCGTCTCGCCAAGGAATGCCTCGGCCGTTTCCTTCATCTTGCCGAGGATGAAGGCACTGATCTGCGAGGGCGGATATTTCTGGCCCTTGGCCTCGACCCACGCGTCGCCGTTGTCGCCGCGGACGATCGAATACGGCACCAGGCCCTTGTCCTTGGCCACCAGCGGATCATCGTAGCGACGGCCGATCAGCCGCTTCACCGCGTAGATCGTATTTGATGGGTTGGTGACCGCCTGGCGCTTGGCGGACTGACCTACCAGGCGCTCGCCGTTATCGGCGAAGGCCACCATGCTGGGCGTCGTACGCGCCCCTTCCGCGTTCTCGATGACCCGGACGTCCTTGCCTTCCATGATGGCAACGCAGGAGTTCGTGGTCCCGAGGTCGATACCGATAACTTTGCTCATGAAGCTGCTCCTTTCAGCGGACGCACACGGCCCGAAGCACCGCGTGTGGCCCTATCGCGACAATTGAACGGGATGTATTAACCCGCCGGCCCCGCGGCAAGGGACATCGGCCAGTTCGGCGACAAAAGCGTGGCCGACCTACGCGGTCTGGTCGAGGCGGGAGCCGGCGGAGGCGGCCGGCTCGGAGGCGGGTGCCTTCGCAACCACCACCATGGCGGGTCGGAGCAGGCGGCCGTTCAGGGTCCAAGCCGGCGTCCAGGCCTGCAGCACCGTGCCCGGGGGGTGCTCGCCCGTTTCCTGCTCGGCCATGGCCTGATGGAGGTTCGGGTCGAAGGCGGCCCCAGTCGGGTCGTCCCGCTTGATGCCGTTGCGCTCGAGCGCGCCGACGAACGCCCGCTCGACGCCTTCAAACCCCTCGCGCAGCTTGCCGACGATGGCCGGCTCGCCCTGACTAGGCGGCGGGAGGCTGTCGAGGCCCCGCCGCAGGTTCTCTGCCGCCTCGGCCACGTCGCGGGCGAATTTCTGCACAGCATACTGCCGCGTTTCGTCCACCTCTCGCTTCGGCGCGAGCGCGGACGTTGGCCATCTCGGCCTCCGAGCGCATCCAGCGGTCCTTCGCTTCGGCAAGCTCCGCTTCCAGGGCGGCGATGCGCCCCGTGGCGGCCTGCATCAGCCGCTCGGGCGTGGGCGGGTATATCGAGGGAGTCGGCCTCGGCGCCGGGCCGCTCGACGGAAGGCGGGGTCTGTTCGGTATCGCTGTTCATGGCAGGCGTGAGTTAGGGACCAGCACGCCCGCGGGCAAGCGGCAAGTCCTTGAAGCTTCCGGTGGGCGGAGATTCCTTTCAGCCGAAAGCCCGTCCGCTACCGCGCGAGCGCGTACGGCCCGCCACGCTCGAGGGCGGCCTTATAGGCCGGGCGGGCCTGAAAGCGGCGCACCCAGGCGTCCAGGTTCGGATAGGCGGCCCGCTTTCCCTGCGCCCCGGCCAACTCGCCGACGAAACTCAACTGGATGTCGGCGCCCGTCAGGTCGTCGCCGAGAAGGTAGTTCCGACCGGTCAGTGACTGGTTGATATAGCCGAGATGGTTGGCGATCTCGCTCTCGATCCGCGGGTGCAGCGGGGCGCCCGCTTCCCCGAGCCGGCCGACATACAGGTTAAGCATCAACGGCAGCATCGCCGAACCCTCGGCGTAGTGCAGCCATTGCTGATATTCGTCATAGGCCGGCATCGCCGGATCGGGCTGCAACCGGCCGCCGCCGTGTCGTCTAATCAAGTAATCCACCACCGCCCCGGATTCGTGCACGGTGAGGCCGTCCGCGCTGATCACCGGTGATTTGCCGAGCGGATGCACCGCCTTCAGCTCCGGTGGCGCGAGACGGGTCGTTGCATCGCGCTGATACGGCTTGACCTCATAAGGTAGCCCGAGTTCCTCGAGCAGCCATACGATGCGGTGCGAGCGACTGTCGTTGAGGTGATGGACGATGATCATGCGAGGCTCCTGCCGGTTTCGCTTTCTGCTACGGACGCCGGCCGAAGGAAACCGCATGACCCCGACTCGCCGGCGCCCCACCCGGCCCTTAGTTTGCCGGCCCACACACTTCGGACCCAACCACCATGCCTAAGGCGATCCGCCTGAACGCGTTCGACATGAGCTGCGTGGTCCACCAGTCGCCGGGCCTGTGGACGCACCCGCGCGATCGAGCGGACAGCTACAACACGCTCGACTACTGGACCGACCTCGCCCGCACCCTGGAGCGGGGCAAGTTCGACGCGCTGTTTCTCGCCGACGTGCTCGGCATCTACGACGTCTACCGCGGCGGCCCGCAAACGGCACTCGAGCACGCCGTTCAGGTGCCGGTGAACGACCCGCTGATGGTCATTCCCGCGATGGCGCTCGTCACCGAGCATCTCGGCTTCGGCGTCACCTGCGCGCTGTCCTACGAGCTGCCCTACCCGTTCGCCCGCCGCATGTCGACGCTCGACCATCTCACGCGCGGACGCATCGGCTGGAATATCGTGACCGGGTATCTCGACAGCGCGGCCCGTGGAATGGGCATGGAGGCGCAGCAAGACCACGACACCCGATATGAGATCGCCGAAGAGTACATGGAGGCGGTCTACAAGCTGTGGGAGGGAAGCTGGGAGGACGGCGCCGTGCAGCGCGACCGCGCCAACCGCCGCTTCGCCGATCCCGACCGCATCCACCGCGTCCGGCACGAGGGCCGTTACTTCAAGCTGGACGCGATCCACCTCTGTGAGCCGTCGCCGCAGCGCACGCCGCTGCTGTTTCAGGCCGGCGCGTCCGGGCGTGGCCGGCAGTTCGCGGCCAAGCACGCCGAATGCGTGTTCATCAACGGCCCGTCCAAGCGCGTCATCGCCCCGATCGTGGCCGACCTCCGCCGCCGCGCCGCGGCACTCGGGCGCGATCCGGCCGGCCTCACGATCTACACCATGATGACCGTAGTCACCGACGCGACGAGCGCCGCCGCGCACGCCAAGCTCGAGGATTACCGTTCCTACGTGAGCGAGGAAGGGGCGCTGGCGCTCATGTCGGGCTGGACCGGCATCGATTTCGCCCGCCTGTCGCTCGACGACAAGCTGCGCTTCAATGACCGGGGCGCCATGACCTCCGCACTCGAGGCATTCACCATCGCCGATCCGGAGCGGACCTGGACCGTCCGCGAGATCGCCAAGCACGCGGCGATCGGGGGCCGTGGTCCGGTCGTCGTGGGCTCGCCGCAGGAGGTCGCTGACGCCATGGAAGGCTGGGTGGACGAGACGGGCGTGGACGGCTTCAATCTGGCCTACGCCGTGACGCCCGAAACCTTCGTCGATGTGGTCGATCGGGTGGTGCCCGAGTTGCAGCGGCGAGGGCGCTATCGGCTCGACTACCCGCAGGGGACGCTGCGGGAGAAACTGCGCGGCCCGGGAAATGCGCGGCTGCCCGCGACCCACCCGGCCGCCGCCTACCGGTATCCAGGAGGAGATCAAGGTGAACGCCGATGAACTTCGCGCCTTGCAGGCGCCGCTGAAGCAGCAATATCGCGACCGGCCGGAAGCAGCCAGGATCGCGGCCCATGCGGAGGCCGTGCTCTCGACGGACGACATCGCGTGCACGGTGCCCTCGTGGCACGGCGAAACGGTCGCCGGACTGCATGCCTCGGCCGGCGGTTCAGGCGAGCTCGCCTGTTCGGCCGACATGCTGCTGCAAGCCCTCGCAGCGTGCGCCGGCGTGACACTCCGTGCCGTGGCCACCGCCTACGGCGTGCCGATCCGCAGCGGCCGCGTGATCGCGGAAGGCGAGTGGGACGTGCGCGGCACCCTCGGGATCGACAAGAGCACGCCGGTCGGCCTGACCCGGATCGCCGTCCGGTTCGATCTCGACGCCGACGCCGATGACGCCAAGCTCCAGCGCATGATCGACACAGTGGAGCGCTACTGCGTGATCTTCCAAACCCTCAAGCAGCCGCCGACGGTCTCGGTCAGTCGCACATCCGGGGCGGCCGCCCGCTGAACTAGCCCGCGATCGTCTCCGAAACCGCGGCGGCGGTCAGCCCGGCGCGGAACTCACCGCGCCGGTAGGTCTGCTGGTGGTCGAGTTCATGCCCCGGAAGCGGTGGCGGCCCGCGTCCGAAGCCGCTGCGCGTACACGTTGACGATCAGCGCAAGCAGCAGAATCAGCCCTCGAATCAGAATCTTGAGGAAGCTGTCGATGCGCACGTGATCGAGGCCGTTGTTCAGCACCCCAAGCACGAACAGGCCAATGATGGTATTGCCGATGCCGCCCTGGCCGCCGAACAGGCTGGTGCCGCCGACCACAACCGCGGAGATGCTGTCGAGCAGATAGTTATCGAACTCGTCCTGCTGCGCGCTGCCGAAATGCGCGACTCCGAGCATCCCGGCGAGGCCCGCGCAGAACGCCGAGATCACCAGCACCGACGCGATGATCGCGCGCGTGCTGACGCCCGAATATTCGGCCGCCTCCCGATTGCCGCCCGTCATGTACACGTAGCGGCCGAACCGGGTGTACGTGAGCACGATGTGCGAAGCGAGCAGCACGAGCGCGGCGACGACCACGATCCATGGCACCGGCCCGATCGAGCCGTTGCCGAGGGTCGCGATCACCGGCGGCACGGTGTAGGCGATCTGCCCGCGCACCAGCAGCGCACACACGCCGCTGCCGATCTGCAACATGGCAAGCGTCATGATGAAGCTCGGTATGCCGATCACCGTCACGCCGAACGCGGTGATCGCGCCCAGCAGCAAGCTCGCCGCGATCGCAAGCCCGACCGCGATGGCTCCCGCCACCGGCAGGTTGGCGATGTTGACGCTGCTGTCCTGCAAGGTGAACCACGCCACCAGGATGCCGACGGCGTTGGCAACGCTCGCCACCGACAGATCGATCTCCGCACACAGGATGACGAACGTCAGGCCGGCGGCGATGATCCCCGTCACCGAGATCTGCTGGAGGATGTTTGCGAGATTGTCGAGCGTCGCGAAGGACGGGCTCGCGATCGCGAACAGCACGACAAGCACGAGCAATGTCGCGAATGGCGCGATGTTGCGAAGCTGGTTACGCAGCCAGGTCGTTCTCATGGTCGGTCTGTTCGGGCCCTGGACGTCACGCGGCGGCAAGAAGCCGGTCTTTGCTCACCGTTTCGGCGGTGAACTCGCGCGCGATGCGGCCCCGCTTCATCACGAGCACCCGGTCGGCAAGCGAGAGCACCGTTTCCGGCTCGGCCGACACAACGAGGATGCCGATGCCTTCTGCGCGCAGCGAGCGGACGATCCCCAGCACGTCGTCCTTGGCGCCGACATCCATGCCGCGCGTGGGCTCACTCAGCACCAGAAGGCGCGGGGGGTGCGTAAGCCATTTGGCCAGCGCCACCTTCTGCTGGTTGCCGCCGGACAGGGTGCCGAGCGGGCGATCAACCAACGGCGGTCTGATCTGCAAGGTGGAGACGTGCCTTTCCGCGATCGCGCGCTCGCGCGTGGGCCTGAGCCAGATCCGCCCGATGCGGTCGAGAATGGCGATGGACACGTTCTTATAGATCGGCTCAGCCGCGAACAGCATGGCCCGACGGCTTTCGGGCACGAAAGCGACGCCGGCGCGCTTGGCGGCGCTGGTGCTATGCAGCCGGGCCGGACGACCGTCGATCCGCACCGTGCCCCGCGCCAGCTTCAGCTTGCCGAACAGAGCGCGGGCAAGTTCGAGCTGCCCGGAACCCAGGAAGCCGTACACGCCGACCACCTCGCCTGCCCGGACCTCCAGCGAGACCTCGTCGAATGCGCCATCCGCCGCGAGCCCTTGCGCCGCCATGACAACCGGTGCCGACGGCTTGCCTGGCAGGGTGATCTCGCCGGTGTAGCTTTCCTCGAGCGCCTCGTGGCCGCCGCCGATCATTCGCTCGATCAGCCAGCCCTTGTCGATCGCGGCGACCGGCGCTTCGCCCGTGCGCCGCCCATTGCGCAGCACCGTGACGCGATCGCTGATGCTGAGCACGTCGTCCAGGAAGTGGCTGATGAACACGAACGAGGTGCCCGCCTCGTCGCGCACCCGGCGAAGCATGGCGAACAGGCGCGCGGTCTCGGGCGGCGACAAGGCGGAGGTCGGCTCGTCGAGAATGATGAGGCGCGCCCCCGACGACAGCACGCGCGCCAGTTCGACGAGTTGCTGCAGCCCGATCGGGAGCTGACCGATTGGATGGCGGGGATCGATGTCGAGACCGAGGCGCTCGAGATGGCCGCGCGCCTCACGGGCCATGCGGCGATAGTCGACGAGGCCCAGACGCGTGAGCGGCTGGGTGCCGAGGGCCACGTTCTCGGCCACCGAAAGCTCGGGAACGATCGACAATTCCTGGTGCACCATGCCGATGCCGGCGGCCAGCGCGTCGCGCGCCGAGCGGAGCCGGATCGGGCGGCCGGCGAGCCGCACCGTGCCCTGGTCGGGTGCTACCAGCCCGGCGATGACCTTCATGAGCGTGCTCTTGCCCGCCCCGTTCTCGCCGACAAGGCCATGGATCTGGCCGTGGCCGAGCGCGAAGTCGACGCCGCCAAGCGCCGCGACCCCGCCATAGCTCTTGTGGATACCGGTCAGCTCCAGGAGCGGGTCTACGATCTCAGATGAGGAAATGGCTTTCCATCCACAACATACCCGGCGCGTTTTCCTTGGTGACGACCGGGCCGTCGGCGACGATGTGCTTCGGAATTCCGCCCATCGCTCCGGGGCTCGCGGTTTTCTCGCCGCCCACCACGGCGGCAACGCCCGCGACGATGGCGCCGCCGTGGATACGGCAGGACGGGTTGCGCACCGTCGCCGTCATGCGCCCGTCGCTCACCGCGGCCAGCGCCGGCGGCATCGCGTCGCACCCGCCGATCTTGATGCTGGTCCGGTTGTGCGCCTTCATCACGTTATAGGCGGCGAGCGCCATGTCATCGTTATGGAAGTAAGCGGCGTCGATTTTCGGATATTTGGTCAGATAGCGTTTCCCAGATGCGCGCAACCTTTGACACGTCCCAGTCGCCCGGCTGCTCGTCCACTACCTGGATCTTCGGGTATTTCGCGACGATGCTGTGAAAGCCGCGCGCGCGACCCTGCGCCCCGGTATGGCCCAGTGCCCCCTGCGTCATGGTGACGATGCCCTCGCCGCCGATCGCGTCCACCAGCGCCTGCGTCACGGACGCTCCCATCAACTCGTTGTTGGGCGCGATGAAACTGTGGACGTCGATGCTGTCCAGCGGCGCGATCAGGGTGTCCATGTCGATCACCGGCACGCCGCTTTCGATCATCTTCTTGACCGGCGCCGTCAGAGTGCCAATGCCGAACGCCTGGATGGCGACGAAGTCCCACTTCTGGCTCGCCATGTCGTCGATGGCGCTGCGCTGCTTGGTGGCATTGAGTTCGCCGTCGAACCAGGTGACGTCGACGTTGTAGAGCTTACCCCAGGCCTCGGCGGCCTGTTTGCCCTGGGCGCACCACGTTGCTTGCAACCCCGCGTTGCTGAAGGCGGCCTTCAGTGGCTTCGAGCTGCGGCCGGTTTCCTTCGCCATCTCCTGCGCCATGCCGGAGCTGACGCCAAGGCCACCGAACAGGGCGGCCGCGGCTGCGCCGAGCCCCGCGGTTCGAAACATGTCGCGGCGCGATGCCGCCCCGCCACTATCCGTGTTCGCCATCTTTTCCCCCCGCGGCGCGCCTGAAGCGGCGGCTCGTGTCGAAGGGAGTGTGCCGAGAGCCGGCGGTTTTGACAACGCGGCAGCCTGGGGGCCGGCGCAGAGCGGGTATTGCTCGGCGTTCTGCCGTTACAACGCCATGGTGGCGGCGATTTGGGCGCGCACGCCGGGCGACATACGGATAGTACTGATGCGACGTTTGCAGCGTGAAGTCGTAGTCGTGGAATCCTGAGCAATCCACCTCCTGAAAGGTCTCCACGGGGAAACGCGCGAGGTCCGACCGGTTGTAGGGTCCGTCCTGCCCGAGCCTCTGAATCCCGTTGACGCCCTGGCTCAAAGCCAGCACGGCGTCGCGGTGGCTGTAGTAGATGGAGATCCGCCTAGCGAGCTGGGACAAGCCGCTCAAGCGGGCCGCGTTCGGATAGTCGAACGTGTCGTACGCAACGTCGCCAGCTGCGAGTACCGCCTCGTCGAACAAAAAATCGGGGCCGTTGCCGTGCATGAACCAGGCCTCCACGGCCGATTGCAGGGCCAGGTTGCCCATGCTGTGCGCGAGTAGGCAGGTGCGGCCGCCGTTCTTCCGGGCAGCCTGCAAAATCGGGTCGAGTGCGGCCAGGAACGACATGACGTGAAGCGCCGATTGCTGCGCCATGACCTGATCGTGCCGGTAGTCGCTCCACGGCAGCGGAAACCCGATCAGCTTGCCGAGCGACGGCCAGCTGAACGCGACTATCTGGGTATCCGCACTCGGAATCTCCGAGGCCGCAAGCCATTCGCGATTGAACGCCGCGCGCGTCAACGCGTCCCCGAAGGAGTTGTCGAACCCGTGCAGGAATACGAGCAGGTTCTTGCCGCTCGCGAGATCGCGACCGGTCTGGTCGTCGAACGCGCCCGGCGCCGGATCGGACAATAGCCGCGCGGTGCCCGTGTTGTTGGTCGGGATGTCGATGCCATCCACCAGCGCCACGCCGTATCTCACGGCGGTGGGGTCGGACGGCTTTACGATGTCGGACTTGTAACTTGCGACGCTCGTGGGATCGCCATCGATCACCCGATTGGTGGCGAAGTAGACGGTTGTTGGCACTTCGTGCTCCCTGCTCGAAAAGGATGCTGTAAAAACCTGGCGGTCGGTTTGCGCCGAATTTGATTCAAGTGGCTGGGTCTTCGACCTCCGTCAGCGACCGACGCTGGAGGACCGCATCGACCGCGCATGCGGCGGAACGGTAAACCGCTTTGGATTCCGTTTCATCCAGGGCGAGAGGGGCATTCCGGCCCGGTGCAAACCGCGCTAGCTAGCGAAGCTCCTTTGGAGTTCCTGAGATGCTGCGCATCCTCGTATTGTTTGCGGGCCTGACCGCCGCGGGGCCGGCCTTCGCCCACGCGCAACTCGTGCGCGCCACGCCTGCGGCTGGTGCGACCGTTGCCGCGCCGGCCGATGTGGCCATCACCTTTTCCGAGGCGGTCGAGCCCAGGTTCAGTTCCATCACCGTGCGGGACGCGAAGGGCGAGCGCGTCGACGTCGGGCAGCCGCACCAACTGGAGGGCGACGCGCACCGGCTCGGGGTGGACCTGAAGCCGCTGCCCCCCGGAACATACGCCGTCACCTGGCACGCCACGTCCATCGACACGCATAAGACGCAGGGTCACTTCAGCTTCACGGTCAAGCCGTAGCTTGCTGAACGGCAGCCTACCGACGTTCGACTTCGGCGCGGGCCAGGCGCTCGCGGCAGGTGGGCGCGCCTTGGCGCTTATGGGCTTGTTCGGGTTTTTCGGTACTTTGGGGCTGCGCCTGCTCGCTGCTCGGATGCTGGCCCGAACACTGGCGGGCGAGCGCGCAACCCGGCGGCTGGCCTGGGGCAGCCTCGCCTTGTTCGCCTGCGGGCTCGCCGGCTGGATCGTCGCGCAGTCAGCCCTGCTTGCCGGCGTCACGGGCCTGGGCGCGTCGCTTCGGGCAGCCGGCCCGGTGCTCCAGTCTACGGCGTACGGCCATCTCGCTCATGTTGCAGGCCGGGGCGGCGGCCCTCGGGGGCATCGGACTCGCCGTGGGCTGGGGCTTGGCCGGCGGCGGCCTTCGCCGCTGCGGCCGTGCTGCTGCAGTCGGGCCATCTCCACGCCTGGGCGATGGAGCCCGGGCCTGACCCCCCTCCTAATCTGCGAGGCGCTGCACCTGCTCGCCGCCGCCGCCTGGCTCGGGGCGCTGCCGGCGTTATTCCTTCTGGTGCGCCTCCTTCCGCCGGACGATGCGCGAGCGTTGTCGCGGCATTTCTCCGTGCTCGGCGGCCTTGCGGTGCTGGTGATCGCGGCGACCGCGACGTGGCAGGGCTGGACCCTCTCCGGCGGATTGCCGGGTCTGATCGGCACCGCCTACGGCTGGACCGAACTCGTGAAGCTCGGACTGTTCGGGCTCATTCTGGTCTGCGCCGCAGCTAATCGGTGGCGCTTCACGCCGCGCCTGGCCGGCCCCGACCCGGCGGCAGCAAGACGCGCGCTGGCCGGCAGCATCGCCATCGAGACCGCGCTCGGCTTGTTGGTCGTGGTTGCCGCGACCGTACTGACCAGCCTCGAGCCCGGGATGCACATGGAGCCGATCTGGCCGTTCAGCAAACAGCCGAGCCTCATGATCGTGCGCGAGGACGCAGTATTCCGCCAGGAGGTCATGGATGCCTTGCTGGCGCTGCTCGGCGCGCTCGCGCTTGTCGCACTCGGCTTCGTCGTGCGCTGGCTACGCTGGATCGCCTGGGCCGTCGCCCTGGTGATCGGCTGGTTCGCTGTGCCGCATCTCGACCTGCTATTCATACCGGCGTACCCGACCAGCTTCTTTCACTCGCCCACGGGGTTCGCGGCGACCTCGATTGCCGATGGGGCCGCCCTCTATCCGAGCCACTGCGCTTCCTGCCACGGCGCCGAGGGCCGGGGCGACGGGCCGGCAGCGAAAGGGCTCGAACTGCCTCCGGCCGACCTCACCGCCGAGCATCTCTGGGCCCACAGTGACGGCGAGTTGTTCTGGTGGCTGTCGCACGGCATGGCATCACCCGAAGGCAGACCCGTCGATGCCTGGCTTTGCCGACGCACTCTCGGAGCCCGAGCGCTGGGCGTTGATCGACTATATCCGCGCCCACAATGCCGGCCTGACCCGGCGGGTTACGGGGGCCTGGTCGCCGCCGGTGCAAGCCCCCGGACTGGCGGCCACCTGTGCTGACGGCGGAGCCACGGCCTTGTTCAACCTTCGCGGCCAAGTGGTGCGGCTCGCCTTCGGCACGGCGGCCGGCGACTTGGCTGGGGCTTTCACAATCGACATTGGGTCGGCGCCCGACGCGGCGCGGCCGTCCTCCTCTTGCAGGACGGACGACCCGGCCATCCGGGAGGCTTACGGCATCGTGACGGGGCTGGCTCCGAACGCCCTCGAAGGAATGCAGATTTTGGTCGATGCGAATGGCTGGTTGCGCGACGTTGTGCCGCCGCAGGACGCAGCGTCGCTCAGCGCCGCCATCGAGAGGATCGCGCGGGAGCCTCTCGCCGCCGATGCCGGCAGCATGCACCACAACATGCCGATGTGACCCGAGGGGTCACTGCCCGCGCAGGATCTGGCTCAGAAAGTTTTTCAGACGGTCGGTTTCGGGCTGCTCGAACATGTGCTCGGGCGTGCCCTGCTCGACGATCTCGCCGTGATCCATGAACACCACGCGGTCGGCAACACGGCGGGCGAAACCCATCTCGTGCGTCACGCAAACCATCGTCATGCCGGAGTCGGCAAGCTCGATCATGGTGTCGAGCACTTCCTTGATCATCTCCGGGTCAAGTGCGGAGGTCGGCTCGTCGAACAGCATGATCCGTGGCTTCATGCACAGCGCCCGCGCGATCGCAACCCGCTGCTGCTGGCCGCCTGAAAGCTGGCCCGGGTATTTCCTGGCTTGCTCCGGTATCCTGACCCGGCGCAGGTAGTCCATCGCAAGCTCCTCGGCCTGTGCCTTCGGCATCTTGCGCACCCAGATCGGCGCCAGCGTGCAGTTCTCCAGAATGGTGAGGTGCGGAAACAAGTTGAACGACTGGAACACCATGCCGACCTCGCGACGGATCGTGTCCAGCGCGCGCAGATCGTCGGTCAGTTCGGTTCCGTCGATGACGATGCGTCCTTCCTGGTGCGTCTCCAGGCGATTGATGCAGCGGATCATGGTGGACTTGCCGGAACCGGACGGTCCGCACACCACGACGCGCTCCCGATGGGCGACAGTCAGCGAGACGTCGCGCAAAGCGTGCATCGCTCCATACCATTTGTTCACCCGGTCGAGCACGATCGCGGGCGTAGCCTCCGCTCCGGCGGACGCACGCTTGAGGACCGATGAGCTCATGGTGGCTTCCTCAGCGCCGGCGGCCGCGCGCGAGGTCGCGCTCGAGGCTGCGACTGTATTTCGACATGGCAAAGCAGAACGCGAAGTAGATGACCGCGAGAAAGACATAGATCTCGGTCGAGAACGCGGTCCAGGCGGGCTCGCTGATCGCCAGCTTGCCCGCGCTCAGCAGATCGAACAGGCCAATGATGAGCACCAGGCTGGTGTCCTTGAAGAAGCCGATGAAGGTGTTGACCAGCGGTGGGATCACGAGGCGGAGCGCCTGCGGCAGCACGATCTTGCCGGTCTTCTGCCAGTAGCAGAGACCGAGCGCGTCGGCCGCCTCGTACTGCCCTTTCGGCAGAGCCTGCAGCCCGCCGCGCACCACTTCGGCGAGATACGCGCCGGCGAACAGTATGAACGCGATCTGCGCTCGCAGCAGTTTGTCGACGTTGACCCCGTCCGGCATGAACAGCGGGAACATCACGCTCGCCATGAACAACAGACTGATCAGCGGCACGCCCCGGATCAGTTCGACATACAGCACGCAAAGCAACCGCACGGCCGGCAGCTGGGACGAACGCCGGCCCGAGCGACCAGTACGGCGAGCGGAAAGGAGAAGGCCAGCCCGAACGTGGCCAGGATCAGGGTAAGTGGCAGCCCGCCCCAGCTGTCCTCCGCCACGAAGGGCAAGCCGGGCACGCCGCCCCACATCAGCAGCCCGATGACCGCGAGCGTCCCGACCCAGATCAGCCCGAGTTCGCGCCGCCAAAACCGGCGCATCGCGGAGACCGCGTAGAGCCCGAGGAAAAGCAGCACGCACAAAGCCGGTCGCCACTGTTCCGGATAGGGGTAGCGCCCGAATAGTATGAGCCGGTACTTGTCCGCCACCACCGCCCAGCAGGCGCCCACCCCGCGGGCGCTCTGGCAGGCATCGGTAACCGGGCGGCCCTCCGCGTTATAGGGCACGGACCAGACCGCATTCAGCACTGCCCATTCGAAGAGGCGCACCCCGCATAACAGGATCACCGCGCCCAAGCCGAGCGTGACGACGGTCGACCACCAGGAAGCGAACAGATTCTGCTTCGCCCAGGCGAACGGCAAGACGGCGGCGCCGCGCCCGCGTACCCGCTCCCCATTGGGCGTGCTGGTCGCACCGGCGGTGGACGGCACCGGCTCGACCTCGGCCGTCGGCCTCTGCGCTATCTCGCCGCTCATCGGCTCAACGCTCTATCAATGCGATGCGGGCGTTGTACCAGTTCATGAACAGGCTGATCGACAGGCTGATGGTGAGATAAACGGCCATGATGACCGTGATGCCCTCGATCGCCTGGCCCGTCTGGTTCAAGGTGGTATTGGCGATCGACACGATATCCTGAAAGCCGATGGCGACGGCGAGCGAGCTGTTCTTGGTCAGGTTGAGAAACTGGCTGGTCATGGGCGGGATGATGACCCGAAGCGCCTGGGGCAGCACGACCTTGCGGAGCGTGACGCCTTGGCGCAGCCCGAGCGCTTCGGCCGCCTCCCACTGGCCCTGTGGAACCGACTGAATGCCGGCCCGCACAATCTCCGCGATGTATGACGCCGTGTAGACGGCAAGGCCGAGCACGAGGGCCGCGTATTCCGGAGTGACGCTGAGACCGCCCGTGAAGTTGAACCCGTGCAGCACGGGCTTGTCCCAGGCGAGCGGGGCGCCTAGCGCCGCCCAGACGGCAAGCGGCAGCGCCACGAGCAACCCGAGCGCTACCGGCCAGATGCGCGGACGGACGCCCGTCGCCTCCTGTCGGCGGGAGGCGAAGCGCGCCCAAAGGTAAGTTCCGACGAGCCCGATCCCGAACGCGATCGCGGCACCGGTCAGCCCCGGCGACCAGATCAGTCCCGGCAACTTGATCCCGCGATTGGACAAGAAGACCGCGTCGCCGATCCGGAGGCTTTGACGCGGCGCGGGCAAGCCCAACAAGAGGGCGTACCAGAACAGCAACTGCAGCAACACCGGCAGATCGCGCAAAGTCTCGACATAGGCCGCGCTCAGGCGCGCGAGCAGCCAGTTCTTCGACAAGCGCGCGATGCCGATCAGTGTGCCGAGGACCGTTGCAAGCACGATCCCGACGACAGCGACCCTCAGCGTATTCAGCACGCCGACCATCAGCGCGTAGCCGTAGGTGTCCGCGGACGGGTTGTAGGGCACCAGCGATTCGCCGATCGGGATGCCCGCGACGCGGGCGAGGAAGCCGAATCCGGTCGCGATGTGGCGCGCGGCAAGGTTGCGATTAGCGTTGGAGACCAGGTACCAGACAACGACGACGACGATCCCGACGACGAGCACCTGCCAAACGATGTTGCGGAACAGCGGGTCGGACCAGCTCAGCCGGACCCTGCGTTTCGGCGCGGACCTCGCGGCTGACATCCTCGGATCGACAGTGGTGTGCGACATCAGGAGGAGCGCACGCGACGTTAGCGGAACGCCGGGATGATCCGCCTGCCGTATCTGGCGATGATTTCCTCTTCCTCCCCGTTATCCAGGTAGATGTTGAACTGGGTGACGCCGGCTTGCTTGAGCTTGCCGATCTTCTCGACGTGCTGCTCCGGTTCGCCGAGCACGCAGAAGCTTTCGACGATCTCCGGCGTGATGAAATCGAGGAACGGATTGTCGCTTTGGCCGTGCTTCGAATAGTCGTAGCCGCGCCGCTTCTCGATGTAGCTGGTGAGGCTGCGGGGGACGATGCCGCTGTCCTTGCCGTATTTCTCAACGATGTCCGCGACGTGGTTCCCGACCATGGCCGGGAACCACTTGGTCGCCTCGATCGCCTTCTCGCGGTCGCCGAAATAGGCGGGAGCGGCCGCCATGGAGCGGAACGTCGACATATCGCGCCCGGTGGCCCGGCCCGCCTCGAGACACTGGTCGGTGAACCATTTGCACAGATCGGGATCACCGATCTGCAGCACCACCCCGTCGCCGTGCTCGCCCGCCGTCTTCAGCGCAAGCGGCCCATATGCCGCGATCCAGGCCGGGATCTCGTAGCCGACGGACCATGGAAACTTCACCGGCTCGAGCGAGCCCGCGTAACTGACTTCCTCGCCGCGCATCATAGCCCTGGTCTTGTCGATGAACTCCACGACCCGCGCCAACGTCGCGGGCTTTTTCCCCATCACGCGCCGCGACGAATCGCCGCGGCCGACACCAAGTTCGAAGCGGCCGTTGCTCTGTTTGGCCAGCGACCCGAACAGCGAGGCCGCCACCGACCAGTCCCGCACGTCCGGGTTGGTGACGAGCGGCCCGAAAATCAGTTTCTGCGTGTGCTCCATGCACATCGCGATCGGGGCGTAGCAATCCCGCCAAAGGATGTGGGAATCGTAAAACCAGCAATGCGTGAAGCCGCTGCTCTCGGCCATCCGCACCAGGTAGCGGGCGCGCTCGGGCTCGATCGACCCCTTGAAGGTTATCCCGAACTCCATGCCGTTTGCTCCTTCCGTGTCGTTCTGCGGGCGTAGCTGCGCCCCGAGCTGGCCGCGAGGATGACCGGCCCTTAAGGCGGGTCGGCCCGGTCCGAAGCAGGTTACGGGCCAGGCCCGAGCGGCCGGTCAGTCCACCGAAAGGACGAGGAAGCCACGCGGCAGCGTGCGGACGACGAAGCCGTGTGCCTCGCAACGCGACACCGGCACCATCTGGCGGCGCCCCGGATCATAGACGAACGGCTGGACGCACACTGAGCAGCGCACGACGTCGCCGACGCTTCCGGGCGCCTCGTTGACCGTGCGCGATTGCATCGCCCCATACGGCTCCCGCTCGCGCAGGCTTTGCCGCACCCAGTCGAGCACGTCCGGATCGGAGCAGATCGGCGGGGGACCAGCGGCGCGCGCGGGCACCGCCGTTGCGATCATCGCCACCACCACTGCCACCATCGCCGCCCGGACCACGACCGCCGCCTCCCGCCAATCAGAAGATGCCGCCATACAGCCAAACGATCCACAGGGCGAGCGCAAGCGGCGGACCGAACGGCACCGGGGTATGCGCATGGACGGACCAGCCGAGCAATCGGCGGGCACCCGCGATCAGCAGCCCCGCCGCCGCACCCAGCAGAAGCACCTGCGGGAGCGCCTGCCACCCCACCCACGCGCCCGCCGCGCCCAGCAACTTGGCGTCCCCTGCGCCGAGCCCGTCGCGCCCACGCAGCACCCGGTAGCCGATCGCGACCAAACGAAGCCCAGCGTAGCCGAGCGCTGCACCGATCACGTGCGAGAGGACCGCATCGCCGTCGAACACGACGGCGGCGCTCAGCCCGGCGGCGAGCAGCGGCAAGGTGAGCGCGTCCGGCAACCGGAGCCACTCCCAGTCGATCCAGGCGAGCGCGAGCAAGGCCCAGCCGAGCCCGCAATCCACCCAAAGCAGGCCTGGCGCGTCCGCATCGACGCTCCAAGCCCAGGCTGCCACCGTGAGCGCAGCGAGCTCGATCGCCGGGTGGAAGACGCCGATCGGCGCGGCGCACGCGCGGCAACGCCCACGAAGCGCCACGAAGCTGGCGAGCGGAACCAATTCGGACGGACGCAGCGAGGCGCCGCAGCTTTCGCAGCGGGAACGCCCCCAGGCCACGGGCCGGCCGCGCGGCAGGCGGCGGATCAGCACGCCAAGAAAGCTGCCCATGAAGGGCGCGGCAAGCACCGGCAGCAGGGTGGCGACCTCGGCCATTACTGCGTTCTTGCCTCCGAAGGGGCTTTCCCGGCAATCATGGAGAGGAACGGAGGCGGCGTGGCTCCCCAGGACACATTGCAGACCGTCGGCGACGCGCGCGATCCGCTTCCCGTTGAACGATCGCCGCTCGACCGGCTCGCCTCCCTGTTGATCGCGCAAGGCTTTTGCGACGAACAAACGGCCGAGCGAGCGCGCCGGGTGGCAGCGGACACGGGGCAGCGGCTCGACGCCGTGCTGGTCCAGCTCGGGATGGTGACGGAACGCACCGTCGCCGAAGCGTTCGCTGTGCTGCTCGGCCTGCCGCTGGCCGGCCCCGATCGGTACCCCACCGACGCACCGTTGTTGCCCGAGCGCCTCGGCCGCCGCTTCCTCCGCCAGGCGCGCGCGCTGCCGGTCGCGGTCGAGGGCGGGCGCCTGGTCCTCGCCACCGCCGACCCGCTCGATCCGTTCACCCCGGCCGCCGTCGCCGCCGCGACCGGCAAGCCTGTGACCCTCGAAGTGGCGCTGCCCGTCGAGCTGGAAGCCGCCCTCGAGCGGCTCTACCCGGAGCAAAGCCCGGAGGCGGGACACGGGGCCGACCCGCATGCGCCGGCCGCTCCGGGTGCCGAGCACAACGAGGAGGACGCCGAGCGGCTCAAGGATATGGCGAGCGAGGCGCCGGTGATCCGCCTCGTCAACCAGATCATCAATCGCGCCGTCGAGACGCAGGCCTCCGACATCCACATCGAACCCTTCGAGGACCGGCTTCGGGTCCGCTATCGCTACGACGGCGTGCTGCACGAGGTGGACAGCCCGCCATCAAGGCTCGCCGCCCCGATCACCTCCCGCGTCAAGATTATGGCCAAGCTCGACATCGCCGAGCGCCGGCTGCCGCAGGACGGCCGCATCAAGCTCGCGGTGCGCGGGCAGGAGACGGATTTCCGGGTCTCCACGGTACCGTCGCTGTATGGCGAGACTGTCGTGCTCCGCGTGCTCGACCGGACGGCGGTGGTGTTCGACTATGCCAAGCTCGGCTTGGCGCCGGCGGTGATCGGCCGGTTCGGGGCCGCCCTCGATCTGCCGAATGGCATCGTGCTCGTCACCGGCCCGACCGGCAGCGGCAAGACGACGACGCTGTACACCGGATTGCTGGCGCTCAACGCCGTGACACGCAAGATCGTCACCGTCGAGGACCCGATCGAGTATCAGCTCCGCGGCATCAACCAGATCCAGGTCAAGCCGCAGATCGGCCTCGACTTCGCGAACCTGCTGCGGTCCATCCTTCGGCAGGATCCCGACGTCATCATGGTGGGCGAGATCCGCGACGGGGAAACGGCACAGATCGCCGTGCAGGCGGCGCTGACCGGGCATCTCGTGCTGTCCACGCTTCATACCAACTCGGCCGCGGCCAGCATCACCCGGCTGCGCGACATGGGGCTCGAGGATTATCTCATCACCGCCGTGCTGCGCGGGGTGCTGGCGCAGCGCCTGGTGCGCCGGCTTTGCCTGCATTGCCGCCGATCCGCGCCCGCACCGGCCGAACTGGTGCGCCGCTTCGGCCTCGACCGGCGGGCAGGAACCGACACGGTGACCTTGTGGCACCCCGTCGGCTGCCCGTCATGCCGGCAGACCGGCTATCGCGGCCGCCAGGCGATCGCCGAGTTCCTGCAGCCCGACGCCACCGTGGAGCAGCTCATCTTCAGTCGCGCCGACCACACGAAGATCGAGCGCGCCGGGGTGGAAAGCGGCATGGTGACGATGTTCGACGCGGGGCTCGAGGCCGTGCTCGCCGGAACCACCACGATCGAGGAGGTCGTGCGTAGCATCCGCACGGAGGGCTAGTTGCCCACGTTCCGCTACAGCGCGATCGATCCGGCCGGCAAGGTGTTGCGCGGGGTGATGGAGGCCCCGAGCGAAGCGGCGGTGGTGGAGCGGCTGCAACGCGGCGGCAGCATCCCGATGCGCGCCGAACCGGCCGAAAGCCGCGGGGCACTGTCCGAGCTGCTGGCCCGCGATTGGGGCCGGGGCAGCGCGCTCAGCCGCCAGGATGTCGCCAACATGACGCGGGAGCTCGCGATCATGCTGACCGCCGGGCAGGATCTTGACCGCAGCCTGCGTTTCCTCCTCGAAACCGCGCCGAACGGACGCGTGCGCCGCGTCATGGAGCAACTGCGCGACGCGGTGCGCGACGGCGCTCCGTTGTCCGCGGCACTCGGCCGCCACCCACGCAGCTTTCCTCGCCTGTATATCGGACTGGTGCGCGCGGGCGAGGCCGGCGGACAGCTTGCGAGCACGCTGCATCACCTCGCGGACTTGCTGGAGAACGAGCGCGGCCTCGCGGCGACGGTCAAATCGGCGCTGATCTACCCGGCGCTGCTGATCGTGGCGGCGATCGGCTCCATCACCTTGCTGTTGACGGAAGTGCTGCCGCAGTTCGTCCCGCTGTTCGAGCAGAACGGGGCGGCCCTGCCCCCGTCCACCCAGTTCCTGATCGACGCGGGCGCGTTCGTCAGCAACGACGGCCTTTACGTGCTGGCGGGGCTTGCCGGGCTGTTCGTGGCGGCACGCACCGCGCTGCGCCGCCCGCGCCTGCGGCTCGCCGCCGACCGATTTCTGCTGCGGCTGCCGGTGGTCGGCGGCTTGCTTCGCGAGCTGCTGGCGGCGCGGTTTACCCGCACCCTCGGCACCTTGCTGGTGAACGGGGTCCCGCTGATCGGCGCGCTCGCGATCGTGCGCGACGTGATCGGCAACAGCGCCGCCGTCGCGGCGGTCGACGTGGCCGCGCAGAGTGCCAAAGGCGGTGCGGGGCTCGCCCGCCCGCTCGAGCAATCCGCGCTCTTCCCGCGCCGGATGGTTTATCTGCTGCGGCTCGGCGAGGAGAATGCCGAGCTTGGCCCGATCGCGCTACGCGCCGCCGCGATCCACGAACAGAAGACCCGGACCGGTGTGCAGCGCTTGGTTTCCCTGCTGGTGCCGGCGATCACGATCGTCATGGGGGCCGCGGTCGCCGGAATCGTCGCCTCGCTCCTGCTCGCCATGCTCAGCCTCAACGATTTGGCGAACTGAGGCGACTTTCGTCATTTCGGGCAGACCGCACGTTAAAGCGGCCGCAGCGGAGTAGCGTCCGCGGGCAACGGCACGCGATCGACATTCAGTACGAATGAAACGATCGTGTAGTAGCCGACGGCGCCGATCAGGTCGATGACGCCCTGCTCACCGAACCGCTCCTTGACGGCAGCGAACGTGGCATCACCGACTTGGCCGGTGTGCAGCAGCTCGTGGGCGAAGTCGTACACGACAGATTCGTCCTCGGCGAGGTCGCCGGGCCGGCGGCCCTCGGCGATCGCGTCGGCGATCGCCGGTCGGAGGCCGGCGTCAATTGCGAGCTTGCGATGCGCGTACCATTCGTATTGCGCAGTCCACTTGCGCGCGCAGAGGATAATCGCGAGCTCGTTGAGCCGCGGCTCGATCGAGCTCTGAAAGCGGACGAACTCGCCGACCTTCTGTATCCGGTCGGCGATCTCGGGGCTGCGCAGCAGCGCCTTGAAGGGGCCGCGCTGCCAGCTGCCGCGCGGGCCGGACGCGATGCCCTGCGCAATTCGCCGCTGCTCGGGCGTCATCGCGTCTTCCGTAAGCGGCCCGAAACGTTCGCTCATGCGGTCACCTGCCTTTATGGAATGGTGGCGATCATGCCGCCGTCGACCACGATTTCGGTCGCGGTGATGAAGCGCGCTTCGTCGGAGGCGAGGAACAGCACGGCGTGCGCGACGTCCCAGCCATCGCCCATGTGTCCCATCGGCACCCGGCGGTGCCGGTCCGCGATCAGCGCCTCGGCGTCGTTGTTGCCGATCTGCCGGGCCAGCCGGTGCGTCACCAGCGGCGTGTTCATCAGCCCCGGCACGACCGTGTTCACGCGCACGCCGAGCGGGCGTACTTTCACGCCCGTGCTGCGTGACAGCTGGATCACGCCGGCCTTGCTCGCGCTGTAGCCGACATGCGTCCGCCCCAGGTGATCGCGCAGGCCGGCGACCGAGGCGATGTTGACGATCGCCCCCTTGCCCTGCCGCTCCATGATCGGCAGCACGTGCTTGCAGCCGAGAAGACGCGTCTTCAGGTTCTGATCGATCTGCGCGTCGAAGACTTCTTCCGACATCTCCACCGGGCCGCCGGGCGCCGAGCCGCCGACGTTGTTCACCAGGATGTCCACGCGGCCGAAGCGGGCTACGCAGGCGTCCACTGCGTCCTTCACTTGCGCGGAATCGAGCGCGTCGCACACGCGCGTCTCGGCCGCGTTTCCCTCGCCTTCGATGATGGCGCGCGTCTCGCCGAGCGCGTCCGCGTTGCGATCCAGCAGGAACAGCTGCGCACCCTGGCGCGCGAACAAGGTGGCGGTGGCGCGGCCGTTGCCCCACCCAGGGCCGACCGAGCCTGCCCCCGAAACGATCGCCACCTTGCCGGCAAGGCTAAGCATGAACCGTCCTCCGCTTCGCTCCCGCGCCGAGACTAGGGCGGACGGCAAGGAGCGGAAAGCCTGTGGCCGGATCAGGCGTGTGGGAAGTTGATCTCAACCGCGACGCCGTCCGGATCGTGGAGGAATAGCTGGGTCAGGTTGACCGACGCGATTTCTCGCTCTTCGGTACTTGACCTGCTGCTTGGCGAGTCGGCCCTTGATCTCGTCGAGCCCGGTCGCCTCGAACGCGACATGGTCGAGCCGCCCGGTCGCCGGCGGCTCCCCTTCCGCGCCGAGTTCGGTGCCGAGCAGGTGGATGACCGCCTGCCTGCCGCAGTACAGCCAGTAGCCGGGGAACGGCAATGTGGGGCGCTCGCCGACCGAGAGGCCGAGCGCCTGCACGTAGAAATCCTTGGTCACCTCGAGATCGCTTGGTCGGGTGGATACGTGGTTCAGGCCGTTCAGCGCCATTGCGTGCTCCTGGGTTGCAATCCCGTCATCCCGGCGCTCTCTCCTGAGGAGAGAGCGAGCCAGAAGCCCACTCCCGTTGCGGGAAGGGTTGGATGAGGGTCTTACTCCCTGAAACGGCCTGTCAACAGCGCACTCAGTCCGTCGGCCCCTCGGGCAAACCCTGGGTCCGGCCCGGGTAGCCGGCGGCCTTGAAGTAGCGCGTCGTCCCGACTGTAATCATCTCCACTGCCGTCGTCCGCCCGCCGGCGTCAGGCTGCGAGGACGCTTGCCGCTCGCGGCGCCATTGCGGGACACTGCCTCCCGGCAGCGCTTCGCTGATGACCCGCCCGGTGAGTTGCCCCGTGTCGGGAATGTCGAGGCCGAGCAGTTGCGCCATCGTCTTGCCGATGTCGGCGTTGCTGGTGGGAGCCGGGTCGGTCGAGCCGGTGCGGAAATCCGGCCCGATCGCGCCGCCAATGATGTTGGTGTCGGCACGGCTGAAGCTGCCGTGCATCCCCTGCCCTTGCTGCAGCCCGGTGTCGGCCACCTCCACTGTGCAAGTCTCGGGCTCGGCGCAGCCCAGCGCGTAGCTCCGGAAGTTGACCACGATCGCCGGCATGGGCGTCACCGCCGAGCCCTTGAGGTCGATGGCGGACATCGGGAGGGTGCCGGGGATGAAGCCGAAACTGTCCGACACGAAAAGCCCGCTCACGTAGTCCTGCTTGGCAAGCACATCGACGACGTCGCGCGCGAGCGCAGGATCGCCCTCCGGCAGGTAGACAAGGTCCGAGCCGCCATTCGCCGCCACCACCACGCGTGGGTGGTCCGCGTCATTGCCGATGAGGCCGTTCCCGCGAAACGGATGTTCGCCGTCGCCAACCGGGGCGGCCCTGGCATCGGGATCGAGCAGCGGCAGGTTGAGCCCGTGCGCGATGTCGACCGCGACGAAGCCGGGCGGCAGATGATGGGGCACCACATCGGCGTACTGCCTGCGAGGCCGCCCAGCTCGTTTCGCTTTCCTTTGAGATCGTGGAAAACCCGTGATCGGACGTGATGATGACGTCGGTGGTCTCGATCGAGCCCGAGCTCCTTCAAGCGCCGCGAGCAAGCCGGCGAGATTCTCATCGGCGTTGCGGATGGCGGCGAGCGAGGTCGGGCCGTTGATGCCGGGCCTGAGGCGGTTGAGGCTGTCGCCCTGGTTATGCTGCGTGCCGTCCGGGTCGCGCGACCAGTACACCATCATGAACGGCTTGGCGCGCGCCTTGAACATTGGCAGCACGACCTTGGTCGCGGCTTGCAGGAAATAGCTTTGCTGGGACACGTTGGCGGCCGCGGTCCCGGGGGTTTTGAAGTCGCCCGCTTTCGCGTTCTCGCCGCGCGTGGGCGCCTGCACAGCCAGCCCCGCCTCCGCCATTCCGTTCTGCATCTCCCCGCTGAGCGGGATGCCGCCGTGGCCCGTCTGATCGTCAATGACGATTGTGCCGTTTCCCGACCGGTCCGAATGATCGAAGATCAGCGCGGGTCCGAGCTTGCCGATGGTCGCCGTGCTGAGCCCGGCGAGGCGCGCGGCGCGCATCACCGTCTCCTGGTGGAGGTAGTCGCCCGCGAAGTGCGCGTCCACGTCGCCGAGCACCGGGTCGTTCTCCAGGAACGGCGTGACACTGTCGCCCGCGCCCGGCACCTTGAACCCCGTGTAGATGACGTTGCTGAAATCGCCGGTGTCACCCACTTTGTGCCCGGTCGCCATGGATGCTGCGTTGGCGGTGGTGAACGTCGGGAACATCGAGTAGGCGTTGCTGAAGCGCACGCCCCGGTTCCACAACGAAACTATCGTCGGTGCGGTCGCTTGGCTGACCATGCTGGGCCGAAGGCCGTCGGCCACGAACAGCAGCACGTTATGCCGCGGAGGTTGCGCTCGGGCTTGCCCCCCGACAAGCAGTCCGAGAACGGCTACGGCCAGCTTCGGCAGCATGAATAAGGCGTTCTCCCCCGGAAAGAACCCGGTCCCTCCGGGGCTGGAGCGCTTGAGCAAAACCTCGAACCGATGTCAGGCTGCCTTGGCCTGCCCGAACAGCCCGCCCTTTGCGGCGAGCTTCACAAGGTGCTCGTCGGCGGTGCCGAACATGAGATCGATCATCGTCTGCCGCTTGAAGTAGTGGCCGACCTTGTACTCCATGGTGACACCAATGCCGCCGTGCAGCTGCACCGCTTCCTCGCCCACATGCTTGCCGGAGCGGCCGATCTGCACCTTGGCGGCGGAGATCGCCTTCTCTCGCTCGGTGGGATCGGGATCGGCCGCCATCACGCCAGCGAACAACGCCATACTGCGCGCCTGCTCAACAGAAACCAGCATGTCCACCGCGCGGTGCTGCAGGGCCTGAAAGGAGCCGATCGCCACCCCGAATTGCTTGCGCGTCTTGAGGTAGTCGACCGTGAGTTCCTGCATGGACGTGAGCACGCCCACGCTTTCCGCGCACAAGGCGGCGATCGCCTCGTCCACCACGCGCTCGATGGCGGGCAGCGCGGCAGCGGGTTCGCCCAGCACGGCCTCGGCGCGCGCGCCGGCTAGCGTCACCTCCGCCGCCCGCAGATTGTCCTGCGTCCGATAGCCCTGCCGCGACACACCCGGCGCCTTGGCATCGACCATGAAAAGGCCGATGCCGTCGCGGTCGCGGCGATTTCCGGCAACGCGCGCCGTGACGAACAGCTTGTCGGCGACGTCGCCGTGCAGCACCACGCTTTTCGTCCCGTCGAGCACCCAGGCGTCGCCGTCGCGCTTCGCGGTGGTGAGCACGTCAGCCAGGCTGAAGCGCGACTGTCGCTCGACATGCGCGAAGGCGAGCAGCTGCTTACCGGCCGCCACCTCCGGCAACAGCGCCGCCTGCAGCGCCTCGTCGCCCGCGGCCCGCACCAAGCCCGCCCCGAGAATCACGGTCGCGAAGTATGGTTCGAGCACGAGACCGCGGCCGAACGCTTCCATGACGATGGCCGTCTCGACCGGCCCGCCGCCGAAACCGCCGTGCCGCTCCTCGAACGGCAGGCCGAGAATGCCGAGTTCGGCGTATTGCGCCCAGATGTCGCGGCTCCAGCCGTCGGGCTCCGCCATGATCTTCTTGCGCGAACTCGAACTCGTATCGATCAGCGATCAGCCGATCGACGCTGTCCTTGAGAAGCCGTTGCTCTTCGGTGAGGTCGAAGTCCATGGTCTCCGGTTCCTAAACTGTCATCCCGGCGGAAGCCGGGATCCAGGCGGGCCTGGGTCCGCGGCCTGGTCATCGTCGCTTCGCGCGTCCGGGATGACGGCGGGTAGAAGATCAAAGTCCCAGGATCGCCTTGGCCACGATGTTGCGCTGGATCTCGTTGGAGCCGCCGTAGATCGAGACTTTGCGATAGTTGAAGTAGTCGGGAGCCGCCTCCGTCGTGCGTCCTCGGGCCCGATCACCGGCTCGTTCTGTCCGGCCTCCACCGGCTGGTAAGGCATCGCGAACGGGCCGACCACCTCGATCGCCAGCTCGGTCAGCTGCTGCTGGATCACCGACCCCTTCAGCTTCAGGATTGAGGAGGCTGGGTTCGGCTTGCCCTTCACCGCATTGCGCTCGGCCGCCACCACGCGGAGCTGCGTCATCTCCAGCGCCTTAAGGTCCACTTCGATTGCGGCAAGCTTTTCGCGGAATTTCGGATCATCGATCAGCGCGCGCTCGCCCAACGGCTCCAATTCGGCGAGCTTCTTGATGCGCGCCACCTTGGCCTTCGACGCGCCGACGCGCGCGATGCCGGTGCGCTCGTTGCCGAGCAGGAACTTGGCGTAGTCCCAGCCCTTGTTCTCCTGCCCGATCAGGTTCTCCGCGGGCACTTCGACGTCATCGAAGAACACTTCGTTGACCTCGTGCCCGCCGTCGATCGTCTGGATCGGGCGCACCGTGATCCCCTTGCTGTCCATCGGGAACACGATGAAGGAGATGCCTTCCTGCTTCTTGGCCGCGGGGTCCGTGCGGCATAGGCAGAAAATCCAGTCGGCGTGCTGCGCGAGCGTGGTCCAGGTCTTCTGGCCGTTGATGATCCACTTGTCGCCGCGCCGCTCCGCCTTGGTGCGGAGCGATGCGAGATCGGAGCCGGAGCCGGGCTCGGAGAAGCCCTGGCACCACCAATCGTCGAGATTGGCCGCACGCGGCAGGAACCGGCGCTTCTGCTCCTCGCTGCCGAACTGGGCGATCACCGGGCCGACCATGGATGCGTTGAACGGCAGTGGCGGCGGCACGTTCGCGAGCTGCATCTCGTCCTGGTACATGTAGACCTGCACCGGGGTCCAATTCTGCCCACCCCATTGCACCGGCCAGTTTGGAACGGCCCAGCCTCGCGCGTTCAGCACACGCTGCGCGCGGATCGTTTCTTCCTTGGTAAGGTGATGGCCCGACGCCACCTTCTCGCGAATCTCGGCCGGGAACTCCTCGCGGAAGAAGCGCCGCGCCTCGTCGCGGAAAGCAACCTCTTCAGGCGTAAAGTTCAGGTCCATACGGTGCTCCTGTGCTTGGACGCGGCGCTCGGTTAGGCCCTCTGCCCAAAAGGTCGAGGGCTCGGAACCGGAGCGACGGCGCTACGCGGCGCGGGACTTGAGGCGGTGCGAGAACGACTTGCGGAACTTCGCCACTTTCGGCGCTACCACCACCTGGCAGTAACCGGCGTAAGGATTGCGCGCGTAATAGTCGTGATGCTCGGGCTCGGCTTCGTAGAACGCGGTGAGCCGTTCCACCTCCGTCACTAGCGGCGCGGGCCAAATCTTCGCCTCGGTCACTTCCCGGATCACGCGGTCCGCGGTCGCCCGCTGCTCGTCGGAATGGGCGAGGATGATGGAGCGGTATTGCGTGCCGACGTCATTGCCCTGCCGGTCGCGTGTCGTCGGGTCGTGGATCGTGAAAAATACCCGGAGCAGATCCTCGTAGGAGAGGACGGCGGGGTCGAACACCACCTGCACGACCTCGGCGTGGCCGGTGCGGCCGGAGCACACCTGATGGTAACTCGGATTGGCGACGAGGCCGCCCGCGTAGCCGGACGTCACCGAATAGACGCCTTCCAGGTCCTTGAACACGGCTTCGAGGCACCAGAAGCACCCGCCGCCCAGGGTCGCGACCTCCTGGCCGGGCTTCACCTGATCCGTCATCGACGCTCCTCCGCTAACTGACGGCACTTATATGGGGCAAAGCGGCCGGAGGCACTATGTCCCCGCTTGCCGTTCGAGAGAACCAAGCAGTTGTGGGTCCGTGATGACCCTGGGCACCTTGTTTTGCCCGCCCAACCGTCCCCGCGCCCGCATCCAGGCCTCGAACGTGCCGGGGGGCGCAGCGACGAGGCGCGGCGGCAGAAGCTGGCCGCCTTCGCGGTGCGCCCGGTAGTCCTCGTTGGCGCCGGACAAGGCAGCATCCAGAACCGCGCCGAAGCGGGCCGCCGCCTCGCCGCCGGGGGGCGCGCCGGCGAACTCGACGATAAACGCGTGCCGCCCTCGCGCGCCCGTTGTTTCCGACCCGACCGCGAACTCCGACGCGCGCTCGCCTATCGCCTCGGCCGCCCGGAGCACCGCCGCCTCGATCTCCCCGCCGCTCAAGTGCTCGCCGAACGCGGACAGGTAGTAGGACGTGCGGCCGGTGACCAAGAGGCGCGGCGGCGCGCGGCTCACCAGCCGCACCACGTCGCCGAGCACGTAAGACCACAGCCCGGCGCACGTGCTGAGCACCAGCGCGTATTCGACGCCGGTCTCGGCGTTGCCCACCCAGTGCCGTGTCGGCGCGGGGGTGTCGAGCTCCGCCACGGGCACGAACTCGAAGAACAGGCCGTTGTCGAGGATGAGGCGCATTCCCTCGCCCGCGCCGCGGTCGGCCACCGCGATGAACCCCTCGCTCGCAGGATACACTTCGCGCAGCTCGGTGCGGCTATCCGCGAGCCACGCCTCGAAGGCGGCGCGGTAGGGCGCGAAGCTGACGCCGCCATGCACCAGCAACTCGAGGCCGGGATAGAATGACTGCAGATGCCGGGGTCGGTCGGGGCGAAGTGACGCCAAGCGCTCGAACAAGAGCAGCAGCCAGCTCGGCGTGCCACTGAGGCTGCGGATCGGCTCCTGGAGGGAGCGGCGTGCGAGCAGGTCCAGCTTGCGGTCCCAGTCGGCGACGAGGGCCAGGCTCGGCGGGGGAAAGCTGTAGGCGCGCGCCCAGAACGGCACGCGCGCCGCCGCAATGCCGCTCAGGTCGCCGCTGCGAATGCCCGGCGCCTCCGTACGGAGGTCGGTGCTGCCTCCCAGCAGGAAGCTCTTGCCGCCTGAGCACCCGGCTATGTGGACGGTGCGCGACGTGGTGCACGAGGACGTCGAGCGCGGCGCGCCGATTGCTCCTGATCATATCGGCGCTGACCGGGATGTATTTGGTCGTGCCGCTGCTGGTTCCCGAGGAGAGCGCGAAGAACGGCGTGCGGCCCGGCCAGGTGGCACCGGCCACACGCGGAAACCGTGGCGACCAGTCCTCCCGCCAGAAATCCTCGTAACGGCGCAGCGGCACGCGCGCCTGGAAGTCGGCCACGTTCCGGATGGCGGCGAAGCCGTGTGCCCGGCCGAACGCGGTCGAGGCGGCGCGGCGCAGCAGGCGACGGAGCTGGCGTTGCTGCATCGAAGCCGCATTCTCGCGCGCCGAGAACGGCGAGGCGGCGGCGCGCATAGGCGCGAAGCAGCGGGGTCGCGTCGATCATGGGCCGCGGTTCGAGCCGCTGCACGATCGGGTAAGCCCGCGCCACCGCATCCGGCGTGAGCGGCAAGCGCAGATACTTGCCCTGTTTAAACAACGGCAACTGGTCGGCAAAGTTGGCGCTGCCGAGCCAGCCGTCCTGGCCGCCGAACAACACCGCCTCCGTCCCGTCCGGGTCGGCCATATCGGCAACGAACCGAGCCTGCGTGCCGTAGACCGCCGGGTGCCGTTCGCGCACCAAGCCGTGAAACGACTTCATCACCGTTTCCCGCGAGCCGCCGACCGCGTACTCGTCGAACGCGGAACCTTCGGCCAAGCACGGGAATATTGGCGAGCAGCGATTGCGCGCGCATCACGTGCATCTCACCCCATGCTCCGAACCGCGCCGCGTCCACCGCCGCGTCGGCCAGCGCCTGGCGCAACAGGTTTTGCCGCGCGTCGGGCTCGAGCGCGGCTAGATCGGCGAGCAGGAAGCTGACGATCTGGTTCCAGTCGCGGCGTCCAGGCGCCTCGCTCAGTCGCGCGAGCCCGTCCACCACATGAAACAGCATGGTTTCGAACAGCACCGGCTCGCGGGCGCGGACGCCATAGCCGCCGTCCCAGGAGCGGAGCAGCGCGGGCGCCTCCGCGCCCAAGCCTGCCTCGTCCAACAGTCGGAGCAGGCCCTTGTTCAGCGCGAACGACGCCGGGGAAACGACGTCGAGCTGGAGATCGTGCAAATCCTGCACAGAAAGCTTGGGTTTCGCGCCCAGTATCGCCTGTAGCCGTTGCACCCGCTCGGAGGTGATGAAGATGAACCCGACGGGCACGGGCGATCGGGTCGGCGGATTGTTGGCGGTCGCGAGAAAGCCCGCCGGCGGATTAAGTGCGAACGGCAGATCGAGCACGGTCGCCCAGCCGTGCCACCCGAATGCGGGGTCCGCCCCGTCCAACACCATGTCAGGCGGACGCTGGTACGAGCGGCGCGGCAGCCAGGTCGCCATCACCTGCCCGATGTTCCCGGCCCGGTCGGCGAACTGCATGTTCTGCGGCCCGACCGCGTAGGTCGCAAACGCCGCCCGGAACGCCTCGGGGGTTTCCGCCCGCGCCACTCGAAGGAAAGCCGTGATCTCGTCGCTCGCCTCCTGCCCCATCCAGCGCAGCGCGATCACCTCGCCCGGCCGCGAGCGGAACAGCGGCGAGTCGGACAGAACAGGGCCGAGCGAGGAGCGACGCACGGTGACCTCCCGGGTGCGCCCCGTCCGGGTGCGAAGGCGCTCGACGCGGCTTTCCAGCCGCTCGCTTCCGACATCGAACAGGTCGCTCACGGCCGCCCGCATGTTGGTGCCGCCCCATGCCATGTGCGGGGAACGGCCGAGGCCGAAGATCGGCAATCCCGCCGGCATTAGCCCCACCACGTTGAACGACGGCGAGCGCACGCCGGCAAGCACCCAGAGATTGGGCAACATAAGCGGCAGATGCGGGTCGCTCGCCAGCAGCGCGCCGCCTGTCGCGCTGCGCTCCGGCGACACTACGACGCAGTTGCTGCCACCGCCGCGGCTGAACGCGGCGAGCGTGCCGATCACCGCCGCTTGCCGGTCTTCCTCACCGAAGCTCCACGCGCCACCATTGCCCGCACTCAAGATGCGCTGCCAGAGCGCCGGCCAGGACGCGGTCGCACGGTCGGCGATCAGCCCGAAATAGGTTACCCAGTTGATGTCGATGCCGGCCAGACGACCGATCGCGAGGAGGTCACGGACCAGCCAGCGCTCGCGCCGCAAGCCGAGCAACCCGTATTCGGGGGGCGTGCCATCCACGTGATCCTGATACCAGTTCAGGCCATCGACGAAGGCCTGCAGCCAGGCCCGTGTCTCCTCCGGCATGGCCGCCTCGACCGCGGGCGCCGCGTCGGAAAGGCCGATGATGCGGAGCGTGTGGTCGATATCCCGGCCGCGCGCGCCGATGATCTCCGCCGTGCGCCCGTAGGCGAGGCGCTTGGCGAGCGCCAACTGGCCCTCGCGCAGGTGGGCGTGGACCAGCCCGAGCGCGAAAGCGAGATCGCCGTCGCGCTCGGCCTCGATAAACGGGACAGCGTGCTCGTTCCACCGGATCAAGACCGGCCGCTCGATGGGCAGACGCCCGATCGGGAAGCGCCGGAGACGCTGCTCCATCCGCCGACGACGGGGGAACAAGGCGCGGGGCGCGGACGGCAGCGCGCGGGCCGCGAGCAGCACGGGATCGAGCAGGCGCATCGGGAGCGACGCCTAGCATCCAACGGGGTCACCCCGGAGGTCACTTTGCAGCGAAGCCGCCGTTCTACTCACCCTTGCGCGGCCAAGGTCATGCTGCAAGGCTGGTCGCGGGAAAGTCGTACGGGACAGGCAGCTTGTGCTGATCGCGGAAGGTGCCGAGCATCGTGAGCGCGTGCGTCCCGAGTGGTGCGACGCGCAGGGCGTCCTCGCCCCCGCCTTTACGGTCGTGATCTTCGATCGCGCGATCGACGTGCTTTATGAATGGGTTGGGCTCGGCACGGCGTACCGGCTTGCCACCAACTGCGCGACGTTCACGCTGGAAACGCACCTTGTCCGGGAACAGCCGGTGGCTGCGGACGAGGACGTGCTGGTGCGCAATCGCATCCTGGCAATCGACCGCAAGCGGATGAGCATAGTCCAGCAGATGTTCCGGTCCGGCTCGACCGAGCGGGCGGCACTTATGGAGCAGCTGTCCATCCACGTGGACCTGTTGCGACGCCGCTCGGCCCCGTTCCCAGAGGACCGGCTTCGTACGATCCGCGAGGCGATCCAAACATTGGCCGTCGGGCCGGAGCCAGTCGGCACCGGCCAAGCGGTCTGCCTCGCCGCGTGACCGGAGCCGCTACCGCTCCGCCGCGCCCGCCTTCAATCCAAACACCCAAGGAGCTCGCATGCGTTTCATGATCGTTCCCGCCCTGACGTTAGCCGGAGCCATGCTGGCGATCGGCGCGGCTTCCGTCGGGGCGCAAGGCACCGGCCCGCTCACGCCGGACCAGATCATCGCGGACCGGCAGGCCGGGCAGGCGCTGATGGGCAGCAGCTTCGCCGAGATGAAATACGCGGTCGACACCAAGGCCACCGAGTTGAAGCGGTATAAGGCGGTCGCCGACGCGATGGCGCGATGGATGGCGGTGTTTCCCGACCTGTTCCCGCCCGGCACCGAGCAGGGCCATAATACCAAGGCGCTGCCCGCGATCTGGTCCGACCGTGCCGGCTTCGACAAGGATGCCGAAAATTTGGTCGCCGAGGCGAAGAAGCTGGCACAAGCAGCCGAAGCCAACGACCCGGCCGCCTTCGCCACGGCATTCCAAGATACCGGCAAGGCGTGCGGCGCGTGTCACCGCGCCTATCGCGTCAAATCCAGTTAAGGTTCGTCCTCTGAGTGCCGACAACCCGGTGAGTGCCGACAACCCGGTCAGCTAACCTTCTCTTCGGGACGAACATGATCCGAACGGTAATCGCATTCATCATCGCGAATTATCCGCTCACATTCCTCGTCCTCGGCTTAATCGCCTCGGCCGTGGCCATCGCGCAGGCGCCGCGACCGGTAGCGGGTGCGATCGTGATCGATAAACTCCTTGCGTTCTACGTGCTGTTCAACATCGGCATCATGTATTTCGTCAATTTCGTCTTCCACGTGTTCTTTGGCCACATTGCGGCAGCGTTCATCGGCTGGGCGGACAGCCCCTTTCAGTTCGAGGTGGGCACGGCGAGCCTCGGCTTTTCGCTTGCCGGATTCGTTGCCGCGTTCGCCGGCTTCGATCGCTCCCTGGTTGCGGTGATCGGCCCCAGTATCTTCACACTGGGCGCCGCCCTCGGTCACATCCACCAGATGGTGACAGCCCACAATTTCTCGCCGGGAAACGCCGGGGCGATCTTCTACACGGACATTCTCATCCCGTTGTTCGGCTTTGTGCTGCTCTGGCTGCAGTTCCGCGACAGGCGCCGGGGGCGGGTCGCGCGATAGGGTCGCGTGCCGGACGCGCGCTCGATGGCCGAACCGCGACCGCGCGAATTCTGCGGGCCGGAGCGATGGCTGGCATTCAGCGAGAGCCTCGCCATGGTTGAAGCGGTTGCAGGAGCGCCGCGACCGCGCCGGCGATGTCATCCGCCGTCATAACCCCGCCCATGGTTGCAACTCCGGCCGCCCCCGCCTTGAGGCAGGCGGTAACATCGGCGGGGCCGATCCCGCCCAGCGCGATCACGCGCGGCGCCCCAGCAGCGATGATGCGGGCCAACTCCGCCATGCCGAGTGCGGGTCCGTAGCCCGGTTTGCTCGCGCTCAGATTAATCGGGCTCAGCGTGACGTAGTCGGCCCCGGCGGCTGCGTGGCCGGCGAGCGCGTCCCCGCCATGCGCGGAGAGCCCCAGCAGTCGCCCCGGCCCGAGCAGCCGGCGCGCGGTCATCGGGTCGCCGCCGCTCTGAAGATGGAGCGCCACGCGCGGCACCGCCATCGCCGCCGCGAGATCGCCGTGCACGCCGACCGTCGCGCGGTAACGCGATCCGACCGAAGCGATCCGTTGCAGCAATCGCAGCCGCTCGGCCGGAGGCAAGTCCTTTTCGCGCACACTGAGCCAGCGGCAGCCCGCCGCGAACGCCGCTTCGGCGACCTCCTCCAGTGGCAGACGCGCCTGCCGCCGGTCGGTGATGACCAGCAGCGGCGGGTCCGGAAGCCGGTTAGCCGCCAATAAGCCCAAGCTCGGGGCTCGACGGCTCCGCGTGGGTGCGTTTGGGAATGCGGCCGGCGAGCCGCGCGCCGCGCCCGGCCTCGACCGCCGCGCGCATGGCCGCCGCCATCCGGCTCGGGTCGTGCGCGCGCGCAACGGCCGAGTTGAGCAGCACGGCATCGCAGCCGAGCTCCATGGCCAGCGCCGCGTCCGACGCGGTGCCGATCCCGGCGTCGAGGATGACGGGGACCGCGCTCGTCTGGCAGATGCGCTCGATCGCGTACGGGTTGCAGATGCCGAGCCCCGTGCCGATCGGCGAACCCAGCGGCATCACCGCCGCCGCGCCTACGTCGGCGAGCTTGCGGCAGCTCACAGGGTCCTCGTTGCAATACGGCAGCACGGTGAAGCCATCACGCACCAGCTCCTCGGTGGCGCGAAGCAACTGCTCCACGTCCGGGTACAATGTTTCCCGGTCGCCGATCAGCTCGAGCTTGACCCAGTCGGTTTCCAGCGCCTCGCGGCCAAGCTGGGCCGTGAGCACGGCGTCCCGCACCGTGGCGCAGCCGGCGGTGTTGGGCAGCAACGCATACCGGTCGCGCAACACGTCGATCAGGCTTTCGGAGTAGCTTTCGAGGCTGATCCGCCGCACCGCCACCGTCACCAGGGCGGGCGCGGCGACGAACAGGCTGTCCAGCATGATTTGTTGGTTCGGGTATCCGCCGCTCCCCATCAGCAACCGCGAGCCGAACCGTTGGCCCGCGATGATCAAGGGGATCGGGAGTGGCGATGGTCTTGTCCGCGATGTTCAACTATCCGCCTCCGATCGGCTTGACGATCTCCACGTCATCGCCGTCCGCAATATGCCGCGCGTCCCAGCTTCGGCGCGGCACGACCTCGCCGTTCACGGCCACCGCGACGCCTCGCGGCCGTTCGATGCCCTGCGCTGCCACCAGCTCGGCCACCGTGCTGGCCGACATCACGCAGGTCTCCCCATTGAGGCGGATGGTCAGCACCGCCCGTCCCCCGCCCGTCCTGCCGGGAACCTCGACCGGGTAAAGAGCGCAATCGCCGGGTCGGTTTGGCCGGTCAGGATCGTCCGGCTGACCGCCTCCGCCGTAAGCGGCGTAAGCAGCACGCCGTTGCGATGATGCCCAGTCGCGAGCACGAGGCCCTCGACGCCGCTCGGGCCGAGCACGGGGGCGTCGTCGCGCGAGCCCGGCCGGAAGCCGACCCAGCTTTCGATCAGCTCCAGTTCCTCGACACCCGGCACCGCACGCCACGCGCCGTCGAGCAGCGCCAGCATTCCCCCGGCGGTGAGCCTCGCGTCGAACCCGCGCTCCTCCGTGGTGGCGCCCACGATCAGCCGGCCGTCCAGCCGGGGGACCAGATAGGCACGCCGGGTCCAGACCACATGGCTGAGCAGCGGTGCGGACGGGTCCATCGCCAGCGCGAGCATCTGGCCTTTGACAGGCCGCACGGGCGGCCGGGCCGTTTCTGGCAAGCCGGGCAGCTCGGCGGACCATGCACCCGCCGCGAGCACCACCACTTCTGCGGAAACGCGGGCATCGCCGACCCGCAGCCCCGTCACCCGCCCGGCCGTCATGTCGAGGCCGGTTACCGGGCGACCTTCATGCAGACGGCCGCCCGCCCGGGTGAACGCCAGCGTCAGCGCCTCAACCAGCCGCCGGTTGTCCACCTGATGGTCGTCGGGGCTGAGCACTGCCGCCGGGGCATGCGGATGGAGGTGGGGTTCGCGCGCGCGCGCCTCGGCCCCGCTCAGCCATTGGAGGTTGATGCCGACGCCGCGCTGGTATTCGAACTGAAACCGGAGCTGTGCGGCATCGTCCCGCGTCAACGCGACCCAGAGCGTGCCCTCGCTGCGCAAGCCGACCGGCACCCCGCTCGCCGCCTCCACCTCGGCTGCGAACGCCGGCCAGAGAGCCTGGCTTTGCCGGTTGAGCGCGGTGAGCGCCTCCTCCCCCGGCTCGGCTTCGATGCCGGCCGCGAGCATCCCCGCCGCAGCCCAGCTCGCGCCCCGCCCGGCTTCGCCGCGCTCGAACACGTCGACCCGGCAGCCCGCCTGCGCGAGGCGCCAGCCGATCGACAGCCCAATCGCGCCGCCGCCGATGATCGCGACGTGCGGGCGGTCGGAGGATAGGGCGGCGGGCATTCGAGGCGTCGGGCTCCCTTCGCTGGCATGATCCAGGCAGGTTCAGTGGGTATGATCTCAGCCGCACAAGGCGGCACCCCAGCCAGGTGTTATATGGGGCCGGTCGGGGTGGCAGGGCAAGGGTAATCCCTCCCGCCGCCCCGCCGCCGGGACCGCCTCGCCTCGGGCGCGCAGCGCGTCGTTGTCGGCTACAAGAACCATCTTCGCACCGACCGGATGCACGGCTGCATCCGGCGCTTCACAGCGACGCACGCCGCGCCCTGGCCGCACCTATCTCCGCGCGGTGCTGGACCCGCGCGACACCTTAACCTTCGAGCATCGCACGGGCATTTGGGCAGGACGCGCTTATTTGGCTGGCGAAGAGTGGGATCTCAGACTGACACAGAATGATCCAGAACGCCGACATTCGTCCCCGGCGGAAACAGAAAATTCGAGGATGTCAGATGCGATGCGCTGACGCCTGCCACTGTTATGCTGTTGCCATCGAATTCCACCAGCGCGCCGTCCTTGAAATCAGAGATCGTGATGGCCGCGCGGTTGGCTTCGAACACGCTGGCTAGTTCATCAGCCGAGCCGGCCTGGAACTGGATTTTGTCGACCTTGGGATCGAAGTCGCTGATCCGATCGCTGTGTCCGCTTCCGTCAAAGACGAACACATTCGAGCCGCCGCCGCCACTGAGGATTTGATGCAAACCGAGGCCTGCCACAATAGTATCGTCCGCCGGACCTCCGGCAATCTTTGCCCCGGCATCATCCACGCCGATGACGAGTTGCGGAGCAGACGGGTCTTCCGCCGCCACATTGCTGGCGTGGCGTTGCTGCGCAACGAACACGTTTTGCTGCTCGACAGCGGTTCCGGTGTTGCGCTCGATGATATCGCCCAACGTGGTCTGGGCGATCGTCTGTTGAGTGGCTGGGTCGAAGTTTTCGTTCTGCCAAAAGAACCGATCTCCGTCGCGTAGAGCGGCAAATTGCTTGGCGATGATGGCTTGGAAAGTTGGGCCAACATCAGCTCCCGGGGCGTGTTTTTCTGCTAAGCCCCCGACGAAGAGATCGACATTATCGATGCCGCCATACGCCGACTGCAAATTCGCTTGCACGGTTGGATCGGAGGTCAGTTGATTCCATGAGGTATAGGGAGTCAGCCCCAAGGCCTCGCGGGTTTAATTCAAGGTGCCAATACCAACGTCGCGCTCGCGTTGAATGTCGATAGCAATCAAGTCCATCTCGTCCGGACTGGCAGCGAGCAGGTTGCGCAGCCCATCAACGGCGTAGACATCAACTGCCTGGGAGGAGTCGGAGCTCATGTTGCGCAACAGCGCGTTGATCCCGTCATTGGCCTCGGTTTGCATTGGCGTGTTGGCAAACGATTGCGCGAGGGTTTCAGAACCGGTGACCACGCCATTGTTGTCGATTTGGTTTTGCTCGTCCGAGACCTGGGTGTGCCCCACCCGAAATGCCGCCGTGGAGAATTCCTGTGTCACTTCCGGATTGACCGAGGCGTCGTAGCCCTTATAGCTGCCGACAGCATCCTTGCCGATCAACGCCGGAAGATATTCGGAATATACGATGTTCTGGTATTCGGCAGTGACAATCGATTTTGCCATATCGTAAAGCTGGTCGCCGGTCCAGGTCGGATTTTCCGCTTTCAATAGACCGACCCAATAGTTGTGCTCGCGCACAAACATCGTGGTCACGACAGTGAGTTCGGGATTTTCGTTCACCCGCACGTCACCCGAGATGAAAAAATCCGGTGTCGGCTCTGCACCTGCTCCGGGAACCGCAGGCGGACTTCCCGGCATGATCGGCAGGGCATCGCCGGGTGAGGTCACCAGCGTGCCATCCGGGTTGCGCAGGCTTGCGGCAGTGGCCGCGTCCGACCCATAGACCTGGGACAAATCGAGGTACCCAGATACGGTGTTGATTGCGGTCCCGGTGGTCGGATCAGTGATCGCGCGGGTGATCGGGATCGTTGTTCCTGCGGGGAAACCGAATCACCGGCTGGGACCGGAATGCCGATATCGGTGCTGCCGACCAATTCAAGGTCGAGATCGTGATCGACGAACTGGCCAAACGTATACAGCCATGCCGAGTAGGTCGGATCGGCGGAATCCGCGCTGGCGCTTGGATCAGTGGTCGCACCACTGACCACGTTGCTAACGGCGCGTGGATTAGGACCGTCAACCAATCCATCGGTTGTGCCGGGAGCGTAATTGGGTGGAGCAATCGCTTGTTCTGGCGTGCCCGGTTACTGGATCAAGCGCCGGATCTTGCAAGTTGTTTCCGACCGCACCTATGGAACGGAATGAGGATCAGAAGAGTAGTCATTTGAAGTCGGCTCCCATAGGTTTGCCAATTCGACCCGCCTCAACTAAGGCGCGAATAGAATCGATTGCTGATCAGAAATCGGGCTCGTCTCGCTTTCACCCTCATCAAAGCTGGAGACATGTTTCAGTCAGCAACATCCGGTCGACCGGTCAACGGTGTTCCGGCTGTAAATAAGAGAAGCTGGGCGAGAAGACCATTTCTGACGGGGCTTCATCACTAGATATAGGGAAGAGCTCCTATATTCATTCCTTTGGGGCGGCTCTTCATACTATTGAATGTTGATTTATCGTAGCCCTGAATGCACACAATTGCATACGCTATATTGAAGACAATCTACTCGGTGAAATACAACCGGTGTCTGTTCTCAAAACAGCGGGTCATAATCTTGGCCTCGCCCACTGCGAGCCGGCCTTGCTCTGCGGCTTTGTAGGTGACGAACGTAAGCGAATGGAGAGCGGGAGGCGCGATCTCAGCGGGCCGATAGCGGCCGCCATCGCGAAGTTCAGGCCACTGCGCCGCCCTGACGCGGGAATTCAAATGTCTGCATCGCAGGTCGGCTTATCTGTCGGCGCCTTGGCGGAGGCCGATCGTGCGCCCATCGACGTCTACGATAACGGAGGTACGGCTTGTAATTGCCGTATCTGCCGTGAACCCGACAGGGCGACGGGTGCGCTACCGCGGCTTCACTTGCCTCCGGACCGGCGAGGGTAGCCGTGTCGCAAAGCCCCATGCGGCTCCGGCGACAGCGCACCTGGAACGGTCGACATCCGATGCCCTCCCCTCTCAACGGAGAGGAGAGCGAGGAAAATCAGGCCGCGACGCCGAAGTCGATCAGCTGGCGCAGTACCGTGCCGCCCTTCAGCTTCTGATAGCCCTCGTTGATCTCGTCGAGCTTGATGTTGCCCGAGATCAGGTGATCGAGCTTGAGGTGCCCGCGCTTCCACTGGTTCAACAATCGGGGCATGTCCACACGGAAGCGGTTGCTGCCCATCGATGAGCCCTGGATTTTCTTCTCGCGCAAGAAATCATACCCGTGCAGCTCGATTTTCATCCCGAACGGCACCATGCCGATCACTGTCGCCGTGCCGCCGGGACGCAGGCACTCGAAGCTCTGTTCGGCAGTGCGCTTGAGCCCGACGGCCTCGAACGAGAACTCGACACCGCCCCCGGTCAGCTCCTTGATCGCCTCGACCGGGTCGGCGTTGCTCGCATTGATGACGTCGGTCGCCCCCATTTCCTTGGCGACGTCGAGCTTCGACGAGACCGTGTCGATGGCGATGATCCGGTCCGCCCCGGCGATCGCCGCCCCGTTCACCGCCGACAGCCCGATGCCGCCGCAGCCGAACACCGCGACCGAGCTGCCGGCCGGAACCCGGGCGGTGTTGATGACGGCACCGGCGCCGGTGATGACGCCGCACCCAACCAGGGCCGCGATGTTGAGTGGGATGTCGTCGGCGATCTTCACCACTGCGTTTTCGTGGACGAGAAGCTGCTCGGCGAACGACGAGAGATTGAACGCCTGCGCGATCGGCTTGCCGTTCCACATCAGTCGCTCCGCCTTGCCGGGCGGCATCTTCACCGTGGGATTGTCGCAAAGCTGCGGACGGCCCGTGTTACAATAGGCGCAGGTGCCGCAGAATACCGACAGGCAGGTGATGACCCGGTCGCCCGGCTTGACATACGTCACCTCGCTGCCGACCGCCTCCACCACCGCCGAGGAACTCATGGCCGAGCACGGACGGGGTCACCATCGGATACAGGCCTTCGAGGAAGTGGAGATCGCTGTGGCACAGCCCGGCATACGCCGTACGCAGCAGCACCTCGTGCGCCTTCGGCTTAGCGACGTCCAGCGTCTCGATCGTCATCGGCTGGTGCGCCGCGTGGAAGACGGCTGCCCTCATCGTTCTCTCCCCAAATTCATTGGTCGAGACCGAACGTAGTCGTCCGTGCTACCGGCGTCCACCGGGCGGCCCAGCGCGGCTTCAGCTCGACGAGCTGGGCATCTCCCGCTCGGCAGTCACGCTGCGAGGATCGCGCGCTCCTGCGGCTCAGGCCTGAAAGGCGAGCGGCAGGCCCGGTTCCGACCACGGCATGGCGACGAGTTCGCCCCGGCCCGACAGGGTGACGTAGCCGGTCCGGAGGTCGGGGCCGCCGAAACAGATATTGGTGGTGAACGGGTCCCCGGTTTCCACTTGCCGCACGACCCCGCCGCCAGGGGCGATCACGCTCACGCAGCCGGTGAGCAAGGTCGCGACGCAGATGTTGCCGGCCGCGTCCACCGCCAAGCTATCGAAGCGGACGAGGCCGCCGATACCATGCACCAGCCGGCCGTTATGCGGCGAAGGAAAGCCGCGCTTCTGGACAACTCCCGGCGCCTCGATGTCGAACGCCCATAAGCGCGCCGTCTCGGTTTCGGCGACGTACAGCACGCGGCCGTCCGGCGACAGGCCGATCCCGTTCGGGGTGAGCAGGGGGAACGCCACCTGCACGATCCGCCGGCCGTCCACTGTCGCGTAGTAGATCGCGCCGTGATCGCGGTCGCGTTCGCGGCTCTTGCCGAGATCGGTGAAGTAGAAGCCGCCCGCCGTATCGAACACGATGTCGTTCGGGCCGTTCAGCCGATGGTCGCCGCAGCGCTCGTAGAGCACGCGGATGGCGCCGGTCGCAGGATCGACCCGCTCGATCCGGCCACCCCGGTAGTCGGGCGAGGGGCCCACCGGGCGAAGGAAGCCATGGTCCGTGTTCCAGCGGAAACCGCCGTTGTTGCAGACGTAGATCGCCCCGTCCGGACCGGTTGCCAGCCCGTTCGGCCCGTCACCCGTTTCGGCCAGCACGCTCACCGCCCCGTCCGCCCCGACGCGGGTGATGGTGCCGCGCTCGATCTCGACCAGGACGACCGAGCCGTCCTTCATCCAGACCGGCCCTTCCGGGAAACGCAGACCCGACGCCACCACGCGCATTTCGTTCATTCCAGTTTCTCCGCTTACGGTCTGAAACCCTAATCCGCTGGCCCGCCGAGCGGAATGGACGGAGAATGCCCGCGTCAAGCCGGGGGCATGGGGATGGCGCGCAGCATCGCGGTCGGGCTCGGCCTGATGGAGTTTCCGTTCACGAGTGCGGGCGCGTTTTGGCGCTGGGTCGATCTGTGCGAGCAGGGCGGGGCGGATTCAATCTGGCAAACTGACCGGCTGGTCAGCACCAGCCCGATCCTCGAGAGCATGGCGACAATGGCGGCGCTCGCCGGCCGCACCGAGCGGATCAAATTCGGCGTCAACGTCCTTTCGCTCGCCATGCGCGACCCGGTGCTGCTCGCCAAGCAGTGCGCGACCGTGGATTTCCTGTCGGGTGGGCGGCTGCTGCCCGCGTTCGGCATCGGCAGCCCGCGCGGGCCGGAATGGCAAGCCCTGCATCTCGACACCACGACGCGCGGCCGCGTCACCGACGAGGCGCTCGACATCATCCGCCGGCTGTGGCGCGAGGACCGGGTGGACTACGAGGGCCGGCATTTCCGCCTTTCGGGCGCTTCGATCGCGCCCAAGCCCGTGCAGCACGATCTGCCCATGTGGATCGGCGGCAGCTCCGATGCGGCGATCCGGCGCACCGCGTTGCTCGGCACCGGATGGCAGGCGGGGGGCGAAACTCCCGAGGAGATTGCGCCGGTGATCGATGCGATCCGACACGCCTCCGCCGAGGCGGGGCGTCCGCTCGACGAGGATCACTACGGTGCGGCGTTCTCCTTCCGGTTCGGCCGTCCGGACGACCCGGCGCTGCGCCCTTCGATGGAGAGCTACCACAAGCGGACCGGCCGCGATCCTTTGCTCTACTTCGCGGTGGGAGACGCCGAAACGATCATGCGGAGGATCGCCGACTACGTGGAGGCGGGCGCATCCAAGTTCATCCTGCGCCCGGCCGCATCCGGTGACGACGACGTGCTCGGGCAGACCCGTCTGCTGCTGGATGAGGTGCTGCCCGCGGTCGCCGCGCGCTGGCCGCGGCCGCGCAAAGTGGCCTCCGCGCTTACGGCTTGACGGTCTGGATCACCTCGAAGCCTTCGAACTCCGGGTGGCCGAGGTAGAGCGGCTTGTTGCCGCCCGCTCCGCGGTGCGCCGCACGGAAGGCTTCGGAGGTAGTCCACGCCTCGAACGCGGCGTAGTCGTGCCAGATCGTGTGCGAGGAGTAGAGCACGTGGTCGTCGCGCTCGGGGCCGCGCAGCAGGTGGAACTCGACGAATCCCGGCACATCACGGAGGTGCGTGTCGCGCGAGGTCCAGACGGTCTCGAAATCCTTCTCCGCCCCTGGAACGACCTTGAAGCGATTCATGGCGATGTACATAGCGTGCTCCTTCGGTGACGCGCACCGTTCCCATTCGTGCGCCGGAATGCAAGTGTCCCCGGACGTCTAGGGTGCAACTCGGAGAACCGCCATGGCGCTTCACACCCGCATCTGCGACCTGCTCGGCATCCGCGTGCCGATCCTGCTCGCCGGCATGGGCCGGGCGAGCACGCCGGAGCTGGCCGCGGCCGTGTCGAACGCGGGCGGCATGGGCGTGCTTGGCGCCGCCTCGTGCGGCCCCAACCAGCTCCGGGCATGGATCAGGCGCACCCGCACGCTCACCGACCAGCCGTTCGGGGTCGACACCTTGCTGCCCGCCTCGGTGCGGCGCGGGCCGAAGGCGGACAACACGGGGCTCCCGCCACGCGACCAGCTGCCACAACACCGGCAGTTCGCCCGGGCGTTCCTGGAGCGCGAGAACCTGCCGCAACTGACCGAGGCCGAGCTCGCCACGATCGCCGACCGCGACCAGGCGGACATCGACGGCCCGCCGATGTTGTCCGCGGCGTTTTTCGAGGCACAGATGGAGGTCGTGATCGAGGAGCGCGTGCCGCTTTACGCGGCCGGCCTTGGCAGCCCGGAGCCCTGGCTCGACCGGCTGCACGCCAACGGCACCAAGGTGTTGTGCGTGGTGGGCGCGACCCGCCACGCCGTCAACGTGGCGCGCACCGGCGTCGATCTCATCGTCGCGCAGGGCCATGACGGCGGCGGCCACAACTCGCCGATCGGCACCATGGCGCTCATTCCGCAGGTGGTGGACGCGGTAGGTGGCCGGGTGCCGGTGCTCGGCGCGGGCGGCATAGCGGATGGGCGAGGTGTGGCGGCGGCGATGATGCTGGGCGCTGAGGGCGCCTGGATCGGCACGGCATTCCTCGCGACGGAAGAGGCCGGGCTGCGGCCGTTTCAGAAGCAGGCGCTGCTCGACGGCAACGACCAGGGCACCGTCGTGTCGCGCTCCGTCACCGGGAAGCCCGCGCGCATGGTCCGCAACAAGTGGGCGGAGGCATACGCGGAGGCCGGCATCGAGCCGCTGCCGATGCCGTATCAGGGCATGGTGTCGCAGGGCGTAATGGCGGCCGGGCTGCACTCGGAGCGGGCCGACATCTGGCCGGGTTTCGCTGGGCAGGGATTGGGCATGATCCGCGCCGTGCGTCCGGCAGCCGACGTGCTCGCCGACATCGTGGAGCAAACCGAGCGGCAGCTCGCGCAAGCCGGCCGGTTCCTCGGCTAAACCATCCGATGGACGCGCCGACGCGGGAACGGGCTGAGCGCCCTGCCTGCTCGAGCCTGCGACCGCTCGGACGCCGCCCTACACTGGGTGACTGCGTGCGGGTTTTTCAAATCCCCGATCAGATACCTGGACCAAGTTGCATTTGAAAGTAGATCGCAATGTGGTGATAGATCTTTTCGGTAGCTTCCGAAATATCGGCAACGACGTCTTGCATTTCGATCCCGACCCGATGACCGCGGACGAATTACTCGACTGCTTCGTGCAGCACGAGCGGAGCTACAGCATCCGCTGCAGGATAATCTTCTGCACGTCCGAGGTGCCCTCGTAGATCTGGCAGACACGCTGATCGCGGTAGCAGCGCTCCACCGGGTAGTCCGCCAGATATCCGTAACCGCCGAGTGTCTGGATCGCAGCCGTCGTCACCGCTTCGGCGGCCTCGGAGGCGAACAGCTTGGCCATGCACGCAGCTTCCAGCGCGGGTTGGCCCTCCGCCTTCAATCGGGCGGCGTGCAGAACAAGCTGCCGCGCGGCCTCCAGGCGCGTCTTGGCTTCCACCAGCCGGAAGCCGACCGCCTGGTGCTCGATGATCGGCGCCCCGAACGCCGTCCGGTCCTTTGCGTAAGCCGTCGCGTAGTCGAGCGCCGCGCGGGCGATGCCAACACTCTGCGCCGCGATGCCGATGCGGCCAGACTTGAAGTGTGGACAGCGCGATGCGGTAGCCGTCGCCCTCGGCGCCGATCCGCTGGTCCTCACCCACCTCCATGTTCTCGAAGGTGAGCGCGCAGGTTTCCGAGGCCTTCTGGCCAAGCTTCTCCTCCACCCGCGCGACGATATAGCCCGGCGTATCCTTGGAAACCACGAACGCGGACAAGCCGCGTTTGCCGGCGGAGGGATCGGTGACGGCAAACAGTACGGTGCTACCCTTGATGCTGCCGCTTGAGATGAATTGCTTGGCGCCGTCGATCACGTAGCGGTCGCCGCGCTTGACCGCACGGGTTCGCAGGTTGGAAGCGTCCGATCCCGCCTGCGGCTCGGTCAAGCAAAGGAGCCGACATGCTCGCCGGCGGCAAGCGGCCGAAGCCAGCGCTCCTTTTGCGCATCGGTCGCGAATTTTTCCAGCACGACGCAGGTGGGCGAGTTATGCACGCTGACCAGGGTGGAGACCGAGCCGTCCCCGGCGCTGATCTCCTCGAGCGCCAGGGCGTAGCTTACCGGATCGAGCTCGGACCCGCCCCATTGGGCCGAGGTGGTCGCTCCGAGGAACCCGAGCTCGCCCAGTTCGGCGATGATCTCGGGTTCGATCCGGCCCGCCTTCTCACGCGCCGCTGCACCCGGTGCCAGCCGTTCGGCAGCGAACTTGCGGGCCATGTCGACGACGAGCATGTCGGCTCCGGCGTAGTCCAGCATGGTCGTACCCTCCTTCAGCCGTCTTCGTCTTCCCGCCCCCGATCAAGTCGGGTCTGACTAAGAACCATCCTACTCCGCCGCCACGGCGACCGGTGCCGGGTCCCGCAACTTTGAGAGCAGCGCCGCGCGCTGGCCTTGCGCGTCACGCCAAGCGGCCAGCTTCAACGGCCCGTAGCCGCGCACCCGGTCGGGGATCTCGGCCAGCGCAATCGCCGCTTCCAGCGTGGCGGGCGACAGGGCGGCAAGGACCTCGCGCATGTCGGACGCATAGGCGTCGATCATCGACCGCTCCACCCGGCGATCCTCCTGGTAGCCAAACGGGTCGAAGGGCGTGCCGCGCAGCACCCGGCCGTGGCGCAGCACGCGGAACAGCGGCAGGGCCAGGCGTCCGCCGATCGCGATCTTGCGCCGCCGTCCGGTGGCCGGATCGAGGCGCGTGACGAGCGGCGGCGCCAGATGGAACACCGGCTTTGACTTGCCGCCATAGTTCGCTTCGGCGTGGAGACGGGCGACCTCGTACTCGTCCTTGTAGCCCATCACCCGGAACCAGCCTTGCGCGGCAGCGCGGGCGAGCGGGCCGGCGCGGCCGAACACGGCCGCTTCGCGGTCGATCGCTTCCTGCACGCGGGCGCGGTAGCGGTCGGCGAAGCGCCGGCTTTGATAGCGCGCCAGGGACGCGGCACGGGTCGCGATCATCGCGTCGAGCTCCGGCGGCTCGTCCCCGGCGACGTCGCCCAGGATCTCGGCGGTCTTGGCCGGATGCGCGGCAAGGATGCGGCCCCACAGGAAGGCGCGCCGGTTGAGCTTCACCGCCGCCCCGTTCAGCTCGATCGAGCGCAGCAAGGCTGCTTCCGAGATCGGCACGAGCCCGCGCTGCCAGGCGAGCCCGAGCAGCAAGGTGTTCATCGCCTGGGCGTTGCCGAACAAGCGCTCGGACAGCATGGCCGCATGAAGCCAGGTCGGCTGGCCACCTGGCGTCGCGCGCTCGATGGTGCGGCGATGCAGCCCGGCGTCGATCTTGAGCCAGGCATCCCGCTTGAAGCCGGCGCTGACGGCGAGATCGAGGTTGCCGATCACCGCCGCCTCCGGCCGGCACGCTTCCAGCACGCCCGCAGCCGCCGCGACCGCGAGGTCGGCGGCGAGCATCAGGTCGGCCGTGCCGCGCGGGATGCGCACGACCTCCAGCCGGTCCGCCGCGCCGATCTGCACGTGCGAGATTACCGCGCCGTTCTTCTGCGCGAGCCCGGTATAGTCGAGCGTCTTGACCGTGCGCCCGTCGAGCTGTGCCGCCTGCGCCACGATCGCTCCGGTGGTGACGATGCCGCCGCCGCCGATCCCGGCGAACACCCCGCGCCACGCCGGCACGTCCTGCGGAATCGCGGGTGCCGGAAGTGCCGCGGCGAGGTCTGCCTCCTCGGCTTCCCAGCGCGTGTCCGCTGCCGGAGCGCGCGGCGCACCGTCTGATCGTCACGAAGCTTGGGCAGAACCCCTTGAGGCACGAAAGATCGACGTTGCAGCTGGTCGGGTTGATGCGCCGCTTGCGGCCGAAGGCGGTCTCCACCGGCTCGATCGCGATGCAGCTCGATTGGGTGGAGCAATCGCCGCAGTTCTCGCAGACGGCCTCGTTGATCAGCACGCTCGGGTCGGCTGCGGCATCGAGCCGCGCTTGCGGCGCCGGCGTTTCTCGGTGGCGCAGACCTGATCGTAGATGATGACGGAGACGCCCTCCGTTTCGCGGAGGCGCCGTTGCACGGCATCGAGATTGTCGCGGCCGTCGCGCGTCGCCCCGGCCGGCAACGCCGAGGCCGGCGGCAACCGCTCCTCCTCGTCGGCGACGATCGCCACGTGCTTGACACCTTCGGCCGCGACCTGGGCGGCGATCTGCGGCACGTTCGGCGCGCCCTCGGCCGGCTGCCCGCCGGTCATCGCGACGGCGTCGTTGAACAGGATCTTGAACGTCACGTTGGCCCGCGCGGCCACCGCCTGGCGGATCGCCAGCATCCCCGAGTGCTGGTACGTGCCGTCGCCCATGTTGACGAACACGTGCTTGGTGTCGGTGAACGGGGCCAAGCCGACCCAGGGCGCGCCCTCGCCGCCCATATGAGTGAAGGTACGCGTGTAGTCGCCCTCCGACAAAGCGAGGAAATGACAGCCGATGCCGGCGGTGGCGAAGCTGCCTTCGGGCACCTTGGTCGAGGTGCCGTGCGGGCAGCCCGCGCAGAACGCGGGCGCGCGCTTCAGCAGCCCGGCCGGGCGCTCGGCGCGGCAAGCGAAGGCGGGTCGGCGACGTCGATGCCGAGCGGCCGGAGGAACCGGGCGAGCGCCGCCGCGACGATCTCGGGCGTGAACTCCATCAAAGGGGTGAGCAGGCGCGCGCCCGCCGGGTCGGTCTTGCCCGACACCGAAGGGCGAATGTCGGCGGGCAGGTGATACAGGGCGTCGCGGATCTGCGCCTCGACGAACGGGCGCTTCTCCTCGATCACCAGGAGCGCCCGCTTGCCGCGCGCGAACGCCGCCAGCCCCTCGGTTTCGAGCGGCCAGGACAGCCCCACCTTGTAGAGCGCAATGCGCGGGTCGACGTCGAGCCCGAGCATCGCCAGCGCGTGCAGGGTGTCGGTGTGCGCCTTGCCCACCGTGACCAGGCCGACCGGCGCGTCCCGGCCGGGCCGGATCAGGCGGTCGAGCCCGTTGGCGCGCGCCCAGGCGGCGACGGCGGGCAGCCGCTCGTCCACCACGCGCCGTTCCAACTCGGCGCGCTCGGCCGGGAATTGCAGTGAATGGTCGATGTTGAGCCCGTGCGGCGGCAACGGGATGTCGGGCCGCACGAAGCGGCGCACAAACGGAACCGAGACCGTGGCGTGCTGCTCCGCCACGTCCGCGATGGTCTTCATCGCGATCCACAGGCCGGAAAAGCGCGACAGCGCGATCCCGGCCAGGCCGAGATCGAGGATGTCGGCAGCCCCGGCCGGCGCCAGCACCGGCATCATCAGCGCCTGAAACACCTGGTCGGTCTGGTGTGGGTAGGTCGAGGACTGCGCGGCGTGGTCATCGCCCGCGACGGCGAGCACGCCGCCGAGCGGGGCGGTGCCGAACATGGTGGCGCAATGCAGCGCGTCACCGCTGCGGTCCACGCCGGGGCCTTTCGCGTACCAGAGACCGAACACCCCGTCGTAGCGCTTGCCGGGAAACGCATCGAGCTGCTGCGTGCCGAACAGCATGGTGGCTGCCAGGTCCTCGTTCAGGCCGGGCTGGAAGCGGATGTCGTGCGCGTTGAGCCGCTTCTCCTCGCGCCACAGCTCGCGGTCCATCCCGCCGAGCGGCGAGCCGCGATAGCCAGACACCAGGCCCGCGGTGCGGTGCCCCGCTTCCTCGTCGAGCCGCTTCTGCTCCAGCAGCACGCGCACCAGCGCGTGAATGCCGCTCAGCAGCAGCGGCGTGTCGTGGGCGGTGTAGCGGCTGTCGAGGGTGACGGCGTCCTTGCCGAGACCGATGTCCATCGGGCGTTGCGCTCCCAGGCGCGGAAAGTGCGAGGCAGGCGATCCTTGCCGATGATATGGCGCGCGCAAGGGCAGAGTCACTGCCATGAAGGTTAAATCGCCAAACGCATTGCCGCCCGCCGGGGCCGGGATCAATCTGCGGCGGAGTGGCGCAGAGGGGATGGCGATGACGGACACGATCCTCGTGGAACAGCGCGAGGGGTGGCGCAAGCTGGTGCTGAACCGGCCCGACAAACTGAACGCGCTCACCGAGGAGATGCTCGCCGGGCTGATCGACGCGCTGGACGCGGCCGCGGGCGATCCCGGCTGCCGGGCGCTGCTGCTGACCGGGGCCGGGCGCGGCTTCTGCGCCGGCCAGGAGCTTTCGCCGGGGATCATGCCCGGCCCCGGCGGACCGCCCGACCTCGGCCGCTTGGCCGACACGTTCCACCACCGCGTCGTCCGCCGGCTCCGCTCGGCGCCGCTGCCGGTGGTCTGCGCGGTGAACGGGGTCGCGGCGGGCGCCGGTGCGGGGTTCGCGTTCGCCTGCGACATCGTGCTGGCGGCGCGGTCGGCGAGCTTCGTGCAAGCGTTCGGTCGCATCGGCCTCGTGCCTGATTCGGGCAGCTCCTTCTTTCTGCCCCGCCTCGTCGGCGACGCCCGCGCCAGGGCGCTCGCCATGCTGACGGACGCCGTTCCCGCCGAGCAGGCGGCGGCCTGGGGCATGATCTGGCAGGTGCTGGATGACGAGGCGCTGGCTGGAGCGGCCGAGGCGCTGGCCGCACGGCTGGCCGCCGGGCCGACGGAAGCGCTGGCACTCACCAAACGCTTGTTCAATTCGTCCGCCACCAACGGGCTGGACGCCCAGCTCGATCTCGAGCGCGACTGCCAGGCCGAAGCCGGGCGTACAGCCGACTACGCGGAAGGGGTTCAGGCCTTCCTCGACAAGCGGAAAGCGGCGTTCCGAGGGCGTCCGCGTTGAACGACGCGGCCGACGCGCTTGCTAAGGCCTGCGCGGACGCGATGTGGGCGGATGACGGCGCGAGCCGAGGTCTTGGGATGGTGCGGGAGGCAGTCGGGCCGGGACACGCCCGCCTCAGCATGCAAGTGACGGAGGCCATGGTGAACGGCCTCGGCATGTGCCACGGCGGCTTCATTTTCGCCCTGGCGGATTCCGCAATGGCATTCGCCGGGAACAGCCGCGGTGAACAGGCCGTGGCGCAGCAGGGGGCAATCACCTTTCTGCGGCCGGCGCATCGCGGCGACACGCTGGTCGCGGTGGCGAGCGAGCGTGCGACGGCCGGCCGCACCGGAATCTACGACGTGCGCGTGACCACGGCCGAGGGCGTGGTCGTCGCGGAGTTTCGCGGGCACGTGCGCACGCTCGGGCGCAAGTTCTTCGCTGAGGGCGCATAGCCCATGCTTCCCGGGCTCGACCCGATCGAGACGGCGTCGCGCGACGAGATCGCAGCGCTCCAGCGGCAACGCCTCGCCTGGACCCTCGGCCATGCCTACGAGAACGTCGCGCACTACCGCCAGGCGTTCGAGGCGGCCGGCGTGCATCCCTCCGACTTCCGGGACCTGCCCGACCTCGCGCGCTTTCCGTTCACGACCAAGCTCGACCTCCGCGCCCACTACCCGTTCGGCATGTTCGCGGTGGAGCGCGGGCGGATCGCGCGCATCCACGCGTCGTCCGGCACCACCGGCAAGCCGACCGTGGTCGGCTACACGCACTCCGATCTCGACCACTGGGCCACGGTCATGGCGCGCTCGTTGTACGCGGCCGGCGCGCGGCCGGGGATGCGACTGCACAATGCTTACGGCTACGGCCTGTTCACCGGCGGCCTCGGCGTGCACTACGGAGCTGAGCGGCTCGGCTGCGCGGTGATCCCGGTTTCCGGCGGGCAAACCGAGCGGCAGGTGCAGCTCATCGTCGATTTCGAGCCCGACATCATCACGGTGACGCCGAGCTATCTCCTTGCCATTCTGGACGAGTTCCGCGTTCGCGGCCTTGATCCGCGCGGCACCGCCCTGCGCGTCGCCATCCTGGGGGCGGAGCCCTGGACCAACGCCATGCGCACCGAGATCGAGGCCGGCTGGGGGCTCGACGCGGTGGACATCTACGGGCTTTCGGAGGTGATGGGACCGGGCGTCGCGCAGGAATGCCGGGAAACCAAGGACGGCCTGCACATCTGGGAGGATCACTTCTATCCCGGAGGTGATCGACCCGGACACCGGCGCCGCGTTGCCGGACGGCACGGCGGGCGAGCTCGTGTTCACCTCGCTCACCAAGGAAGCGATGCCGGTGGTGCGCTATCGCACCCGCGACCTGACGCGCCTGCTGCCGGGCACCGCGCGCGCCATGCGACGGATGGAGAAGGTGACCGGCCGCTCCGACGACATGCTGATCGTGCGCGGCGTCAACCTGTTCCCGACCCAGATCGAGGAGCAACTGCTGCTGAGCCAGCGGGTGACCGGGCACTATCACCTCGTGCTGAGCCGCGCCGGACGGATGGACGAAGTGACGGTGCACGTGGAGGCGCGGGCACCCGAGGACGCCGGCCACCAGGCCGAGGCGAGCGCCATAGCGGCGCGGATCAAGGGCACCATCGGGCTGACGCTGCGGGTGGTGATCGAGCCGCCCGGCGCCATCGAGCGGTCCGGCGGCAAGGCGCGCCGGGTCATCGACCGGCGCGGCGTGTAGGCGGGTCAGTCGCCCGCGAGCAGGTGCAGCACCACCTCGCGCCGGTGCGGGGCTGCGCGGTGTTCGAACAGGTAGATGCCCTGCCAGGTGCCGAGCAACGGCCGGCCGGCCTCCACCGGGATCGTAAGCTGGGTTTGGGTGAGTGCGGCCTTGATATGGGCCGGCATGTCATCCGGCCCCTCCGCGTCATGGACATAGTGCCCGCCTTCGGGCGCGATGCGGCGAAAAAAGGCGAGGAGGTCGGCTTGCACGTCGGGGTCCGCGTTCTCCTGGATCAGCAAGGACGCCGAAGTGTGGCGGCAGAACACTGTCAGCAGCCCAGTCCCGACCTGCTTCGGCTCGACCCAGGCCATGATCTCGCGCGTGATCTCGATCAGCCCCGGCCCACGGGTCGGCACGGTGAGATGGTGGATCGCTTGCCACATGGCAGGACCTTTTCATTGGTCGGACGGCACTAGTCGGGCAGGCGCGCGCGGAAGCAGCCCGCGAGGTGATCGTCCACCATGCCCGAGGCTTGCATGAAGGCGTAGCAGATGGTCGAGCCCACGAACCGGAAGCCACGCTTGTGCAGCGCCCGGCTCATCGCGTCCGAAGCTTCTGTGCTTGCCGGCACCTCGGCCCGGCTCGCCGGACGGTTCACCTGGGGCACATTGCCCACGAACGACCAGAGAAAGGCTCCAAGGCTGCCGTGCTCCTCCCCTGCCCGCAGCGCCGCGCGGGCGTTGTCGCGCACCGAGGCGATTTTCAGCCGGTTGCGGACAAGGCCGGGGTTCGTCAGCAGCGCGTCAAGTTCCTGGTCCGGCATCGCTGCTACCCGGGCGATGTCAAAGCCATGAAAGGCGCGTCGGTAGTGCTCCCGGCGGGACAGCACGAGGCGCCAGGACAGGCCCGCTTGCGCGCCTTCCAAGGTCAGCAACTCGAAAAGCCCGCGGTCGTCGCGCAGCGGAACACCCCATTCGTCGTCATGGTAGGCGCGTTCGATATCGCTGTTTTCGGCCCAGCTGCAGCGGGTTATGGTCATCAGCAATGGTTGGCTGGTAGTTGCATAAAGACAAGCGTTGGAGGTAGATCACCTCGTGACCGCAACCATTTCCGGCTACGCTGCGTTGTGCGGCCGGGGAACTTGGGCCGCCTCTCGTCGGGCTTGAAAGTCGCGACCCGGGCGCGCCGCGTTTTCGCAACTCAGGGAGTTTCGTAATGTCTCGCAATCGCTTCACGATGCTTGCCGCGGCAATGGCGCTAGCCGCCGCGCCGGCGTTGGCGCAGACCACCGATGCGCCGGGCACTTCGACGGGGACCTCGCAGCCGAGTACCGCGGCGACGGGTGACACCGGCATGGGCACCCCTACCGGGCATCACTCGGGCCGCACGCATCCGGCCCGGGGCTATCCGGCCGCGCACTCTGCGCACGGACACGGAATGGGTGGTCAGGCCAGCAGCGCTGACCACTCGGCCGACCAGCTCAACGCGCAAAGCCTCGCTGCCATCCAGAACGGCGGAACTATGTCGGGCGGCGGCTCCAGCATGGGCGGCGGCTCGGGCATGGGCGCCGGCTCGGGTATGGGCGGCGGCTCGGGCACGGGCGGTGGCTCGGGCATGAGCGGCGGTTCGGGCATGAGCGGCGGTTCGGATATGGGCGCCGGCGCCGGCTCGGGCGCGGGTTCAACGTCCGGCGGTAGCACGACGCAGCACTGAAGTTCGCGCTCCGAAGGGGCGATTACCGGACGTGCCTCAGGGCGGAGCCAGGGCGGCTCCGCCCTTTTGTTGTCGCCGCAGGCTCGAAGTCCTGAACGGCACTTCTCGCGCTTATGCCGGGCTTCCCTGACCGCTATGCTGCACGAATGACCCCGGTCTTCGTGCTTCAGTTGATACTGGGACTTCTGGCGATCACGGGCGTGCTGGCGCTGGTGGCACGCCGTCTCCGGATCCCGCCCGCGGCGGTGTACGTCGTGGGCGGCATGGTGCTCGCGGTTATCCCGGGAGTGCCGCAGCTGGTCGTGGACCCTGCCCTAATCCTCGCATTGTTCTTGCCACCTCTGCTGCAGGCGAGCGCCTTCTTCACCGTCTGGCGCGACTTCCGCGCCAATCTGCGGCCGATCCTGCTGCTCGCCATCGGCTGTGTCGCCTTCACCACGTTCACGGTGGGGCTAGTGATGAAGGCCGCCGCTCCGGGGCTGCCCTGGGCCGCGTGTTTCGCGCTCGGGGCCATCATCTCGCCGCCCGACGCGGTTTCCGCCGCATCCGTGTTGGACCGGTTGCGGATCCCGCGCCGGCTTCGCACCGTCCTAGAAGGCGAGAGCCTGGTGAACGACGCCTCCGGTCTGGTGCTCTACCGCTTCGCCGTGGCCGCGGCGCTCACTGGCACGTTCTCGGCCGGGCCAGCCGCGCTCGACTTCTTCTATGTGGCGGCGGCCGGCATCGCCGTAGGCCTCGCTTGCGGCCGCGCCATCAGCTGGCTCACCAGCCGCCTTCACGACGTCAACCTGGAGGTCGTCGCAAGCTTCCTCATCGCCTGGGCGAGCTACATGGCGGCCGAGGCGGTGGGGGCGTCCGGCGTGCTCTCCACCGTCGCCTGCGGCATCACGATGGGATGGCTCCAGCACGCAAGCTTCAGCTCGCGCACTCGGTTGCAGGCGCGGGTCACTTGGGGCTTTGCGGTGTTCGTGATGGAAGCGCTGGTGTTCGTGCTGATCGGCTTGTCGCTGAACGGCGTGCTGGCCCGGCTTGGCGGATCGGTGCTGGAGCTGTTGCCCCTGGGCCTGCTGATCACGGGCACGCTGATCCTTGCCCGGTTCGTCTGGATGTTCCCCGCCGTCTATCTCCCCCGGCTGCTGTCGCGGCGGTTACGGGTGCGCGATCCTTCGCCGCCATGGACGACGCCCTTCGTCATGTCCTGGGCCGGTATGCGGGGCGTGGTCAGCCTGGCGCTGGCGTTGGCGCTCCCCGAAAATTTTCCCGGCCACGATGCGATCCTGTTCCTCACGTTTTTCGTGATCCTGGTGACAGTCCTGGTGCAGGGAACCACGCTCGGGCCCGTAATCCGCCAGCTCGGCGTTGCACGGCCGGTGGATCCCGACGGCTTGCCGCCCGAAGCACGAGCGCGGGTGGAAATCGAGCGCGCGTCCCTCCGCTTGATCGAACAACGGGCCACGGACGAGATCGTAGGGCCGATCGCGCGCGACCTGGTCACCGAGTATCGCGAGCGCACCGGCAACACCGCGAGGTTGCATCAACTCGGGGGGGCGGTGCGGGCCGAGCGCCTCGCCCGGCTCTCGCTCCGGCTGGAAGCCGTCGGCGCGAGCCGAAGTCAGCTGCTCGGCATGCACCGCTCGGGCGACATCCACGACGACGTGCTACAGGTGCTCGAGCAGGAACTGGACCTCGAAGAACTCCGGCTGCGCGAACTGCTCGGGAACTAGGTTTTGCGCGCCGGAGTTCAACGACCTGCGAGGCGGCCCGCAGGTGGCCGCGTTACGCGGCCAAGCTGGCCGCCGACGAGGACCGAGACCCGGGCGCATGCTGCGCATCGAGCGCCCTTGCCAGGGCGGCGCCGACGCTTGGCTGGCTGAAGCTCCCACGAAGCATGTCGAGCCCCGCCTGCCCCATCGCAGCACTCAGATCGGGCTCCGAATGACACCGGCAGATCAGCTCGGCCATGCCGGCTGCGTCCTGCGCCACCGCGCGATGGAGCGGAGCCGGCATCGGCAGGCCTTCGGCCGCGACGGGCGTCATGACGCAGGCTAGGCCGGCAGCGAACGCTTCCAGCACTTTGCCTTTAATGCCGGCGCCGAAGCGAAGCGGCGCGACAGCCAGCCGCGCCCGGCCATAGAGCGTCGCCAGGTCGGGCACATGGCCGAGCAGCTGGACCCGGCGATCGGTCACCACCGCTGCCAGCCGTTGCGGCAGATCGCCGCCGGCGATCAGACACATGATCTCCGGATCCCGCGCCCATACCAGCGGCATCACGTCCTGCGTCAGCCAGTGCATGGCGTCGCGGTTGGGTGCATGGCCGAAATTGCCCACGAACACCACGCCCTGCCGTTCCGACCAAGGGTTCGTGACCGGGCGCGGCGTCACTGCCCATGGCACTACGTGCACGCGGGCCTCCGGCGCCAGCCGCTCGAGCAACGCGGCTTCGTGCGGCGAATGGGTAATGACGGTGTCGGCAAGTCGGGCCGCGAGCACCTCCTGCACGCGCATCGCACGCGCGTAGCGGGCGAGATCGGTGCGCCCCTCGACCTCAGCCTGGCGGCCCAGGCGAAGGAAATGAAGGTCCGCCACGCTGTAGACCAGCCGCGCGCGAGGCTGGTGCTGTCGGGCTAGCCCCGCATACGACCACGCATTCGTCGCACGATGCATGTACACGAGGTCGAAGCGTCCGGCGTGCCGCCGCAACACGTCTTCCACCGACGTGGTCGCGGGCTCGGCGTGGCAGACGACCCCGGCGGCCTCGAGCGCAGCGGTCGCGTCGGTCCGCCGATGCTCGGACGAAGCAACGAACTCGACCTCCCAACCCAACTCCTGCAACGCGCACATATGGCTCCAGACCGCCTGCGACCCGGCGTCACGGTCGAGGCGGGGCCAATGCGTATCGATCACCAACACGCGGTTGGCCGCCAGCGCGCCCCCGCCTCGCTGCATCGGGTCCGCCGCACGGCTCCCGAGCAGCTGGGCATGTAAAGCGCGAACCCGCTCGTTCGCCCCCGCCAGCAACGACAGCAGGGTTTCCGTTTCTGCCGTCGTGCGGGCTCGCGCCACGGCCGCCTCCAGCAGGGCGCTCACCTTCAAGCCGTTGTCGCCGTCCAACGAGAGGCACGACTCGACCACCTGCGGCGAGTTGCCAAGCGCCTTCCCGTCCGATGATCGTCGCACGGTGATAACGTGGCGAACGAGCGGGTCCAGCGGCTGCGGCAGCAGGAGCCGGAACGCATGGCGGCCGTTGCCGATACCCGCGGCTTCCAGGTCCGCGCGGTATTGGTTCGCGACCACCCCGCCCAGCAATTTGCCGCCGTCAAGCACGTCCAGAAGGACAGCGGCATGCGGCTGTCCCGGGAGCTGGGCCCAGCCCGAGATGATCGTGTGGCTTGCTTGGTCCAGATGCCCGGCGAGTTTGCCGTCTTGCCGGCCGCCTAGACCGAGCTGCTCGGCGCGAGCGGCCAGACGGCGCTGGATGGCGGCGAGCGTCTCGCCATGTTCGACCACGGGGGCGCAGAAGCGCCAAGATGCCGCAGACTCGCTTCCGCTGCTCGTGTGTTCCGCGGCGTTGTCGAACATCGCGCGGTTGTTGCAGTCGACGAATGTCTCGGCCGGAGCATCCTCGGCGAAGATCACGTCGTGCTCCGACAACTCGATGTGGAAATAGTGTACCGGGTTCATTCCGTCGGCGACCACGATGCTGGTCCCGTTCACCAGTTCGCGCGCCGGCACCAGCACGCCGTCGAGATGCATGGCATGCTCCGGCGACACGTACAAGTCCCGCACTGGCACGTGGTCGGCCAGCGCGCTCGCCCTGATCCGGACCGGGCAGATATTGGGGTTCTCCAGGGCTGCCGCGCCGGCGTAGCTCCGCCGCCCGATCCACTGGATCGGCTTGAGCGCGCCCGACACGGTTTCCACCAAGTCGCCGATCGCCAGATCCTCGACCGATCGCTCGCCCGCGCCCGTCCTGATCCGAGTGCCCGGACAGAAACAAGGCACGACGTTCGGGGGCGGCGAAACGATCTGCACGTTAAGCAAGGTGCCGGCAGTGGTCGCCGCGGCCCCGTCGGAAACCGTCAGGTCGAGCGCGGTGGAAACGCTTCCTCCCGGCGCGACCTGGTTCGCGGTCGGGGTGAAGCGCAGTGCCTGCAACTCGGCGGTCAGACTGGCGGGGTCGGCGGCGGCCAGCGTGTAGATGCCGGGGCCCGTCTGGGTCAGGCCGGACCCAGTCAGCACGCCGTCGGCGTCGGTCGGAACGCCAGCGCTGGTCAGGGCGATGCTGGCGCTGTCAGCCGCCCCGAGGTCGGGGTCCGTCACCACCACCCCCCCGAATGGGGCGAGGCTCGCGACGTCTGTCCCGCTCTCACTTTGCGGCAGCCCGGTCACCGCAGGCGCGGTGTTCTGCGCCGTGGCGCGGACGGTGGTGGTGGTGTTGGAAACGCTGGCGCCGGCGGTGTCCGCGTCCGTCACGTTGAACGTGGTCGACACCGTCCCGCCGGGCGCCACCTGGTGCGCAGTCGGCGTAAACACGAGCCCGCGCAGCGCCGTGGTGACGGCCGCGGCCGTGCCGCCAACGGTGTAGGTGCCCGTGACAGCATTGTAGCTGCTGCCGTCCGAGCCCGCGTTCGGATCGGACAGCGTGCCGTTCGCCGCGGCTGACAGCTTCACCGTCACCGTCTCGGTTTGGCCGAAGTCGACGTCGCCTATCGAGATACCGGACAGCGGCTTGACCGTCCCGGCATCCGTTATGGCTTGGCCGCTGGTCGTTCCCGTGATGGTCGGCAGATCCTTCACCGCCGTCGCGGTGATCGTGGTTGCGCTGACGGTCGGAGCGACCAATCCGTCGGACAGGCTGAGCGTGAACGTGGTTGCGACACTGCCGCCGGGCGCCACTTGATGCGCGGTCGGCGTGAAGCTGAGGGCTTGCAGTTCGGCGTCGAGGGTGGCGGGGTCGGCGGCGGCCAGGGAATAGGTTCCCACGCCGGTCTTGGTCAGGCCGCTGCCGGTCAACGAGCCGTCGGCGTCCGTAGCCGACCCGGAAGCGTTCGCCAGGGTGATGGCGGCGCTGATGGTCGGGTTGGGATGGGGATCGGCGGTCAGCACCGAGGAGAACGGCAGGACGGACGCCTCGTCGGTCGTGGTCGCCGACGCGGCGACGCCCGTCAGGTAGACGTACGGCGACCCGACCGCGAGCGGGACAAGGCCGCTGGAGGGCGTCAGGAAGCTGAACGCGGCACCGGGCGTAGCCGAGACGACGTGATCGGCGTTGCCGCTCGGGGCCGAGGCGCTGATTGCCCCGAAGACAGTGACGGTCGCAGTGTCGCCGCTCGACAGGTTGATGTTGCTGAGATTGATGTTGCCGGTCCCAGTCTCCGGGCTGCTTGCCGGATGAAGGTCGTCCTGGACCGTCCAATGCACGCTCGACGGAGTGACGATCGACGGGAGCGTGTCCTGCAGCGTGATCTGCGATGAACCGTTCGGCCCGTTGTTCTTCAGGGTGTAACTGTAGCTGAACGCATCACCCGGCTGGAGGGTAAAGGTCTGAGCGTCGAACGGGTTCGGGTAGTTCACCTTCGCGGCGGATACCTGGAGGTCGACCGGAAGCGTCACCGAAACGTTGTTGATCTGGTGGATGTCGGTCGAGCCGCCTGAGCTCCCCGCGAAACCAAGGTAGAAGTTGTTCGGCAGCGCCTGGTTGATCGCCTTGTTGGTAATGACTTCTTGAAAGGTATTCCCACCGTCGGCGCTCATGAACACGCTGAGCAGCTCGTGCGTGCTGTCCACCTTAACGAGGTTGACCTTCACCGTCCGCGTGCCGTCGATCCCTGGCGCATAGTTAACGCCGGTCAGCAGCGAGTAACCGCTGGTGCCGTTTCCCTGTCCCCGAACGGCGATTTCATTCGGCAGCTTCGCGACCCCGCTTTGACCGCGGTCGACCGCCGAGTAGTTGCCCCATGAGTCGAAGCCGAGCCCAAGAAAGCCGTCCGTGATGCCGGCCTGGCCATCGTCGGAATAGCCGAGGCCACCGCCATATGCGCCGGGCTGGATGTTGGACGCGGCGCCCGCGGCATCGGCGTTGATGAGGAAAAACGAAAGGCCATCGGCTCCGGTGCCGCCACCAGAGTAGTAGGTGAACTGAACGGAGATCCCGGCGCTCGACGGGAACGGCGTCCCGTAGACCGCGATCCCGTTCTGGAACGTCGCGGAATTGGTGAGTTGCAGGACGCCGCCGGTCGACACCTTGGCGTTGCCGCTGGTCCGGAACCCGCCGCCGCCGGAGAAACTGGTTACGTTGATCGGCAGGCCGCCCGGCGGGTCGTTGACCGCGAGCGCATGGGCGTAGGCGTCCAGCGATGCCTTGTTCAGTACCGCCGGCGCGTTCAGGGTGCCGGTCCGCACGTCGAGGTTCCAGCCCGCGTCGGCGGCGGCGCGGCCCACCACGTGGGACGCCGCCGCGACCGTGACGCCGGTCGTCGCCGCGATGTCGTCGACGAATTTGCGCCCGATCGCGCCTGCTCCGACGTTGCAGCCGTAAAGGAGCAGGTCGGCAGCTTGGCCCATCGCGCGGCCGATCGCCCGCAGCGCCGCCCGATGCGCGTCGATCGTGTCGGATGTCAGGGTGCTCGAGCCGAGCCTGAGTTCGCCTTGCGCGCCGTGCGCGATGATCGAGACGGCAGCAACGGCGCCGGCTTGCTTCAGGACCTCGGCAATCTGCGACAGCCCGTCCCGCCCCGGGTCGACCACGTGGGCGCGCGCGACCGGTGCCAGGCCCGCCAGGAGCGCCTCGCGATCGGGCACCGAAGCGTCGATGAAGACGAGTTGCAGCGTCGCGTCCGACGGGGCGACGGGGCCTGTTTCGCGCGCCCATCGCTTATCCAACCCAGGCGGTGGCGAGGCGGTGCGGCCGAGCGCGCCGCCGTCGAGCGACGGAAACAGTTCGCGGTCATCTTGCACGTGAAGTTCCAAACGAAAGCTCCATCCGTTGCGCGAGCCCAAGCGCAGCCTGTTGGCCGCGTTCGGGCTGCCCGCGTTCATGCTTGCTGAGATTTGACGAGTAGCGACGACATCCGGGTTGATGGCCCCGAAGACGCGATGGCACGTATGGAGCGTCGCCGGAGCCGGTCCGATCGCATCGGCGATCGGCTGGGCAAGTCCGGCTCCTCGCGATGGGGGGACCCCCGGTTTAGCTCACCTGACGTCCCGGTGACGGTGATCGTGGTCGACATCCCGCGACGTTCTGTCCTGAAGGATCCCGCCCTTTAAACAACACCTATGGTTGAAGAATGGTTAACGAACATTTACTATTCGGAAAGAGTTGGGCAACCTCCGAGCAGCAGCAGGCCGCCTCCGGCCGGAGTTAATCGCACCCGGGCGGCGGCACGAAGCCGTGCCATTCCTTCTCCAGCAGTCTGGCCACCGCAATCGTGGTCCGGTCGCCGTAGAGCGGCCCCACGACCTGCATCCCGACCGGTAGACCCGCCTTGGTGAAGCCGATCGGTGCGCTCGTCGAAGGGAGGTGGAAAGCGCCGACGAGGCCGGGCCAGAACATCAGGTCGTTGTAGTGGAACTCCCGGCCACCCACTGTCACCCGGCGCTCGAAGCTGGCCCCGTCCTGGCGATGCGGCAGCGCCGCGGTCGCGAACGCGGGACAAAGCAGCACGTCCCAGCTTTGGAAGAAGGTGCCCCAGGCCCGCCTGATCTGATGGCGGCGCTCGTGCAGCGCGAGCCATTCGCGGTGCGTCATGTCGGCGGTCCGGGCCATGATCGCGTCCGCGCTCATGTCATCCGGGGCGTAGCCCTTGGCAGCCTCCCGCATTGCCGCGATCTTCGCGTCGTCCATCCGGCCGCTCAACGCTGCGTTCAACAGCCGACAGAAGAGATGGAACGCTTCCGTCGGATCGAATGTGGGGCGGGCGGTGCTGCTGACTTCGGCTCCAGCGCGGCGAAGGAAGCCTGCGACCTCGCCGAGCAGGGCGGTTACTTCCGGATCGGTCGCTTGCCCGGGCTGCTCGGCCCAGACCGCAACCCGCAGCTCGCGGAGGCTCGACAACCGAGGCGCGGGCAAGTTCAAGCTCAGCGCCGTTTCTGCCTCGTCCGGCCGGCCGAGCAGGTCAAGGCCGAGAGCGAGGTCGTCCGCCGAGCGGGTCAGCGGCCCGATCGCGGAGATATCCGTGATAGCGGCCGCCTCGAACAGCGCGTGTCCGCGCGGCGGCAGCAGCGCCCAGGTCGGCTTGTGGCCATACACGCCGCAGAACGCCGCGGGGACGCGGATGGAGCCGGCGATGTCGCTGCCGATCTCGAAGCCGGTCAAGCCCGCCGCGAGCGCCGCCGCCGACCCGCCCGAGGAGCCGCCGGGCGAGTGGTCCACGTTCCACGGGTTGTTGGTCGTGCCGTAGATCGGGTTGTAGCTTTGCCAGTCGCCCAGTCCGACCGGCACGTTGGTCTTGCCGAACACGACGGCCCCCGCCGCCTCCAACCGTGCCACGGCGAGGGCGTCCGTCGCGGCCCGGTGGTTGCGCCGGTTCTCGAACCCCCAAGTGGTCGGCAGCCCGGCGAGGTCGTAGCTTTCCTTCACCGTCATCGGCACGCCGTGCAGCGGGCCGGCTCCCTCATCCCGATTCTCGCCGTCGAGTGCCCGGGCACGCTTGCGCGCCCGCTCCCAGTCGCGCACCACCACGGCGTTGAGCCGTGCGTCCAATCGCTCGACGCGCTCGATGTAGTGGTCGAGCAGTTCGAGGCAGCCGATCTGGCCGCTCCGGACGGCGGACGCCAAGGTGATTGCGGAGGAGAAGGCGAGTTCAGCCATTCGTATCAGCCCATCGAGGAGTTGAAGGCACCGCCGTCGAGCAGGAGGTTCTGCCCGACGATAAACCCGGAGGAGGCGGCGCACAGGAACGCGCAGGCGTCCCCGAACTCCGCCGGATCCCCGACCCGCCCGGCCGGCGAGTTCTTGGCCCGTTCGGCGATGATCTCGTCCACGTGCCGGTTCGACTTGCGGGCTGCCTCCGCAGCGCCGCCGCGCAGTCGGTCGGTGAGGAACGGGCCGGGAAGCAGGTTGTTGATGGTGACGTTGTGCCGCGCCATTTGCCGCGCGAGTCCCGCGACGAAGCCCGTCAACCCGGCGCGCGCCCCGTTGCTCATGCCGAGCTCCGGGATCGGCGACTTAACGGAGCCCGAGGTGATGTTGACGATGCGGCCGAAGCGACGCTCGGCCATGCCGTCAACGACTGCCTTTATCATAAAAATCGGCGCCAGCATGTTGGCGTCGATGGCGGCGATCCATTCCTCGCGGCCCCAATCGCGGAAGTCGCCGCGCGGCGGGCCGCCCGCGTTGTTGACCAGGATGTCGGGGCTAGGGCACGCGGCGAGTGCGGCTGCCCGCCCGGCTTCAGTCGCGATATCGCCGGGGACGGCGGTTACGGTTGCGCCGGTTTCACGCTTGATCTCCTCGGCAGTAGTCTCGAGCGTTTCGCGCGTGCGCGCCGTGATCACCAGCTCCACCCCCTCGCGAGCGAGCGACAAGGCGCAGGCGCGCCCGAGCCCCTTGCTGGCGGCGCAGACGATCGCCTTGCGGCCCCGCAAACCGAGATCCATTGTCGTTCCTCCCTGCGATCAGATCGCGATCGCTTGCAATCGTTCGCGCATCGCGTCCGGGATCGGGCGCGGGCGCTGGGTGTCGCTCTCCACCAGCACGTGGATGAAGTGTCCTTCCGCCGCCGCGGCGTCCTCGCCTTCCCGGAACACCGCCAACTCGTAGCGGATCGAACTGCCGCCGACCCGCGCCACTCGCAGCCCGACCTCGAGCCGGTCGGGGAACGCCACGGAGCTGTGATATCGGCAGTGCACTTCCGCCACCACGCAACGCAGCGGCCCGCCCAGCAGGTCGATGCCGGCGTGGGTCATCTCCCAATAGGTCACGGCGGTGTCGAAGAAGGAGAAGTAGTTCACGTTGTTGACGTGGCGGAAGGCGTCGTTGTCCATCCATCGCGTCGTGATCAAATGGAAGTGCCGGTAGCCGGCGCGGGTGCCGGGCGGGGTGCGGGTCATGCGGGACGTGGCTCGTTCAGGCGAGACACCCGCCCGACTAGACCGTGTTTGCCGCGCGCCGTCCACTGGGCTAGACGCCCGCCCGAAACCGTCCGGAGCAGCCGTTGCGCCCAACCCTCCTGCTCGCCGTCGCTCTCCTGTCCCCCCTCGTCTGCCCTGGCTGGGCTGAGGCGCACGCCATCCTTCTGGCGAGCCAGCCGGAGGCTGGGGGTGCGGCCGTTCCCGGGCCGGTGTCGATGGAGTTCCGCTTCAACAGCCGGATCGACCACGGCCGTTCCCGGCTCACCCTCACCGCGCCCGACGCGAGCCAGTCCGTGCTGCCGATCGCGCCCGACACCCCGTCCGACATCCTCCGCACCGAGGCGGCGCTCAAGCCCGGCGACTACGTCGTGCGCTGGCAGGTGCTGGCCGTAGACGGGCACATCACCCGCGGCGACGTGCCGTTCAGCGTTAAGGGTCCCTAGCGCGTGACCCTGCTCGTCGACCTGTTCGGCTACCTCAGCATCATCCTGCATGGGCTGACTATCGTCGCGCAGTCGATGACGGTGGGCGGGGTGTTGTTCCTGGCGGCACTTGCCCGACCGCTCTGCCGCCCCCTGGGGCAGGAGGGCGCGGCAATCCTGCGCGGCAGCGTGCGCGTGACGGCCTGGAGCGCGCTCGCGCTTGTCGTCTGCGAAGCGGCCACGGTGTCGCTGCAGACGGCCGTCCTGGTCGGCACCGTCGAACTTCCCGTGCTCGACACGCTGGGCGCTGATTTCGCCGTCGCCGGCATGATCAAGACGGTTGCCGCTGCGCTGATCGGCCTGCTGCTCGTCGCGCGCGGCGCGCGCGCCCCGGTCGCGCCGCTGCTGGCGCTCGCCGCAATCGAGCTCGCCGCCGCAACGCTCACCACCCACGCCGCCGCCCGGCTGGACCATCGAGGCGTGCTGCTGCTGGCCGAGGGGCTGCATCAGCTCGGCGCGGCCATCTGGGTCGGCGGTCTGCCGTGCTTCATCCTCGCGCTTGCTCGGATCCGGGACGGCGCCGGCTGGCGGCTGGTCGGCGCCCGCTATTCCCGCATGTCGATGGCCGGCGTCGCCTGCATCCTGCTGAGCGGCGCCACCATGAGCCTGTTTTATGTCGGCGACTGGGCGGGCTTCTACGGCACCGCGTTCGGCGTCATGGTCGGCGCGAAGGTTGCCATGTTCCTGATGCTGCTCGGGCTTGGGGGCATGAACTTCCTCGTGGTCGAGCGGCTGCGTGGTGACCCGCGCACGCCCGTCACGCGGCTCAAGCGCTTCGCCGAGGTCGAGGCCGGGATCGGCTTCACGATCTTCTTCGCCGCCGCCTCGCTGACCTCGGTCCCCCCGGCGGTCGACCTGACCCAGGACCGGGTGACGATGCACGAGATCGTCGAGCGCAATACGCCGCAATGGCCGCGCCTGGCGTCCCCCGATCACGACGCGCTGGCGTTGCCGGCGCTGCAGGACAAGCTCGACCGCGAGGCCGCCGCCGCGCACACCAGGGATACCGAGGCGTTCACGCCGGGCGCCGGGGTGCTCGCGCCGCGCAACGCGGCCGACATCGCGTGGTCGGAGTACAACCACCACTGGTCGGGCCTCTTCGTGCTGTCGATCGGCTTGCTCGCGCTGCTCAACCAGGCCGGGCTGCGTTGGGCGCGGCATTGGCCGCTGCTGTTCCTCGGGCTGGCCGCGTTCCTGTTCGTCCGGTCGGACCCCGAGAACTGGCCGCTCGGCCATATCGGCCTGATCGAAAGCCTGCGTGACGTTGAGGTGCTGCAGCACCGGGTGTTCGTGCTGCTGCTGGTCGGCTTTGCGTTCTTCGAATGGCGGGTTCGCACCAGCCCGCGCCCGCACCCGCGCGCGGCCCTCGTTTTCCCGCTGATGTGTGCTCTCGGCGGAGCGCTGCTGCTGACCCACAGCCACGCGATCGCCAACGTCAAGGACGCATTGCTGATCGAGCTCACCCACACGCCGCTGGCCTTGGCGGCCGTGCTGGCTGGATGGTCCCGCTGGCTCGAATTGCGGCTGGACCGGCCGGGGAACCGCATTGCCGGCTGGATCTGGCCGGTTTGCCTGCTGTTCATCGGGCTTCTGCTGCTATCCTACCGCGAGGCATAGGCACGGAGGGGCATGGACGGCGGCACGGCAGATACGCGCCTCTCCGCGTGGATGGCCGCCGCACAAGCGGGCGACGCGGACGCGTACCGGAAGCTGCTTCAGGGCTGCCTGCCCGTGATCGCGGCGGCGGCGCGGGGGCAAGGCGTGCGGGCGGACCGGGTGGACGACGTGGTGCAGGAAACCCTGCTCACCATCCACCGCGCGCGCGCCACCTATGATCCCACGCGGCCGTTCCTGCCCTGGCTCCGCGCCATCGCCGAGCGGCGGGCGATCGACGCCCTGCGTCAGTATGGGCGGCAGGCGACGCGCGAAGTCCACGATCCCGCCGCCTACGAGGCCGAGCCGAGCGCCGGCCGCGCCCCGAGCGCCGCGCTGGAAGCCGACGACCGGGCGCGGGTGCTGCGAGCGGCGGTCGCGAGCCTTCCGGCGGGCCAGCGCGAAGCCGTGGAGCATCTCGCCCTTCACGAGCGATCGCTCGATGAAACCGCGGCACTCACCGGGCGCGGCAAGGGCGCACTCAAAGTCAATCTACACCGCGCCCTGAAGTCGTTGCGTGGGCGCCTGGTGGGAGGCGAAGATGTCTGAGTTCGCCGGAAGCGACGCCTTGGTGGAGCGGCTGGCGGCCGACCTCCGGCCGGTGCAGCGCCTCCGTCCACCGGGCGCGCAGGCGCTTCTCTGGCTGGCCCTCGCGGCCGCGATCGGCGCGGCGTTGACCCCGCTTGCCAACCTGCCCGCGCTCGCAGCGCGATTGCTCGCCGCACCCGACATGTGGCTGGCTGCCCTCGGCTCATTGCTGACCGCGGCCGCCGCGGCGTTTGCCGCCTTCCAGACAAGCCTGCCCGATCGCAGCGCGCGCTGGGCGTGGCTGCCGGTCGCACCTGCCTTGCTGTGGATCGGCGCCAGCGGGGCCGGCTGCCTGCGCGGCTGGCTCATCACCAGCCCGCATACGGACATGGTCGATGAGATGCGGCTCTGCTTCGTGTTCATCGTCGGGCTTTCGTTGCCGCTTACCGCGGCACTTGCGGCCATGCTGCGCTGGGCCTGCCCGCTGCGGCCGAACCTCACGGCGGCGCTGGCCGGGCTCGCCTCCGCGGCGGCCGCGGCGACCCTGCTCCTGCTGTTCCACCCGTTCGACGCGACCGCGACGGACCTCAGCGTCCACGCGATCGCGGTCGCACTGGTGATCGGGGCCAATCGTGCTCTCGGCGGAAGGATCTTCGGCTCCACGTAACCGGGACCAGCGCAAGGCCGAAATAGGCCGGCAATGGAACCGATCACCACCCGCATCAAGGCGGCGGCGCTTCGAAACCCCGCGGGCGCGCCGCCCGGAGCCGGTCTGCCCCGCCGCGTGGCGCTCGCGCTGTTGCTGGCGGGAGTAGCGGCCGAGGCAAACGCCGCCGAGGGCCGCGCCACGATCCCGGACCTTGCAATCTCCTGCGACCGGACCCTCCGGACCGCGCTCCGCGCCGTCGCCCGGCAGTTCGCGGCGCGGGAACCCGCACCCGTGCACCTCTTCTCCGCCCCGCCGACGCTCATGGTGGCGCAGATCGAGCGGCAAACGCAGACCGACCTCCTGATCACCACGACAGCGGCGCTCGACGAGGGCGCGCGCCGGGGCGTCATCAAGCCTGGCTCTCGTGTCGGCGCATGGCGCAACGGCCTCGTCATCGCCGGGCGACGTGGCGATGCGACCGGCCCCGAGATCGCGGCGCAACTCGGGCAGGGACGGTTCGCCGTGACCGATCCGACGATCGAGGAAGTGTTCGATGGGCCGGCGGTGCTGGCGAGATTGGGGCTCACCGACGCGCTAGGCCCGCATCTCATCGGTGCGGCCAATACCGCCGAAGTGGCATTCCTGGTCCGCACGGGCGCGGCACGGCTCGGCCTCATGCAGCGGACCGACGTGCTCGCCGACCCTTCCCTCGCCGTGGCGATGGCGGTGCCGGACGAAATCTGGCCGCCGACGCTCTACGCCGCCGCGCTAGCGGCCACGGCTGCCAGCCCAAACGCGCAGCCGTTCCTCGAATTCCTCGGCTCCGAGCAGGCGCGAAGCCAGCTGCGATCCTTCGGCTTGGAGACGGTCGCATGACCGAACTGGATGTGCAGCGGCACCCATTGACCGTCCGGGTGGCTCACTGGGTGCTCGCGTTATCGATCCTCGTCATGATCGGCAGCGGATGGCGCATCTACAATGCGTCCCCGATCTTGCCGTTCCGCTTTCCCGAGGCGTTCACGCTGGGCGGCAACGTCTCGGTGGCGTTGTCGCGGCACAACGATCCGGGCGTCGCAAGCGCAATAGCCTGGCACTTCGCCGGCATCTGGCTCCTGCTCGGCAGCTTCGCACTGTTCCTGGCGCACGGCGTCCTGTCCGGCCATTTCCGCCGCGATTTCCTGCCCGTCGGACCGCGCGCTTTCTTCCGGGACTTCACGGCCGCCGCGCGATTCAAACTCGAGCACCGGCTGGGCCAGTATAACGCGGTGCAACGGGTGTTCTACTGGGGCGTGCTGTTCGCTGTCGCGGTGATGATCCTGTCGGGCCTTGCGATCTGGAAGCCGGTGCAGCTCCACCCGCTCGAACTGCTGTTCGGCGGCTTCCAGGGCGCGCGGCTCGTGCATTTTGTGTTCATGGCGGCGATCTCGCTGTTCCTTCTCGTGCATGTCGCGCTCGTGATCCTGGTGCCGAAGACTTTCGTCGCCATGATCTTGGGGCGCGCGTCCGAGGCTGCGCCGCGCATGGAGCGAGGCGCGTGAGCGGGTTCAACCGGCGCAACCTGCTGCGGGGTGGGATGAGCTTGGGCGCGCTCACTTTGCTGACCGGCTGCGACGTCAGCGACAACGACGCCGTGCAGCGCACCTTGGGCGCATTCTCGCGCTGGAACGACCGCGTGCAGGCGGCCCTGTTCAGCGGCACGAAGCTCGCGCCGACCTTCCCCGAGAGCGCGGCGGTCGAGGACTTCCGCTTCAATGCGTGGTACGGACCCGAGCAGGTCCCCAAGCTCGACGCCGCCGACTACCGCCTGCAACTCGCCGGGCTGATCGGCGACAAGCGGCCCTGGACGGTAGAACGGCTGAACGCGCTGCCGCAGCAAAGCCAGGTGACGCGCCATGTCTGCGTCGAGGGCTGGAGCATGATCGGCAAGTGGACGGGAACGCCGCTCAGCGAGTTCCTCGCGCGCATCGGCGCCGATACCACCGCCAAATACGTGGGTTTCGAGTGCGCCGACGGCTACTACGAGAGCATGGACATGCCGACGGCCCTGCATCCGCAAACCATTATGGCCTTTAAGTTGTCCGATAAGACACTGCCGGCCAAATACGGCTATCCATTCAAAATCCGGGTGCCGACCAAACTCGGGTTCAAGAACCCGAAATGGGTCGTCGCGATCTACGTGACCAACAAGCAGCCGCCTGGGTTCTGGGTCGACCGGGGTTACAACTGGTTCAGCGGCATCTAATGCTGGCGCCGAGCCGACCCGACACCTGCGCCATCGCGGTGATGGCGAAAGCGCCGCAGCCCGGGCAATCGAAAACGCGCCTGGTGCCGCCGCTGACGGCCCAACAGGCCGCCGCCCTGAGCGCCGCCTTCCTCCGCGACGTAACGGAAAACGTCGCACTCGCGGGCCGTCGGCAGCCGATCCGGGGCTTGATTGCATACGCGCCGGCGGGGCTTGAACCCCTGTTCGCCGGGCATCTGGCACGCGGCACGGGGTTTGTGCTGGCGGACGGGCGCATCGACGCTTCCGCCTGGCGTGCGCGGGCTGGGCAAGTGCCTTCTGCACGCGTTCCAGTCCCTGCTCGCCGAGGGCTACGGCTCGGCCTGCTTGCTGAACGCGGACAGCCCGAACCTGCCCACCGCTCGCCTCGCGCAAGCCGCCGCGGCGCTCGCGGCGCCCGGCGAGCGGGTCGTGCTCGGCGCGGCGGAGGACGGCGGCTACTACCTGCTCGGGCTGAAAACGGCGCGGGCGCACCTGTTCGAAGACATCGACTGGAGCACCGACCGTGTCGCGAACCAGACGCGGGCCCGCACCCGCGCCCTCGGCCTCCCTTTGGTCGAACTCGATCCCTGGTACGACGTGGATGACGTACCGGCACTCCACCGCCTTATGGCCGAACTGCGCGGCGAGGGGCCGGGCCACGGCTATCTCGCCCCGGCCACCACCGCGGTGATCGACCGGCTCGGATTGCGGCGCTTGCTCGGCCGGGCGGCTTGACGCGAAGCTTCGCAGCCCTTGCCGGCATCGGCGGGCTCCTCGTGGCGCTAACCGGCGCCGGGCTCCTCGTCCACATACCGGGCGCCGACAGCGTCGGCACTATGGGGCGGACGTGGTTGTTCATCGGCATCATGGCGCTGGCCGCCGCCGTCTATCTTGCGGCGGTGGCTTTGGTCCTGCGACAGACATTGCCGCGCCGCACGCTGTGGCTCGTGCTCGGCGTCGCGGCGGTCATGCGCGCGATGGTGCTGCCGGCGTACCCGTTCCTTTCGAGCGACATGTTTCGCTACGTTTGGGACGGGCGGGTGCAGAACGCCGGCATCAGCCCCTATCGCTACATCCCCGACGACCCGGCACTCGCGGGACTGCGCGACACGGCAATCGCGCCGCACGTCAACCGCCACGAATACGCCGTGACGATCTATCCGCCGATGGCGGAGCTGGTGTTCCGCGCCGTCGCGGCGGTCAGCGACACGACCATCGCGATGAAAAGTGCCATGGTCGGCTTCGAGGCGCTCGCGGCGGGGTGTCTCGTCGCGCTGCTCCGGCGCGCCGGGCTGCCCGACGCGCGGCTGCTCATCTATGCCTGGAACCCGCTCATCGTCTGGTGTTTTGCGGGCAACGGCCATGTCGACGCCATATCGATCGGCTTGATTGCGCTCGCTTTGCTGGCGCGCGCGCATCACCGCGACGGCTGGGCAGGCGCCGTGCTCGGCGCCGCGACCCTGGTCAAATTCCTGCCGGCGGTCCTTGCACCCGCGCTTTGGCGTCGCGGGAGCGCCGCGTTTGCTGCCTGCTGCGTCGGCGTGATCGTCGGGTTGTATGCCCTCTATGCCGGTGTCGGCTGGAAGGTGCTCGGTTATCTTCCGAGCTATGGCGGCGAGGAGGGCATCAGGGGCGGCGGCGGGTTCTGGCTGCTCGCCGGCTTGGCGCACGTTGCAACGCTGCCCGCTTTCGCCGGACCGATTTATCTGGCGCTCGCCGCCCTCCTTCTACTCGCCCTTGCAGTTCGCATCGCCTTCGGCACGTGCTGGTCCGCCGATCCGTCCATCGAAATTGCGCAGATCTGCAAGGCGTGCGGTATTCTTGCCGCCTGCACGCTCGTGGCATTGTGTCCGCACTATCCTTGGTATTTCGTCTGGCTCGCGGTCCCGGCCACGATCGCTCCGTTCCGTTCGGTGATCTGGCTTTCGGTGGCGCCGCTGCTGCTCTATCTCGACCCCTGGACCGAACGCTTCGTGTGGGCCTCGCTGTTATACGTTCCGGCCATTGCCCTGGCCTGGTCCGACCTGAAGCGAGCGGCACTCGTTTCCGCTCGGGGTGGACCGATCCTGGGATCCGGCCTCGGCCGCCCCTAGGACCAAAGAGACGCGGCCTGCAATGACGGAACAGGAGGTGCCGATGGCGGCAACCGCGCTGAAGGACCCCCGCCGCTACTTCGAGGCCGTCGGCCCCGAGCGCTCGACGGTCGCCGCCGAGCCGCCGGTCTGCCTCTACCTGGAAACAACGAACCGCTGCAATTTGCTGTGCGAGACCTGCCCGCGCACGTTCGAGACCCTCGAACCGCCGGCCGACATGAGTTGGGAGCTGTTCACCCGCATCGTCGACCAGGTGCCCAACCTGCAGCGGGCAGTGCTGCACGGTGTCGGCGAGCCGATGCTGGTGCGGGCGCTGCCGCGGATGATCCGCTATCTGAAGGCGCGCGGGGTGTATGTGCTGTTCAACACCAACGGCACGTTGCTCAATCCGAAGAAGTTCGGCGAGCTGATCGACACCGGGCTCGACGAGCTGCGGGTGTCCGTCGATGCCGCCGATGCCGCCACGTATCAGCGGGTGCGCGGCAAGAATTTTTTCGGGCGGATCGTGCGCGACGTCGGGAAATTCACCGCCTTCCAGCGCGCGACGGGCGCCGGCACGCCGCGGGTTTCCTTGTGGCTCACCGGCCTCAAGGAGACCGTGCAGCAATTGCCCGACTTCGTCCGCATGGCGGCCGGCATGGGTGTCGCCGAGGTTCACCTGCAGCGCCTCGTGTTCGACGACGCCGGTTTCGGCATGGCGCGCGCCGACAGCTCGTTGTTCGAGCGCACCATCGCCGCCGAGCAGGAAGCGATCGAGGCGGCGGTGGCACTCGGCCTCACGCTTGGCGTTCACCTCGATGCGTCGGGTGCCACTGAACCCGGGCTCAGCCTCAAGAAGCAGGGCGACGACCGCCCGTGGTCCACCTGCCGCCGCCCGTGGTCGCTCATGTATTTCACTGCGCACGGCCGCGCGCTGCCGTGCTGCATCGCGCCGTTCTCGGCACGGGGCTACGAGAACTACACACTGGGCGACGCCACCCAGCAGGACCTGCGCGAAATCTGGAACAGCCCCGTCTACCAGGAGTTTCGCGGCGCCCTGCTGAGCGACGCGCCGCCCAAGCCGTGCCAGAATTGCGGCCTGCGCTGGAGCCTCTGACGGAGGCTGGACGCCGCCGCAGCGCTGCCGTCTGATCGGACGATGGCGCTGCTCTCCGACCCGATACTTCCCCGCGAGCGCGCGCCGTTCTGGCTGCTGGTGGCGATCACTGCGTCCGGCACGCTTGCCATGCACATCCTGGTGCCCGCCCTCCCGTTCGCCGCGCAGGACCTCCACGTTGCCCCGGGAGCGATCCAGCTCGCGATCACGCTTTACCTGTTCGGCGTGGCGTTCGGGCAGTTGCTCTACGGGCCGGTGTCGGACCGCTGGGGCCGGCGCCCGGGTATTGCTGGCCGCGCTGCTTGCCTACGTGGGCGCGAGCCTGGTCGCCGCACTCGCACCCAACCTTTCGGTGCTGCTCGCCGCCCGCATCGTGCAAGCGCTCGGCGGCTGCGGCGGCCTCGTACTCGGGCGCGCGGTGGTGCGCGACGCCGCCTTGCCCGGTCAGGCGGGGTCGCAGATGGCCCTGCTCACCATGACGCAAAGCCTCGCTCCCGGCATCGGGCCGGCCATCGGCGGCTATCTCGCGGCATGGTGGGGCTGGCGCTCGATCTTCGGCGTCCTCGCGGCGCTGGGCGCGCTGACGCTCGGAGCGACCCTGCTCAGCTTGCCGGAAACGGCTGCGTCGCGCGGAGCCGGGTCCGGGCGGATGCTGCCGAGCTACGCCCGCCTGCTACGCACCAGCCGGTTTCGCGCCCTGATGCTGGGCGGGGCGTTCAGCAGCACCAGCATCTACGCCTATCTCACGGCCTCGCCGTTCATCTTCACCACCGTCCTGCATCGCCCGCCGGCGGAGGTCGGGGTCTACTACCTGGCCGTCATGGGCGGCGTGCCATTCGGCAGCTTCGCGGCGAGCCGGCTCGCCCGCCGCGTCCGCGCGGCCCCGCTGCTGCGTTGGACCAACGGCGTCGCCATCGCCGGCGCCGCTGCATTGCTGCTGCTCACGGTCAGCGGGCGGCTGAGCGTCCTCGGCGTCGTGGCTCCCATGGTGGTGTATTCTTTCGGCGTGGGTGCGACGAGCCCGATCGCCCTGGCGAGCGCCATCGGGGTGCAGCCGCAGATGATCGGCGCGGCGTCCGGCCTATATGGCTTCGTGCAGATGGGCTTCGGGGCGCTGTGCACCGTTCTGGTCAGCCTGCTCCCGGGCGGCCCGGCGCTGGCGGCGTCGGCCGTGCTGCTCGCCGCGACAATCGCCGGCCAGTTCGCCTTTGTCCGCGCCGGCCGCGCGGAACCCGGCTGAGCGGGTTGCGCACCCGGCAACGGGCGGCGCCCGTCACCGACGGCCGAACATCGTCTCGATCGCGGCACGCGACAGCTTGAGAAAGGTGGGACGGCCGTGGCTGCACGTGGCGGCCCGCGGCGTCGCTTCCATTTGCCGCAGCAGGGCCGCCATCTCCTCGCTACCGAGCCGCCGGCCGGCGCGGATGCTGCCGTGGCAGGCAGCGCGGGCCAGCACCGCGTCGAGCCGCGCCGGGAGCGTCAGGTTTTCCTCGAAGGCCGCCAGCTCGTCGGCGATGTCCTCGAGCAGCGGCTTCGGGTCCGGCGCGCCGAGTGCGGCGGGCAACGCGCGGACCAGCACCGCCCCGCCGCCGAATGGCTCGATCACGAGGCCGAGCGACGCGAGTTCCGCCCCGTGCGCGAGCACGCGCGCCAGCGCCCCCGCCGGCAAATCCACCACCGCAGGCAGCAGCAACGGCTGGCTGCGGACCCCGCCCGCCGCCAACTGCGCCCGCAGCGCCTCGTGGGTCAGCCGCTCGTGTGCCGCGTGCTGGTCGACGAGCACCAGACTGCCGTCGGCGGCGACGGCGATGATGTAGGTGTCGAGCACCTGCGCCACGGGTGCGCCGAGCGGGTAGTCGGGAGCCGGAGCCGGCGGTGCGGCCAGCGCGCGCGCGGACGGCCCAGGCCAGGCGGGCGCGGCATCCGCGAAGCCGGGCAAGGGTGGCGGTGGCGCGGCGTTGGCCGGCGGGCGGGAGGACACCAGCCGGAGCCCCGGCGGCCGCGCCGCGGCGGCGGCCCCGGCGCCGCCGCCGAGCGCCCGCATCAGTCCGGAGATCACCAAGCCGCGCACGGCCGCCGGGTCGCGGAACCGAAGCTCGGTCTTCGCCGGATGGACGTTGACGTCGAGGGCCGTGGCCGGGAGCGTGAGCCGCAACGCCACCACGGGATGCCGCCCGGCCGCGATCACCGGGCGGTAGGCGACGCGCACCGCCGCCTTCAGCACGGGATCGGCGACCGGCCGGCCGTTGACGATCAAGAACTGCGCTGCTGCGGTGGCGCGGGTGAGCGCCGGCCCGCCCGCGAAACCGGCAAGCTCCATCTCGTCGCGCGTGGCGGCGACCGGGAGGAGAGTGCCCGCCGCCTCCGGGCCGAGCAGGGCGGCCAGCCGGTCGGGCGCCGCTTGAGCGGGGACGTCGAACACCCCGCGTCCGTCGATCTCCAGGCGGAAAGCGACGTCGGGGGCGGCCAACGCCAGCCGCCGCACCGCCGCCTCGGCGTGCTCGGCCTCGGTTCGTTCGTTGCGAAGGAACTTGCGCCGCGCTGGCGTGGCGTAGAAGAGATCGCGCACCACCACGCGCGTTCCGGGCGCGCCGGCACAGGGCTCCGGACAGCCCACGGCATTGGCCGCTACCTCGATGGCCCAGGCGCTGTCGGCCTCGGACGGCCGGGACGTGATGCGGAGCCGGGCCGCGGCGCCAATGGAAGGCAGCGCCTCCCCGCGGAACCCCAGGGTGCTGATTCGCAGCAGCGGGTCGTCGGGGTCGAGCTTGGAGGTGGCGTGCCGCCGCACGGCGAGGACGAGCTCGGCCGGATTCATGCCGCCGCCGTCGTCCGTGACCTCGATCCGCTCGATGCCGCCGCCGGCGAGTGCCACCGAGATCCGGCGGGCGCCGGCATCCAGCGCGTTCTCCACCAATTCCTTGACCGCCGCGGCCGGACGCTCGATCACCTCGCCGGCGGCGATGCGATTGACCGTCGCCTCGGACAACAGGTGGATGCGCGACTCCATCACCGGAGCGTAGCAGGTCCTCCGGCTTGCGGCAGTGCAGTGGCCGCGCGTTCTACCCGAGAGGCAGCCTCAGATGTCCTCGGCCGCGTCCCGGACGCCATGCGCCGCCAGCGACTGGGCCGCCAGCGCCCGCGCCATGGCGCTGAGCGCTTCCTGGTGCTTCTCGTTGTCGATCGCGGCGAAATTGCGCGCGAGCTCCAAGCACATGCGCTGCCTGGGCGAAATCTCCACCGGATGCGGTTCGGCGCTCAGTCCCTCGAAGAACCAGGACACGGCGACGTTCAGCACTTGCGCAATCTCGTACAGTCGGCCTGCCGAAATGCGGTTGAGGCCGCGCTCATACTTATGCGCCTGCTGGTAGGTCACGCCGATCATCTGCGCCAGCTGCTGCTGGGACAAGCCGAGCATGATGCGGCGTTCGCGAATCCGGCTGCCCACGTGCCGGTCGGCGGCGCTCGCCCGGGCGCTCGGGCGGATCTCCCCATCTGTCTCAGATTTATTGGGTGCTGGTTCGCGCTTTCGCCCCGAACCCGACCCACGCGTACGAGGAGTCTCCACGACTGCGGACACGGTTTTGGCCTCCGAGTTCGCGTTGATCTAACCTGCGGGAAGCTACACTACAACCGCCAAAGCTCCCGCATCACGATAGGGACAGCGCGAATATTCACGCCTTAGTGTTTGTGCTAACGGGCTGGCGCGCCTTCTCGGCCTGCTTCTCGCGCGCCGGCTGCAAGCTCACCGGCTCGTTCGGCGCGGACGCCGCGTTGCGGCATTCGGCCAGTTGCGCGCGCAGCCGTGTGACCTCCGCGCGCAGTGCCGCGACCTCCTCGCCCGGATCGGGCGAGGGTTCCGCCGCCTGCTGGAACGCGGGCTCCGCTGGGTCGTGCTGTTGGGGCCGGTAAAATGGCGTCCAGACCGCCATCGCGCGCTCCATCATGGCGATGTTCTGCCGCCCGATCTCCTCCATGCCGCCGAACGGGAACATGCGGCCCATGGTCTGCCCCACCGCGTCCTGCACCTGCTTCTGCTGCTGGGCGAAGGCAGCCATGGCCTGCTCGAGATACCGCGGCACCAGGGCCTGGAGGTTGTTGCCGTAAAAGCCGATTAGCTGCCGCAGAAAGGGGATGGGCAGCATGGCCCGCCCCTTGCCTTCTTCTTCGAAGATGATCTGGGTGAGCACGCCGCGGGTGATATCGTCTCCGGTTTTCGCGTCGTAGACGACGAAGTCCCGGCCCAGCCGGATCATGTCCGCCAGGTTGTCGAGCGTGATGTAGCTGGAAGTTTCCGTGTTGTAGAGGCGGCGGTTGGCGTATTTCTTGACGACCACTTGCGGCGAGGCGCCCGCAGCGGCGTTTCCCGGCGGGCGAGAGACGGGCTCAGACATGGACCTGCTTCGTAATTTACCTGGCGAGCTAACATGGGGCCTCTCCCGCACGCGCGAAAGTGAAATCGGGGAAGTGCGGCCATCGGCGTGTGGTCGGTCCGATGCCGCATGACGGACGCGGCGGACGACGACAGCGAAACCGCGTTCGAGCGCGACTGGGCCACTATCTGGCAGAGCGAATTCGCGGCGCTGGCGGTGGACCGCGAGGCGCAGGAAGCTTGGCGGGCGCTGCTCCGGCTGCGGCCGCGGCCGGGGTCGCCGGCTGATGCGGCGGCTGGACGCCCCGGCCCCGAACCAACGCCGGGGGCCGCGTCCGCTCCTGCTCCACCTGGCGCTCGCGACGAAGCGATTGAACGCCTCACCGCCCGAGTGGACGAACTGGAGCGACGGCTGTTCGCCCTCGAGCGCCCCCGCCGGCGGCGCGACAAACCCGCCTGATGCCGCGGCGAGGTCGGCCGGCGAGCGGGTCGACCCGGAAGCGTTCATCGCGGGCGTCGCAGCCTACCGGCGGCACCCCTATCAGCGCGAGCTGCCCGAGCCGCCGTCGATCTGGCGCGAGGGCGGGTCCCGGCTGCTCGACTACGGCAAGGGCGGCAGCGGGACGACTGCGGTGTTCGTCCCGAGCTTGGTGAACCGCGCCTACGTGCTCGACCTCGCACCGGGCCGCTCCATGCTGCGCTGGCTCGCCGAGCGGGGCATCCGGCCCGTCCTGCTGGACTGGGGCTGGCCGGGTGCGGCCGAGCGCAGCTTCACCCTGACGGATTACGTCGCCGGCCGGCTGGAGCGGGCGCTGCTCGCAGCCCAGGAGCGGGCGGGCGCGCCGGTCCCGGTGGTGGGCTACTGCATGGGCGGCACGCTCGCCGTCGCCGCGGCGGCGCGCCGGCCGGACGTGGTGCGTGCCCTCGCTCTTCTGGCGGCACCCTGGGACTTCCACGCCGAGGCACAAGGGCGTGCCGAGCAGGCGCTACGCTCCCTGCCGCTGTTGGAGCCCGCCCTGGCAAGGAGCGGGACGCTGCCGGTCGACGCGCTCCAGGCCATGTTCGCCCTGCTTGAACCCGGCAGCATCGGCCGCAAGTTCGCTGGCTTCGCCCGGCTCGATCCCGCGAGCCAGCGCGCCCGGATGTTCGTCGCCCTGGAGGACTGGCTGAACGACGGTGTTCCGCTCGCCGCACCCGTGGCCCGCGAGGTGCTGAACGGCTGGTACGGCGCGAACACGCCAGCGCGGGGCGAGTGGCGGATTGCCGGGCTGCCGGTGAACCCCGCCGCGCTCGCGCTGCCAGCCTGGGCGGCCATACCGGCGCGCGACCGTATCGTCCCGCCCGGTGGGGCGCGTCCGCTCGCCGCGCTGATCCCCGGCGCCCACCAGCACGAGCCGGCTGCGGGGCACATAGGCATGGTCGCCGGCGCAGGTGCCGAGCAGGCGTTGTGGGAGCCGCTCCGCACGTGGCTCGCGGCGCTCTAGCAAATCCGGTCGAACCGCCGCCGAACCAACGGCGTTTGCCCCCGCGCACGGAGGCAAGCGATGGCGAAAACGGCGGAAAAAACCGATCCCCGGATGTGGGAGGAGGTGAAGCGGCGCGTCACCAAGGGCGACAAGGGGGGCCGCCCCGGGCAATGGTCGGCGCGCAAGGCCCAGCTCGCGGTGGGGCAGATACAAGGCGGCGGGCGGCGGCTACAAAGGCAAGCGCGACCCCGACAATCACCTCCGCCAGTGGGAGAGAGAGGACTGGGGCACCCGCTCGGGGCGCAAAAGCACCGACACCGGCGAACGCTATCTGCCGCGCGCGGCCCGCGAGCAGCTTTCGCCAGACGAGTACGCCCGCACCACGGCGAAGAAGCGCGCGGACCGCAAGGCCGGCCGGCAATTCTCGGCCCAGCCGAAGGACGTCGCAGCCAAGACGGCACCCTATCGCCAAACGGGTGCTCCGCGAGGGAGCGCGCGGCTGGCGGAGCTGTCCCGCGCCGAGCTCCTCGAACAAGCGCGCCGGCAACAGGTGCCGGGCCGGTCCAGGATGCGCAAGAACGAGCTGGTGCGGGCGCTTGCCGGCGGCCGCGGTTGATGGCGCCGCGCAGCGTCCCACCGGAGGACCGCCGCGCGATCGCGCAGGAGTTCCGCCGCGCGGTGAACATGCCACCGGCGCGGCTCCGGGCGTGGCTCGGCAGCACGCCGAGCCGCTCCGTCGGCATGCGGAAAGGCGGCGAAAAGGTCGTCTCGCCGCAACAAGGCGAGGCGGTCGGCCATGCCATGGGGCGGCGCATCATCGAAATCCGCGGCAAGCGGCAAGCCGACCTGACGGAGGACGACTTCCGCGCCATGCGCAAGGTCGTCGGCTATGTGCACCGTCATCTCAAGCAACGGCCGGAGGGCGACGTCACCGACACGCGCTGGCGGAAGTCGCTGATGAACTGGGGCCATGATCCGCTGCGTGACAGAAGCTGACCGGCATCGCGGCTTGCGCCATTGCTCTAGGCCGGGGTTCGACCCCAAATGCCACGCAACGCAACGGTCGGGAGGCATCAGGGGTGGAAGACATCGTTATTGTCGCGGCGGCGCGCACGCCCGTCGGCAGCTTTTCGGGCGCGCTCGGGACCTTATCCGCCCATGAACTCGGCACGGTCGCGGTGAAGTCCGCCATGGAGCGCGCCGGGATCGAGCCAGGCGACGTCGATGAGGTCATCCTCGGGCAGATCCTCACCGCGGGCGAAGGCCAGAATCCCGCCCGGCAGGCGGCGCGCGCGGCGGGCATCCCCGACGAGAAGACTGCCTTCTCAATCAACCAGGTGTGCGGCTCGGGCCTACGTGCGGTAGCACTCGCCGCCCAGCAGGTGCGGACGGGCGAAAGCAGCATCGTGGTCGCGGGCGGCCAGGAAAGCATGAGCCAGTCCCAGCACGCGGCCTATCTCCGGGGCGGCACCAAGATGGGGGGCGTCGAGTTCATCGACACCATGCTGAAGGATGGGCTGTGGGACGCGTTCCACGGCTATCACATGGGCGTCACTGCGGAGAACGTCGCGCGCGCCTATCAGATCACCCGCGACGAGCAGGATGCCTTCGCCCTCGCGTCCCAGCAGAAGGCCTCGGCGGCGCAGAAGAGCGGCAAGTTCAAGGACGAGATCGCGCCGGTAACGGTGAAGGGCCGCAAGGGCGAGACCGTGGTGAGCGATGACGAGTATATCCGTCACGACAGTAGCGCCGAAACCATGGCCAAGCTGCGCCCGGCGTTCAACAAGGAAGGCACCGTGACGGCGGGCAATGCGTCCGGCATCAACGACGGCGCTGCCGCCCTGGTGGTGATGAGCGCCGCGGAGGCGGCTAAGCGCGGCCTCAAGCCGCTCGCGCGCATTGCCGCGTTCGCGACGGCCGGGGTCGATCCGGCGGTGATGGGCACGGGGCCGATCCCCTCCACGCGCAAGGTTTTGGCGCGCGCCGGCTGGAAGCCTGACCAGCTCGATCTGGTCGAAGCCAACGAGGCGTTCGCGGCGCAGGCGATCGCGGTGAATAAGGATCTCGGCTGGGATACCGCCAAAGTGAACGTCAACGGCGGCGCTATCGCCATTGGCCATCCGATCGGCGCCTCCGGGGCGCGCATCCTGACCACCTTGCTGCACGAAATGGGCCGGCAGAACGCGAAAAAGGGCTTGGCCACGCTTTGCATCGGGGGCGGCATGGGTGTCGCGATGGCGGTGGAGCGCTAGCCGCTCCGTCGCGCCCTACCCCTCTCTTGCCGCATGGCCGCGCCGTGTTACGACTCCGCGCAAGCCGGTAAGCAAGGGAGGGGTCCATGGCTCGCATCGCACTCGTCACGGGCGGCACGCGCGGCATTGGGGCGGCAATTAGCCGCGCCTTGAAGGCGCAAGGGCGAACGGTGGTCGCCAACTACGCCGGCAACTCGGAAGCGGCCCAGGCCTTCGCCCGAGAGACTGACATCCGCGTGGAGCGGTTCGACGTGGCCGACTTCGCCGCCTGCGAGACGGCAATAAAGCGGATCACGGAAGAGGTCGGGCCAATCGAGATCCTGGTGAACAACGCTGGCATCACCCGCGACGGCACGCTGGCCCGCATGAACCGAGAGATGTGGGACGCGGTGATCGGATACGAATCTCGGCTCCTGCTACAATCTCTGCAAGCTCACCTTTGATCTCGATGCGGGCGCAGAAGTTCGGGCGGATCGTCAACATCGGCAGCATCAACGGCCAAGCCGGGCAATATGGGCAGGTAAACTACGCTGCGGCGAAATCCGGGATCCACGGCTTCACCAAGGCCCTGGCACAAGAGGGCGCCCGGTTCGGCATCACCGTAAACGCCATCGCACCCGGCTACGTGGACACCGACATGGTACGCGCCGTCCCGGCCGACGTGCTGCAGAAAATTGTGGCGCGTATTCCTGCCGGACGGCTCGGCAAGGCCGAGGACATCGCCCGCGGTGTCGCGTTCCTAACCGCCGACGACGCGGATTTCGTGACCGGCTCCACGCTGTCGATCAACGGCGGACAACACATGTACTGAGATCGATTACTCGATCGTTCTGCCATCGGATCGCTCGCGCGCCGGTTCTCATCTCTAGGCCGGCGCGCTCATCACCTCGCGGAGCTTGCCGGCCAGGCTGTCATAGGTGAACGGCTTTGGTGTCATTGCGATGCCGTCCGTAGCGAGGCCCTGGCGGATGATAGTGTCGCGCGAATAGCCGGTGGTCAGCAGCAGCCTGAGCGTCGGATATCGGCGCCTCGCTTCCTGGGCGAGTTCCCGGCCGTTGAGCCCGGGCAGTCCAATGTCGCTGAACAGGAGCGCGATTTCGGGATGGCTGTCGAGCACCTGCAGTGCGGTTGGAGCGTCGGGCGCAGTCAGCACGTTGAAGCCAAGCTCGGCCATGACCTCGCCGGCGTAGTGCCGCACGTCGCCGTTGTCCTCGACAACAAGCACCGTCTCGCCCCGGGCGACAGGAAGCGCCGGAGCAGGCGTTGCCGCGGCCTCCGACGGAGCCGCCGCCTCGTGTCGGGGCAGGTAGAAGGTGATGGATGTGCCCTCTCCGGGCTCAGACTGGATAGCGACGTGACCGCCCGATTGCTTGATGAAGCCGAACACCTGGCTGAGCCCTAGGCCGGTGCCGTGGCCCTCGGCTTTCGTCGTGAAAAAGGGATCGAACGCGCGCTCCAACACGTCCGGTGTCATGCCGCAGCCGGTGTCCCGCATAGCTATGGTAACGTAGTCGCCCGGTTCGACGTCGCGCTCGCGCGCCGCGTATTGCGGGTCGAGCGTCGCGTTGCCGGTCTCGATGGTGAGGCGGCCGCCGTCCGGCATGGCGTCCCGCGCGTTGACGGCAAGGTTGAGCAGCGCACTTTCAAGCTGGTTCTGATCGGCGAATGTTGTCCAAAGCCCCGGCTTGGACCGTATTTCGAACGTGATGCGCTCGCCCAGTGTCCGGCGCAGCAGGTCTGAAAACTCCCCGACAAGGCGGTTGGCGTCCAACGGCTTGGGTGACAGCGCTTGACGTCGTCCGAAGGCGAGCAGCCGGCTGGTCAGTTCCGCGCCGCGCTCCGCCGCCTGGCGCGCGGTCGCCAGCACGCGGGCGGCGCTCGGGTTCAGCGGTCCCCGGCGCTCGATCAGATCAAGGCTGCCGAGCACGGCGGTGAGAAGATTGTTGAAGTCGTGCGCGATGCCGCCCGTCAGCAGGCCCACCGCTTCCATCTTTTGCGCCTGGGCAAGAGCCACACGGCTTTGCTCAATCGCCTCGGCCGCCTTCCACTTGTCGGTGATGTCGTGGGTGATCTTGGCGAAGCCGAGCAGCCGCCCGCCCTCGTCGCGGACCGGTTCGATCACGACGGCGGCGCGGAAGCGCGAGCCGTCGCGGCGCACGCGCCAACTTTCCTGCGCGAATTGCCCTCCGCCCTCGGCGGTCGCCAGCGCTCTTTCCGGCCCACCTGACGCGCGATCCTCGTCCGCGTAGAAGTTAGAGAAGTGCTGGCCCACGATCTGGTCGGCGGCGTAGTCGTAGATGCGTGCAGCACCGCGATTCCAGTTGGTAATGTGGCCGCGCGCATCAAGCATGATCAATGCGTGGTCGTTCACCCCGTCGACCAGCAGTTGATAGCGGCGCTCGCTGTCCCGCAAAGCCTCCTCCGTGCGCTCCTGGCGCTCGCGAACCGTATGCAAGGTCACGTTGACACGGCGAAGCTCGGCCGGGGTCGGCATGGCGATCAGGCCCGGCATATGTTGCCACAGCATGATCGCGGTCAGGAGCGAAACGGAAGCCGTGCTCAACTTGACCAAACCCTGCAGCCCGTACACCGGTATCCACAATGTCACGATGTCGAATAGATGCGCGACACCACAGCTCATAATGAAGATGGCGAACATCCACATGGCGACGCTCAGCGCGAGATCGCTGCGTCGCCACAGGAAGGCGGCCAATGCGGCAGCGATGGCAAGGTAGGCGAATCCGATCACGCCATCGGCCGAGACGACCAGCCAGAGGAGAACCGGCGACCATGGGAGGCAGAACCCGTGCGGCGACAATTGCGGACTGAACAGATCGCTCAACAACAACTGCACGTCACCTCCCTCAATGGCCCCGCCATTAGCGCCGAATTCGGCTGCACCGCGGCAGCGGACCGCGGCGTTTTTTGGAGGCACTTGGTCAAAAGGACGCTTCACGGGAAGCGCGCGCACAGCCTCCCCTGGTATCGGTTAATAAAAGGTGTGCGCCGCGACCGCGTGCTCGCCGGTCATGGCCGCGGCCGCGCCAGCATCAACGCCACATCGATGGGCAGCGCGGCCATCTCCCGCAGCCGCCAGTACCAACGCGTACGGAAATCGTGTCCGGCGGGAAACGGCGGTGGCCGGGAGGGCCGCGCCGGCACGCCGGCCAAGCGCAGCAGCAGCACGCAACGCGTGAGATGGTATGCGGAAGTGGCGGCGTAAACCGGCCCCGCGTGCGGGCGGTCGCGCAGCAGCGCCGCGACGGCGCGAACGGAGGAGAGCGTGTTGCGGCCGGTTTCCTCTAGGAGAATGCGTCCGTCCGGTATGCCGAGTTCGCGCAGCAATTCCGCCATGACCGACGCCTCGGACGGGCCGTAGCGGCCGACACCGCCCGTTGGAACGAACAGCGGCTCGACGGGCAGACGACGGCCCCACACGGCGGCGGCCTGCACGCGCCGCCGCAACGTCATGCTGGCCGAGCCATCCGGCCGCACCGCCGCACCGAAGATGACGATCGCCGCCCGCCTGCCCGGCCGCGTCTGCCGCGTCTGTTGAAGGATTAGTGCCACGCCGGCATCATGCCGGACCTGGGGCGGCGCGCCACTCACAAGACGCGGCCGGGCGGGCGGCCGGAGCGCGGCCGGGTTTCGTGCGCGAGCAGGCGGAGAGGATGCATGGGGGAGCGCGATCTTGCGGTCCTGCGGGAGTTGCTCGCTGCGGCGCGGCGCGGCGTCGTATTCACGGGAGCCGGGATCAGCACGGAATCCGGCATCCCCGATTTTCGCAGCCCCGGCGGGATCTGGACGCGGATGGCGCCGATCGACTTCGGCGACTTCCTCGCCTCCAGGGAGACGCGGCGCGAAGCCTGGCGACGCAAGTTCGAAACCGACAAGACGCTGCGCGCGGCCGGCCCCAATCGCGGCCACCGGGCCGTTGCCCACCTCGTCGATCGGGGATTGGTTTCATCTGTCATCACGCAGAACATCGACGGGCTGCATCAGGCATCCGGTGTCCCGGCCGACAAGGTGATCGAGCTGCACGGCAATGCCACGTACGCCACGTGCCTCGATTGCGCCGCGCGTTACGAGATCGACGACATTCGCGCGCAGTTCGAGCGGGATGGGGAGCCGCCGGACTGCTCTCGGTGTCTCGGCCCGGTCAAGACGGCGACCATCTCGTTCGGCCAGTCGATGCCGGAGGCGGCGATGCAGCGCGCGCACCGGGAAACGATGGCGGCCGACCTGTTCGTGGTGCTCGGGTCCTCGCTCGTCGTTTATCCCGCGGCGGCGTTCCCTGAGGTGGCCAAGCGCAACGGGGCCACGCTCGTCATCATCAACCGCGAGCCCACGGGCCTCGACCGCATCGCCGATCTCGTGCTGCACCGGGAGATCGGCGATGCGTTCGGCGGTGCGGTCGGAGTGAACTGATGCCCCATCTCGAGCGTGACGGCGTTCGCATCCACTACGAGGTGCATGGCGGCGGCGATCCCGTGCTGCTGAGCCACGGATTCAGCGCCACCGCGGGGATGTGGGACGACCAGGTCGAAGCATTGGCCCCGCACTATCAGGTGATCACCTGGGATATGCGTGGGCACGGACGATCGGACTACCCGGACGACCTTCGCTCTATTCCGAGCGGCACACGGTGGACGACATGGCCGCCATTCTCCGGGCCTGCGGGGTGCAGCGCGCGGTGATCGGTGGATTGTCGCTCGGCGGGGTGATGTCGCTCGGCTTTCACGCCGTCTACCCGCAGATGGTGCGAGCGCTCATGCTGTTCGACACCGGCCCCGGCTTCCGCAATCCCGAAGCCCGGCAGGCCTGGAACGAGCGGTCACTACGGCAAGCCGAGCGCCTTCAAACGGAGGGGCTTGCCGCACTGAACCGGAGCGACGAGGTGCGCCTTGGCGAGCACCGCTCGGCCGACGGCCTGGCGCGCGCGGCGCGCGGCATGCTGACGCAACAGGACGACCATCTGATCCGCTCACTGCCGAATATCGCGGTGCCGACGCTGGTGCTGGTCGGCGCCGAGGACAAGAACTTCCTCGCCGCCACGGACTACATGGCAGCCAAGATACCGGGCGCGACGAAGGTGGTGATCCCGGGCGCGGGCCACGCCGCCAACCTGCACCAGCCAGGCGCTTTCAACGGCGCGGTGATTGATTTTCTGGCCGGGTTACCCGGGGTCGGGGCGGCTACTCAGCAGCAATCGCCCTCGGGCGCGTGATCGTATCGGGCGACAGCTCCCGCACGCGCGGCAGCACTTCCCGGGCGAACAAGGTGATGTTTTCCACCGTGTCCCGGTGGTCGAGATGGCCGCCCTGGCCGAAGAACAGGATGTGCCCGATCCCGCCCATCCGGTCGTTGAAATCCTTGATCTGCGCGTAAACGTCGTCGGGCGTCCCGGCGAACACCGTATCGCTCCGCATGAAATCGTCGAGCGAGGCCTTGGTGCGATCGTTGCTCGCGTCGTCCCCGACGAAACGGTTCTTGCCGCCTCCGGCCTTCAGTAACGCCACGTTGGCGGCGACCGAGTTATAGCCCGGCGGGTTGGTGAACGGCTCGGCCACAACGGGCGAGTGCGCACATAGTCCGCCACCAGATCGGCACGCCGCCGTCCCTCCTCCCGCGTATGCCCAACGCCGATGATCGCGGCATAAGCCAGCCGATCCGGACCCGCGGTCCAACCGAGCTCCGCTGCGCGATTGCGGTAGGCATCGAACATCGGCTTGGCGATCCCGCCCGACAGCAACGTGCCGACCACGTGGCCGCGCTCGGCCGCCAGACGGCCCGTTTCGGCCGACAGCCCGGTCATCCACACGGGCGGCGTCGGTTGCTGGATCGGCACCGGCCAGATGTTGACGTTGCGATAGTGGAAGAACTCGCCTTCCCAGTTGAACGGGCCGTCGCGCGTGGTCAGCGCCTTGATGATGAGGTCGTGCGCCTCCCAGTAGCGGCGCATCAAGGTGGCCGGGTTGCTGTTGGCCGGCGCGATCTCGTACGGGGCACCCTTGACCAGCCCCATCTCCAGCCGCCCGCCCGAAAGCACGTCGAGCCAGGCCATCTCCTCGGCGACGCGCACCGGGTCCGGCCGGTTGGCGATCGGTGTGCCGAGCGATAGCAGGCGCGCGCGCTTGGTTTCCCGCGCAATGATCGCGAGCGCCATCGGCACCGAGATCGTGAGGCAGGTCGCGGTGCTGTGGTGCTCGTTCACCATGATGTCGAGGCCCACCTCGTCGCACAGCGCGAACTCGTCGAGGTAGCGGTTGAGCAAACCGTGCCCGACGTGCTGGATCGATTGCGCGTTGGGCAGCACCACGCGCAGGCTGCCGCGCCGCAAGCCCTCCTCCCACGCCGGGTGGTAGGCCATTTCGGAGAAATACCAGACGCGCATCGCTCGGAACTCCTGGCGTCAGCAAGGGGCATCAGCGGGCGAAGGCGGAAACCTCGCGGACGAAGCTTTCGGGCTGCTCCCAGTGCGGGAAATGGCCCGCGTCGGGGATCACGCGCAAGCTGGCTTCTGGGATTTCCTCGAGGAAGCCCTGCGCGTAGTCGGGCGATACGATGCGGTCCCGCTCGCCCCACAGCAGCAGGGTGGGCACGCGGATGCGGTGCAGCCAGCGCTTGAGGCGCGGGTTGTGCATGTAGGGTTTCCAGCCGAACCGAGCGAAGGCTTGCTGGCCGCGCACGATGTCCGCGAGCGCCGCGTCCGGCAGGCTGGCGTAGTCAACGACAGCCCTGGCCGGGTCGGCCCAGGCCAGTGCGAGGAAGCCGTCGCGCCCGATCGCGTGCATGTCGGCGATGTCGCGGTCGGTGATGCCGCCGTTCTTGATGCCGAGCGCGTCGGCCAGCACGAGGCGGGCGAACCGCGCTGTGTTGCGCACCGCCATCTCGGCCGCGATCCAGCCGCCGAAGCCGGCGCCAACGAGGATCGCGTCATGAAGGTCCAGTCGGTCGGCGAGGTCGAGGTAGAGATAGGCGAGATCGCCCACCTCCATCATCCAGTCCGGCAGGCTGGAGCCCCCCACCCGGGGTGCGCTGGCGCCACGACGCGGTATCGCTGCGCGAGTAGGTCGAGCCACGGGCGCTCCGGCGCGAGGCCTTCGCCGTCGTGGAGAAATAGGAGCGCCCGCCCGTCGCCGCGCGCCTCAATCTCCAGGCTTACGCCGGCGATCTCCTCGGTTCGCGCCATCGCCAGCTCCCTCTCTCGCGCCAAAAAGCTAATGGAGGATGCCGGCGGGCGAAAGGCCGGCGACTCCCGCTTCCCACCCAACGTCGATCGCGTTAGGTTAACAGCGTTAACTTTGCGGGAGCTGCGCGATGAACGCGACAGTGATGCGACGGTCGGTGGACCTGTCCGCTTGGCCGGATCTCGTCGTGGTGTATCTCGGTTTCCGCGTCACCCGGTTGCGCGGCTTCCGCATGCTGCTGGGCCTAGGGCGCGAGATCGGCGGGGTTGCACGCGACAAGCCGGACGGCCTGCTCGTGCATGAGTCGGTGTTCTACGCCCTCAACCACATCGGCATGCGCCAGTATTGGCGCGACCTCGACAGCCTGGAGCGTTTCACCCGCAGCGAGCCGCATCGGACCTGGTGGCGCGAGTTCAACAAAGGCGGCAGCGGGGCGGGCTTCTGGCACGAGGCGTATCGTCTCCGGGGCGGCATGGAGGCCATATACACGGACATGCCCGGGCCGATCGGCTTGGGCCGGTTCGCGGCCGAGCGGGAGCCGCAGGGCCCGTTCATGAGCGCGCGCGGCAGGCTCGCCGCCTGACTCGACCGAGCGGGAAAATTCCGGCGGCTTCTCCCTTATCGCCGCCTCTTCTGCTAAGGACGGGAAATTCTTTCCCAGGCGAGTTACCATGCCCCGTCGCACTGACATCCGCTCGATCCTCGTGATCGGCGCCGGCCCGATCGTGATCGGCCAAGCCTGCGAGTTCGACTACTCGGGGGTGCAGGCCTGCAAGGCACTACGGGCGGAGGGCTACCGCGTCGTTCTGGTCAACTCTAACCCGGCCACCATCATGACTGATCCCGGCCTTGCCGACGCGACCTATGTCGAGCCGGTCACGCCCGAGATGGTCGAGAAGATCATCATTCGCGAGAAGCCGGACGCGCTCTTGCCGACCATGGGCGGCCAGACCGCGCTTAACACGGCGATGAAGCTCGCCGCCTCCGGCGCGCTCGAGCGCCACGGGGTCGAGTTGATCGGCGCCCGGGCCGAGGTGATCGACCGGGCGGAGGATCGGCTCAAGTTCCGCGACGCAATGGCCGCGGTCGGCATCGAAAGCCCGCGCAGCGCGATCGCGCACAGCATGGCGGAAGCGCGCGTGGCCATGGCCGAGATCGGGTTGCCGGCGGTGATCCGGCCGTCCTTCACCCTGGGCGGCACAGGCGGCGGCATCGCCTACAACCGCGAGGAGTTCGAGGCCATCGTCGCAAGCGGGCTCGATGCCTCGCCCACCACGGAGGTGCTGGTCGAGCAAGAGCGTGCTCGGGTGGAAGGAGTACCAGATGGAGGTGGTCCGCGACCGGGCGGACAACTGCATCATCGTCTGCGCGATCGAGAACGTCGATCCGATGGGCGTCCATACCGGCGACAGCATCACCGTCGCGCCGGCGCTCACCCTGACCGACAAGGAATACCAGCGGATGCGTGACGCCTCGATCGCGTGCCTCCGCGCGATCGGCGTCGACACCGGCGGCTCCAATGTCCAGTTCGCCGTCAATCCGGACGACGGGCGCATGCTGGTGATCGAGATGAACCCGCGCGTGTCACGCAGTTCGGCGCTGGCCTCCAAGGCGACCGGTTTCCCGATCGCCAAGGTCGCCGCCAAGCTCGCGGTCGGCTACACGCTGGACGAGATCGCCAACGACATCACCCGCACGACCCCTGCGAGCTTCGAGCCCACGATCGACTACGTCGTGGTGAAGATCCCCCGCTTCACGTTCGAGAAGTTCCCCGGCACCCCGGCCTTGCTCACCACCAGCATGAAGTCGGTCGGCGAAGCGATGGCGATCGGCCGGAGCTTCCCCGAAGCATTGCAGAAGGGTTTGCGGAGCCTGGAAACCGGGCTGTCGGGGCTCGACGAGGTTGAACCGCCCGGTGACGGCGGCGCGGACGCATTCCGCGCGGTGCTGTCCGCCCCGCGCCCCGACCGCATCCTGATGGCCGGGCAGGCCTTGCGCGCAGGCTTGTCGGTCGAGGACATCCACGCCGCCTCGAAGTTCGATCCATGGTTCATCCGGCAGCTCGAGCGCATCGTCGAAGCCGAGCGGGCGGTCGCCGCGACCGGGCTGCCGACCGATCCGGGCGCGCTGCGACGCCTCAAGGCGCTCGGCTTCTCCGACCACCGGTTGGCCGAACTGACGGGGGAGCCCGAGGAGGCGATCGCCGCGCGTCGCGCCCGGCTCGGCGTGCGTCCGGTGTATCGCCGCATCGACACCTGTGCCGCCGAGTTCGCGTCCGCCACACCCTACATGTATTCGACGTTCGAGGGCGGCTACGACGTCCCCGTTTGCGAGGCCGATCCCACCGACCGGGACAAGATCGTCATTCTCGGCGGCGGCCCCAACCGCATCGGCCAGGGAATCGAGTTCGACTATTGCTGCGTCCATGCCGCCTACGCGCTGCGCGAGGCGGGCTTCGAGACCATCATGGTCAACTGCAACCCTGAGACGGTTTCGACCGACTATGATACGTCCGACAGGCTGTATTTCGAGCCACTCACCGCCGAGGACGTGATCGCGCTGATCCGTCGCGAGCAGGAGTGCGGCACGCTGCTCGGCTGCATCGTGCAATATGGCGGGCAGACGCCGCTCAAGCTTTCCCAATCGCTGGCGGCGGCCGGGATACCCTTGCTCGGCACCAGTGCAGACGCCATCGACGCCGCGGAGGACCGGGAGCGTTTCCAGCAACTGCTGCAGCGGCTTGCCTTGTTGCAGCCGGAGAACGGCATTGCTCGATCGGCGGTCGAGGCCGAGCAGATCGCCGAGCGCATTGGTTTCCCGGTGGTGATCCGCCCGAGCTACGTGCTCGGCGGGCGCGCGATGGAGATCGTCTACGACCGGGCCGGCCTCCATCGCTACATGCGCGAAGCCGTGCGCGTCTCCGGCGATAACCCGGTGCTGATCGACCGCTACCTCAACGATGCGATCGAGGTCGATGTTGACTGCATTGCCGATGGGCAAACCGTCTATGTCGCGGGCGTCATGGAGCACATCGAGGAGGCGGGCATCCACTCCGGCGACAGCGCGTGCGCCCTGCCGCCCTACACCCTGTCGCCTGCAACGATCACCGAACTCAAGGCGGAAACCGAAGCGCTTGCCAAGGGGCTCGGGGTGATTGGTCTGATGAACGTGCAGTACGCGATCAAGGACGAGTCGATCTACGTTCTCGAGGTCAACCCGCGCGCCTCGCGAACCGTGCCGTTCGTGGCAAAGGCGACCGGCGTGCCGGTCGCCAAAATCGGCGCCCGGGTGATGGCAGGGGCCAAGCTCGGCGGCTTCGATCTCGACCACGAGGCCATTGCGCCGCACGTCGCGGTCAAGGAGGCGGTGTTCCCGTTCAGCCGCTTCGAGGGCGTGGACACGATCCTCGGCCCGGAAATGCGATCCACGGGCGAGGTCATGGGCCTCGATGCAAGCTTCGAGCGCGCGTTTGCCAAGTCGCAACTCGGCGCCGGCGTGCGGTTGCCGGCGAGCGGCACCGTGTTCCTGTCCATCAAGGACGCCGACAAAAAGGGGTTGACGGCGCTCGCGCGGCGGCTCGCCGAAATGGGGTTTGCCATCATGGCCACCCGCGGCACCGCTGCGCGCATCCGGGAGGCGGGGCTGCCCGTCAGGCTGGTCAACAAGGTACTGGAAGGTCGCCCGCATTGCGTCGATGCGATCCGCTCGGGCGAGGTGCAACTGGTCATCAACACCGCTTCCGGCCCGCAATCCGTCGCCGACAGCTTCACCATCCGACGGAGCGCGCTGACGCTCGGCTTGCCGCACTACACGACGATGGCGGGTGCGCGCGCGGCGGTGCATGCGATCGCCGCGCTGAAAGCCGGAACGCTTGAAGTCGCGCCGCTCCAGTCCTATTTTCGCGGATCGTTCTGAGCCCGCGCGGCCGGTTCAACCCGTCGCGTAATCATCCATGGGCACAACTACGACACCCGACTGAGGACTTTGCCGTGCAGAAGTTCCCAATGACCGCACCCGGACTCCAGCGGCTGGAGGTGGAACTCCGCCAACTCAAAGCGGAGGAGCGCCCTGCGATCATCCGCGCCATCGCCGAAGCACGCAGCCACGGCGATCTCAGCGAAAACGCGGAATACCACGCCGCGCGGGAGAGGCAATCCTTTATCGAAGGCCGCATCGCCGAACTTGAGGAGATTGTTTCCTCCGCCGAGGTGATCGACCCCTCCAGCCTTTCGGGAACCCACGTCAAATTCGGCGCGCACGTCCGCCTCGTCGACGAGGAGACCGAGAAGGAATCGACTTACCAGATTGTGGGGCTGCACGAGGCCGACATCAAGCTTGGCCGGCTGTCGATCTCCTCACCGCTCGCAAAAGCGCTGATCGGCAGGAAGCCCGGGGACAGCATCTCGGTCCCGGCGCCCGGCGGCGACCGGACCTACGAAATCCTCGACGTCCGGTTCGGCTGAACCCCGGGCAGCAGGAACTTCGACCGCAAGTGATTCTGCTCGCGGATGTTCGCGCGGCCGCTTGCCGCATTGCCGGGCGTGTCCTCCGCACCCCGACGATCCACAGCGACACGTTGTCCCGCGCCACCGGCGCGGAAGTGTTCCTCAAGCTCGACAACCTGCAAGCCACCGGTGCCTTCAAGGAGCGCGGCGCCGCCAACCGCCTGCGCGTTGCTGAACGACAACGAACGGGGCGCCGGCGTGATCGCGATGTCGGCCGGCAACCACGCGCAAGCCGTTGCGCGCCACGCCAGCCTCAACGGTGTGTCCGCCACCATCGTGATGCCGCAATTCACCCCCGCGACGAAGATCACCCGCACCGCGGCCTGGGGTGCCGAAATCGTGCTGCACGGCGCCACCTTGGCCGAAGCCGCCGCCCATGCGCGGGCACTCGCCGCCGACCGCGGGCTCGTGTTCGTTCACCCCTACAATGACGACATGATCATCGCGGGCCAGGGCACTCTGGCGCTCGAGATGCTGGAGGACGAGCCGGAGCTTGATGCGCTGATCATTCCGGTGGGCGGCGGCGGCCTGCTGGCTGGGTGCGCCGTGGCGGCAACTGGGCTGCGGCCGCGCATCGCCGTCTACGGGGCGGAGGTGGACACCTACGCCGCCATGGCACAGCGGCTCGCCGGCCAGCCCGTTTCCGTGGGTGGCGCAACCATCGCCGAAGGAATCGCCGTACGCGACGTCGGCGAGCGTCCGTTTGTCATCATCCGCAAGCTCGCCGCCGGAGTGCTGACCGTGCCGGAGGCCGCGATCGAGCAGGCGGTCGGGTTGCTGATCGAGGGCGCCAAGATCGCGGCGGAGGGCGCCGGCGCCGCCGGGCTCGCCGTTCTGCTCACGCAACCTGATCGGTTTCGCGGCAAGCGGGTCGGCATCCCGATTACCGGCGGCAATATCGACGCGCGCATCCTGTCCAATGTTCTATTGCGCAATCTGCTGCGCGACGGACGCCTGCTGCGCCTGCATTTGCAGATCCCCGACCGTCCCGGCGTGCTCGCCGACATTGCGGGCAAGATCGGCGGCTCGGGCGGCAACATCATCGAGGTATCGCACCAGCGCTTGTTCGCCTCGTCGAGCGTGCAGGCCGCCGAACTCGAAGTGATGGTCGAAGCCCGCGATCCGGCGCACGCGGCGCTTATCATGCAGGCGCTCGAAGCAAGTTACGTAGTGCGTCGCGTCTAGCTGACGCGACCCCCAGCCACGACGAGCCGCTTGCCCACCCATTAAGCTCGTGCCACGCTGCATCGCACAACGCGCTTAGGAAGGTGGCACGGGGCCGCAACACCCGCCCACAGCCTAGGCGCCGGCCAGACGCCTTGGCGCAACCCGCCGTTTAATGCTCCGCATCGGAGCAGCGGCTTCGGACAGGGAGTGTATGCGATGCTCGACAAACCCGTGGTCAACGCGTTCGCCCACACGAAGCCGAGCGACTCGGAATGGCGAGGCGGCGGGCTCCGGGATTTCTTTCTATACAGGGATCTCGGCGTCGCGGAGGCGACCGGCGGACGGGTGATCGCACAATTGGTGAAAGCCAACGAAGCGCCGGAGCAAGGCACCGGCTGGCACCGTCATACCGCCGACTTCCACATCGTGCTGATGCTGAAGGGCTGGGCGAAGTTCATGTACGAGGACAAGGAGCACCTGGTCGCGGCCGGCGACTGCGTGCATCAGCGACCGGGCATCGCCCACTTCCTGTTCGATTACTCGCCGGATATGGAGTACCTGGAAGTGGTCGGACCGGCCGATTTCGGCACAGTGGATGTCGAGGGTCCCGCCCCAGTCCCACCCCCGACACCGTGGCGCTGACACCTGAACGAAGATGGGTGCCGCCCGCGTCAGAATTCGATGTCGAGTTCCTCGATCTGCTCCGGTTCCAGCTTCGCCGCTTCGGTCCACTCGCGCAGATCCGGCCAGTCGGTGATCTGCGCGCAATACGCTTCGCAGATCGGGTCCAGGTGAACATCGTACGTCGCGAAACCGTGTGACTACCGGCGCGTACATCGCGTCGGCGACGCACGGCCTCGAGCCGAACAGCCACGGTCCCTTGGATGTGCCGAGGCAGTCGCGCCAGATCTCCGCGATGCGGTCGATGTCCGCCTGCGCCGACGACCAAACGGTGAAGCCGGGCTTGCGGCTCCGGAGGTTCATCGGCAGCGACGAGCGGAGTGCGGAGAAGCCCGAATGCATCTCGCCGGAAATCGAGCGACATCGGGCGCGGTCCGCGCGCTCGGCGGGGAACATCCCCGCGTCCGGGCGAACTTCGTTGAGGTACTCCGCAATCGCCATCGTGTCCCAGACCGACAGCCCGTCGTGGACCAGGCAGGGAACCAGAATGGAGGACGACCGCAGAAGCAGCTCCGCCCGCGCGGACGGATCATCGGTCGCGACGATCTTCTCGTCGAACGGCAGGCCGGACAAGCGCGTGAGCAGGAAGCCGCGCAACGACCAGGACGAGTAGTTCTTGCTGCTGATCAGAAGCGTGGCGTCCGCCATCGGCCCCTCCTGTCCCGCGCGCTGCAGGTGATCGCGGACAGTAACACGGATGGTTCGTGCGCGGAACGCAATCCGCTTCCCCGGCGATGATCTATCAGTTTTACCAAGCTCAGGCCGATGCACTCTGGGCGACGCAGCTATACGCCCGTGTCGGCGCGAGTTTGATGCGGCAGGCAAGCTTCGGGATGCCGGCGCCGAAGCTCCTGCGACACGCGGGGGCGCTCTACGACATGCTGCTTGCGGCCGGTCTCACGCATCGCCGGCCCTCCTTCGGGATCGAATACGTCCGCGTCGGCAATCGCGACGTGGGGATCACGGAAGAGATCGTTGACGAAACGCCGTTCGCCGGCCTGCTCCATTTCAAAAAGGAAGCGCGGGTGGTGCAGCCGAAGGTGCTAGTGGTCGCTCCCATGTCCGGGCATTTCGCGACCCTGCTGCGGGGCACGTTGCAGGTGCTGCTGCCCGACCACGACCTCTACGTCACCGACTGGAAGAACGCGCGCGACGTCCCGCTGCGCAATGGCACGTTCGATCTCGACGCATTCGTTGACCACGTCATTCGTTTCATCGAAGCGCTGGGCCCACGCAGCCATGTGATCGCCGTCTGCCAACCGACGGTCCCGGTGCTCGCCGCCGTCGCGGTGATGGCTGAGGCCGGCAACGGAGCGCAGCCGCGCAGCATGACCCTGATGGCCGGGCCGATCGACACGCGCGTCAACCCGACCAAGGTGAACGAGCTCGCCAAGGCCAAACCGATCGGCTGGTTCGAGAGCAACCTGATCGGGACAGTGCCGTGGCGCTTCCAGGGCGCCTACCGGCGGGTTTATCCGGGCTTCATGCAGCTCGCGGCCTTCGTGCTGATGAATCTCGACCGCCACGTCGCGGCACACTTCAAGCAGCTCCGCGATCTCGTGGACGGCGACATCGCGGCGGCCACGGTGCATCGGCAATTCTACGACGAGTATGCCGCGGTGATGGATCTGCCAGCCGAGTTTTATCTGCAAACGGTCAAGCGGATTTTCCAGGATCACGACCTGCCCAAGGGCAGCATGACATGGCATGGCGAGAAAGTGCGGGCCGCCGCGATCCGCCGCACCGCGCTGTTCACCGTGGAGGGCGAGCGCGACGACATCTGCTCCATCGGCCAGACATTGGCGGCGCAGGATCTCTGCGCCGGCATCCGGCCGGGGCTGAAACGCCACCACCTGCAGGCCGGCGTCGGCCATTACGGCGTGTTCAGCGGCAAGCGCTGGGCCGGCGAAATCTATCCGCGCGTACGGGAAATGATCCAGGCAACCAGCTAACCGGACCGCCTCGATCGCGCCCGGCTATGGCGTGTCGCGCTGGAACCTGGGCTCCCCCACATTGGGCCGCTTGAGAATGTCCTGGATCACGCGCCGGGCGACGGCGCGCAGCTTGGTGAGCGGGAACTGCTCGACATACGTATCGACCGTGCCGCGGTCGAGACGCCGGTCCGCCGTCTGCACTGCTTGTAGTCCCCGGACGATGTCGAGCGCTTCAGAGCGGCCGACGGGCGCGGGCAGGCGGCGTGTTATGAGACGGCGACGCTCCTCAACGGTAAAAAGCGCCGGTTCCGGTATGCCCATGATCCGGCCGATGGCGGCCAGCACCGACGGGTCGCCCATCATAAAGGCGTGGTCTAGATCGGCTTTCACCGTCACGATCTGCGACGCCGGCTGCGTCACCAGGCGCGCCGTCCAAGCCGGCTGCGTATCGTCGCCCGGCACTTGAGGTCCGTCGGCGATGGGTGACCCCGATGCCGTCGGATCGTATGTCAAGGGAATTGTGGCCCAGGCGATGGCGCCGGCGGTGTCGGCCACCGGGCGGACCCCACGCACACAGAAGAAACGCCCCTCGACCGCCGCCGGCATGGATTGCACCGTCTGTTGCAGGATCGCCTTGGCGTGCGCGAGTTCGGCCAAGTCGAACCCGATATCGAGAGGATAGCGGCGCTCGGGTCCCGTGGTTGGCGGGTTGAACGGGTCGGCCTGCACGGTTGGGTGAGTGGCGTCAACGCTGGGATAGGCGGGCAACGGGTAATCCGGGTCACCCGCTAGTGCCGCCGCGTTGGCGGTGAACACGCTCGCATCGAGGAACTCGAGCGTGTAGACGCCCGGCAGGGAAGCGATCGTCTTGATGACCTCCAGCTTGCCAAGGTCGTTGAAGTACCAATTCGCCTTCGAACCAACGATGGATCTGCCCGCCGTACCCATAGAACGGTGTCCCGACTGTTATCGCTTGCTGCATTCCGTAGAGGATCGCGTCGGTACGACGGTTGACGAGATTGACCACCATGCCGCCGAAGCTGTGGCCGAGCACGGCGAAGTCGGCCAGCGGGTCAGGGAGCCCCGCGGCCAGCAACGCTCCCTGGAGCCGTGGAAGGAACTGGGTGACGAAGAGGTCGGCCATGTCCTCGATCCGGCGCCGCCAGTCCCAGCCGTAGATGAACCAGTCGATGCCGTTGAGATCACACCAGGTGGAGAAGCCATCGTACGGCGTACAACCAAAGAACTCGACCGAACCATTGGCGATCACGATGCGGTTCCCGAGGTCGCGGAAGCTCCCGTCGGCCTGTTTCTGCATCGCGATGTTCAGCGCGTTGCCGAGGAAAGTGGAAGCGTCGAGCCACACGGTGTCATACTGGAACGTTTGCCCCGGCCCCGCTGCGTCGTCGTAGGGAGTACGCGCGCGAAGAAGTGTGCACGCCATTCCGCCTGGCAGCAGGATCGCCGTGCGCCGCCCTTCAGTGGCGGGATTTCGACCGATAGCGGACGATGAACTGGGCGATGTCCGCGTCCAGATAGCGCAGCTGCTCGGTGTCGCGGGTATCATCGTAGCTCATGCAGCCCTCCATTGCTCGGTCAAACTGGGCCTGATTGATGCCGAGTTGCAACAAGAATCGTTCCGCTCGGCACCCTGTCCGACCGGTATGATCGGGACTAGCCTGGCTCTGACCGAAGCCGAGGAACACAATGCCCCTGCAAGCCCCCGCCCTCTGCCTTATCGCAACACCCGGCCGCCGCCGCGCCACGATCGACGTCGCCCGCGAGGCCGAGCGGCGAGGCTATCAGGGCATCTATGTGCCCAGCATCTTCAGCAACTTCTCGGTTTGCGAGGCGCTGGCCTGGAACACGGAGCGGATTGCCTTCGGCACCGCGATCGCGCCGATCTACGCCCGCACCGTGCCCGATTTCGCGCAGGCGACCGCCTTCCTCCACGAGGTTTCGGGCGGACGCTTTCGGTTCGGCATCGGCGTCGCGCACGCCCCCTCGCACGCGCGGATGGAAGTGACGGCCGGCAAGCCGATCAGCGACACGCGCGAGTTCGTGCAGAAATGGCGCGCCGTGGAGGGCCAGGGCCCGCAGCCGCCGCTGATCATCGCGGCCCTCCGACACAAGATGACGGCCCTGGCGGGTGCGATTGGGGAGGGCGTGATCTGGGCCAACGCGAGCCGGTCGGCGATGGGCGCATCGCTCTCCCACCTCCCGCCGGCCAAGCGCGACGATGCCGATTTTTTCATCGGCAACATGATCCCGACCTGCATCGCCGACGATATCGAAGCGGCAAAGGCGGTTAATCGGCGCACGCTGACCAACTATCTCCACCTGCCGAACTACCGGAACTACTGGAAGGAGAGCGGCTATGCGGACGAGATGGAGGCGGTCGAACGCGCCATCGCCGCCAAGGACAACGACGCGCTGCCGCGATTGATGACGGATCGCTGGCTCGCCGACGTATCACTGTTCGGGCCACCGGCCCGTGTGCGGGAGGAGCTCGAGAAATGGTACGCGGCGGGCGTCCGCACCCCGGTGATCGTGCCGTCCTCGGCCGCCGGCAATCAGCTCCGGGCGATCGAGGAAGTGTTCGCGACGTTCACCGGGTGAGGGCCGCCCTGGCCGTTACGCCGCGAGCCTAACTGGCAGCGACTTGATCCCGCGCAGGAAGTTCGAATAGGCGTATTCGGGCTTCCCGAGCACTTCAATCTGGAGATCGCGGCTCAGGATCTCCTCCCAGAGAATGCGCAATTGAAGCTCGGCGAGCCGATTGCCGAGGCAGCGATGGATGCCGAAGCCGAACGAGAGGTGTTCGCGTGCACGACGTCGATCGGCCACGAACTCGTCCGCCCGGTCGATTGCCGTCTCGTCGCGATTGCCGGAGATGTACCAGACGACCACCTTGTCGCCCTTCTTGATTTGCTTGCCGCCGAACTCGACGTCCTCGAGTGCCGTGCGGCGCATATGCATCACCGGTGTTTGATAGCGGATGATTTCCGATACCACGTTCGGCACCAGCTCCGGTTTCGCGCGCAGCTTACGCAGCTCGTCCGGAAACTGGCTCAGTCCCCACAATCCGCCCGACATGGAGTTGCGTGTGGTGTCATTTCCACCCACGAGGAACAGGATCAGGATGCCCATGCGCTCGCGCATGGTCATCCGGTTCATCACCTCGCTATGGGCGAGGATCGAGATGATGTCGAATGTCGGCGGCAACCGCCGGCGCTCTTCCCAGATCGCGTTGAGGTGTTCGGTGAACTCCATCTGGATGCCGTACTCGCTCCGCCTCCGAGCGCACCAGCGCGTTGGGCGCGTTGACGTCCGTGATCACCACTTCCGACCAGTAGACGAGCTTGCGCCGGTCCTCGATGGGGTAGTCGAACAAGGTCGCCAGCATCATGGAGGTCAGCTCGATCGAGACGCGGTCCACCCAGTTGAACGCCTCGTCGCGGGGCAACCCGTCGAGCACCCGCTGCGTGCGCTCCCGGATCAGGCTCTCCATCTTGGCGAGGTTGATCGGGTTGACGGTCGGACTGACCACCAGCCGCTGCTCGTCGTGCTCGGGCGGATCGAGCAGGATGAAGCTCGGGCGCTCGAAGCCCTTCGGGTGGTCCTCGAGCCGGATCCCGCCCAGCAGCCAGCTCGACGAGAATACGCGATGGTTCAGCTCGAGCTGTATGATGTCCTTGTAGCGAGTGACGGCCCAGTACGGTCCATACGGACTGTCCGGCACATAATGCACGGGGTCTTCGCGGCGCAGCCGGTCGAAGTAGGGCCGCCAAACGTCGTCGTAATAGAGTTGCGGATCGCTGACGTCGAGCTGGCCGAGCGGCACGGTCGCCGCGTGGGTCACATGGTCGAAGTCGACCGGTGCGTTCATCGCTTCCTCCCTGGGCCGTCTCTTGGGGACGGGGCGCCTTCGGCGTTCGCGCGGCTGGTTCTTTGCGGGTCCATGCTAGCGGGGAAAGGCTGGTCCACGCCAACGCTTACCTGAAGCGGCGGAAGAAACTCCTTACCTCGTCCACGAACAGCTCTGGCTGCTCGAAAGCCGGGAAATGGCCGCCCTTCGGCGGGTCACGCCGGTGCACAACGTTATAGGAGCGTTCCAGATAACGTGTGGGCGGCGGCACCGCGAGGTCTTGCGGCATCAGCATCAGGCCGGTCGGCACGTCCACGCGCCGGCTCGGCGGAGGGTGCCGCACGCTCGGGTCGAACCGCGAGCAATACAGCCAACTCGCCGCGTTGGGGCCGGCCAGCCAGTAGAGCATCACGTTGGCCAGCAGATGGTCGCGGTCGAACGGCGGCGGCGCGTCCTGGCCGGGGATCGTCCAGCCGTGAAACTTCTCCAAGATCCAGGCGGCGAGCCCAATGGGCGAGTTGGTCAGGCCGTAGCTCAAGGTCTGCGGCTTGGTCCCCTGGATCAGCTGATACCCGGACTCGCGGGCCAGACGCGCCCGTTGCGCTTCCAGCCACTCGCGTTCTTCCGGCGCCAATTCCGCGTTGGGCAGGTCGGGGCGGAACCCGGTCATGTTGAGATGGATGGCGGCAAGCCGCTCCGGATGGTCGTGCCCCAGCCACGACGTGATCATCGCACCCCAGTCGCCGCCTTGCGCAACGAAGCGCTGGCAACCGAGCACATCCGCCATGAGCTTATGGAAGATCGCCGCCATGTCGCGCGGCGTGATCGGCGCGTCCGGCGGATCGGAGAAGCCGTATCCCGGCAGGCTCGGGACGACCACGGTGAAGGCGTCGCGCGCGTCGCCGCCGGAGCGCTCGGGATGCGCCAGCGGCTCGATCACTTCCAGGAACTCGACCACCGAACCGGGCCAGCCATGCGAAAGCAGAAGCGGCAGCGGATCGGGGCCGGAGCCGCGCTCCAGGATGAAATGCAGCCGCTTGCCGTCGATCGGAACCTTGTAGTGCGTGAACCGGTTGAGCGCCGCTTCCGACCGACGCCAGTCGTACTCGTCGCGCCAGTAGCCGAGGATGTCGCGCATGAAGGCGAGCGGCGTGCCGTAGTGCCACGGCGTCGCCGCGGGCTCGATGGTGGGCAAGCGCGCGCGCCGAAGCCGCTCGCCGAGGTCGTCGAGCACTGCGTCGGGGACGGCGATGGTAAACCGCTCGGCGCCGACCGGGTCGTGCATGGTGCGATCCTCCGCTGCGTCCTCGATCACAGCCGGGTTCGCGCGCTCTTGCGCAAGCCCCGGCCTCGCCGCACGCTGCGCTACGGAACCGAAACGGAGGCTCATATGGCCGAGAGCGCGAGTGCACGAGAGGTCGCGGCCAATGGCATAACGCTCCATGTGACGGAACAGGGACAGGGCCCGCTCGTGCTGTTCTGTCACGGCTGGCCGGAGCTCGCCTATTCATGGCGGCACCAATTGCCGGCGTTGGCGGCGGCGGGATTTCATGCCGTCGCACCCGACATGCGGGGCTACGGCCGCAGCAGCGCGCCGGCGGAGATCGACGCTTATACGATCCTGCATTTGGTGGGTGACATGGTGGCGCTCGTGGCGGCACTCGGCGAGACGCAGGCCGTGATCGTCGGGCACGATTGGGGCGCGCCGGTCGCATGGGCGGCGGCGATGCTGCGCCCGGACGTCTTCCACGCGGTAGCGGCACTCAGCGTGCCGCATCGCGCACGCGGATCCGCGCCGCCGCTCGCTTCGCTCCGGGCCCTGGGCGTGACGCGCTTCTACCTGCAATACTTCCAGGAGCCGGGCGTCGCGGAAGCGGAGTTCGAGCGGGATGTCGGGCAAACCGTGCGCCGCATCCTGGCGGCGGGCGGCTTCGGCGGGCGCGGCAGCGATCAGGTCATGATGGTGCCGGAGACCGGCTTTTTGTCGCTGGTGCCGTATCCCGAAACCTTGCCGCCCTGGCTGTCCGAGCAGGATTTGGCGGTCTGGACGGAGAACTTCACCCGTTCCGGATTTCGCGGCGGTCTGAACTACTATCGCAACATCGACCGCAACTGGGCACTGACGGCCCCTTGGCAGGGTGCGAAGATCATGCAGCCGGCACTGTTCATCGGTGGAACGCATGATGTCGTACTGCATCCCAGCTTCGCCGGCCCGGCCCTGAAAGCGATGCCGGAGCAGGTTCCGAACCTGCGCGACACGGTGCTGCTGGAAGGTGCAGGGCACTGGGTGCAACAGGAGCGCCCCGACGAGGTGAACCGGGCACTGATCGGCTTTCTCCAAGCACTTTGATCCTCTCCCGCGATGGCGCGGGGAGAGGATCATACCTCGAGCTGCGATGCATACCGCTGTCGTGATGGGCGGCGGAGAAGTGGTAGTCGGTCATCGACTTCAGCGACTGCTTGGTCGCACCCGGCATCACCACACGGTGGTCGCTGCCGGCCTTGCGAGCACGGCCGGCAGCGAGCGCCGCCGCCAGCACAAGCGCACCACCCTTAGTAACATTCCGTATGATCTGCTTCTCCGGCCTCAGTCTGTACGCAGTTACCAGTTATGGTTAGCGATGGTGACCAAGAGGGGGGCCGCGGCAAGGTCAATTCCGGGCCCGGAAGCTTGGCCGGCCGGAGACCTTTCGGACGGCCGGGGGCGGCCGAGGTTCACACGGTTCCGTGAAGGCAGCACTCACCGGTTGTTAAGCACTCGGGCCCGCAAATGCCCCGACCGCTCTGCGAGGTGCTCGATGACTACCACCGTTCAGCTGCTCGTCTTCAACCGTGCCGGACAGAAGTCGGTCGCGGCTTCGCCCCAGGTGATGGACCGGATCGCCGCCTACGCGCGCGATGCCCGTGCGTGCGGCCTCTCGGACGCGGAGCTGCGCGACGACATCGCCCGGTTCTGGCCGAGCACGCGCCGGGCGGTTGACGTCAGGACCGCATCTGACGGTCAGGTTTGGGTATCGATGACACCGGCGTGGCCGGCCGTGCCCGCGCGGCTCGCGAAGCCCCGCCGCTCACGTCACGTCGCCGAACGCGCGGCGCTTTAGGTCCTTCAGCTTCTCGGCCCCGCCGGGCGTTTTCGGGTCGATCTCCAGCAGCTTGGTCCAGGCGGCATAGGCGCCCTTCCAGTCCTGCCGGCTTTCGGCGATGCCGGCCAGGGTGCGGAACGCGGGGAAAAAGCGCGGCTCGCGGTGCAGCGTTTCCTCGATGTCGCGCACGGCACCACGCGAGTCGCCGAGAGCTAAGCGTGCCAGCGCGCGGCGGTACCAAGCTTCCGCGACGGTCGGGTCGAGCGCGATCGCCGCGTCAAAGTCGTCGAACGCGTCCTGGGTGACCCCGGCGCCGAGATTGCGGATGCCCGCGTGCGATCAGCAGCGACACCGATGCCGACCCCTGCTCCAGCCACACATGCTCGATCCGCGCCTCTATCGGCGCCGCCTCCGCTTCGCTCTGCGCCGACCGGAGGGTGTCGAGCATATGATCGAGGATCACCCGCCGCCCCTGCGCGGGCGGCTGCGCCAGCGCCGGGGTGGCACAGAGAAGGATGGTGCATATCCGGGCGCGCTGCACCCACAAGTTCCTGTCAGGCTTCGCGATGGGCAAGCAAGCGGGCAGCCAGCTCACGTTCATGCGGCAACTACGCCGCCGCGCTCGAGATTGCAGCCGCTTGCGTAAGTGCTTCTGGCCGTGGTCCCCCCGCCATCCAGTCCAGCAGCTCCACCGTATGCACCATTGGCAAACCGCCGCCGCCGAGCTGGGTGAGGCAGCCGATGTTGCCGGATGCGACCAGATCCGGCGCGGTCGCCGCTAGGTTCTGCAACTTGCGAGCGCGAAGCTGCCCAGCGATGTCCGGCTGCAGCAGATTGTAGGTGCCGGCCGAGCCGCAGCAGATGTGCGGCTCGACCGGCTCCACGACGGTGAACCCGGCCGTCCGCAGCAGCGCCTTCGGCTCGTCGCGGATCTGCTGGCCGTGCTGGAGGCTGCACGCAGCGTGGTAGGCCACCGTCAAGCCCGTCGGCTCGCGCGTCGGCGCGTAGTCCAGGCCGCACGAGAAGCTCGCTGATGTCGCAGGCGAGCGCAGACACACGCTCCGCGCGCTCGCGCCAGGGCGACGGCTCGTTGCGGAACATCCACCCGTAATCCTTGACGGTGGTGCCGCAGCCCGATGCGTTGATCACCACGGCGTCGAGGCCCTCGCCCTCCGCTTCCCGGCTCCAGGCCGCGATGTTGCGCCGGACGCGCTCCATGGTGCCGTCATGCTGGCCCATGTGATGGGTGAGCGCGCCGCAGCAGCCGGAGCCCTCGGCCACCACCACCTCCACCCCCATGCGGGTGAGCAGCCGGATCGTCGCCTCGTTGATCGAGGGCGCCAGCACCTGCTGCGCGCAGCCCGTCAGCAACGCGACGCGGGCGCGGCGCGTGCCCTCGGCCCGATGCACCGCGGGCCGCTCGGTGACGCTCCGGGCGGCGATGCGGGACGGCGCCAGGTCGAGCATGGCGCGCAGACGCTTGGCCGGCCGGCTGTCGCCCGGGAGAAGCGCGCGAACGGCCGCGCGAGCCGCGCCCCGGCCAGCGCCGCCCGAAACACGGCCGGGCGCGGCAGAACGAAGCCCAGCGCGCGCCGCATCGCCCGCTCGTGCCACGGCCGGCGATAGGTCTGCTCGATATAGGACCGCGCGTGATCGACGAGGTGCATGTAGTTCACGCCCGAGGGGCACGTCGTCATGCAGGACAGGCAGGAAAGGCAACGGTCGATGTGGCGCACCACCTCCTCGGTCGCCGGCCGGCCGCTCTCCAGCATGTCCTTCATGAGGTAGATGCGGCCGCGCGGGCTGTCGAGTTCGTCGCCGAGCAGCAGGAAGGTCGGGCAGGTCGCGGTGCAGAAGCCGCAATGCACGCAGGTCCGCAGCACCTGGTTGGACGAGGCGATGTCCGGATCGCGCAGCTGCTCGGCGGTGAAACTGGTCTGCATTAGCCTATACTCCGGCGTAGATGCGGCCCGGGATTGAGGATGCCGTGCGGATCGAGCGCCGACTTCACCCGCCGCGTGATCGCCGCGAGCGGCGGCGGCTCCGGCGGCACCACGTCCACGGCCGCGCGCAACGGCTCCGGCGCGCGCATCAGCTGTCCATGTCCCGCCCGCCGCCATCGCCGCCTCCGCCACCGCCGCGTGCGCCTCGGCCGTCGCTGGCCCGGCGATCCACACCAGGCCGCCGCCCCAGTCGAGGAACCACGCGCCGCCGAGCCCGCCACCGCCACACGCCCGGCCCCAGCGGAGGCCGCACCGAGACGCGCCACATTGCGTCCTCCGGCTCCGCTGGCAAGGGCGCGACGTCGCGCACGGCCCGCCATACGGCGCGGCTCGGCTCATCGTCGATCAGCTCGGCAGCCCCGACCCGACGAGATCGCGCAATCGGCCGAGACGATAGGACACGCTCGCCTCGAAATCCTCGACGCGAGCAAGCGCGACCGCCGCGCCGAAACCCGCGAGTTCGGGCACAAGCGCCGCCGCGTCGGCCGGAAGCCAGGCCGCGCCGGTCACGCCGAATGGCGAGCCGAGCGCGGCGGCGAGCGCCCGGACGCCGGCCTCGGCGTCAAGGCCGGGAAGTGCGAGCGTTCCGGTCCGCTCGGGCGCCGGCAACACTTTCAACGTGATTTCGGTGAGCACCGCGAGCGTGCCGTGGCTGCCGGTAAACAGCTTGCAGAGATCGAGCCCGGTGACGTTCTTCAGCACGCGCCCGCCGGAGCGGATCACCTCGCCCGTCCCGTTCACGGCGCGAACGCCGAGCACATGGTCGCGCATCGCCCCCGACGCGATCCGACGCGGCCCGGAGAGATTGGCCGCGACCACCCCACCCAGCGTCTGATCGCCCGCCGTTCCCGCCTCGGCCGTTCCGAGCAGCGCCGATAAATCGGGCGGCTCGGCGATCAGGTGTTGTCCCTGTGCCGCGAGCTCCGCCTCCACGGCCGCGAGCGTGCGTCCCGGCGCGGGCGGCGAACACCAGCTCCTTCGGCGAGTAGAGCGTGACCCCGGCATGGTTCCTGGTCGACAGGCTCCGCGCGGCCTGCACCGGGCGCAGCATCGCGCCTTCGTTCCCCGCCCGGTGATCAGCAACGGCTCGTGGGAGGCAGCGGCCTCGGCCACGGCGGCAGGCGATGGCCGCCTCCTCGGCCGGGGCGGTCTCGCTCATGCCGCGGCGGCGGGCTTCGTCCAGCGGGAACACCTTGTTGGGGTTCAGCAGCCAGCCAGGGTCGAACGCGCTCTTGATGCGCCGCTGCTGGTCGAGCTCGATACCGGTGAACTGGGTCCCCATCAGGTCGCGCTTCTCCACGCCCACGCCGTGCTCGCCCGTCAGGCAGCCGCCCACCTCGACGCAAAGTGTGAGGATGTCGGCGCCGAACTGCTCGGCGCGATGGAAGCTGTCGGCGTCATTGGCGTCGAACATGATGAGAGGATGCAGATTGCCGTCGCCGGCATGGAAGATGTTGGCGACCTTGAGCCCGTAGGCATCGCTCATCTCACCGATGCGGCGGAGCACATCGGGCAGCCGGCTGGTCGGGATGGTGCCGTCCATGCACATGTAATCGGGACTGATCCGCCCCACGGCACCGAACGCGCCCTTCCGGCCTTTCCAGATCGCCAGTGACTCCGCGACCGATCCCGACACCTTCAGGCTGATCGGGTCGTGCCGCTCGCAGATGGCGCGGATGCGGTCGAGCAGCGCGTCCTGCTCCGCTTCGCTGCCTTCCACCTCGATGATGAGCATGGCTTCCGCGTCGAGCGGATACCCGGCATGGGCGAAATGCTCGCAGGCATGGATCGCCGGGCGGTCCATGAACTCGAGCGCCACCGGGATGATGCCGGAGCCGATGATCGCATCCACGCAGGCGCCGGCGACCTCGTTGGAGCGGAAGGCGGCGAGCATGGCCCGCGCACCCTCGGGGCCGCGCAGGATGCGCACCGTCACCTCCGTCACGATGGCGAGCTGCCCTTCGCTGCCGGTCAGCAGGCCGAGCCAGTCGTAGCCGGCGGCATCGAGATGCGCGCCGCCGATCTCGACGATCTCGCCCTCGACGGTGACCACCTTGAGGCCGAGCAGGTTATTGGCGGTGACGCCGTATTTGAGGCAATGCGCGCCGCCCGAGTTCATCGCCGACGTTGCCGCCGATCATGCAGGCGAGCTGGCTCGACGGGTCGGGCGCGTAGAAGAAGCCGTTCGCCGCCACCGCTTCGGTGATCGAGATGTTGGTCACGCCGGCCTGCACCCGCGCGCAGCGGTCGGCGAAGTCGATATCGAGAATGCGGTTGAGCCGCATCAGGCCCAGCACCACCGCATCTGCCATGGGGAGCGCGCCGCCCGAAAGGCTGGTTCCGGCCCCGCGCGGCACCACCCGGACGCCGTTGGCATGGCAGAACGCCATCACGGCGGCGACCTGCTCGGTCGTGGACGGCAGCACCACGGCCATCGGCGGCTGCCGGTAGGCCGGCAGCCCATCCGTTTCATAAGGCTTGAGGCGGAGCGCGTCCGTGATGACCGCCTCGGCGGGCAGCAGCGCGCGCAACCCGCTCGCGATCTCCTCGCGCCGGGCCAGCACGTCGGCTTTCGGTTCTGGTTGCCGGATCATGCGCAGTGTCCCTCCCGCGCCGGCAAACATGGCGACCGATCCGGCTGCGGGCAAGAATGCAGAAGCGTAGAACCGGGCCCGGGTTGCAGGCGCCCGAGAACGAAGCCGCGAGGCCTGGTCGGCCGCTAGCCCTGCCGCGCCTTCATGCGCGGGTTCTTCTTGTTGATGACGTAGACGCGCCCATGCCGACGGACCACCCGGCAGTTCTTGTCCCGGGCCTTCGCCGACTTCAGGCTGTTGCGGACTTTCATGACCACGCTTCCGACACGGCGCCGCCAGGCGCGACGCGAGCCGCGCGGTTTACGCAGGCTCCCCCTGGTGTCAATCATTGGCCCGGGCGACGCGGCGCGTAGGCCTGCCAACGGACCATGCGCAACCGTCCGCCGCGGATCAGCCGCAGCCTCAGTGCCCACAGCTCGGCTTCCGACACCAGGACCGGGGCGGCCGAAGCGCTCGGCCGTTCGTCGAGGCCGCGCAGGAAACTACTCCAGCCGGCGGTCGCCAGACGCACGTGGCGATCCGTGATGTCCTCGGCCAAGCGAACCTCGAATCCGAGACGCCCCAACATGCGCGTCACCCCGCGCTCCGTCGGCAGGTCGGCGGAGCGCCGCTCGGCCTGGCGCCAAGCCGCAACTGTTGGCTCGGCGTGATCGAGCGCCTCGTCGGCAACGAGATCGACCATCACCAGCTGCCCCCCGGGCCGCAGGGCGGAGGTGATGGCGGAGAGAACGGCCGAAAACTGCGCGTTGCGGAGCGGCTCGAGAGCAAGGCCGTGGTGGTAGGCTTGCGCCCGCAGGCTCGGCGCTTGCGGGTTCCACATCTCGACCTTGGCGCGGCCGCCGAGCCGGGCGCCGTTGCAGCGCTCAGCCGCAAGGCCGGCAAGGCCGGGATCGGCCTCGAACCCGGCCACCCACGCGCCGAATTGCGCCCCGATGACGCGCGGCGGACCTCCGGCACCCGCCCCCACGAGTAGCAGGTTCAACTCCCCGTTTAGGCCGAGCGGAGCGACGAGGCGGAGCGTCTCTTCGGCCCCTCCCGGGAACAGGAAGCCTTCCCCCCACAATCGCTCGCTCAAGCCGAGCCGCGCCGTGGTCCATGCTGTCGGCGGCGGCTCGGACGCGGTGACGACCAGCGCGTTCTCTGGCTGGTCGGCGGAACGCGCCGGATCCGGCCTGACCGTGCTGGTGCGCGGGCCGAACCATTGACGCACGGCGTCCAAGAGCATCGCGAGCCTCCGCGCGCAAATGAGGGACGCAATCCTTGACGGTCGGTTAAGCGCACCGGCCGCATTGACGCCTTACTGGCGCGGCCCGATGTGCAGCACTCCGTGGGAAATGGCCATGCTTGGGCGCGTCAACGGCAGCTGGATGGGCTTCGCGGCCATGGCCTTCTTCATCGCCGGGCTGAGCGGCGTGTTCGCGACCTACGCCCTGCCGATCCCAATGGAGCGTGGCTTCGCGCGGGAGGCGGCGCTCGATGCGGCTCTGGAGGCGGCGCGCGGCCCCGATCCGTCGGCCGCCCTTGCAGCCCTTCGCCCGCGCCTCGGCGAAAGCGCCGCGGCAGTGATCGACGGCGTGGGCACCCCGGAGGAGCGCATCACGCGCGAGCGGGCCGCGGTGCGCGCCCAGTTCCTCGCCGAAGAGGCGGCGACCGCGCTTCGCCTGCGCTGGCTGTGCATCATGGTCAGCCTCACCGGCGCCGTGTTCGTGGCTGCGATCGTGGGCGGAATGAGCCGCCCGGCTTCGGGACAGCTCTGAAAGCCAGTCTCAGAACTCCCAGCGATCATGCGGCGGAGACCCAGACCGCCGGAAGATTACGTCACTTCCGGCCTGAAGCACGTCACGGCGCCTCTCTTGATTCGGGCTCGAGACATTTTCCCATCCGGCGGTGCGGTGATCCGTCACTCTACGCGGACGGGCGCGGCGGGCAGCGGTCGTCGGACCGCGCCTGGCACCGCCGCAGCTTCTAATCGCCCTTCTGAGACGCCTGTTCCGTTTCGTGGCGGTCGGATCTGCGGATAGGCGGTCGGCTTGTCGCCTTCGTCATTTTGCGACCCGACGCCGTGAGGGTCCTTTTTTCGCGCGGCCTCGTCGCCCTTCTCGGCACTGGCCTGTTCGCCCGGATGTTGCGGTTGCGGCATCTAACTCCCCTTTCCCGGCTTTTGTTCGATCTGTTCGGCCTTGCGCGACCCGGGCGCCGGGGTGTTGGACGGCGGATCGCTTGCCGGGAACGTCTCCTCCACCGCCTGGTCGATCTTTTCCTCTCGTGGCCGCTTATGCTCGGGGTCGCCCTTCCGGTCGCTCATCGCGGTCCCTTCCTCCATTGACGCAATCGCCAACGCGCAACGTGCCATGGGTTTGCTCCGCGAGGTGATCGAATGCGCGGCGCGGGCACGAACCACGCGAGCATACTGGCATCCTTCCGCCATCGCTCCCATTCTTTGCAGAACCGCACGGAGGCGAACGTGGTGGATCAAGTTCACGACGAGGCTTTGCTCGGATCAAAAAGCTCCGGCAACGAAGCGGCAGACGGGGACCTGTCGCCAGAATCGCGAACGAGCCCGGCGCGCATTGATGTCGTGTCGGATGTGATCTGCCCGTGGTGCTACATCGGCAAACGCCAAATGGAGCGGGCGTTGCCGATCGTCGCAAGCCAGGGGCTCCGGTTCGGAGTTTACTGGCACCCGTTTCAGCTCAATCCCGACATGCCCCGCGAGGGCGTCGATCGGCGAGACTACCGGCGGGCGAAGTTCGGCAGCCTTGAGCGTTCGGAGCAACTCGACCGTCAGGTTACCGAAGCGGCTGCTGCCGTCGGCCTCCGGTTCCGCTTGCACTTGCTGCAACGGACGCCGAATACGGTGCATGCGCACCGCCTGATTTGGCTTGCCGGCGAAGAAGGCACGCAGGACGCAGTGGTGGAAGCCTTGTTCGAGGCCTACTTCGTCGAAGGCGGCGATCTCGGGGAAGCCGGCCTCCTTGCTGACTGCGCGGCCAGCACTGGAATGAGCAGGGCGGCGGTGCTCGACTTTCTGAGCAGCGATCGGTTGGAAGCGGAGGTGCGAGAGGCCGACCGGCAGGCGCGCGAAGCCGGCGTGAACGGCGTGCCCTCGTTCTTCCTGGACGGCCATGGCCTGTTCTCCGGAGCCTTGCCGGCCGAAAGGTTCGCCGCGGCACTTACCCGCGCGCACGACATCCTGGCCCGTCACCGCGCCCAGGAATAGACACTAGACACTGCGCCGAGGCTAATATACTCGCGGCCGCGGGCCCGCGCCGCAAACCACATAGGAGAAAAGTGGATATGACGTCCAAGCATCCGGAAACGCTGGCGTTGCACGCGGGCTGGCGGCGCGACAGCGCGACCAACGCCGTCGCCGTGCCGATCTATCAGACGACCTCCTACCAGTTCGACAGCGCCGAGCACGCGGCGAGCCTGTTCGGGCTCAAGGAGCTCGGCAACATCTACACCCGCATCATGAACCCGACCGTCGACGCGCTCGAAAAGCGGGTGGCGGCGCTCGAGGGCGGGGTCGCGGCGCTGGCTTTGGGCTCGGGCCAGGCGGCCTCGGCGTTCTCCGTGCTGAACCTGGCTCGCGCGGGCGACAATATCGTGAGTTCGACCGACCTCTACGGCGGTACCTGGAACCTGTTCGCGAACACGCTGAAGGACCAGGGTATCGAGGCGCGCTTCGTCGATCCGGAGGATCCGGAAGCGTTCGCGCGGGCCACCGACGACCGCACCCGCGTCTACTACGCCGAGACATTGCCGAACCCGAAGCTCGCCGCCTTTCCGATTGCGGAGGTCGCCGCCATCGGCCGCAAGTTCGGCATCCCTCTCGTCATGGACAACACCGCCGCACCCTTGCTGGTGCGGCCGTTCGATCACGGCGCCGCCGTGGTGATGTACTCGGCCACCAAGTATCTCGGCGGGCACGGCAACTCGATCGCGGGCATCGTGGTCGACGGCGGCAATTTCGATTGGGAGGCGCACAAGGAGCGCCAGCCCGCCCTCAACACCCCGGACCCGAGCTATCACGGCGCGGTCTGGACCCAAGCCGTCAAGCCGCTCGGCCCGATCGCCTACATCCTCAAGATGCGGGTCACCCTGCTGCGCGACCTCGGCGCGCCGCTCGCCCCGTTCAATGCCTTCCTGATCCTGCAGGGGATCGAGACGCTGGCGCTGCGGATGCGACAGCACAGCGAAAACGGGCTCGCGGCCGCGAACTTCCTGGCCAGCCGGCCGGAGGTGATCAAGGTGATCCACCCCGCGCACCACAAGGGGGTCGCGGCCGAGCGCACGCGAAAGTACCTGAGCAAGGGCCAAAGCGGACTGCTCGGGTTCGAGCTCGCCGGCGGGGCAGAGGCGGGCCGACGGTTCATCGACGCGCTCAAGCTGTTCTACCACGTTGCCAACATCGGCGACGCGCGCAGCCTCGCGATCCATCCCGCGACCACCACGCACTCGCAGCTGTCGGCTGACGAGCAGCTGGCAACCGGCGTGTCGCCCGGCTACGTGCGGCTGTCCATCGGCATTGAGCATGTAGACGACATCCTGGCCGACCTCGCTCAAGCACTCGACGCGGCCGGCGGCGAGGTCCACGCCAAGGCCGCCGAATAGTTGGAGGCGCCGCGCGTCGTCCTGGTCACGGGTGCGGCGCGCGGCATCGGTGCCGCCATCGCCGAACGGCAGGCAGAGGCCGGCTGGCGGGTGGTCGCCGCTGATCGCAACCCGGCCGCCAAGGCGATCGCGGGCGTCCGCTTCGTGCTTGCCGATGTTTCGGACGAAGCATCCGTCCGGCGACTTGTCGGCGAAATTGCCGCCGAGGAGGGACGGCTCGACGGGCTCGTGTGCAACGCCGGGTTCATGATCCGCAAGCCGATCGCGGCCCTGAGCCTTGCCGAGTTCAACGCGGTGCTGGCGACCAATCTCACCAGCATGTTCCTGCTCGTCCGTGCCGCCGAAACGCTGTTGCGCACGCGGCGGGGGGCGGTCGTGGCGATCGCCTCCACCCGCGCCCGCATGTCGGAGGCTGACACGGAGGCGTACGCGGCGTCGAAGGGCGGGCTTGTGGCCCTGACGCACGCGCTCGCGGTCAGCCTCGGCCCGGACGTGCGGGTAAATTGCGTGAGCCCGGGCTGGATCGACACGCGAGGCGAGGCGCTGCGGCCCGAGGACCACGCCCAGCACCCCGCCGGCCGGGTCGGCGGGGTGGCCGACGTAGCCGCGATGGTCGCGTTCCTGCTCGGGCCGGATAGCGGCTTCATCACCGGAGCGGAGTTCGTGGTCGACGGCGGCATGACGCGTAAGATGATCTACGCCGAGTAAGGCATGGCGGAGAACCTGCTCGCGAACACCTAGTCGTCGTCGCCGCCGGATCTCCAAAGCATCAGCGCGCAGGCGGCCGGGATCGCGGCGGAGACGGCAAACACTCCTTGCAGGGCAGGCAGCAACGCCCCGGTCGCGTCCAGCATGGCGCGATACGCCAGCGTCAGCACCGAGGCGCCGATCACGACGCCCACCGTGCGGGTCAGCATCCCAAGACTGCCGGCCACGCCGCGCGCCGCGACGGGAAGGGTGGCCGTCACCAGGTCCAGGAAGGCGACCTGGAACAGGCCCTGCCCGAACCCCTGGATCAGCAGGGCGGCGATCAGCAGCACCGGCGTGGGCGCCACCGCGATCCCGGCCAATCCGATCGCCATGGCGAGGCAACCGGCCAGTGCGAGGCCCGACGAACCCGTCCGTCCGGCCAACGCCCCCGCGAGCGGCGAAGCCAGCACCATGCCTGCCGCCGAGCAGGCGAGAACCAGACCGATCGCCACCGGCCCCGCGCGCGCGACCGCCGAGAGATAAAACGGCACCAGTAGCAGCACCGAGAAGCAGGCCAGGTTGGCGAGCACCGCCGCCAGGGTGATGCGGGCGAAGCCGCGGACGGCGAAGAAGCGCGGATCGAGGATTGGCTGCGCGGCCTGCCGCTCGCGTCTGACAAACAGGACGAAGATCGCGGCAGCCGCTGCGGCCGCCAGCACGGGCCAGATCAAATCCGCCGCAAGATATTGCAGCCGGTCGACGGCGAGTACGGCGACAGCGATGCCGGCGACCAGCAACGCCGCGCCCGGGGCATCGAACCGCCCGGTCGCAGCCTGAGGCGGTGACGCGGGCAGCGCCCAGGTGAGTGCGAAGGCGGCCAGGGTCACGGGCAACCGGAACCAGAACACCGACCGCCAGCCGAACTCGGCGATCAGCAGACCTGCAAGCAGCGGACCGAGCGCGAAGCCGAGGCTATACAGCATGGTGTAGAGGCCGAGCGCCCGCGCGCGCATCCCCTCCGCCCCAAAGTCCGTGGCGAGTGCAGGGCCGCAGCTCAGCACGAGGCCCGGCGCCGACACCCTGGACGACACGCCCCCCGAGCAGCCAGCCATAGCTCGGGGCCACAGAGCAGGTCGTCATCGCCACGGCACTCACGGCCGACCCGAGGAGGAAGACGCGCTTGTAGCCCACCATGTCGCCGATTCGCCCGAACACCAGCATGAGGCTCGTCTGCGCCAGCATGTAGACGATCACGATCCATCGGATTTGCTCGAGCGACAGGCCGAACGCGCCCGTGATGGCCGGGAACGCCACGTTCACCGCGGAATCGAGCGGCACCACCATCGTGCCGAGTCCGACGACGAGCACGCGCCAGTCGGGCAACCGGCGCCGCTCGCGCTTCGCATCCTCCATCTGAGGAGCCTGCGCGGACCCTCAGGCTGGAACAAGGCCCTCCTGCACGGAGAAGCCCGCTATCGCCGTCCTGGATGCCGGCGGGCGGTGCGGCCTGGGCCTACGCCGCCGCGCCCTGACCCCGCACGAGCTTGCCCGGCAGTGCCCCGGTCGCCTCGCCGTCGCGGAACGTGACCTGCCCGGAGACGACGGTCGCTTCGTAGCCATGCGCCTTCTGCATCAGCCGCTTCCCGCCGGCCGGCAGGTCATGCACCACGTAGGGGCGGCCGAAGTCGATCCGGTCGTAGTCGATCACGTTGAGGTCCGCCTTCTTGCCCGGCGCGATCACGCCGCGATCGGACAGGCCGGCGGCGGCGGCCGTGTCGGACGTGAGGCGGCGGATGGTTTCCGGCAGGTCGAAGCGTGCACGCTTCTTGTTCCAGTGCGTGATGAGCCAGGTCGGATAGCCGGCGTCGAGAATGAACCCGACATGCGCGCCGCCGTCGCCGAGGCCCATGATCGCGTTGCGGTTGGCGAGCATCTCGGCCGACGCCTCGATGGAGTAGTTCCCAAAATTGGCGATCGGCGTGTAGATCAGCCCGCGGCCCTCGTCCTCGAGCAGGATGTCGTAGGCGACCTCCTGCGGTGTGCGCCCCTCGCGCGCGGCCATCGCCTCGATGCTGTCTTCCGGCTTGGGCTCGTAGTCGGGCGGGTTGCCGAAGCGGAACATGTAGGCGAACGACAGCCGGTGAAATAGCGGGAAGGTGCTGCCGGTCTTGGGGTCGTCCGAGAGAATGCCCGCCTTGATCGCGGGGTCGGCCATCCGGCGAGCGCGCTCGGCCACCGGGAGATGGGCGAGGCTCTTGTAGGTGGGCGTGCCGGAGAACGGGTTCTGGCTGCCCTCGAGGCCGAGCAGCACGCCGATGCCGCGCGGCGGCACGACGGGGCGGATGGAAACGCCGTCGGCGATCGCCTGGTCGGCGTAGCCCATCAGCTCCTTCCAGGCGTCCGGCTGGCTCACCCGCTGGGCTAGCGAGAACACCGCCGGCCGCCCCGACCGCTCCACGACCCGGCGGAACATGGCGAACTCCTCGCGCGCCGAGGGCTGGGTCCATTCCGACACCATCTCGATGAAGCCGGCGCCCACGTCCCGCAGGCCGAGCGCGATGCCGGACAGCTCCTCCTCCTGCGCGCGGAGTGTCGGCGTATAGTCGCCGTGCAGGCTCTTGTGGCTCGTGGTGCGGGAGGTGGAGAAGCCGAACGCCCCGGCGCGCATGGCGTCGGCGGCGATCTCGCGCATCTGCGCGATGTCGCCCTGGTTGGCGTTCTCGAGCCGCACGGCGCGGTCGCCCATGACGAACACCCGGACGGCGGCGTGCGGCAGCAGGGCGCACACATCCACGTCGCGCGCGCGGCGCTCCAGCGCTTGCAGGTACTCGCCGAAGCTTTCCCACTCCCAGGACAAGCCCTCGTGCATGACGGCGCCGGGGATGTCCTCCACCCCCTCCATCAGCTCGACCAGCTTCTCCCGATCGGCCGCTTTGCAGGGTGCGAAGCCGACGCCGCAATTGCCCATCACCACGGTGGTGACGCCGTGCCAGGACGAGGGGGCAAGATGCGGGTCCCACACGGCCTGGCCGTCGTAGTGGGTGTGGATGTCGACGAAGCCCGGGGTGACGATCTTGCCTCGGGCATCGATTTCCTCCGCGCCGCTGGCCGCGATGGCGCCGATCTCGACGATACGGCCGCCAGCCACGCCCACGTCGGCCTCGAACGCCGGCCGCCCAGTACCCGTCGACCACCGTTCCGCCTCGGATGATGAGGTCCAATCCTGCCGCCATTGTTCTCGCCCCACATTTTCCTACTAGATAGTAGCCCAGGGGTGCGAACCGGCCAAGCTCAGTGGAATGCGCCGGCGCCGGCAAGAATTTACCTTGCGAAGAACGATTAAACGCATTCTGGCTGACGCAGATGGCGCACTACATTCGCAGAGAGTGCCGAAAATGTCGTTGTGGAAGGCTTGCGGCAACCTGTCGGCGCCACTCCGGCAGCGACCGTCGCAAGCTATGTGAGGACCATCGCCGAAGAAATTACTCGGGGTCGAAACAAGTAACGCCCGAAACGTCGATCCCGCGGGAACTAGTGCGCTCCGCGCGTTCGGAATGTTCTGGCAGCGGGGACCGTTTACTGGATCAGTGAGCGGGTACGAATGGACCGGGGTCGTATGATAGACAACCACGCCCATGGAGGCTGTCGCGGATGAAGGTCGCTGTGGCCGAGTTGGATCGCTTCTACTCGCGTGAGGAATACCAGCAGTGGCGCCAAGGGCAGCGGACTGGCCGCTACGAGCGGGTGGACGGCCGGATCGTGGCAATGGCTCCCGAACGGATCGCGCACGTGCGGGTCAAGGCCGCCGTTTGGTTGGCGCTGCGGCGGGCCGTGGCCGAAGCGGGCATTCCCTGCGAGGCGCTGGCCGACGGCGTGACAGTGGAGGTCGGCGAGAGCGACTACGAACCGGACGCACTGGTGAACTGCGGCGCGCGGATGCAAGCCGACGCGATCGCGGCCGAGAACCCGCTGATCATCGTCGAAGTCCTCTCACCGGGGACGGCGTCCACTGACACAGGAGGCAAGCTGGCGGACTATTTTCTCCTGCCGTCGCTCGCACATTACCTCATCGTGCATCCAATCCGCCGCGTCATCACACACCACCGCCGGACACCTGAGGGGATCGACACGCAAATCGTGGTCAGTGGGGACATCAAGATGGAGCCCCCCGGCATCACGATCACGGTCGAGGAGATCTACGGCAGCACCCAGCCGTAGTCTCCGGCCGCTGAACGGCTGGCCCTCGCTCGACCGTCGGCGTCAAAGCACCTCGGCGACCGCCTCGCGATAGCGCTTCATCGCCGCCAAATGGTCGTCCATCGTGTGGCCGGCGATGCGCTTGTGGCCGCGTCGGCCGAATGTCGTGGTGAGGCACAGGCGATCCGCGCCCAGCGCCTTCCACGCCGACGCTTCGCGCTTCCACTCCGCCTCGCTCCCCTCGCCCACGGACACCCAGGGCTCAAGGCCGACCGAGGCCGGGTCGCGCCCTTCCTCGGCAGCATAGCGGCGCAAGGTGTCGAACCATTGGCGCGCCTCGTCGCCCGGGCCGAAGGCATTGGGCATCCATCCGTCGCCGTACTTCGCGACGCGCCGCAAGGTGACGTCCTCCGCGCCGCCATACCAAACCGGCACGCGGCGATGCGTCGGCAGCGGGTTGATCCCGGCGTCGTCGATCCGGTGATACTTGCCCTCGAACTTCACGTGCGGCGCCGCCCAGAGCTGTTGCATCAGGTGCACCTGCTCCTCCGAACGCCGGCCGCGGTTCTTGAAGTTTTCGTTCAGCCCGACGAACTCCACCTCGTTCCAGCCGACGCCGACGCCGAGCCGAAACCGCCCGCCGCACAGTACGTCGAGCGAGGCAGCCTGCTTGGCGACCAGCGCCGTCTGGCGCTGCGGCAGGATGAGCACCTGCGTCGAGAACCCGATGCTGCGGGTGACGCCGCTCAGATAACCGAACAACACGAACGGATCGTGGAACAGGTCACGCGACGTGTTGCGGGCGCCCCAATCGGGCCGGCTCTCGGCATTGACGCCGAGCACGTGGTCGGGTGCGGCAAGGTCGTCGAAGCCCAACTCCTCCGCCGCTTGTGCGAACGCTTTCACCGTTGCCGGCTCGCCGCCGATGTCGCCGAGCGGCATGAGAATTCCAAGCTTGATCCTGTCGGCCATCGCGACCCGTCTCCTGTCCGGTGCGCCATGGTCGCGCGACCGCAGCTCCGAGGCAAACCCGCCCGGGCAGCCCGATCGGAACCCGCTGCGGAAACACTGGCCTCGCCCGGCGCGCACGTTATCATGGTACGGCAGTCGACTGACGAGGCAGGGCGTGAAGGCAGAACAGGCGGGATGAGCGAGGTCATCACCCTCCGCCGTTCGGCCGAGGACACATTGTGGGCCGTGATCGCGTCCGTGGGCCGCACCGACCGCATCGCCGATGTCTACCCCAACAGAGGCGCGGCCCTGGCCGATCGGGCATGGCGTGAGCAGCAGGTGCGCGCCTACGCGAATTTTCTGCAAAGCTTCCGGCAAGCCGTGCCGCGCTACAGCGTGACGCCCATCCGCCGGGCTGACCTGCCGCGCGCCTGGAAGCCGCTACCCGCGCTCGGGTTCCTTCGCGGCCAGTTCATCTGATCCTGCTGGATCGGCTCACGCGCGCGCCTGAACGAGCTCCGATCCTGTTCACGACGCGTCAATCCACCGGTGCGATGATCGGCTGTAGGCGCCCTGGAGGGTGCCCCGAGGAAAAGGCGCATGTTTCTTTCGACGTTTCGCGCACGCCTCGGGGTGGCGCACCGCCTCTACTGCGTCGCCGCGCTCACGTTCGGAGCAACCGTCGTCCTGACGGCAGTTTCCATCCACTTCGCGCTGCAAACCCGCTTCCTGGCACACGCCGTGGAAACCGATGGCGTCGCCAACGCCCGCCTCGCCGTCGACACGCTGGTGCTGCTGGAGCGGCATCAGCGGCTGATGCACACCGTGGTGGGGCCGATCGGACCTGATCGCTTGTCGGCAGTTCGAGCCGAGCTGAACGAGGTCGAGGGGCGGCTCGAATTGCTCGAACGGCGGCTCGACGTCCATCTGCCGCTATCCGGCCTGCTCGGATGCTCCCGGTCGATCCTGTTCGCTGTCGAGGCCGGAGACGCGGTGCTGGCCGATACCGTCCTGCATGAGAGCTATCTGCTGTATGCGGAGAAGTTGACCAACGACGTCGCGGGTTGGCGCACCCACGCCAGCGCCACCTTGGACCGGGAGCTCGCGTCCTTGCGGCACGCGGCGCACGTTACTGTGCTTTGGGTGCTCATCTGCCTGGGCGCTGTCGCGCTGGCGGCACTTGCGGGCACCTTCATCCAGCGCCGGGTTGTCCGCCGCCTCCAGGCGATCACCGTCGCGATGGGGAGACTGGCGACCGGAAAGACCGGAATGGAACTACCCTCGTTGCGGGACCTGGACGAGGTAGGAGACCTGGCGCGAGCCGCCGGCGTGTTCCAGGCCACCAACCAGGAGGTGCTCCGGCGCGGCGAGGAAATCGCGCGAACTGAGCGGCAGCTGCAAGCGGCCCTCAGCAACATGACCCAGGGGCTCTGCATGTATGATGCGGAGCATCGCCTGGTGGTGGTCAACCAACGCTTTTTCGCGATCACCGGCTTCGATCCGGAGGTCGTTCGTCCCGGCGTGACGCACCGCACGATTCTCGAGCACAGTTTCGCGCGCGGAAATTATCCCGGCCGCACGCTCGAGGACGTGCTTTCGGAGCGTGGAAGTTTCGCGTTGCGCAGGGAGAGCGGATCGTGGCTGCTCGAAATGCAGAATGGGCGCGTGGCGCGCATCTTTCACGAGCCGTTGCCCGACGGCGGTTGGATCATGACATTCGAAGACGTTACGGAGCGGCGGCGAGCGGAAGAGCAGATCGTGTTCATGGCGCGGCACGACGCGCTCACCAAGCTCGCCAACCGCGTCCTGTTCCATGAGAGGATTCAACAGGCGCTCGCGCAAACCGCGCGGGGCGGCGGCTTCGCCCTGCTGTGCCTCGATCTCGATCAGTTCAAGGCAGTGAACGACGGCCTTGGACACCCGATCGGAGACCGGCTGCTATGCGAAGTCGGCGCCCGACTGAAGGGGATGGCGCGGGAAAGCGACACGGTGGCCCGCCTCGGTGGCGACGAGTTCGCGATCGTGCAGCACGGCGTTACGCAACCTCGTGTCGCCGCCGCGTTCGCCGAGCGGATGATCGAGGCAGTGTCGCGGCCCTACGTGATCGAGGGCCACCGCATCGTGATCGGCGCCAGCATCGGCATCGCGCTTTCGCCGACGAACGGCGTTGACGGAGACACGCTGATGCGTAACGCCGATCTCGCACTGTACGCTGCGAAGACCGGCGGACGACGCACTTGGCGCTTTTTCGAGTCTGTCCTGAACGAGGAAGCGCAGGCAAGATGTGCGCTCGAACGCGATTTGCGCGAGGCGCTCGCCCGCGAACAGCTTGCGGTGAATTATCAGCCCGTCATTGACGCGGCGACACGACGGATATGCGGCTTCGAGGCGCTCATGCGCTGGCAGCACCCGAACTCGGCGCGATCCCGCCCGACCGGTTCATCCCGCTAGCCGAGGAACTGGGGCTGATCGTGCCACTCGGCGCCTGGGTGCTCCGTCAGGCCTGCATGGAGGCGGCAAACTGGCCGGACGCGATCAGGGTTTCGGTCAACCTCTCACCGGCGCAATTCCGCAGCCCTCGACTGGTCGCGACGGTGTTGGAAGCGGTGACGGAAGCCGGGCTCGCGCCGGAGCGGCTTGAGCTTGAGATTACCGAGTTGGTCCTGATGCGGGAGGACGCGGCCACCATGACGACCTTGCAACAGCTCCGCGCCGCTGGTGTCCGGGTCTCGCTTGACGATTTCGGCACCGGTTACGCCTCGCTCGGCTATCTCCAGCGCTTCCCGTTCGACCGCATCAAGATCGACCGGTGCTTCGTCCGCGACCTCGGAGCCAATGCGGAGATCGGCGGCGATCGTGCGAGCGCTGACTGGCCTCGGCCACAGCCTCGGCATCGGCATCACGGCCGAGGGCGTGGAGACGACCGAGCAGATGGACCGGCTTCTGGCCGAGGACTGCACCGAGCTGCAAGGTTTTCTGTTCGGCCGCCCATGCCCCGCTGCCGACCTGCCGGCGCTGTTGCAGCAGGCCGGTCATACGCCCAAGCTTTCTCCGTCGCGGCCACTCCGAAACCAGTTCGGGCGTGACGAGCAGCATGGTCAGTCGGAGGACGCTTTAGCCCTTGCCGGCTGAGGTGGGCATCAAGCGACCGCCCCTCATACGGCCGATATTCAGACGCTCGGCACCGTCACGCCGATCATGTCGCCCTCACGCACGATGGAGGCCAGTTGCTGCTCACTCCAGCCTTCGGTGCCGTCCGGACGCATCGGCAGCACCATCCAGCGATAGTCGGCAGTAGAGTCGACGATGCGAACCCGTGTGGCCGCCGGCAGCACCGTGCCCCATTCGGCGAGCAGCCCGCGCGGGTCGCGCACCGCGCGCGCTCGATACGCCGCCGACTTGAACCAGAACGGAGGGTAGCCGAGAACGGCGCGCGGATAGCAGCTGCATAGGGTGCACACCACGAGGTGATGCTGGTCCGGCGTGTTGGCCAGCACGCCGAGCGGCGGCGCACCGCGCATCGTGATGCCGAGCTGCTCGGCCGCGCGCGCCCCATCCTCCAGCATGGCCACCCGGTAGGCCGGGTCCACCCACGCGCGGGCCACCATCCGCGCCCCTTGCGCAGGCGAGCCGCGATCGGTCGCGACGATCCGCTCGGCGATGTCGTCCGCCGTCGCGATCCCCTTTTCGGCAAGCAGGGCGCGGAGGGCGCCAAGCAGCTTCGGGCCGTCCGTCTGCAGGAGGGCGGTCATCGGTCGGGCTCCAGCCAGTGGGCGTAAATCTCGATCAGCAGCTCGTCCCCGCTCGCGGCGTCAGGCCATATGGAAGCGGGGTCGAACGCCACGTGGTACAACGGCACTACGGCTGCCGGGCGAGCAAAGGCGAGGTCCTCGGGGTTCGGAAACGCCCCGAGCGCCCGCACCACTGTTCCTCGCTTGCCGCGCACATAGTGCGGCGTGCGGACGTGCGCCGGGCCGCGCTGCTCCGGCCAGTCATCGCGCACCCGTACGGTGCTGCCCGGGGCGATGGCCGGCATCGCCGCCGTCATGCCCGGCTCACCGCGTCCCGCAGCTCGTCCTCGGTGATGACGCCCTTGCGCAGCAGGTTATCGGCGATCGAGCGGACCCAGCGGCGATAATAGGAGAGGCGGTGGTACTCGGCTTCCGGGATCGCCTCGATCCCGCGCCGGAGTTCGTCCACGCTCATCACCCCCTTGGCGCCGAGAATCTGCCGCAGGGCGTCCACCTCGCGGTCGAACTCGGTCAACGCGTGCGGCTCGATGTCCACCGCCTCGCACATGAACTTGGTAACCCCGCCGAGGTCGTGATGCGCGCGCGGCCCGTCCGGTTCCATGACGCTATTCATAGCGCGGCCGCACCTGGGTCGCTACGGGCTGACCTGCAACTGGCTGAGCCGCCACGGATCGGGCCGCTATGGGTTGACCGCCTCGCCGGGATAGCTGCCCCAGAATTGCCCCCGTTGCAGCCAGCCGCGATAGTCGCCCACCTGCACTTCGCACCAGGCGGCACCGGCCTGGCAGGCGCGGATACGGCCGATCACGCCGGGCTTGAGGACCGCGACCGCGGGCGCGCTGTCATCGGCGTCCCGCCGCATGGTTTGCGCCGTCCCGGTCACGACGAAGCTGCGCCGCCCGGTCAACGTTGCCTGGTGCACCCAGCCCTTCACTCCTTCCTGGTCCTGCACCAGGCGCCACACCTCGAACTCGCGCTCGATCTGAACCGGGAGGTCGCGCCGCTTGTAGACCCACTCGATCGGATAGCGTGTCCCGGGGCCGCCGCGCATGTTTACCTCGTCGGAGCGGAGTGCGGCGAAGCGCGGCAGCGGCAGTCCGGTGGCCGAGCCTTTCGCGGGCTCAGCGGGTGTGGCGGGCTTCGGCTCGGGCAATGGAGCGGGGACCGGTGCGGCCGGAGCGGCGGCAGCTGGTTTCCCGTGCGCGGCCGGGCTTTTGGACGGCGTCGGCTTTGGCTTGACAACTGGCGGGGGCTTCGCCGGTTTCTCCTTGCCGGCAGGATGCACGGGAGGAACCGGCGCCGCCTTCGGCGGAGCGTGGCGGCCTCCCTTCTCCGACGCCGCAGGCTTGCTCTGGCCGGGATTGGCCAGGTACGCCCTGCTGGGCCAGGGCCGGCGAGGAGACCAGCCAAGCCAGGCAAAGCAGCCCTAACCCGAAGCGCGCAGGCAGCATGGCGCGTGGGTGCCGTTTCCGGGCGAATTGGGTCAAGTCAGATCAGATCGCGACGATCTGGCCGCCCGACGTCTCGGACAGGAACGTCGCAATCCCAGCCACCTCGACCCCGGGCCACAGCGGCGCATCCTCGAGTGCTTCGGCCCGCAGCCCGGCCTCGCAGGCGATCATGCGAATGCCGAGCTCGCCCGCGGCCTCACGCAAGGCATCAAAGCCGGCGACCCCGCGGCCCTGCACCCGCCCGTCCCTCCCGACGTCGTCGAGCGTTGACCAGTCCCGCAACAGCGCCCGGGAGCCCGCGTTGCTGGCGAACAGCACCACCGGCCGGCCGAGTGCCGCCGCACCCGTCGCCAGCACGAACGCGTAGTGCGCCCGGTCGTGCGCCCCGGAAAGCAGAAGGATGCCGAGCGGCTCAGCCTGCGGCACAGGCCGGCTCGCTTTGGCGGGCATGGGCCGCCAGGTCGGTGATGGATGCCGCCTCGCCGCAAAGCCGGCAGTGCGGGTCGCGCTTGAGGCGGATCGTGGTGAAGCGCGCGAGGAGGGCGTCCCAGAGCAGCAGCCGGCCCGACAGGCCCTCGCCGATCCCTACAATCTCTTTGATTGCTTCCGTTGCCTGCAGGGTGCCCATGACCCCCGTCACCGCCCCGAGCACCCCGGCCTCGCTGCAGCTCGGCACGAGCCCCGGCGGCGGTGGCTCGGGATGCAGGCAGCGATAGCAGGGCGCGTCCGGGGCGGCGTGAGGCTTGAACGTCGAAAGCTGCCCTTCGAAGCGAAGCACCGCGGCCGAAACGAGCGTGCGCCGGGCGAGAACGCAGGCATCCGCGACGAGGAAGCGGGTCGGGAAATTATCGGTGCCGTCGCAGACGAGGTCGTAGCCGCCAATGAGCGCCAGCGCGTTGTCGGCCGTCAGCCGGCCCTCGTGGATGTCGATCCGCACCTCGGGGTTGATGGCGCGCGCCGCTGCCGCGGCCGAAGCGGCCTTGGGCCGGCCGATGCCCGCTGTCGCATGGGCGATCTGCCGCTGGAGGTTGGACAGCTCGACACGATCGCCGTCCACCACGCCGATGGTCCCGACCCCAGCCGCCGCCAGGTAGAGCAGTAGGGGGCTGCCCAGCCCGCCCGGCCCCGACGACCAGCACCCGGGCCGACTTGAGCTTGGCCTGCCCGATACCGCCGACCTCGGCCAGCAGGATATGGCGCGAGTAGCGGCTGATTTCGTCTTCCGTGAAATCGAGGTCCATGGGAACACCATATGGTCGCCGCACCCGGCCGGAACAGCTGGGCGCGGCTCACGGAGGGGATGGATCATGCCTGACAGAAAGCTCGCGTTCGGTGCCGCCCTGCTACTCGGGGCGGCCTTCGCGGCCGTGACACCCGCCGGGGCCGTCGAGCAGCGCGATTTCGAGGTCCGCAACGCCGGGCAGCTCGGCAACCTGTGCGCCGCCAAGCGTCAGGAGCGGGATGGCCTGGCCGCCGAGAATTTTTGCCACGGCTTCACGCAGGCGGCGGTGGACATGCAGCTGACGCAGGAGCGCAAGACCAACCAGTCGCGCACCATCTGCTTTCCCAACCCGGTTCCGAAGCGCACCGCCACCTTGGACGAATTCGTCACATGGGTGCGTGCCGAACCGGGCCGGCTATCCGCGCCGCCGACGGAGGCGTTCCTCCAGTTCATGACGGAGCGGTTCCCCTGCTCGAAGTGAGTTGGCGGCGCCGGGGTGCTTGCCGTCAGTCCCGCGCGCTCGTTCAATGAGCGGAGGACGGGGGGGCAAGCATGAAACGTCTAGCGGACAAGGTTGCTTGGGTAACGGGGGCGGGCAGCGGCATCGGCGAGGCGGCCGCCATCGCGTTGGCCGGCGAGGGAGCCGCCGTGGTGCTCACCGGAAGACGGCGCCGAGCCGCTGCAAGCGGTCGCCGCCCGCATCAAGGATGCCGGCGGCGTCGCGCACGCCCAACCGGGCGACCTCACGAACGCCGAGCAGGTCCGCCGCATCGGCGCCTTCATCGAGGGGACAATCGGCCGGCTCGACATCCTGGTGAACAACGCCGGGATCAACATCACCGACCGGAGCTGGGCGAAGCTCACCCCGGAAGGCGCGGCGCAGCTCATCAACGGCAATCTTCTCAGCGCCTATTATTGTGTCACGGTCGCGCTGCCGATCATGCGGGGGCGCAAGGACGGGCTGCTCATCCACACCAGCTCAATGGCGGGCCGCAGCATCGGCCCGATGTCCGGCACCGGCTACACCGCCGCCAAGCACGGCGTCGTGGCGATGAGCCACTCGATCAACATCGAAGAGTGCCAGAACGGCATCCGCTCCTGCGTGATCCTCCCGGGCGAGGTGGCGACCCCCATCCTCGACAAGCGGCCCAATCCCGTCAGCGCCGAAGAGCGCGCCCGGATGCTGCAGCCGGACGAGGTGGCCGACGTGATCCGCTACGTGGCGACCCTGCCCGCACGGGTGTGCGTCAGCGAGGTCCAAATCGCGCCCACCTGGAACCGCGGCTTCATCGCCGCCCAAAACCAAAGACTTCTGAGGAGGCCCGGAAAGCATGCCGACCAACCGCTACAAGGTGATGGTGCCTGACCAGTTCGGCGAGGCAGGGCTGGACGTGCTGCGGGCGCGGGACGACGTGGAGGTTGTCAAATACCCGCCCGGGATGCCGGGTAAGTCGCTCCGGCCGTTGCTCGGCAACGTCCATGGGATCGCGCTTTCGGTGACGCCGTTCCGGGCCGGGGAAATCGCCGCCGCGGCCAGCCTCGCCGTGTGTGCGCGCATCGGTGTCGGATTTGACGCGGTCGAGGTGCCCGCCCTGACGGCCCGGCGCATCCCGCTGATGGTCACCGGCATTGCCAACTCGACCTCCGTCGCCGAGCAGGCCGTTGCGTTCATTTTCGCGCTCGCTAAGCGCGGGGCGGCGATGCACGCCATCGTTCGCGAGGGCCGTTGGCAGGACCGCTACGCCGCGATGCCGGTCGAGCTCGCAGGCAAGACCGCCCTTGTCGTCGGGTTCGGGCGCATCGGCACCCGTGCGGCGCGCATGCTCGCCGCCCTCGACCTCCGCGTGCTGGTCTACGACCCGTTTGTCGGGGCGGACACGATCCGCGCGGCCGGATACGAGCGGGCAGCCGATCTAGACGCGGCCCTCTCTCTCGCCGACTTCGTGACGATCCACTGCCCGAAATCGCCCGAAACCGTCGGAATGTTCGATGCGGCCCGGCTCGCGCGAATGCGCCCGACCGCGTTTCTCGTCAATACTGCTCGCGGCGGCATCATCGACGAGGCGGCGCTGGAAGCTGCGCTCCGGTCACGCCGGCTCGCGGGCGCCGGGCTCGATGTGTTCGACATGGAGCCGACGCCAGTGTCCAACGCTCTGCTCGCTTTGCCGGAAGTAATCGCCGCACCGCACATGGCCGGCGTCACTGTCGAGGCGATGGCCGCCATGTCGGCCACCACCGCCCGCAACATCCTGAGCGTGTTCGACGGGGCGCCGATCCGCGAGCACGTGGTCAACCAGGAGGTGCTGCGTTAGCGGCGGCGAGTTCGCGCTCCTTGCGGCGGGTGTAGAGCACGACGCCGCCGACGGCTGCCAACGCAACCACCGCGGCCGCGATGCCGAGCGGACCCTGCAGCCGCTCGAATTGCTTGCCCAGCAGATACGCTCCGAAACCATAGACCGAGGACCAAAGCACGCCGCCGGCTGCGTTCCAGAACAGGAAATGCCGCCAATGCATCTGATTGGCGCCCGCGAGCAGTGCCGCCAAGGTCCGCAGAATGGCGATGAACCGCCCGAACAGCACCACTTTGCCGCCGTGCTTCTGAAACAGCCGGCGGCCGACTTCGAGCCGCTCGGGGGTCAGGAACACGTAGCCGCCGTATCGCTTGAGCACGCGGAACCCGATGCTGCGGCCGATCAGGTAGCCCAGATTGTCGCCGAGGATGGCGCCCGCCGCCGCCGCGCGCGACCACCCAGACTATGGAGAGTTCGTGCGTCGTGGCCGCGTAGATCGCGGCGGCGATGACGATGCTCTCGCCGGGAAGCGGCAACCCGGTCGCCTCCAGCCCGACCACCACGCCCACAAGGCCGTATCCCCAATGATGGAGGAGACTAGGCACTTCGTGCGCGGAAAGCAGGGACATGCGGCTGCAACACGCGCGGGCCGCGTCAGTTCTTGCGGCGCACGGTTCTTGGGGGCCGCGTTGTTGCGCCGCCACTAATTCCGCCTCACCCTTCTTCCGCCCAGCGACGGAGGCGCCCGTGCCGCAACCCGACCACGTCTCGAAGCTCGGTATTCCGGACCCTTCGGAGCTCGACGAGGATCTCCAGGCGATCTGGCGCAAGTGCGTCGAAAAGCTCGGCTTCGTTCCGAACGTCTACGCGGCCTACAGCCTCCGCCCGCAGCGGCTGCGCAACTTCATGGCAATGTACAACGAGATCATGCTGTCGCCGTCCGGTCTGTCGAAGCTCGAGCGCGAGATGGTGGCGGTGGTCGTCTCGTCCGCCAACCGCTGCTACTATTGCCTCGTTGCGCATGGCGCGGCGGTGCGCGCCCTGTCGGGCGATCCGGAGCTCGGCGAAATGATGGCGCTCAACTACCGGGTAGCGCCCCTCGACCGGCGCCAGAGGGCGCTGCTCGATTACGCCTGGAAACTAACCGCGACGCCGTGGCTCGTGGACGACGCCGACCGCGAAGCGCTGCGGCAGGCGGGGCTGAGCGCCGAGGATATGTTCGATCTGTCGGAAACCGCCGCGTTCTTCAACCTGTCGAACCGGATGGCGTCCGGGACGGACATGATGCCGAACCGCGAATACCACCGGACGGCGCGGGCGGCGGACGGTCCGCCCGCGCGCTGAGCCCTCAGTCTCAGGTCTTGATGATCTGGTTCGGGTTGAGGTCGGTCACGCCGGCGAAGGTGATGGTCGTGTTGTCCGACAACGTCAGGGTCGTGTTGCCGCCGGCCGACACCGAAGATGCGATGCCGTCGGCCCCGTAGCCGGACAGCAGCACGCGGTCGTCCGCGTTGAAGTTGCGGATCATGTCCACACCGCCGCCCGCGGTTTTGAAGAAGGCGAACACGTTGGCGCCAGAGCCGGCCGTGATGTCCGTGGTGCCGGTGCTGCCCACGATCGTGTCACTGCCGGAGCCGCCCGTGATCGTGGCACCGCTGCCTGAACCCGCGCCAAACAGCGTGAGATGGCCGCCGCTCCCCGAGGCGTCGAGCGTTTCGTTGCCGGCGCCCGCGTAGAAGACGGCGTTATCGTCGCCGATGTAGTTGATTATGGTGCCGGCTGAGCCGAACAACGTCGGGCCCGCGCCCCCCGCCGTGCCGGCCACGGTGCTGGTCCCGATGCCGCCGACAAACAGAAGCGACGAACGGCTGTCGTTGACGAGGGCCGAACCGCTGCTCCCGACCACCGTGTTTCCGCCGAGACCGGCCGTGATGGTGACCGAGTCTCCCACCGCGGCGCCGTATGCCGTGAGACTGCCCCCGTTCAAGGATGCGTCGAACGTCTCGTCGCCGGTGCCCGCGACATAGAGGGTGCTCCCTTCGCCGGTCAAGGTGACGTTGCTGTTGTTGGTGCCGAACAGCTGCTGGCTCGTGGAGGCCGCGCTGCCGACCACGGTGCTCGCGCCAAGCCCGGCCACGAAGGTGAGCGGCCCCGTGTTGGCGAACACCAGCGGGGCACCGTCGCTGCCGAACACCGTGTCGGCGCCGCCGCCGGCCACGATAGTATCGTTGCCGGTGCCCGCGAAGACGTTGTCCGAGCCCTTGCTGAGGAACACCGTGCTGCCGCCGGTGCTCCCGAACATCGTCATGTTACCGGTGCCGCCGTTGATCGTGCTGCTGGTGGCGGTTCCGCCCAAGACGGTGTTGTTGCCGTCCCCGAAAGTGACCGTGTTGCTGGCGCCAGCCAGGCTCACACTGTTGTTCCCGCCGCCGATGATGATGGCATCGTTGCCGGCCGCTTGCACGGCGAGGCCGCCATTGCCGCCGAGCACCGTCTGATTCGCCGCCGCCGTGACCGTGACCGGAACCGTCGCGGCATCGACCACCCACTGGAAGCCGTCGGGAGCGGTGAAAGCGCCGGACTGCGCGTCGAACGGAATAACCGCCTCGTTACTGTCTCCATCGACCGCAAAGGGCCCGGGGAAGTTCACCGCATTGAGTGTGCTTGCCGCAGCGGCCGCGTTGATCGCGTTGGCGATCTGCTGCGCAAGCTGCGCGGTTTGTGTCGTATCTAATGTAACGGGCTGGATTTGCCCCTGCCGCACCCATGATCGTAACAGTCGTAGACATCTTCTAACCTCAAAGGAGAGAGCGACGCGGCACGGGTTCAACCAGCGGGCGGGGGATACCCGAGAACGCTCGCCCTGCGCAACCGCAAAAACAGCTTTGAGGGAGAAAAACGGCGCTTGCATTCCCGCTTTACGTGTCCCAAGCACAGCCGCAGTTGCCGTTCAACTTCGGGACGGCGAGCCGCAAGAGTGACGCCGCCGATCGCCGAGCAGGCCAGCGCGGACCGTCAGCGAGCGCGCGCGAGAAGCCGTTCCGCGAGCACCAGATGCGGCCGGTCGACCATCCGGCCATGAAGGCCGATGGTCCCCGCATCCGGTTGGGCCGCAAAAGCAGCGACGACAGCGCGGGCCCAATCCAACTCGTCCGGCTTCGGGGTGAAAGCGTCGTTAATCGCCGCGATCTGGTCGGGGTGGATCGCCAACTTGCCGGTGAAACCGGCCCGGCGCGCCGCGTCGCATTCGCCGCGCAAGCCTTCCTCGTTGCGGAAATCGGCGTTGATCGTATCGATTGCCTCGACGCCCGCCGCTTGCGCGCCGATCAGGCAAAGCGCCCGTACCAGTCTGAACGTGTCGTCGTACGAGCCATCCGGCCTGCGGTTCGCGGCGCCGAGCAGCGCGGCCAAATCCTCCGCACCCCAGGTCAGCGCGGCGAGCCGCGGCGTGATCCCGCCATATTCACCTAGCTGGAACACGCCGGCACCGGTTTCCGTCGCAATCGCCATCACCTTGGTCGCGAACCGCGCGACGCCGTTGGCGGCTTCGAGAGCGGAGAGATAGTCATCCAGCCTTCGCAGGTCCGCCGGCGTCGATTTCGGCAACAGGATGCCGAACGGACGGCCGGGCATGACGGCCGCGAGGTCGAGCAGCGCGTCGGCGGAACCGATCGGATTGATCCGCACCCACAACTCGGGCGAGCGCGGCCCCTGAGCGCGGCAAGGGCCAGAGCGCGGGCTTGCGGGCGGGCCTGCGGCGCCACCGAGTTCTTCGAGATCGAGGATCAGCCCCGAAGCGGCAGACCCCCGCGCCGCGGGCGAGCTTGCGTTCGCTGTCGGCGGGGACGAACAGGAGCGAGCGCATCGCTCAGGCCGCCTCCGGCCGGGATCGCATGAAGGCTGCTCTGAGGCAGCGTGCCACCATTTCGCCGCGCTGATTGAACGCCTGGTGCTCGAACTCGACCACGCCGGCGTTAGGCCGCGAGCGGCTTTGACGCTTGCTCTTGACGACGCTTCGCACCCGAAGCGTGTCGCCGTGAAACACCGGCTTCGGAAACGCCACCTCCGTCATGCCGAGATTGCCGATAGTCGTGCCGAGTGTCGTTTCAGCGACTGTGATGCCGATCATCAGGCCGAGAGTGAAGATGGAGTTCACGAGCGGGCGTCCGAATTCGGTGGTCTTGGCGAACTCGGCGTCGAGATGCAGCGGCTGCGGGTTCATGGTCAGGGTCGTGAACAGCACGTTGTCCATCTCGGTGACGGTACGCGTCATGGCGTGCTCGAAAACCTGCCCTTCGGTGAACTCCTCGAAGTAAAGACCGGCCATCCCGCCCTCCATCATGCTCCGGTCGCCGGGGCCCGCAGTTGGTTCTGGCATCGACGACAACAGCCAATGGCCGCAGCATGGATTGCCGGGCAACCCTCGGCAATGACGGCGGAGGCCGGATGGTCAGCCGTCCACCGAAGACGGCCCCCCACGATCCGCATCGCGCGCCGTTTTGGCGCGAGAGCGCCGCCCAGGTCGGTCGAGAGAGGGTCTCGCCGTTGCGATCGGCCGAAATCGGCGGTGCGGCGCCCGGGTGCAGAGCACGTGGCGACGAGTTCTTCGCGCGCGCGCCAACTTCCCTCATGATGCGGTGCTCAAATCCGCAGTCTTAGATTCCTTTAGCTCAAAGCACGGTCGGCGGTGATAGCACCCGCCATGAAGTGGATCTAAGCGATGCTGCTATTGCGAGGGTGACGGAGGAAGGTGCAAAGGATCCACCTTCCTCCGTCAGAACTTCGAAATTACAATCAACCTTCAGCTCAAAAAGGCCTGCGGCAATCTCCGCCGCTCACGGCAATGTGAGCCATCGCGAGCACGCGGTCATCAAACGGGGGCGCTCCTCTCGTTAAATCCGCATCAAAAGCTGAAATTCATCGATGATCCTTCGCGCGATGCGCAATGCGCTCGTGGCTTGCCGCCGCACGGAGCAGATGAAAAAACTGCGCTCGCGAACAGCGCTCCGGGAGAAGCCTTATGCCAATCAATCTCAAGCGCGTTTTCTATGTCGAGTATCTGGCAAGCCCGGCGTTCACGGAAATGCTTTCGCGGCGCAGCGACATCCTGCTCGAACGGCTCGCAAACGACAGCCCCGACGCGATCGCCGGGCCCGTCATCGCCGCCGCGCACGTCTACCAGATCGGCGCGGCGCGCGACGAGATAGACCCTAGATACTATGCGAACGCCTCCCTGCTGGCCCGGGCGCCCAATCTCCTCGCGGTCTCGAGCAATGGCGCGGGCTACGACACCATCGACGTGCGCGCCTGCACGGCGGCCGGAGTGCTTGCCGTTAACCAGGCCGGCGGCAATCGGGAGGCGGTGGCCGAGCACGCGTTGGCCATGATGCTGGCGCTCTCCAAGCGCATCGTGGAAACCGACCGGCGGATGCGCCGAGCATCAGGCATCGCGCGCAACGAGTTCATGGGCAACGACCTGCTCGGCCGCACCGTGGGGATTGTCGGTCTCGGCAATGTCGGGGCTCGCTTGGCAGAGCTCTGCCGCGGCTTGTTCCGGATGCGGGTACTCGCCTACGACCCGTACCTCACTCCCGAGCTTATGGCCGCGCGCGGAGCGGAGGCGACTTCTCTCGCGACGCTCCTCGCCGAGGCCGATTTCGTCTCCGTGAACTGCCCACGCACGGAGGAAACGCTCGGGATGATCGGCGCCGCCGAGTTCGCGCTGATGCGGCCGCACGCCTTCTTCGTCACCACGGCGCGCGGCGGCATCCATGACGAGCGGGCGCTGGCGGCAGCGCTCCGCGAGCGGCGGATCGCGGGTGCCGGCCTGGACGTCTGGGACAAAGAGCCGCCGCCGCATGACCACCCACTGCTCGCCTTCGACAACGTGATCGCGAGCCCCCACACCGCCGGCGTCACAGCGCAAGCGCGGGCCAACATGGCGACCATCGCCGCCGAACAGATCCTCAACATCCTGGACGGACAACGCCCCCTCCGCCTCCTCAATCCGGAGGTCTGGCCGGCGTTCCGCCCGAGGTTTGAGCGCCTCATGGGGTTCTCGCCCCAGGCCTGATTTCCCTTGTTGGTAGCCTTGCCGATCGACTAATTTCGCGCGTCGCGTGCATTGAAGGGCACTGTCCTCGCGCGGACCAAGGCGAACACCCGATGCAGTCCGAGGCTCAATCATCCGGCCTGACCTACGCGGTCGATCTCGCCTTGTGCCTGGACGCGACCGGCAGCATGTCGCCGGTGCTGCAGCTCGTGAAAAGCAACGCGCTCCGCTTCCACGGCGACGTGATGGGTGCGATGCGGGCGAAGCAGAAGCGCATCGACCGCCTACGAGCGCGCGTCATCGTATTCCGCGACCTGTTCGAGGATGGCGAGGACGCGCTCGATACGTCGGGCTTCTTCTCGATGCCGGAGGACGAGGCGGCGTTCGCAGAGTTCCTCGAACCCGTGCGGGCGCATGGCGGCGGCGACGAGCCCGAAAGCGGCCTCGAGGCGCTGGCGATCGCGATGCGGTCCCCCTGGGTGCGGGCGGGAGACCGGCGCCGGCACATCGTCGTGTTGTGGACGGACGCCTCGGCGCATCCGCTGGAGGCAGCGGCGCGCCGTCGCGAGCGCACTTTTCCCGGAGGCATGCCGGAGAACTTCGCGGAACTCTGCGCCCTTTGGGAAGGCGGGGCGATGGATCGCTCGGCGAAGCGCCTCCTGCTCTACGCGCCGGACATCGCACCCTGGACGGAGATCCAAGACTGCTGGGAAAACGTCGTGCACATCGTCTCGCGCGCCGGCAACGGCTTGGGCGAGCTCGAATACTCCGAGGTGCTCGAGGTCATTGCCAACAGCATCTGAATGTTCGCACCCATGCTCCTCGCCACGTTGGACCTGCCCCGGCCGCACGTTGCCGAGGACGCGCCGGCCCTCGCCATGGTGCGCCACGGCACCGGGCTGATCGCAGTATTCGATGGTCTGGGGGGTGCGGGCGCGCGCCTCGTTAACGGCGAGCATGGGCGGCGCAGTTCGGCCTATTACGCCGCGCGTCTGGCGCACGACGTGGCGGTGAAGCGGTTCGCGACGGACGGCCTGAGGATGGCCGATGCCCCCGACGTGCTCACCGGCGCGATCGGCGACGCGCTCGCCTTGCGACATGCCGCTACCCCACCGGCGGCCGGCACAGTCCGCAGCCGACTTCTGCGCAGCTATCCGACCACGGCCGCCTTGATGTCGGTCGAGCCGGGTTGGGGCTACGTCCAAACCCGGGCGATGTGGGCCGGAGACAGCCGGTGCTACGCGCTGACGCCGGAGGCCGGTTTGCAGCAACTGAGCCGCGACGACAGCGCGGGGAGCACTCACCCCATGCAGGCCATGCGCGAGGACGATCGAATGACCAACGTGCTGTGCGCCGACGGCTCCGGCCGCCTTCGGGTCACGACACTTCGGATCAACGGTCCGGCGCTGCTGATCGTTGCGACCGACGGAGGCTACGGCTGCTTTCCCTCGCCCATGCATTTCGAGCTCGTTTTGCTGGACGCGTTGGCCGGTTCCGGCACGTGCGAGAATTGGAGCACCGCGCTCGCCGCCCGGCTGTCGCCCCTCGCGGACGATGATGTTTCGCTCGCAGCCACGTTCACCGGTTGGCCCTCGGTCGCCGCGGCCGCCTTAAGCTTTGCCGGACGCCGGGAGGAACTGCGCGCCTTGTTGGACGCTCCGATCGCAGAAGCCTGGGAGCGCTATCGCCCCGGTTACCTGGCGTTCTCGTCGTGAGCCTTCGCACTGGAGGCCGGCTCGGCTCGTACCGGCTGCTGCGCGACTTCGTCGCCGGCGCCAACTGCCGCTGGACGTTCGCCGAAAGCGACGGGCGGGAGTTCTTCATCAAGGAGTTCCAGTCGCCGAAACGCCCCCCGGACACACTGCCCGACCCGCTCTACACGGCGCGGCTCGCGCGTTGCCGGGCCTTCGAGGATCGGCACCGGCGCTTGCTGGCCGCTTTGCAGAGCCCCGACCACGCAACCAGCTCCCTTGTCGTGCCGGTCGCGTTCTTCCGACAAGGCTTGGCGTACCTATCACGTGGCGCCACGGATCGCGCCCGCGTCGGTGACCCTGGCCGAGATCGCCCGCTTCCCGGCCCGTGAGCGACTCGCCGCGATCCGGGCCGTCACGCGGGCGGTCATGGCGCTCCACTCCCAAGGGATCGTGCATGGCGACCTCAAGCCGAGCAACGTCCTTGTCGATCGGGACCGGGACGGCGTGATCGCGGTCCGGCTGATCGACTTCGACGGGGCCTATTTCGCCGGCGAACCGCCCGACCCCGACGACATGGAGTTCGACCAGACCTACATGGCTCCCGAGGTGCTGGCCCATGTGCGACGCCTGCCTGGGCGGACCCTGGCGCCGCCCGGGCTTGCCGCCGACCTCTTCTCGCTCGGCTTGCTGGTGCACGCCTACTGGACCGGGTACCCCCCTGCCCCGGCGAGTGGGCAGGGGTACGCGGGAGAAGCGGTTCTGGCGGGGGGAGCGCTTCGGCTCGACACGGCCGACCTCCCGCCATCGGTCGATCGGCTGCTGCGTCGGGCGCTGTCCGCCGATCCGGCCAACCGTCCGTCGCCCTGGGACTTGTTCACCGCGGTCGGCCTTGCCCCCACCCGGCCGGCAGCGAACGAGGAAGAGGGCGCTTTTGAGGACCTCCTGTCCGGCCGATTGAGAGCGGCGGCCGGATTCTCGGAGGTCGGCTACAACGGGCCGCTGCCGCTTCCCGGATCCGGTTCGCCGGGCGTCGTCATCCGGAAGTCGAGAAACCTGGAGCGCGAAGATCCGTGACCGCAGCGGCGCGGAACCGGCACGTCCCGTCGTCATCCGTTTCGCCTTCGAGTTCGCCACGCGCCAGCATGTGGTTGACGTGGGCGAGAACCTCGCCGAACGCAAAGCCGGTCTGGTGCTCGTCGAGCGGGCGGTCGAACACGAAGGGAAGCAGTTCGGCCACCGACAGCGCCCGGTCGCGGCACGCCCGGGCGATGAGCCCGCAGCGCTCCCCGTGATGGGCGATCAGCGCGTCGATGCGCGCATGCAGCCCGTAGAACGGCAGCCCGTGGCCCGGCAGCACCAGCACGTCGGCCGCCACCGTTTCGCGCAGTCCCCGGAGGGAGCGCAGGTAGATGCCGAGCGCGTCGAGGTCCGGCTCCATCGCGTGCACGCTGACATTGGGCGAAATCTTCGCGATCACCTGGTCGGCGGCAAGGAACAGCCGATCCTCGGGACAATAGAGCATGGCCTGCTCGAGCGCGTGGCCGCCGCCCGTGATGACGCGGAAGCGGCGCGCGCCGATGGTGAGCAGGTCACCATTTTGCAGCCGATGGTAGGTGGTCGGCACGCCGGTCGTGCGATGGAGGTACTCGTGGCCGCGGCTCAGCACGAGTTCGGTCACCTCCGCCGAAAGCCCGTGCCGGCGGAAGAAGGGCCGGTGCATGTCGGCGCCGAGATCGCCGGGCGCATACTGCAGGGCCAGGCTGTAGAGGTATTCCGGGCGGGGCATCGACAACGGCAGGCCGAAGCGTTTGCCGAGCCATCCGGCCAGCCCGACGTGGTCGGGGTGGTAATGCGTCACGATCATCCGGGTCAGGCGCTCCCCGGCCAGCGGTCCGGCGAGCGCCGCTTCCCACCCCGCCCGGCAATCGTCCGTGCCGAGCCCGGTGTCCAGCACGGCCCAGCCGCCGTCGTCGGCAAGGAGGTATATGTTCACGTGATCCAGCCGGTAGGGCAGCGGCAGACGCATCCAGCGAAGCCCGGCGGCGACCTCGGTCAGCGCTGCCGGGCGCAGGGGGCTGGGCGAACGGGTGGGCAAGGCCGGTGGCGTGCTGCATGGGTGGCGATGCTACCGGGTGATCGACCTCGTCGGCGAGCGCGTGATGTTGCCGCGCCCCCGAACTGGGTTGTAGCGTCCGCCCAATGAGCAAGCACGTCGTGGCGCCGGTCGCGGAAATCCCGCCCGGCGGCCGGAAGCTGGTGACCGTGAAGGGTCGGCCGATCGCCGTGTTCAACATCGGCGGCGACTTCTACGGCGTGCTGAACCGCTGCCCGCACCAGGGCGGTTCGCTGGTGGATGGCGCGCTGTGCGGCCTGGTGCAGTCGAGCGAACCCGGGACATATCGCTACTCGCGCGCAGGCGAAATCCTGCGCTGCCCCTGGCACGGCTGGGAGTTCGACCTCCGCACCGGCCAGTCCTGGTGCGAGCCCGACCGCATCGCCGTCCGCAGCTATCCGGTTGCCGTCGAACCCGGCACGGCCGTAGTGGCGGGGCCGTTTGTGGCGGAAACCTTCCCGGTCAAGGTCGAGGACGAGTACGTCGTCGTCGAGGTCTGATTCCCCCGAAGCAGGCACCCGCAGCGCCGGCCTCGATGCGGTCCGCTCCGTGGCCATCCTGTGGGTGCTGCTGAGCCATTGCAGCGACACCTTCGCAGCCTGGCTCGGCGGACTAGCGCCCGCATGGCTCAGCATCTCCGGCTTCTTCGGCGTCGAGCTGTTCTTCGTGCTCAGCGGGTTCCTGATCGGACGGCTGCTGATCCGCAGCATCGCCGTCAAGCCGACATCGCGGGCCTGGCTCGTGTTCATGATGCGCCGCTGGATGCGCACCCTTCCCGCGTACTGGACCTGGCTCGCCTTCCTGGCAGCGTTCTGGCCGCCGCGCTTCTGGGAGCCGGCCCATTCGTCGCTCGTGTGGGACCATGTGCTGCGCTACGCGACCCTGACGCAAAACTTGCTGTGGCCGATGCCGGACGGGTGGTTCGGCGTGTCCTGGTCGCTGACCGTGGAGGAGTGGTTCTATCTCGGCTTCTCGGCGGCGCTGTTCGGCGCAGTGGCGTTGTTCGGTCGCCGCAGCGGGTTTTTCCTGGTGTGCGCGGTGTTTCTCGTGGCCCCGGCGGTACTCCGCTGGAACGTGCCGGACAGCGTCGATTTCGGGGAGGTGCTGGCCAAGGTCGCGGTGCTACGCCTGGACGCGATCGCCTTCGGCGTGGTCGCGGCGTGGATGGAAGCGCGTGGCAGCCCGTTGTTCCGTCACCCGATCACGGCGCTCGCAGTCGGGATCGGGCTGATCGCGAGCATCTGGTCCGGCTGGCTCGACCGCAACCTGCCGCTCGACCCGCATGTGCGCCGCACGTTCCTGTTCGATTTTGCTTCTGTGGGCTTCGCGCTGTGCTTGCCGGCAGCGGCCGCGCTGCGGCGCCTGCCACGCCTCCCCGCCGCCGTCGTCCTCGCGATCAGCACGCAATCCTATTCCATCTACCTGATCCATCTCTCGATCCTGGAGTTCGCGGGCTACTACCGCGCGCAATGGCGGGCGCCGGTCTGGCTTGCGATGGCGGCCTCGCTGCTGCTGATCTGGGCGCTGTCCTGGGCCTCGTGGCGTTGGGTGGAGGCACCCATCCTCGCCCGCCGGCCGCGCCAGCTGCCGCCCGGCGCCGTCCGTTGTGCGCGGACCGCCCGCCCCGATATACGCAGCATATGGCCGACCTGACGCGGTTATACGACGTGCTCGTGGCCGGCGGCGGCAACGCGGCACTTTGCGCGGCGATCACCGCGCGGGAAGCGGGCTGTTCGGTGCTGCTGTGCGAGCACGCCCCGCGCGCCTTTCGCGGCGGCAACAGCCGCCACACGCGCAATCTCCGCGCCATGCACGAACGACCGACGGACGTGCTGACCGACTCCTATCATGAGGAGGAGTATTGGGACGACCTGCTGCGCGTTACCGGCGGCAACACCGATGAGCAGCTCGCCCGTATGACGATCCGCGCGTCTTCCGGCGTGTTCGCGTTCATGCAGCAGCGCCGGGGTGCGGTTCCAACCTTCGCTTACCGGAACGCTCAATCTGTCGCGCACCAACGCCTTCTTTCTTGGCGGCGGCAAGGCGTTGGTGAACGCCTACTATCTCACCGCGGAACGGCTCGGGGTCGACATCCTGTACGACACCGAAGTGACCGCGCTGCAGCTCGAGGACGGCACCGTGCGCGCGGCGTCGCTGATCAAGAATGGCTACCCCGAGACCGTCCGGGCGCGCTGCGTCGTGGCAAGTTCGGGCGGGTTCCAGGGCAATCTTCAATGGATGCGCGAGTACTGGGGCGAGGCGGTCGACAACTTCGTCATCCGCGGCACGCCCTATAATCGCGGACGCATCTTGAAGAACCTGCTCGACCAGGGCGTCGCGTCGGTCGGCGATCCGACTCAGTGCCATGCGGTGGCACTTGACGCCCGCGCGCCGAAGTTCGACGGCGGCATTGCGACCCGGCTCGACAGTGTGCCGTTCAGCATTGTGGTCAACCGCGACGGCGAACGGTTCTACGACGAGGGCGAGGATGTCTGGCCGAAGCGCTATGCGATCTGGGGCCGCCTGATTGCGCAGCAACCGGGGCAGATCGCCTACTCGATCTTCGATGCGAAGTCCGTGCGGCTGTTCATGCCGTCGATTTACCCGGCGATCACCGCCGACACCGTCGAGGGCGTCGCCGCTGCCCTTGGCCTTGATCCCGCCACGGTCGGGCGGACGGTCGCCGAGTACAATGCCGCAACGGGCCACGGCCGGTTCGACGGAACGAAGCTCGACGGCTGCGGAACCCTCGGGCTCTCCCCGCCCAAAACCAACTGGGCGCGCCCCATCGACACGCCGCCGTTCCACGGCTACCCGCTGCGCCCGGGCATTACCTTCACTTATCTCGGCGTCCGCGTGAACGAGCGGGCAGAGGTGCTGATGGATGGCGGCAGGCCGGCCGGCAACCTGTTTGCCTCGGGCGAGATCATGGCCGGCAACATTTTGGGACGCGGTTATCTGGCGGGATTCGGCATGACGATCGGCACCGTGTTCGGCCGCATCGCGGGGGAGGAGGCAGCACGCCGTGCGCGAAACTGAGACGCTGAGCGATGCGCGGCGCTACATGGAGATCTGCAACGGCTGCCGCTATTGCGAAGGCTTCTGCGCCGTGTTTCCGGCCATGGAGCTCCGGCGCGAGTTCTCGGCCGGCGATCTCCGCTATCTCGCCAACCTTTGCCACAACTGCATGGGCTGCTTCTACGCCTGCCAATACGCGCCGCCGCACGAGTTCGGCGTCAACGTGCCGCGCGCCTTCTCGCTGCTGCGGGCCGAAAGCTATGGGACCTATGCTTGGCCGCCGCCGCTTGCCCGCGCCTTCGAGCGCAACGGCGTGGTGGTGTCGCTGGTTACCGCGCTCGCGATCGCGCTGGTACTGGCCGGGGTCACGGCTCTGCAAGCGCCCGCCACACTGTACGGCGCGCATCCAGTGCGGCCCGGTGCGTTCTACGACGTGATCCCGCTTTGGATCATGCAGGTAGCGGGGATCGCGACCTTCGGGTGGGCGCTGCTCGCCCTGTTCATGGGTGGCCGGGCGTTCTGGCACGATGCCGCCGGCCCGAGCGTCCGTCCGGGGGGCCGCGCTGTTTTGCGCGCGATGCACGACGTGCTGAGCTTGCGCAATCTTGGTGGCGGCGGTCACGGTTGCAACGACCGGGACGAACGCTTCTCCATGACGCGCCGTAGGCTGCACCACGCGATGTTCTACGGCTTCCTGCTCTGCTTCGCCGCCACGTCCACGGCGTTCGTGTACGGCACGGTCCTTGGTTGGGCTGCGCCGTACCGGCTTGATAGCGCGCCGGTGCTGCTCGGCACGGTGGGCGGGATTATGCTGATCGTCGGCACCGTCGGGCTGTTCGCGATGAAGCTCACCGGCGATCCTGCACCGGCCGCCCGTCGCCTGCTCGGCGCCGACGTCGCGCTTCTCATGCTCCTGGCACTCACCGCGCTCACCGGCCTCACCTTGCTGCTGCTGCGTGGCACCGGAGCAATGGGAGTGGCGCTCGCGGTGCATCTCGGCTTCGTGTTGGCGCTGTTCGCGCTGCTGCCGTACAGCAAGATGGTGCATGGCGTGTATCGCTCGCTCGCGTTGCTGCGCGACGCGGTGGAACGCGGTGCTCCACCGGACACCTTGTAGCCCACGCTTGTTTCAGCCCCCGAGTATCGCGCGGCGGCGCGCCAAGCTGCTTGCAGGCCAAACAGCGGCCGGGTCGTAGTAGCCGTCGAAGCGCGGCACCATATCCGGCAGCGTGATCCAAGGCAGCTTGGAGCGGACGTAGATGTGAGCATCGGGCACAAGCGCATCCGGCTGGTCGAGCGTGCCCACGCGCACAAAGAATAGCCTGCGCCGGCCTCCGTAGTCGCTCCAGAGGGCCGTCGCGCAATCGGGGCAGCGATAAATGTCGTGCGGCCGGCCGCTGTCGGTCGGAACCCGCGTAGGAGGCGCGAGCGCGCCCGCCAGCGTCGAAACGGCACTCGCCTCAACGATGGCGTTCATGACGAACGCGCTACCGGTCTGGCGCTGGCAACTACGACAATGGCAGCAGTTGACGAACAAGGGTGGCGCGGCCAGCCGGTAGCTCACCCGGCCGCATGCGCAACCGCCTTCGCGCTCGACAGCACCGCTCACCGGTTCGCCTCCAGCGTGCGGCGGAACGCTTCCGAACCCTGCTCCACCAAGCCGCGCACCAGCGCCTCGTGCTCGTTCGGGAGAAAGTCGCTGACCCAAACCAGGGAGCTGCGGCTGTCGCCCCGCGCAACGACCTGCATCGATGCGTGGTGATGCCGGAAACGTCCCTCGATTGCCGCATAAGCGATACGACGGCGCGCGTCGTCGACATCGACGATCAGCTCGCGCACGACCAGGCCGCCGGCAAACGTCACGGTGCGAACGTCGCCGTCCAGCCGACAAGCAGTCAGCACGCCGGGAAAGGCTTTGTGCGCAGTACCGGGATCGCGCAGCGCCGCCCAGGCGGTCTCGGGCGCCACGTCCAGCGACACGTCCTTGATGATCGAGGTCACGGCTTCCTCCATGTGTAACCCGGCGATCATGACGCGGCTCGGGCAGCGCGACTTGGGGAAAACGGCTAGGTTGCACACGTGGCCCACGAAGAGCTTCCGTCCCCGCTTTTGTCGTCGCGCATGCTCGGCCAAGGCGACGGCTGGCGGGCAACGGAATTAACGTGCCGTTCAGATCCGGCGACTCGGGCGTTCGAGGAGCGGCATGACTGGCTTTGCGTGGCCGCCGTGCTTGAAGGGATGTTCGCTTACCGTTCGGTTCAGGGCCGCGCGGTCATGGTTCCGGGCTCGTTGCTGCTTGGAAGCGGCGGAACATGCTTCGAGTGCGGGCATGAGCACGGCGCAGGCGACCGATGCGTGGCGTTCCATTTCGCGCCCTACTTGGTCGAGGAAACGGCCGGCTGGTTCGGACGCCAGACTCGCGCGCATTTCAAGCAAGCAAGTCTTCCGCCGCTGGCGCATTTGCTCCCGATCGTGGTGCAGGCGCGGGCTCTGGCCAAGGCTCCGGCCGTTTTCCATGCGGAACAGGTTGCCCTGGACGTGCTCGCGACAGCGCTAGGAACCGAGCAGGACCGGCCCGAAGCTTCCCCGAGCGCGCGCGAGGAGCGATGCATCGCGAACTCCGTCCACAGCATAATGCAGGGATATGCCGAACGCCTGACGATCGAGGGGCTCGCTCGCGAAGCGGGGTTGGGTCGTAGGCGCTTCGCCGCCGTGTTCCGCCGCGTGGTTGGGGTGTCGCCTTACCGATACATCCTGAACCTCCGCCTGGACGCCGCGGCGGCATCCCTTTCGGAGCATCGGCGCTCTTCCATTCTCGACCTCGCCCTCGAGGCCGGTTTCGGCGACCTGTCCGAATTCACGCGCGCTTTCCATGCCCGTTTCGGGATGCCGCCAGGGCGATTTCGGCGTGCGTCGGCGAAGGCCAGCCACGATGACGTCGCGCATCGCGCCAAGCGCCGCGCTCGCTGAGCGGCTCGTAGGCGCGCCCCATGGGTTGCGGACACTTTGCCGTTTGCCGGGAAACCAGCAGTAGCGGTCAGACTTACCAAGGGGCTCAGCCCAGGTCGCTGGGCGTCTAGGAGGCAAGAGAATGAAAAAGTTGCTTATATTGTCCTTCGCAGCGGCTCTGGCTCTTTCGGGCCCGGCCATTGCTCAATCCGGTGGAGGAGCGGGCGGTGGCGCCGGCGGAGCTGGCGGTGGTGCGGGAGGCGGCGCCGGTGCAGGCGGAGGGGCGGGCGGCGGAGCGGGCGCAGGCGTTCCTTCCGGCGTAGCCAACAATAGCCGGATTACCCAATCTCCCGGCAGCACCGTCGGTACGACGAACGGTACTCGCCAGCGCAATGGGGCTACGAGCGGTTCGGCCGCGGCGGGCGGCTCGTCGACGACCGGTAATTCAGGAAGCCAGATGCGATAGCCTGAGCCGCCAAACGCCACGAGTGCCCGGGAAAATCCCGGGCACGACGTGGAGTACGGGCGAGTTTGCTACTCGGGCCTTTTGGCGACCAGCGTCTTGACCTCATCCATCGCCTCGGTGAAGCGATTGTTGATCACGCCCATCGCTTCCGTGTTCGACTTCTGGATGAGATCGCTGATCTCCTTGAGGTTGGAGACTGCGCGCTCGTAGGCGACTTTCAGCAACTCCGCCTGCTTGGCGGCGCGGGCCTGAGGCGCTTCCGTGGTCGACATCGCGCGAACCGTTTCAGACAGCTCCGACATGGTCTGCTGCATGATTTCCATGTTCCGGCGCGCGACCGCCTGCGCGCCCTCGAGTGCGATCCGGTTCGCGGCCGTCAGGGTCTCAAGGTTCTTGCGGTGCGCCGCCAACACGGAATCCATGTCCGGCATTCCGGGCAGCTGCATGCGCGACAACATGCCCGCAAAGTCCGGCATCGCGGGGTTCGACTTGTCGTCCGTATCAGCAGCCACGTTCACCTCCATTTTTTAGCTCGGGGCTCTCAGCGGGTGGCGTTCTAACCTACAACGCGGGCGGAGGCGATGGGGGTGCCTCGGGCGGCACATCCGACGATGCGGGAGGCAGACCGGGATCGCCGGGCAGCGGCGCTTCCGGCAGATCGGGCTCGGTCGGCGGCGCGGCTTCGGGCGCAGTGTCGGGCGACCGGCGCGACCGCCCTTCGAGCCAGTCGGCCGCCTGGGCCGCCCGAGACAGCGCTTTGTCGAGCGCCGCCATGGTCGCTGTCAGTTCGAGGCTTTCATCTGACTGCCAGGCGCGGACGGCCCACAGCCAGACCGCCAGCAGCGCCTTGGTCGCCAACTCGCCCCGGAAGCCGCGTGCGTTGATGCCTGCACCCTCGAGCATCCACCGCATGCTCCGCTGCGTCGCCTGCGTCAGCAGGAGCGCGAGCGGCGGGTCGGTCGGGAGATAGCGCAGCAGCGCGAGAACACCCTCACGATGAGCCTGCAGCGCGTCGAAGCGGCGCATCAGCATGTCGAACAGGCGGTCGCGCGCTTCGCCGTCCGCCTGGACGTCGGCCAGAGCCGCCTGATCAGCCAGCAAGCCCAATCGGAGCAGGACGGCAACCCGGCTCGGAAAGCGCGCGCGGGCGCGAGCAAGCGGCAGCCCGGCGTCGGACGCCGCCTCGGCCACGCTGACGCGACCCCAGCCAGTCTGGCCCGCAATCGTGAATGCAGCGCCGATCAGGGCCTTGTCGAACGCCTCGTCGTCCATGATCGCATCGCTCATGACGGGCAGATATGCCGACTCCCTCGGATGTCAGCCCGCCAGTTCGCGCGAGCGGGCGGCCGCCGCGCAGATCGCGGCACTCACTGAAGATGGCCAGGCGCCCGGTTCCATGAGCACGGCCAATGCCCGCTCGGTGGTCCCGCCGGGGCTGGTCACGGCGGCACGGAGAGCCGCGCTTTCCTCCGCGCTCGCCGAGAGCAACGCGCCCGACCCTGCCACAGTTTGCCTGGCCAGCAGCCGCGCCAGCGCCGGCGGGAGGCCCTGCTCCGTTCCCGCCCGCTCCATCAACTCCGCCAACAGAAACACGTAGGCCGGGCCGCTGCCTGAGACGGCCGTCACCGGGTCGAGCAGCGCCTCGTCCTCGACCCACGCCACGCTGCCGATCGCCTCGAGCAGCCGGCCACACAACGCGCGCGCCGCCGCGCTGACGCCCGCGCCCGGGCAGGCGACGGTGACACCTTGCCGGATGGCGGCCGGGGTATTCGGCATCGCGCGAACGATGGCGGCCTCAGGCCCGAGCAGCCCACCTATTCCAGCGATGGTCCGCCCGGCCATGATCGAGAGAAACACCGCACCGGACGTGAACCGGCGATAAGCGGGCAAGGCGGCCGTGGCGCTCTGCGGCTTGATCGCGAGGATCACGGCCGCTGGCGCGAAGCCCGGAGGAATAGCCTCGGCAGACGGCACCACCGTCAGATCGGGGCCGGCCAGCGAACCCGCGCTCGGCACCGGCTCAACCACGACGGACGGGGCGAGCCCGCGCTCTCGCCAACCAGCCAGCATCGCTCCCCCCATGCGGCCGCAACCGACCAGCAGAATGGGCGGGATCGGTCCTGGGAGCGGGGACGTCACGCCTCGCCCATGCACTCCAGCATGGCCGCCTGGAGGGCGTCGGCGGGCGTCTTGCCGCCCCAGAGCACGAACTGAAAGGCGGGGAAGAAGCGCTCGCACTCGGTCATGGCGATGTCGACCATGTCCTCGAGACTTTCGGCCGAGGCGCCGGGCGCCCCGCGTAACAGCACGGCATGACGGAACACCGGCATCCCGTCCTCGCGGTCCATGCCGAAATGGCCGATCCAGAGCCGCTCATTGGCCAAAGCCAGCAACTCGTACAGCGCGACGCGACGTTTCTCCGGCACCTTGAGGTCGAACGTGCAGGTGAAGTGCATGGCGCTGATCTCGGTGGACCAGCTAAAATACAGGCCGTAATCGCACCATTTACCCGGAGCCTCGGCGGCCATCTCGGCCTCGTTCCGCCGGTCGAACGCCCAATCATTCGCGGTGACGATCTGCTCCACGATGTCGAGGGGGTTGGTGGCGCGTTGCGAAAAGGTGGTCGCGAGCGCTGACATACGGGGTCTCCCGTCTTGAGGAAGGCCGAGCGGCTCCAGCATGGAGCAAGCGTTGATGAGGTCGCCCCCGTGCTGGTGCGGGTTCAAGCCTAACGATCCGACTTGCCGCGCCGCAAGGGGCGCGAACGCGAACAACCTCCTTGTTTGATGCACCGCGGCATCAAACGCGTTCAGGCCGTGCCTTGCAAGGGGGCGTCGGGCGGCTGGACGGGGCCGGGTGGTGGCACGGCTGCAGCAGGAGATGGTCCGGCAGCCGCGACACGCGCCTCCAGTGCCGCGAGTTGGGTTTCGAGGGCCGCAACCCGCGCCTCCGCCGCCTCCTGCCCGGCCCTGGCGTTCGCTGCTAGCTCCTGGACGGCGTCGAGATCGGAGCGGCGCACGAGGTCGACTTTCCGGATTGCCTCGTCCAGGCGGGAGCGCAGCAGCGCTTCCGCCTCGTCGCGCACCCCGGCGAACGCCGACATCGCACCGCCGGCCACGCCAGCGAGGTCGTCAAAGAAACGCGGGCGGCCACTCATGTTGCACTCCGATCAGCGTGGCCCGCGCTTTCTCGGCGCGGACGCTATCCGTATAACGTCGAGCTATGATTATGGTCACCGGAGGCGCCGGTTTCATCGGGTCCGTGCTCCAGGCCGCCTTGTTTCGCCGTGGCTTGGAGGTCGCGGTGGTGGATCGCCTGGGGAGCGAAGGGAAATGGCGCAACCTGGCACGCCAGCCACCCGCCCGGCTTTTACCCCCCGAACAGCTGGACGCATTCCTGGCCGCGCATCCGCCGATCGAGGCTGTGGTCCATCTCGGGGCGGTGTCCGAGACGACCGCAACCGATGCCGACCTCGCGTGGGCAACCAATGTCGAGCTGCCGCTCCGCCTGTGGCGCTGGTGCGCCGCGCGTCAGGTGCGGCTGATCTACGCCTCGTCGGCGGCCACCTACGGCGACGGCTCCGCCGGCTTCGAGGACGGCCTCGACGGCATTGACCGGCTGCGCCCGCTCAACCTGTACGGCTGGACCAAGCACGCCTTCGATCGCCGGGTGGCAAGGATGGTCGCAGGAGGCGAGCCGTCGCCGCCGCAATGGGTTGGCCTCAAGTTCTTCAACGTCTTCGGGCCAAACGAATATCACAAGGGGCCGATGATCTCGGTGGTGAAGGTGAAATACGACGAGGTGCGCGCGGGCGGGCCGGCTACCCTGTTCCGGTCCGACCGCGCGGACATCGCGGACGGCGAGCAGCGGCGCGATTTCATCTGGGTGGGGGATGTCGTGGACGTCCTGCTCTGGCTGCTCGACACGCCAAAGGTGAATGGTCTCTTCAACGTCGGCACCGGGCTTGCGCGCACCTATCTCGATCTCGCTCACGCGGTCTGCGACGCGGCGGGTATCGCGCGGCAGGTGCGGTTCATCGATCTGCCGTCGGCGCTCCGCGGCCAATACCAGTCCTTTACCGAGGCGCGAATGGAGCGGCTGCGGGAAGCCGGCTATCCGGGGCAGTTCACTCCCCTAGAAGAAGGCGTGCGCCGCTACGTGCAAGAGCACCTGGCAGTGGCGGACCCGTACCTGTGATCCCCGCCCTGCTGTTCCCGCAGTTCGACCCGGTGCTGGTGCAGCTCGGACCGTTCGCCATACGATGGTATGCGCTCGCGTATATCGGGGAAATCATCGCCGGGTGGCGGCTACTGCGCCGTCTTGCCCAGGCAACGCCCACCGTCGCCACTCTGCTGCAGGTCGACGACTTTGTGACCTGGGCGACCCTCGGCATCGTGCTCGGCGGCCGCCTCGGCTATGTCCTGTTCTACCAGCCTGTGCAGTTCGCCGCCGCGCCATGGCGCATCCTGCAGGTCTGGCAGGGCGGGATGAGCTTTCACGGCGGAATGCTCGGCACCGCGATCGCGGTCGTGTTGTTCTGCCGACGCAACCGGCTCAGCGTGCTCGGCTTTGCCGATCGGCTCGCGGTGTGCGCGCCGATCGGGCTGGGGCTCGGGCGCCTTGCCAACTTCATCAATGGCGAGCTCTGGGGCCGGCCGGCGCCTGCCTGGCTGCCCTGGGCCATGATCTTCCCGGCGGGCGGCCCGGTTCCGCGCCATCCGAGCCAGATCTATCAGGCGCTGCTCGAGGGCTTGGTCCTGTTCGTCGTGCTCTACGCACTTGCGGCTCGGGAGCGCCTCCGCGCGCGCTTCGGCTTTCTCACCGGCGCGTTCCTGGCCGGCTACGCCGTGGCGCGCATCATCGGCGAGTTCTTCCGCCAGCCGGACCCGTTCCTGGGCTTCCTGTATGCCGGGGCGACCATGGGGCAGCTCCTGTCGCTCCCCATGCTGCTCGCCGGCATCTGGCTGATGGCGCGGGCTCGCCCGGTCGCGGCATCTCCGGGCACGGCGTCTCCGGGCACGGCGTACCCGGGCTCGGCATAATGGAGCGGCTCGACCGGTTCATGGCGCGGGCCAACGCCGCCTACTACGCCGAACGGGACCCGTACGCCGACTTCACCACCGCCCCTGAGATCAGCCAGGTGTTCGGCGAGTTGCTCGGACTGTGGACCGCCGTCGTGTGGGAGAGCATGGGCCGGCCAGACCCGGTGCTGCTCGCCGAGGCCGGGCCAGGCCGGGGCACGCTGATGGCCGACGCCCTGCGTGCGATCCGGCAAGCCGCGCCGCGTCTCGCCGCCGCCTTGCGCTTGCATTTGATAGACACCTCGCCGCGTCTGAGGACGCTGCAGGCCAAGCGGCTCGGCGGCGCCACATGGCACGATGCGCTCGATGATCTGCCGCCCGGGCCGTTGTTGCTGCTCGCTAACGAGTTCTTGGACGCCCTGCCCGTCCGTCAGTTCGTGCGCCGGGGCGTCGGCTGGGCCGAGCGCTTCGTTTCCGAGGGCGCGTGGACGGAGCGGCCCGCATCCCCCGTCGTCGCAGGGCTGGGCCGCGAGGCGGATCACCAATGGGAGGAAGGCTGTGTTCGCGAGGTGTGCGAACCAGCACTCGCGGTTGGCGCCCAGCTTGGCCATCAACTCGCGGCGATGGGTGGGGCGGCGCTTTTCCTCGATTACGGCCCCACCGAGAGCATGGCGGGCGACAGCCTCCAGGCGCTGCGGCGCGGCCGGCCGGCCGACCCTCTGACGGTGCCGGGCGAGGCAGATCTCACGGCACACGTGGATTTTTCTGCATTCGCCGGCGCCGCGCGGCGCGCCGGCTGCGCCGTCCACGGCCCGGTGCCGCAGGGGTTGTTCCTCGCCGAGCTCGGCCTGTTTCAGCGCACCGACCGTCTGGCGCGTGGTCAACCGCCCGCGCGCGCCGCCGCTCTCCTGGACGCAGCCCGCCGGCTCGCCGAGCCCAATCGGATGGGACGGCTGTTCAAGGCCTTGGCGCTTTGCCACCCTGACCTCCCGCCCCCACCCGGATTCGAGCCCTGACCCATCCCCTGCCCGGTCGCTTGCCCGAAGCGCTGGTCTCGCCTTTGCTGGCCGCGTCGCATGGGTTTTTCACCCGCCGCGGCGGCGTATCGACCGGCCCCTACGCGAGCCTCAACTGCAGCCCCTCTGGCCAGGACGCGCCGGACGCGGTGCGCGACAATCGCGCCAGGGCCGCGCAGGCGATCGGAGCCGATCCCGCACGGCTCGTCGGGGTGCATCAGGTGCACGGCGCCGCCGTCGTGCGGGTGGCGGAGCCTTGGCTGCCGGGCGAGGGGCCGCGTGCCGACGCCCTCGTCTCGAACCGGCCCGGCATCGCGCTTGGCATCGTCACCGCCGATTGCGCGCCCGTGCTGTTCGTCGACTCCGAGGCCGGGGTCATCGGCGCCGCGCACGCGGGCTGGCGGGGCGCCGTGGAGGGCGTGCTGGAGGCCACGGTGGAGGCAATGATCGCTGCCGGCGCTTCGCGTGCGCGGATCGCGGCGGCCATCGGGCCCTGCATCGGACAGGCCTCGTACGAGGTCGCCGCCGACCTGCGCGACGCGGTGCTTGCCCGCGAGCCCGGTGGCGAGCGCTTCCTCGCACCCGGCCGGCAGTCCGGACGGTGGCAGTTCGACCTTGGGGGCTACTGCGCAGCGCGGCTCGACGCCTGCGGAGTGGGGCAAGTGGACGCGCTCGGCCTCGACACGCTGGGCGACGAGGAGCGGTTCTTCAGTCATCGCCGCCGCACCCTCGCGGGCGGTGGCCCGATCGGTCACCAGATCTCCATCATCGCCCTGCCCGCCTGATGCCGTATCTCGTGCAGTTCGTTGTTCTCGCTCTGCTCACACTACTGGTGTGCTGTGTGCTCTGACCCTCGCAGACGTTTTCGCGGCGGGCTGGGCACGGCGGTGCTGCTGCTTCTGCTGGCCGGCTGCGGCAATTTGCCGAGGCCGTTCCAGGGCGCACCGGGGGCGACCGCCATGCGGCTCGCTCAGCCGCCGCCGGCGCGGCTCGCCGTTCCGGCGCCGGACAACGCGTTGCTGCCCGACGCCGCCGGCCGGGAGCTCGCCGCCTCCGTCGCCGAAAGCCTGCAAGCGCAGGAGGTGCCGGCGGTAGCAGCCACGCCTCGCGCCGGAGACTGGCGACTGATCGTGACTGCGGATCGGCGAATGAACGCGGTGGTTCCGGTCTATACGGTCGAAAACCCCAAGGGCGAGAGCCGAGGAAACGCGGAGGGCAAGCCGGTGCCGCTCGCCGCCTGGGCGGCGGGGGAGCCCGCGACGTTTCGCCAGGCCGCGGTCGACGCCGCCCCGGGCATCGCCGCCCTGCTCACCCGGATCGAGGCCGCGCGCCAGCGCAGCGATCCCAATAGCCTGCTCAATCGGCCGGCGAAGGTCGACGTGGCCGACGTGGAAGGGGCGCCCGGCGACGGCAACCAGCAGCTCACCCGGCAAATGCGCGACAAGCTCAGCAAACTCGGCTCGCTGGTCCAGGACACGCCTAATGGTGCCGATTTCCTCGTCGAAGGGCACGTGCGGATGGTGCCGGAGGGGGGAGGACAGCAGCGGGTCGAGATCCAGTGGGTGCTCAAGGCCCCGAACGGCGACGAGCGCGGGCGCGTCGTTCAGCTCAACGAGGTGCCCTCCGGCTCGCTCGATCATTACTGGGGCGATGTGGCCGTCGTGGTCGCGGACGAAGCATCCGGTGGCATTCGCGACGCGCTTTTGACCCAGACCGGGCGGCGATGATCCGGCGCAGGTTCGTTCATGGACATGTCATGGGGTGATTGCTAGAAGGCGCGCGGCTTCGGGAGCCCGTTGATGAAGATCGTCGCCTGCAACAGCAACCGTCCCCTCGCCGAAGCCGTCGCCGCCAAGCTCAATCTCCCCCTCACCCGCGCTTCCGTCCGTCGCTTCGCCGATATGGAGATTTTCGTGGAGATCCACGAGAACGTCCGCGGCGAGGACGTGTTCGTGATCCAGTCCACGTCCTATCCGGCGAACGACAACCTCATGGAACTGCTCATCACGCTGGACGCCCTGCGCAGGGCGTCGGCCCGACGCGCGACCGCGGTGATCCCGTATTTCGGCTACGCGCGACAGGATCGGAAGACCGGCTCGCGCACCCCGATCAGCGCCAAGCTGGTGGCCAACCTGATCACGCAGGCCGGCGCCAACCGGGTCCTGACGATGGATCTGCACGCGGCGCAGATCCAGGGCTTCTTCGACATTCCGGTGGACAATCTCTACGCCGCCCCGCTGTTCAGCCAGCAGATCCGGGACCGCAACAAGGGACGCGACCTTATCGTGGTCTCGCCGGACGTGGGGGGCGTCTTGCGCGCGCGCCAGATCGCGGCGCGGCTCAACTGCGATCTCGCGATCATCGACAAGCGGCGCGAGCGCGCGGGCGTTTCCGAAGTGATGAACGTGATCGGCGACGTGCGCGGGCGGGACTGCATTCTGGTCGACGACATCATCGACAGCGGCGGAACCTTGTGCAACGCGGCCTCCGCGCTGATCGACGGCGGCGCGCGTGCGGCAAGCGTTTACGTCACCCACGGCGTGCTCTCGGGCGGCGCGGTCGCCCGCATCGCGTCGAGTCCGATCGAGATGATGACGGTGACTGACAGCATTCTCGCGACCGAAGCGGTGCGGCTCGCGCACAACATCCGCCAGGCGACCATCGCGCCGCTGCTCGCCGAGGCCATGCGGCGGATCAGCGAGGAAAGCTCGGTGAGTTCGCTGTTCGATTGATGAGCGCAACTCTGGCGCCATCGCCGGACGCGATCGCGCCGGACGGCTCCGAGATCCGCTTCGTGCAGGCGACCGCGCGCGCGAGCGTCGTGCATTGCACGTTGCCGGCGGGCGCTACGACCGTTGCCGTGCGCCATCGCACGGTGGAGGAGATCTGGTTCTTCCTCACCGGGGACGGCGAAGTTTGGCGTCGCCACGCCGCGGCGGACGAGACCTTGCGGGTTGGGCCAGGAAGCAGCCTTACGATCCCGGTCGGCACCTGCTTCCAGTTTCGTGCACTGGGCGAGGCTCCGCTCACCTTTCTGATCGCAACCGTGCCACCCTGGCCCGGCGACGCGGAAGCCGTGCGCGTCGCCGGCCCATGGGCACCCTCGGCCGCTCCGGCCACAATTGGCGGTGCGGCCCCTCCCCCTCGAGAGTAGGGTGCGACCGACCAGAAGGTCGAGGAGAGGGCGTGTGATCCGCATTCTGATGCTTTGCGCGGCGCTGTTGCCGTCGGCGGTACCTGCCGTCGTCCACGCAGCTGGAGTGGATACCAGCTCTGAGGAGGGGTCGAGCGATCCCGCGCTCGACGGGGTCCGCCAGAAAATCAAGACGGGCGACTACCAGGGGGCTTTGGCCGATCTGCGCGGAATGCCGCCGAGTGCGGACGTTTACAACCTGATGGGCTACAGCTCGCGCAAGAGCCGCAACTACGGTCAGGCGCAGACCTATTATCAGCAGGCGCTGCGTCTCGACCCCAAGCACAAGCAGGCGCTCGAATATCAAGGCGAGCTCTTTGTGGAAACCGGACAAATGCAGAAGGCGCGCGAGAACGTCGCGACCCTCCGCGCCCTGTGTCCTTCCGGCTGCGAGGAGCTGTCCGACCTCGAAGGCGCGCTCGCCAAGGCGCCTAGCGGCGTGAGCACTCGATAGGAGCCGCTCGAGGATGGGCCGTTCGCTTAGCCTCGAGCGAGCAAGGCCTCGGCCAGCAGCGGCAGGTCGTCCGCCCAGCAGGACGGCGGCCGGGGAGAGCGTGCGCCCGCCGAGGCGAGCGCGCGGCAGGACAGGACGCGGGTGAAGTCGTCCTCGGGCAGGACCGACCGCCCCCCCGCCGCGCCGATCAGGGCTCCGGCCGCAGCACTCCGGCCGCGTAGCGCGGCGAGCTCCAGGCCGCCGGCGAACAAGGCGAAACCCTCCCGCAACTCACCCGGCATAAGTTTGTCGTCGGCAACGCCGGCGGCACGGAGCATCGCCTCCCGCGACCCACCCGTGATGCCACAGGCAATGGCCGCTAGAAACGGTGCGGCCGCCGGGATCGTCGCGCCCGAGCCCCGCGCGATGCCGAGGGGCGTCAAGGCGGCGGGACCGACGTCGAGATCGGCGGCCTCGCGCCCGGCGATCAGGTCCCGTGCAAGAAGAATGGCCCGCTCCGCGACCGGACCCGGCTGACCGGGCAGGCCCTCCGCACCAGGCCCCTCGCCGATCGCGAGCCCGGCCAAGCAGCCGATCGCGCGGTCGAGCCCGCGTTCCGAGCGCGGCCAGTCCAAGGTGACGCGCTCTGGCATGGGCGGCTCGGGGTTCGGGCCGAGCGACCAGTCGCGGCCGAGTAGCTCGCGCACTGCCGCAGGCGCGCCGGCGAAGCACTTGTCCATGCCGCCGGTGCCGTTCGGCCCATAGGCGGGTTCCTGCCCCGCGCCGTCCACGAACACGCAACCCGCTCCCCGCAGCAAGGCGTGGCCGGCCGCATAGTCGTACGCGGCAAGCTTCGACTGCCGCGACACGGTGGCGACCGCGTCCCCGGCCGCGACCCTGGCCAGCCGGTAGGCGATGCTGTTGCTGGACATAAACCGGCCAGGAGCCACGCGGCGCGTGTTGGTTTCCGGACGCGCGTAGGATCGATACGCAAGCAGGTACCACCTCGTCCGGCGCAAGATCGCGCGCTGCGATGTCCGGACGGATCGGCGCATCGTTTCGGATCAGGTGATCCATTCCCTCGGCCCAGCCGATCACGTCGGAGCCGCGATCCGGGCTGAGCGGCGCGTGCACCACACCAAGCACGGGGACGCCCTCTCGAAGCAGCGCAACGGAAACGGAGGAGCCACGCGCACCTCGCAGGAACTCCGAGGTGCCGTCATGCGGATCGACCAGCCAGCAGCTTCCAGGGTCACCTTGCAGGACGGGCGGCGTTTCCTCGCCGACGAACGACACGGGCAGCAACCCCCGCAACGCGTCACGGAGGAAGATCTCTATCTCCGTGTCGACCGGTGCTTTCTGCCCCGAGCCGCGCGGCCCCTCGGGTCGAAGGAACTCGCGTCGAACCATATCACCGGCCTGCAACACGGCCGGAAGGCTGCGATGGAGCAACGCGGCAACGTCCATGCGCCAGAGATGCCCGGCTGGGAACCAACACACAAGCACGGACCGCCCTGCCCAGCCGCAGATCGGGCAACGAACATGACATTCCAGCTACTCACGACGGTTAACAGAAACCATGACCTCGCGCGGTGGTTGCTGTCGCGTGTCCAGTTTGCTCCAAGGGGAGGCGAGCCATGTTCCTTCATAAGTCGGTCCTGGTGCATGAGGTCCGCGTCCAGAATCCCGACCCCGTATTCGCCGAGAAGCTGCTGGAGCAGTTCGGCGGGGCGACGGGCGAACTGACGGCCGCGCTCACGTATCTCACGCAGTCCTGGCACACCGACAATCCGGGCATCCGGGATATGTTGCAGGACATCGGCACCGAAGAGCTCGGCCATCTGGAGGTCGTCGCGATGCTGATTGAGCAGCACACGAAGCGGGCCTCGTCAGCCGCGCAGGACCGGGCCTACGCCAGCACGCTGTTCGCGATCCGCGGCGCCGGCCCGCATCTGGTGGATTTCGAAGGGTCTCTCGTGGGATTCCCGCTACGTCAACGAAGGTGGCGAGACCGTGCGCGACCTGCGTGCCAACATCGCCGCCGAGGCCGGCGCGCTGACGACCTACGAGGCGCTGATCCGGATGGCGTCGGACGACGGCACCCGCGAGGCGTTGACCCATCTGGCGACGCGCGAGGTGTCCCACACGCACATGTTCATGGAAGCGCTGAAATCGATGAACGCACTGGATCAGCCGCTGTTCGGCGATCTCAAGCCCGACAATACGGTCAACCTGTATTTCAATCTGGCGTCCGGCCCGGGAGCCGACCAGCGCGGCCCGTGGAACAGTGAGCCGACGTTCCAGTATGTGGCGGACCCGCTGCAGCACGAAATGCAGCAGCACGGTGGCAAGTCGGCGCAGACAAATGAGATGGAGATGGGCCGGGCGCCGGCCAGCGTCCACAGCGCCTCGCCCGACCAGCGGCGCTGAACGCGGAGGCGTCGCCATGCGGCTTGATCCGATCAACCGCCGGACGCTCCTGACCGCCGGCGGAGTTGCCGCCGGTGGGCTCGTTCTCGGCCTGCGCGCAAGGGCAGAGGCGGCGACGCTTGTGCCACCCACGCCTGAAGCCCCTCTCGCCGGCCCGATGCTTGCCTGGGTCGTGCTCGACCTCGATCGCGGCGGCCGGGTCCGGCTACTTGAGATGGACCGACGGTCACAGCCGGTGCGCGCCCTCGCCACCGAGGAACTGCCGCTGTTGTCACCCATCGCGGCAGCTCGCCGCGCGCACGATCTCGCCATGAGGACAGTTGCGGCGTCCTGGGGCGTGCCACGGGAGGGCTGTGTGATCGAAGCGCACCGCGTGGCGCACAACGCCAGCGGTCGCTCGATCGGTTATGCGGTCTGGACCGACTTCGCCTGAGATTACGCGGGCAAGGCTCAGCTCTTGCCCGCGTAGCTCTTCGCCATGCCTTCTGCAGGCTCCGCCTGCGGCCCGTACGGCATGATCGGGTAGCGCAGCCCGGCCTTAGACAACCCCTGCAGCCCTTCGACCGCTCGCGCCAGATCGGCCGGGCTGCACGCCATCAGCATCTCGTCGTCGGCGACACCGCCGTAACGTCGCTCCGCGTAGCACGGGATCGACAGGCTGACCTCGCGGGTTTTCAGCGCGCGTCCCCAGCTGTCGGCGCATGCGCTTTCCCCGGTGATGCTGAAATCGTAGCGCCGGTAGCGCTTCCATTGCAGGCCGTTGATGAACAGGATCATCTGCGCCGGGTTGCCGTAGAACAGGCAGATGTCGGGCGGGTCGAGCCGCGCCGTTCGCAATGGCGAGATCGCGAGCCCGTTGTAGCGGCCCGACGGCACGCGCGGCATCCCTGCCTGATGCGCCGCCGACGCTTCGCGGTTCTCGAACCAGACGCCTTCCATCTTGCGGCCAGACAAATACAGGTCGCTGGGAGCGCTCAGCCCGATGACGCCGCTGCAATTAGAGAACTCGGGCACGTTCTCCACCGTGATCCCCAGCGTGAAGCCCGCCATGCGCGACTGCGTGACGATCTGGCAGGTGGAGAACGTCTTGCCCTTAGCCGGCCGACGGAGGCCGGGCACCGCCGCCATCGCCTCGACGCTTTCATACAGCTTCATTCCAATCGGCAGGGTTCGCAGCCGAAGAAGTTGCTCGAGTTGGGCGGCCAGCTCGGCAGACGTCTTGCCGTCGGGCACGGTCGCTTGGCTTTCGAGCACGGCATCAGGCATGGCGGTCTTCCCCGAGTTTCCCCAAGCGAGTATGGACGACCCCTTCGGTGCTGCCGACCCCCCCGAACCGGCAAGGTCGCGCGACGGCGGCGCAATCGCTAGAGGAGAGTTATCGTGCGCAATCATCCGAATACCGCCCGCCGTCGCCTGCTCGGCGTGGCGTTTCTTGGCCTGTCCGCCGTGACCGCACTCCCAGCCATCGCCGCGACATCGAGTGCCACGGACGGAACGATCACCTTGCGAGCCAAGTCGGCCGATGTCGGCATCGGCTGGACGTGGGGCGACGGCACGCTACATTGGCGCGGCCACTCCTATCCGTTCACGGTCAAGGGGTTGAACGTGGCCGCGGTCGGCTACTCGAGCGTGGTCGCGCACGGCAAGGTCCAGAACTTGAAGAACCTTCACGATTTCGACGGCACGTACGCCGCGTCTACCGGCGAGGCTACCGTTGGACGCGGCATTGCCGGCCAGGCGCTCATCAACGGCAACGGAGTTCGCATCGCCATCAACGGCGCCACGAAGGGCGCACGCTTGTCGGGTTCGGCCAACGGGCTCGAGCTTACCTTGCGGTGACGCGCCGGCCGGGGGCGCAATCGGCGATGAAGCCGCCAACGCGCCCCCGATACACCATCCCGACGCCTTAAAAGCGACACAGGCCGCGACCACCTTCACGATCAGCGGGCCGCCTATCGGCCCAGCAGTCGAAGAGAGGTGCGTCATGGCTTCCCGGACACGTCTCCTGCTTGCCGCCCCGCTGGCAGCGGCAGTGCTCGCAGCACCCCTGGCCGCACACGCCGATTGGCATGGTGGCTGGCACGGGGGAGGATGGCATGGTGGTGGCTGGCATGGTGGTGGTTGGGGCTATCACCCGCATTTCGGCCCTGGCCCGCTCGTTGCAGGCGCTCTGCTCGGGCTTGGACTAGGCGCAGTGGCCGCGGGCGCGCTGGCGCCTCCACCACCGCCCGTCTACTACGCGCCGCCGCCGCCCGTGGTCTACGCCCCACCGCCGGCTTACTACGCTCCGCCTCCCCCCGCGTACTACGGCGCTCCAGGCTACTGAATTGTACGACCGTCGATCCGCCCGCAAACTCGGGCCGGATCGACGGGTTGACGGCGCTCCCGACTAATTCCGCCCGCGCGGGCTGCCGCCGTTCAGATCGCCTCCTTCAACTCCTTGGCGGGGCGAAACGCGATTTTCCGGCTCGCCTTGATGGTTATTGCCTCGCCGGTTGCTGGATTGCGGCCCTGGCGAGCCGCACGCGCGCGCACTTGCAGGATTCCGAGACCGCCGATCCTGATCCGGTCGCCGTTTTTGAGATGATCCACCACCAGCCCGACCAAGCCTGAGAGCACCGCGTCGGCTTGCCGCTTGGCCATTTCGTGGTCCTCGGCCAAGCGGGCAGCGAGCTGCCTCAAGGTCACGGTCGAGGGCGTGCTGGTTCCGACTTGCTTGGTCGCTCGCGCCGCGCTCGCTCCTTTTGCCGTTTTCGGGGCGGGCGCCTTGGCAGCGGCCGTCTTGGCAGGAGCCTTCCTGGATGATGCCGCGGTCTTGCTAGCCGGCGCGGTTTTCTTGGCCATAACGTTTGCCTCGCTGTTCGAATCGTTTGCTCTGCTCCATTCGTCTACAGAATCATGCTTCACGTCGGCAAACAAGCGAATCAGCGAAATCTTGCGCAGCGTGGGCTAACGTCCGGGTTCCAGCTCGGCCAGGGCGGAGACGAAATGCTCGGGCGCTTCGCGCGGCAGGAAGTGACCCGCGCGTTCGACAACCCGGCGCGCATAGATCCCGGTAAAGCGCTTCGCATGAGCCTCGCTATTTGCCGGAGGATCGACGCCGTCCTCCGCACCATGCAGGACAATCGTGGGAACCCGGATCGGAGGCAGGGCCGTTAAACGTCGCTCGATCCCCTCGAGCGCCGGATCGCCCGGGACCGCCCCATGCCGATGCCGGTAGGAATGGATCACCACATCCACGAAGTCTGGGGCATCGAAGCTCGCGGCCGTCTGGTCGAATTGCGCCTCCGGACCCGCCATGTTGGGCGACCACAGCCGCCACAGAAGGCGGCAAAACTCACGGCGGTTCGCCGCCAGCCCGGCGCGGCCGCGCTCGGTGTGGAAATACCATTGATACCAATGTCGAAGTTCTTGTTCCGGAGGCGCGGGGCGGCCGCTCGCCGCGATGTCCTGGATGTTGTAACCGTTGGCGGATACGAGGCAGCGCACTCGCTCGGGCCACAACGCGGCCACGATGCAGGCCGCACGGCCGCCCCAGTCGAAGCCGGCGAGCGCCGCCGTTTCGAGGCCGAGCGCGTCCATGAACGCCAGGAGATCGGTCCCGAGCGCCGCCTGCTGCCCCGAGCGCGGGGTGGACGCCTCGAGAAAGCGCGTGCCGCCAAACCCGCGCAGCCAAGGGACCAGTACGCGCTTGCCGGACGACGCCAGCGCCGGTGCGATGTCGTCCCAGGCATGCGGGTCGTCGGGGAACCCGTGCAGCAGCACGACCGGCGGCCCCTCCGCCAAACCGCTCTCCTCATAGGCGATCTCCAGGGTCGCAGTGCGAACGGTCAGCCTTCGAGCCATCGCCTGATCCATGCCGGCCTTCTCCGCGGAACCGCGGTTGTCATTGCGGTGCCTGCAGCGATCTGGCAATAGAACGGCAACCTAAGTTCCTTGCCCACGTTGAAGTGCAACTCCCGGTCGCGACTGGCCTTTTCCGGGGTATTTCTCCCCCGAGACGATGATAATGTCCGGGTGAAACAATCAGGATGAAGTCGGGGCCAAGTCCGGATGGCGGTATCAGTTCTGGTGACCGGAGGCGCAGGCTTCATCGGCCGGCATGTCGTTGGAGCGTTGCTCCGCCACGGATACGCGGTGCGGGTCGTCGACAGTCTGATCGATCAGGTGCATCACGGCAACGGTCCTGATCCGATCCTCGACGACGTGGAGTTCCTGCATGGCGATGTGCGCGACGCCGAACTGATGGCAGTCGCCGTTCGTGGCGTAGACAAGGTCATCCATCTCGCGGCGGACGTGGGTGTCGGCCAGAGCATGTACGAGATCGACCGCTACGTTTCGGTCAACGATCACGGTTCGGCGGTTCTGTTTCAGGCGTTGATCGGCAACCCCGTGGAACGGGTGGTGGTGGCCTCGTCCATGAGCGTCTACGGCGAGGGGCTGTATCGCACCGCGTCCGGTACGATGGTCGAGGATGCGGTCCGCCCCGCCCAACGCAACCCCGGTGCGGGATGGGACCCGTCGGGGTCCGACGGCGAGCCGCTCATTCCGATCGCGACACCCGAGTGGAAGCGGCCGGAACTCGCTTCGGTCTACGCCATCACCAAGTACACGCAAGAGCGGCTGACGCTCACCGTGGCGCCCGCCTATGGGATGCGGGGCGTGGCGCTCCGGCTGTTCAACGTGTACGGTCCGGGGCAGGCCCTTTCCAATCCGTACACGGGTGTCCTCGCGATCTTTGCCTCGCGGCTGCTGAACGGCGAACGCCCCCTGGTTTTCGAGGACGGGGAGCAGCGGCGCGACTTCATCCACGTCGAGGACATCAGTCGCGCGTTCCTTCTCGCACTCGAACGCGACGAAGCGACGGGCGGGGTGTTCAACATCGGCAGCGGGCGGGACGTTACGGTGGCCGAAGTAGCCGAAGCCCTCGCCGCCGCCATGCACAAGCCGCATTTGTCGCCCGAGATCACCGGCAAGGCGCGCGTCGGCGACATTCGCCACTGCTTCGCCGACATCACGGCGGCGCGCGAGCGGCTCGGCTTTCACCCGCGCCGCAGTTTCGACGACAGCTTCGAGGAGTTGTCCGAGTGGGTCCGAAGCCAGCGCGCCGTCGATCGTGTCGTGCACGCCCGTCGAGAGCTCGAGCGGCGGGGCCTCGTCACATGAGCGACGAACGCGCGGTGCTGATCACCGGCGGCGCTGGTTTCATTGGCAGCAATCTCGCCGACCGACTGGCGGGCAGCGGCCATAACGTGCTCGTGTTCGATTCGCTTGCCCGGTCGGGGGTCGAGCAGAACCTCGCGTGGCTGCAACAGAAGCACGGGCGCCGCATCGAGCCGGTCGTGGCCGACGTGCGGAATCGGGCGGCGGTCGACGCCGCAGTGGCGCGGGCCAAGGTGGTGTTTCACTTCGCCGCCCAGGTCGCGGTGACGACCAGCTTGCAGGACCCGCGCGAGGATTTCGACATCAACCTGCTCGGCACCGTCAATCTGCTGGAAGCTCTGCGCTCCCAGGCCGAGCCACCGCCGGCGCTCTTCGCCAGCACCAACAAGGTGTATGGCGCGCTTGGAGATGTGGCCCTGATCTCGACCAACGCCGGTTATCTGCCGGCCGATCCGGCATTGCGGGTGCATGGCGTAAGCGAGGATTGCCCCTCGAGCTTCCATACCCCGTATGGCTGCTCCAAAGGCGCTGCCGATCAATACGTGCTCGACTACGGGCGGAGCTTCGGCGTTCCGACCGCGGTGCTTCGCATGAGCTGCGTCTACGGCCGCCGGCAGCGCGGCACGGAGGACCAAGGCTGGGTGGCACATTTCCTGCTGCGCATGTTGCGCGATGATCCGGTCACCATCTACGGCGACGGCAAGCAGGTGCGCGACGTGCTTTGGATCGACGACGCGCTCGACGCCTATGTCGGGGCCTGGGAGCGGATGGGCCGCGTCCGGGGCCGGGCGTTCAACCTCGGCGGGGGACCCGCGAACGCGGTGAGCCTGCTCGCAGTCATCGAGCGCATCGAGCACATGCTCGGCCGGCCGGCGAGACTGAGCTTCGAGGACTGGCGGCCGGGCGACCAGCGCTATTTTGTCGCCGACACGCGCCGCGCCGGCGCGGCTCTCGGCCTGGCGCCGCCGCGGGATTGGCGGAGCGGGCTAGCGCTCCTGACCGATTGGTTTGCCACCGCGCCCGCCGACCTCGCCGAGGCCGCGCAATGAGGGTGGCGCTCGTCAATCCGCCTTGGGATTTCGAGCACAGCATCTATTTCGGTTGCCGCGAGCCGCACCTGCCGCTCGAACTCGGTTACGCCCGCGCGATGCTCGAGCGGAACGGACACGCCGTCCAACTGCTCGACGGCCATCTGTTCGCCCGCGGCATGGCGGAGGTGGCCGCCGAGGTCGCGGCGTTCCGGCCGGACATGACGGTCATTGCCACCGCGCCGAGCTACCTGTTCTGGCGCTGCCCGCCGCCCGAACTACGCGTCCCACGGGCCATGGTCGCCGCACTCGCCGGCAGGGGCGGGATGACGGTGGCGGTGGGGCCGCACGGCTCCGCAACGCCGGGTGCTACCTTGCGTAAACTCGGCGTCGACGTCGTGATCCGCGGCGAGTGCGAGGAAGCGGTGGCCGCACTCGCGGACGCGCGCTCGCCCGAGCTCGTGCCCGGCACTGCCGTCCTGCGTGACGGCGCAGTTGCGGCTGAACGGCCCGAACCTGGCCGCTCGCTTCACCGACCTGCCGGCGCTGCACTGGCCCGACGAGTGGATCGCGCGGCACCATCACCATCATCATCGGTTCGACATCACGCCCGCCACGCCCGGCGCCGAGGTGGAAGCGTCGCGCGGCTGTCCATACACGTGCTCGTTCTGCGCCAAGATCGACTACCGGGACAAGTATCGTCGCCGCGAGCTCCCGACGCTGCTGGCCGAGATCGACGCGCTCCGGTCGCAGGGCGTCAGCTATGTTTACTTCATAGATGAAATCTTTCTGCCGCAGCGCGCGCTGCTCGAGGCGCTGGTTTCGCGAGGGCTTGCGTTCGGCGTGCAAACGCGGATTGACCTATGGACGCCCGAGATGATTGCGCTGCTCGGGCGGGCCGGTTGCGTTTCGATCGAAGCCGGGGTCGAGAGCCTGACCGAGCAAGGGCGCGACGCGCTCGACAAGCGATGCCGCAAGACGACCGACGAGTTGGCCGAGCTGCTCATCCTCGCGCGACAACACGTTCCGTTTGTGCAGGCGAACCTGCTCGCGACAACGGACGACGATGCGAGCTTGGTGGACGGCTGGCGAACCAGGCTCCGCGGGCACAACGTGTGGGCCAACGATCCGGTGCCGTTGTTCCCGTATCCAAGCACGCCCGACTACCGGCGGATGTGGGGCCAGCCGGACGACCTCGCGTGGGAGCGCGCGCACGACCGCTATCTCGGGCAGTTCGACCGCTTCAGCGACATCCAGGACGGAGCGCCGCTGCCGCTAGGCACCTTGGAAGCGGCCTGCTTGCCGTGACACCGCGCCGCGTGCTGCTCACGACCGACGCCGTGGGCGGCGTGTGGCGATACGTGCTCGAGCTGGCGGACGGGCTGCGGGCCCGCGGCATCGCTCCCGTGATCGCGGTGCTCGGACCCTCGCCCTCTCCGATGCAGTGGGCGGAAGCTTGCCGGATCGCGCGCGTCATTGAAACGGGGCTGCCGCTCGACTGGACGGCCCAGGACGAACGGACCTTGGCCGATGCGGCAAGCGGGCTCGCGGCACTCGCCCGCGCGGAGGCGGTCGACCTCGCGCAGCTTCACGCGCCCGCCTTTGCCGGCGGGGATCGCTGGCCCGTGCCGGTCGTCGCCGTCGCGCATTCCTGCGTCGCGACTTGGTGGCGAACGGTGCGGGGCACGCCCCTGCCCGAAGACTTTCGCTGGCGGGCCGCAGCGACTGCGCGAGGCCTCGCGCAAGCCGACGCGGTGATCGCGCCGACCGCGGCGTTCGCCGACGCACTTCGGGCGGCCTATTCGGTAGCTCGGCCGATCGCCGTCGTTCACAACGGGCGGCGCGCACCCGCCATGGCCCGAGCGAAGCGCGAGCGCGCGGTGCTCACGGTCGGGCGACTTTGGGATGAAGGCAAGAATGTCGCCGCGCTCGATCGCGCGGCCGCCCGGATCGGCGCGCCGGTGTACGCGGCCGGAGCGGTCGCCGGCCCGGGCGGCGCAGGGGCGCATTTGCGGAGCATCATCCCGCTTGGCGAGCTGGATGAGGCAGCGTTGTGGGCGCGCTACAACGAAACGGCGTTGCTTGCATCTCCGGCGCGATACGAGCCGTTCGGGCTGGGCATCCTGGAAGGAGCGCAGGCCGGCATGGCGCTGGTGCTGGGCGACATCCCAAGCTTGCGCGAACTGTGGGACGGCGCCGCCCTGTTCGTCCCACCGAACGATGACGGGGCGCTGGCCCGCGTGCTGCTGGCGCTGCTGGACGATCAGGAGGCGATGCGTATCGCCGGCGCGCGGGCGCAGGAGCGGGCGCGGCGCTACACGGTGGCTGCCATGGTCGAAGGCGACGCTCGCGCTCCACGAGGCCGCGCTCGGACGCCTGGCGGCCTGATGCGCTTCGTTTATTTCACCCACTCCCTGGTCTCGTGCTGGAATCACGGCAATGCGCATTTCCTGCGCGGCATCCTGCGGGAGCTGGTCCCCGTGGTCATGACGTGCTGGCCTGTCGAGCCCGCGGACGGCTGGAGCCGGACCAATCTCGCTCGCCGATCAAGGTGCTCAGTGCACTCGATCGCTTCACGGCGGACTTCCCGAGCTCGCACCAAGAGCTTCGACGCCAGCGCCGATATCGACGCGCTCGTCGAAGCAGCGGATGTCGTGATCGTGCATGAGTGGAACGATCCGCGCGACCGTCGCCGCGGTGGGCCGTGCGCGCGCGCGAGGTGGGCGGTTCACGCTTGCTGTTTCACGACACGCACCATCGCGGCGTCAGCGATCCCGCCGCGCTGCGAGCGCTCGATTTGTCGGGCTATGACGGCGTGCTCGCATTCGGCCAGTCGCTCGCCGAGGTGTATCGCGGCAAGGGCTGGGGCCGCCGCGTGTTCGTCTGGCACGAAGCGGCGGACACGGCCTGTTCCGGCCACCTGCACGGCGCACGCAGCGCGAGGGCGTCGTCTGGATCGGCAACTGGGGCGACGGCGAGCGCACCGACGAGCTGCGAGGCTTCCTGCTGGCCCGCCGGCGCGCGCCGGCCTCGCGCTCGACGTCCACGGCGTGCGCTATCCTGCGCAAGCGCTGCGCGCGCTTGCGCGCACGGCGCGCGCTACCGCGGCTGGCTCGCGAATGCCGCCGTGCCAAGCGCGTTCTCGCGGCATTTCGCGACGGTCCACGTGCCGCGGCGGTTCTACGCGACCGTGCTCCCTGGCATCCCGACGATCCGCGTTTTCGAGGCGCTCGCCTGCGGCATCCCGCTCGTCTCCGCGCCGTGGCAGGATTCCGAGCAGCTGTTCACGCCTGGGGAGGACTTCCTGATGGCGCAGGACGGCGCCGCGATGGAACGGCACCTGCGCGACGTTGCGCGAGGATCCGCGCGTTGCGCGCGTCGCTGGCCGCGCAAGGGGCTCGAGACGATCCTGGCGCGACACAGCTGCGCGCACCGCGTGGACGAGCTGCTCGGCATTGCTGCGACGTCTCGGCGCCTCGGCTGGCGGCCTGATGCGAGATCGCGTTCTACGGATCGAGCCTGCTTTCCTCCTATTGGAATGGCGCCGCGACCTATTATCGGGGCTTGCTGTCCGCCCTCGCGCGGCACGGCCACGGATCACCTTCTACGAGCCGGACGCGTTCGATCGGCAGCAACACAGCGACATCGAGCCGCCGGACTGGGCGAGCGTCGTCGTCTATCCCGCGACCACGACGGCGTGCGTCGGCGTTTTCGCGGAAGCCGGCGACGCGGACGTCGTGATCAAGGCGAGCGGCGTCGGCGTGTTCGATGACGAGTTGTTGCGCGGCACGCTTGCCGCGCGGCGCGCCCGGCGCGCTTCGCATCTTCCTCGATGTCGATGCGCCGGCGACACTGGCGATGATGCGCGCTGAAGCCCGATCATCCGCTGCGGCGCGCGCTCGAGAGCTCGATCTCGTCCTCACCTATGGCGGCGGGCCGCCGGTCGTCGCGGCCTATCGCGGGTTCGGCGCACGGCGCGTGCGTCCCCGTCTACAACGCGCTCGACCCGACGACGCATCATCCCGTGCCGCCCGACCAGCGGTTCGCGTCCGACCTCTCCCTTCTCGCCAACCGGCTGCCCGACCGCGAGGCGCGCATCGAGGAGTTCTTCGGAGTCCCGGCCAAGCGCTGCCCGGCCGGCGCTTCCTGCTCGGTGGCGCGGGATGGCATGACAAGCCGCTGCCGCCCAACGTGCGCGCCATCGGCCATGTTCCGACCGCGCGACCATAACGCTTCAACGCGTCGGCCACGCGCGGTGCTCAACGTCGCGCGCGACAGCATGGCGGCATGTCGGCTTTTCCCCTGCAACGCGTGTCTTCGAAGCGGCAGGCGCCGGCGCCTGCCTCATCACCGACGCCTGGGAGGGAATCGAGCTGTTTCTCGAACCCGGCTACGAAATCCTGGTTGCGCGCGACGGCGCGGACGTCGCCGAGCACCTCGCCAGCGCTGACGCCAGAGCGTGCGCAGGCGATCGGCGCGCGCGCGCTCGAGCGGGTTCTGCGCCGAGCACACCTACGACCAGCGCGCGCGCGGCCGTGCATCGCATCCTGACCGATGCGCTCGACCGCAAGCGCGAGGCGCGCGCGGCATGAAGCGAAGCTCCGCTTCGTGTTCCTCGGGCTGAGTCTCAGTTCCTCCTGGGGCAACGGGCACGCGACGACCTATCGGGCGCTGCTGCGGGCGCTGGCCGCGCGCGGGCACGACGTGTTGTTCCTGGAGCGCGATCGCGCCTTGGTACGCGGACAACCGCGATCTGGCGCAGCCCGGATTTCTGCCGGCTTGCGCTTCTACGACGAACTCGCCGAGCTCGATCGGTTGCCGCGATGCTATCGCGGCGGCGGACGCCGTGATCCTCGGCTCCTACGTCCCGGATGGCGTCGCGGTCGGCCGCTTCGTGCAGCAGCGTCGCGCGCGGCGTCATCGCGTTCTACGACATCGACACGCCCGTGACGCTGGCCAAGCTCGCGGCGGGTGATCACGAATATCTTGCGCCGGAGGTCATCCCGAGTTTCGACCTTTATCTGTCGTTCACCGGCGGCCCGACCCTGCGCCGGCTGGAACGACAATTCGGCGCCCTCGACGCCCACGCGCTCTACTGCTCGGTCGATCCGCAGCTGTACCGGCCGTGCGGGGCGATGCGACGGCTGGGACCTTGGCTATCTCGGCACCTACAGCCCGGATCGTCAGCCCAATGCTGGAGCGGCTGCTGATCGAGCCCGCCCGGCACGCCCCGCACCTGCGCTTCGTCGTCGCCGGACCGCTCTACCCGCCGGAGATCGCATGGCCTGCGAATGTCGAGCGGATCGAGCATCTGCCGCCTGCGGATCACGCCGAATTCTACTCCGCCTGCGCGCTGGACACTGAACGTCACGCGCGCCGACATGGTGGCCGCCGGCTACAGCCCGAGCGTGCGCTTGTTCGAGGCGGCGGCATGCGGGTCGCCCATCATCTCGGACAACTGGACCGGGCTCGACGGATTGTTTGCACCCCGGCGGGAGATCGTTATCGCCACACGCACCGAGGATGTGCTTGTGGCGCTGGCGCTCCCCGAGCCGCGCCGGGCGGCGATCGGCCAAGCCGGCCGGCGCCGGGCCTTGGCGGACCATACCGCAGGACATCGCGCCCGCGACCTCGAACGGCTGGTGCTGGGACGCGCGGCACGCACGGTCGCGGTAGCCTGAACGGCGCCGCCGTTCGTTCCGCTATTCCTTTGGCGGCGATTGCGCGACAAGGCAGCGTAACCGACCATGGGGAGGCTGCTCATGCCGAATTACCTGAAGCAGGGTCGCGACGCCGCCGCGGCCGCCGAGGATGATGCCCGTGTCCGCGCAACCGTAGAAGCCATCCTGGCCGACATTGCCGCCCGCGGCGATGACGGCGGTCCGCGACCTGTCCGCGAAATTCGACGGGTGGGAACGCCCCGATTACCGGCTGACCGATGCCGAGATCGAGGGCTGCCTCAATGCGCTGTCAGGCCGGGAACTCGAGGATATTCGTTTCGCCCAAACCCAGGTGCGCCGCTTCGCCGAAGCGCAGCGCGCAGCACTTACCGATCTCGAGGTCGAAACGCTGCCCGGCGTGATCCTCGGCCACAAAAATATCCCTGTCGGTTCCGTGGGATCGTATGTGCCGGGCGGCAAGTATCCGATGGTCGCGTCGGCGCACATGTCGGTGGTGACGGCCAAGGTCGCCGGGGTCGAGCGGATCGTCACCTGCGCGCCGCCGTACCAGGGCCGCCCGGCCGCCGCGATCGTGGCAGCGCAGCACCTTGCGGGCGCGGACGTGATCTACTGTCTGGGCGGCGTGCAGGCGGTCGGCGCAATGGCGCTCGGCACCGAGTCGATCGAACCGGTGGACATGCTGGTCGGCCCTGGCAACGCCTACGTGGCCGAAGCCAAGCGCCAGCTTTACGGTCGGGTTGGCATTGACCTGTTCGCCGGCCCCACCGAGACCCTGGTGATCGCCGATGACACCGTGGACGCCGAGATGTGCGCGACCGACCTGCTTGGCCAAGCGGAGCACGGACCAACCTCGCCCGCGATCCTGCTCACCACATCCGAGCGCCTTGCGCAGGCGACGATGGCGGAGGTCGAGCGTCTGCTCGACGTGCTGCCGACCGCCGCGATCGCCCGCCGCGCGTGGGAGGATTGCGGCGCCGTGATCGTCTGCGCGGACGATGCCGAGATGCTGCGCGAAGCCGACCGGATCGCGTCGGAGCACGTGCAGGTGATGACGCGCGACCCCGACTATTTCCTCGCCAACCTGCGCAACTACGGCGCGCTGTTCCTTGGCCCGCGCACGAACGTCGCCTACGGCGACAAAGTGATCGGCACCAACCACACACTGCCAACCAAGCACGCCGCGCGCTACACGGGCGGTCTGTGGGTCGGCAAGTTCCTGAAAACCGTCACCTATCAACGAGTGCTGACCGATGCCGCTTCGGCCTCCGTCGGCGAGTACTGCTCCCGCCTTTGCATGCTGGAAGGCTTCGTCGGACACGCCGAGCAGGCCAACGTCCGGGTGCGACGCTATGGCGGGCGCAACATCCCCTACGCCGCGGCGGCGGAGTGAGTGACGCCGCGCAGCTGCCGCGCACGCCGTCGTTCCGGCTCGACGGCAAGCGGGCGCTGGTCACCGGGGCCGGACGCGGTATCGGCCTCGCCGCCGCCGCCGCGCTGGCCGAGGCCGGGGCACGCGTGACCCTGGCCGCTCGAACGACCGACGCGATCGAGGCCGCCGCGGCGGCGATTCGGGAAGCGGGCGGCACCGCGGAAACCTGGCAAGTGGATGTCACCGACCTCGAAGCGGTCGCGCACGGCGTCGAGGCGTCGGAGCCGTTCGACGTGCTGGTGAACAACGCGGGCACCAACCGGCCGGCGCATATGCTGGAGGTGCGCGCCGAGGACTACGATGCGGTGATGGCGCTCAACGTGCGAGCCGCGTTCTTCGCCGCGCAGGCCGTGGCGCGTCGCCTGGTGTCGGCTGGCCGGCCCGGCGCCATCATCAACGTCTCGTCGCAGATGGGGCATGTCGGCGGCCCGCTGCGCTCGGTGTATTGCGCGTCCAAATGGGCGCTCGAGGGCATGACCAAGGCGATGGCGCTGGAGCTCGGCCCGCACGGCATCCGCGTCAACACGGTCGCTCCGACCTTCATCGAAACGCCGCTGGCCCGCTCGTTCCTCGCCGACCCGCAGTTCCGGGCCTACGTGCTCGGCAAGATCAAGCTCGGGCGCGTGGGTCAGGTCGAGGATCTGATGGGCGCAATCCTGTTCCTAGCCTCCGACGCATCGGCGTTGATGACGGGTGCCGCGCTGCTGCTGGACGGCGGCTGGACGATCGGCTGATCCTCTACCCCGCCTCCATCGGCAGGCTGGGGTCTTTCGCCCACTCGGACAGCGAGGCGTCGTAAAGCTTGACGTCCGGGTGGCCCAGCATGGTCAGCACCAGCGCGTCGGCGCTCGCGGCAATGCCGCCGCCGCAATAGGTGATCACCGAGCGGTTCATTGCCCCCACTCCCTCGAAGCGGCGACGCAGCTCATCGGCCGGCAGGAAAGCGCTGCTGTCGGGATCAAGCAGGTGCGCGGCGGGAAGATTGACACTGCCGGCGATGTGACCTGGCCTGCCGTAGCTGTTGCCGCCCGCGCCGCTGTGCTGCTGTGCCGTCAGCGCGTTGATCGTGCAGACGGCACCATTGCCAATCGCCGCCCGCACCGCCTCCCTGCCAACCATCAGCGGCCTGACCTCTTGCACCGTGAAGGTGGCCCGGACGGGAGCCGCTGCCGGCCCAGTCTCGATAGGGCGGTTCTCCTTGCTCCACTTCTGGAACCCGCCGTCCAGCACGGCGGCGTTGTCGAAGCCGAACACCCGCAGCAACCACCACACCCTGGTCGCCCACCACACGTTGGCAGTGCTGTAGAGCACCACCCGGCTGTCATTGCCGACGCCGAGCCGCCCCATCGCCGCGGCGAACGCATCGGCGGAGGGCGTCATGAACCGAAGCACCTGGCCGTTGTCCGAGAGATCGTTCTGCAGGTCGATAAAACGCGCGCCGGGAATGTGGCCGCGCTCGAAATCCTCGCGGCCTGCCTTCACGGTGTAGGTGATCTTCGGGTCTGGAATGAGGTGCGTCGTGCAGTCGAACACGCGAAGGTTGGCGTCTTGGAGATGCTCCTGCAACCAGTCGGTGGCGACGAGAAACTCGGGGTGAGCGAAACCTGTCGTGCTCATGCGCCATTCCTCCCGTTTGGACCAAGAGCTTGGACAAGCGCCCATCGCTCCGCAAGTCGGTCCGAAACTCCCCCCGACCCGCCACGTTCGCCCTCCGGACGGACCGGAGTAGCGCAATGCAGGCCCTGGACGGCATTGTCACCATCGTCCAGGAGGGACGCTTCCTGCTGCAAACCGGACAGGGCGAGCACCACCTTTTCGTTTTGGCGCATAATGCCTCCCTGGAGCCGGCGCAGTTGGCGCCCTTGCAGCGTGCGCAGGCCAGGGTCCGGGTCAATTACAAGACGGCTCCGGACCTGGTCGCGCTCATCGCCCAGTCTGTCACCCGTCTCGACGGCGACGAGGAGGCACGAGCATGAGCGGTGGACGGCCGATCAGCGCGCGGGCGCTCGATTACCCAGAATTGGAGTTCGACGCGCTGATTTCCGACGAGGCGGAACTTACCGCCGGCGTACGCGTGGTCCCCGGCCGCTCCTACGGTTTTTTCACCGACACCACGGTCTGCATCGGCTGCAAGGCCTGCGAGGTAGCCTGTAAGGAGTGGAACAATCTCCCGGCCGACCACCTCGGCCTCACCGGCGACAGCTACGACAACACCGGCCAGCTTTCGGCCAACACCTGGCGCCACGTCGCCTTCATCGAGCGCGTGGAAGACCGGCCGACCACCATGCGGCCGTTCCAGAGCAATTGGCTGATGATGAGCGATGTGTGCAAGCACTGCCACAACCCGCCCTGCATGGAGGCGTGCCCCACCGGAGCGCTGTTCAAGACCGAGTTCGACACCGTGGTGGTCCAGCAGGACATCTGCAACGGCTGCGGCTATTGCGTGCCGGCCTGCCCGTTCGGGGTCGTCGATCTCAACCCGCTGGACGGCAAGGCGCACAAATGCACGCTTTGCTACGACCGCCTGAAGGGCGGCCTCGAACCGGCCTGCGCCAAATCCTGCCCGACCGATTCGATCCAGTTCGGCGAGGTGCCGGAGCTGCAAGCGCGCGCCGCCAAGCGCGTGGAGCACCTGCACCAGCTCGGGGTGAAAGAAGCCTACCTCTACGGCGCTCCGGGCGGCCCCGGCGCGACCGGCGGCCTCGAACATCTCAACGCCTTCTTCCTGCTCACCGACAAGCCGGAGGTTTATAACCTCCCAGAGGCACCGACGCGGCCCTCGAACCGCGTGGCCCCGAGCCTTGCCACCGGTCTCGCCACCGTCGCCGGACTGGCCCTTACGGCGCTCGCCCTGTTCGCGCGACGCGCCTGAGTAGGAGCGGAACCGTGCCCGACACGACGCTCGCGCATCCCGATCGCGGCCCGGAGGACTACGACGGGACGACCTATTACGGCCGCTCGCCGCTCAAGGAAGCGCCGTTCGAGAACAGCGTGGTGGGCGGTTACATCTTCCTCGCCGGGCTGTCGGGCGCGGCGCAGGTGATCGCCACACTCGCCGATCTGATCCGCCCTGGCCGGTTTTCGGGGCTGGTGCGGAGCGGGCGCTACCTGTCGCTGCTCGCTCCCGTTCTCGGCGCGCCGCTGCTGATCTACGACCTGCACACGCCACAGCGCTTCTACAACATGCTGCGCATCTTCCGCCGCACCTCGCCCATGTCGATCGGCACCTGGGTGCTGATGGGGTTCAGCGGGTTCGCCGGCATTTCGGCGATGCTGCAATTCTTCTCCGACCGGCTCGGTTCGCGCCGCTGGCTCGAAGGTGCGGCGCGGGTGACTCAAGTGCCTGCCGCTCTCGCTGGCGCGGGCCTGGCCACCTATACCGCCTCGCTGCTTTCCGCGACCAGCACCCCGCTTTGGGCCGCCGCACCGCGCGCCATGGCCATGCGTTTCGGCGCCTCGTCCATGGCTTCCGGCGCGGCCGCGCTCGCGCTTGGCGAGCACATTGCGGGCCGGCGGGAAACCGCAGCCGACCTCGACACGCTCGCGGTCGCGGCACTCGCGGCGGAGCTGGTCGCCACGGTCGCCTCTCGGCGCAGCTACGCCGAACGCGGCATCACCGCCGCCTCCCGATCGCCGCAAGGGCTCGCGGAGATGGCGCTGGCCGAGGGCGGCGGGATCATGCTGCCCATCGCGCTGAAGATCGCCTCCGGCGTGCTTGGCCGGAGCAGTCCATTGCTCGGCACCCTCGGCTCGCTCGCCATCCTGGGCGGCAGCCTCGCACTCCGCATCGGGATCATGGCCGAGGGCGACGAATCAGCCCGCCGCCCCGGTGACAGCTTCCGGTTCGCCAAGCCGCGTAGCTTGCGGGGGATCAGCTAAGGAGCCTCGGACCGCTCAGGCGCGGCAGCATACGACCGTTTGCTGACCTTCGAGAGGACCGGAGGGCTCGCCGCCACGCTTGTGCTCCCTCCAGCATCATCAATAAACCGCTCAAGCCCGTCCCACTCTCCCCGGCGAGGCGGGTGAAGACTTGGATGGACTAGATCAAACTCTTCCAGGAGATAGTTACCGCGGCCGTAATTACACGCAGAGCAAGTTAGGTATACATTTTCAATATCACTGTGACCACCCCGTGCGTGCGGCAAGACATGGTCATATTGAGCCCACATAATCTGAAACGCTGCATGCTGGGTCGTGTTGGTGTCCCCCCAAGGCACGGCACTCGGGTATTCTTTTCGGATAGCGTCCCTGACCTCCCGCCGTACAACAGGGTACTTTTGCAAAACCGGCAGTAGAAACCGTCTCTACGGTGAATTAGGTCTTTAGTATCTCTTGTGGCATATCGCGGCTTGGACCTTTGGTCCTTTGTTAGTATCGGAGGAACGGCTAGCAATCGACGGGGACTATTGTATACCGTTGCCTTGCCCCAGACAGAGTTGAGCCATTTCCATAAAACTTGACTGTTCGCTTGCCGCAGCAAGTCTGCAGCCAGGTCGCGTTGTCCCTGAAGGTGGGCGGAGACCGCATCTTCGAGTTGCTGAGCAGCGATCTCGATTTCCGGTATAGGCTCGCGTAAACATCGACGAAGCACGGTTTCATTCCGACAAAAGGAGTTTGCGTTGAACAAGGATCAAACTAAGGCAAAACTACTAACGCACGCCTAATCGTGCGTTCGTCAATGGATATCCTCTACTACCAACAACGGCCCTTCAAGCGAGTCCGTTTCATGCCAAATCCACCTCATGTGCCCCGAACGCTGTCGAAGGGCAAGCCAGGAGGCGCCGATCGCCCCTGCGCTGGGAAAATTGTATAGCGTCCAGGTACTCCATCAACGGCACGGCGTATTTGCGCGTGATCCCAAGGATCGCCGCCGCTTCGCCGAGCAGCAGGCCGGGCGGTCGGGTCAGGTGCGGCGCGAGCGCCTCCTGCGCGTCCCGGATCGCTTGCCGGTGGAACAGGATTTCGCGCTGCTGCACGCGGTCCACGGTTCGGACTACCACGCCATCGCGGATCAGGCGCGCAAGCGCCGCACGGGCGACAGGGTGCGCGCCGAGCAGCGTCTTCGGCTCCGGCGGAGTTAATTTCCTCTGCAACAACAGCAGTTCGAGGCGACGGGCAACCTCGTGCTCCTCCAGAGCACGGGTTCGCTCGCGGCCCGGCTCGGGAATACGGAACTTGGCGCCGTCGCGCTGAATGCGGCCCAGCTTACATACCGTATCCAACAGCGCGTCGGCGGCCTCGCGCGGCAAGCGGCGCGGCAGCAGGGCAATCAGGCGCTCGCGGCCAAGCCCGGCCGGAGCATCGGCGAGTGATCGCACTGATCAATGGCGCCGAGGCGTTCGAACGCCGGCTCGGCGAAGGCGACATCGCCGAGCAGCCGTACGGGACGCATCTTGCAGCATGCGCGAACCCGCGCCGGAGCGAGGCCGGACACGCGCACCAGCGACGGCAGCGGGCAACCAGCGCCTCCCGCCGTGGCGACCTCGCGCATCACCACCTCCTCCGCGTTCCGCCGGCGAGGCGCTGCAACCGCGTCGCCTCCTTGCGGCGCAGGCGCCGCATGTTCGGATCGAGCACGCGGCCACCGCCCACCGTCATCTGCGGCGCGGTGCTGCGCAGGACGAACGGTTCGCGCGCGGGCAAGGCGACACCGGTGTGGCAATGCAATTGCGCGACGCACGATGCGCCGGCTTCCAGCACGTCGCGATCAAGCAGGCGCAAGCGCGACTCACATTCGGAGCTTCCCGCAAGCAACGTGAGAAGCGCGCCACTCGGGAGCGATGGGGCGTCGGGGAGCGATCGCAGCGAAACACCGATCCAGTTCGCGGGACGAATGATCCCCGGGGTGGCGAGCGCTTGCCCGCGACTTAGCGCAGCCGCTTGCACCCCACGCAGGTTGACGGCGACCCGCTGGCCGGGCAGCGCCGCCAAAACCGTTTCCCGGTGGACCTGCACTGCCCGCACTCGCAGCGCCGTGCCCTCCGGCAGGAGTTCGAGCACATCCGTGCTGGACAGCCGGCCGCAACGCAGCGTCCCGGTAACAACCGTCCCGTGCCCGGCGATGCTGAATGCTCGGTCGATCGGCAGCCAGGCAAATCCCCGCTCCCCTCGCGGCTCGGTTCTTGCCGCAACCCGCGACAGGAGCCCGCGCAAGCCGTCGAGGCCCGCGCCGGTTGAGGCGCTGGTCAGCACCGGGCCCTCGACGGCAAGGCCCACACTGCGCAGCAACGTCGCACCTTCTGCCGCGGTCGCAACCGCTTGCTCCGCCGTCACGAGATCGCATTTGCTGACCGCGAGCACGGCTTCCGTGATGCCGAGCAAGCCAGCGATGGCGACGTGCTCGGCCGTTTGTGGCTTCACCGCTTCACGCGCGTCCACCACCAGGAGCACGGCGTCGATCCCCGTCGCACCCGCGATCATCGTCCGGACGAACCGCTCGTGGCCGGGCATGTCGATCAGGTCGATCTCGGCCCCGTCATGGCGGAGATGCGCGAAACCGAGTGCGATCGAGATGCCGCGCCGCTTCTCCTCGGGCAAGCGGTCGGTCTCCATCCCGGTGAGCGCGCGCACCAGCGCCGTCTTGCCGTGATCGACATGACCGATGACCCCGACCACCAGGCGCCGCAAGCCCACCTCCGTTCCTATCGCGACGGTGCCCGCCGAAAACCGACCGACCTCGCAAACTTTGCCCTCGTCGGCGCGTAGTTCGGTTGCTTCCGGAGCACCGCCCATGCCGAAGAAAATACGCCGCACCATCGCGGACCGCGCCTCTGGGTTCCTGCACGACTGGTCCCTGCCTCGGCAGTTTGCCGGCCAGAGCGAGTTCCGTGAGGCGGCCGAAAGCACTACCTCCCGCACCTTGCGGCCGCGTCTTGAGCAGGCCGACAAGATCGGGACCAACATCTGTCCGTTCTGCGCAGTTGGCTGCTCCCAACTCGTTTACGTCAAGGACGGCAAGCCCATCCACGTCGAGGGCGACCCGCGCAGCCCGGTCAACCAGGGCACGCTTTGCCCGAAAGGCGCCGGCACGCTGGGGCTGATGACCAGCCCGCTTCGCGTGAACACCGTGCGCTACCGCGCGCCGCACGCGACCGAGTGGGAAGAAAAGCCGCTCGACTGGGCGATGGAGCGCATCGCGCAACTCACGAAGCAAACGCGCGACGAGACGTTCGTCGACAAGCTCCCCGACGGCACCCCGGTCAACCACACCCTCGGCATCACGTCCGTCGGCGGCGCGACGATGGACAACGAGGAAAACTACCTCATCAAGAAGTTCTTCGGGGGCGCCCTCGGCATGGTGGGGATCGAAAACCAAGCGAGAGTATGACACTCCTCTTCGGTGCCCAGTCTGGGCACCTCCTTCGGACGCGGCGCTGCCACCATGCAGCTCTGGAGCCTTGCTGATGCCGACTGCATCATCATCATGGGCTCCAACATGGCGGAGAACCACCCGGTCGGGTTCCGGTTCGTAACGCAAGCCAAGGAGCGCGGCGCGACGGTGATCCATGTCGACCCGCGGTTCACGCGGACCTCGGCACTCGCCGACATCTATGCGCCAATCCGGCCGGGCACCGACATCGCGTTCCTGGGCGGCATGATCCGCTACATCCTGGAGCACGACCTCTGGTTCCGGGAATGGGCGATGGCGTACACTAACATCGCGGCGCTCGTCACCGCGGCCTATCGCGATCCCGAGCAGCTCGGCGGCGACTTCTCCGGGCTCGACGAGGCGGCCGAGGCGTACACGGTCGACACCTGGCAGTACCGAGGGCGAGGTCACGTCCTCGCCTTTGGCCGAGCATCACGCCAACCATCATGCCACCACGACCGAAACGCTGTTCGGTGCGCGCGAGACGCAGGGGCCCACCGCCGGAAGACCCGACTTTGCAGAATCCCAACTGCGTCTATCAGATCCTGAAGCGGCACTACGACCGCTATACGCCGGAGATGGTGGAGCGAGTCACCGGCTGTCCCCGGGACACCTTCATCGGCATCTGCGAAGCCTACGCGCGAAACTCCGGTCGGGAGAAAACGGGTTCGTTCTGCTACGCGGTCGGCTGGACGCACCATGAAACCGGCGTGCAGATCATCCGCGCCGCTTCGATGGTCCAGGGCCTTCTCGGCAACGTAGGCCGGCCAGGAGGTGGTGTGATGGCGCTTCGCGGCCATTGCAGCATCCAGGGCAGCACGGATATCCCGACGCTGTACAACATGCTGCCGACGTACCTGCCGCAGCCGAACGCGTTCAAGCCGCACCACACGCTCAAGCAGTTGCTCGAATGCGAGACCGTCCCGACGGGCTGGTGGCACAATTTCCCGAAATATTTCGTCAGCCTGCTGAAGGCCTGGTACGGCGACAACGCCACCGCCGGCAAACGACTTTTGCTACGATTGCCTGCCGAAGATGACGGGCGATCATTCGCAGCTGCCGACCACGCTCGCCACGAACGACGGCGTGATCAAGGGCATGTTCGTGTTCGGGCAAAACCCCGTAGTGGGCGGCGTCAACTCCGACCTGGTCGAGCGCGGGCTGTCCGAACTCGAATGGCTCGTCGTGCGCGACAGTTTCGAGACGGAAACGGCGAGCTTTTGGAAGAAGGGCCGCCTGGTGCAGCGTGGCGAGATCCGCCCGCAGGACATCGGCACGGAGATCTTCCTGCTCCCCGCCTGCTTGCCGGCCGAGAAGGACGGCACGCTCACCACCACGGGCCGTCTGGTGCAATGGCACGACAAGGTCGTGGAGCCGGTCGGCGACACCCGCTCCGACCTGTGGTTCATGGTGCATCTCGGCAACCGGCTGAAGCAACTCTATGCGGACAGCGCCGACGCCGAAGCGATCGCCCGATCCATTTGCTGACATGGGACTACCGGCTGCGCGGAAAGGAACAGGAGCCGGACGCGTTGCAGGTACTGCAGGAAATCAACGGCTGCACCTGGGCCGACAAGAAGCTCGTGTCCAGCTATCAGGAGCTGAAGGACGACGGCTCGACGGCATGCGGCGGCTGGTTGTACTCGGGTATCACTCCGTCCGCCGAGCATAACCAGGCCCGCTCACGCAGGCCCGACGCCCCGGACGGACCGGGCACGCATCTGGGTTGGGGCTTCACGTGGCCTTCGAACCGGCGCGAGATGTACAACCGCGCGTCCGCCGATCCGCAAGGCAAGCCGTGGTCGGAAGCGAAGCGGCTGGTGTGGTGGGACGACGCGGAAGGCAAGTGGGCCGGCGACGACGTCCCGGATTTCGTGGAGACCAAACGCCCCGACTACGTGCCGGACTGGTCGAAAAATCCGGAAGGCATGGACGCGCTGGCCGGGACCGACCCGTTCATCATGATCCCGCACGGCCGGTGCATGCTGTTCGTGCCGTCCGGCCTCAAGGACGGTCCGTTGCCGACCCATTACGAGCCGCTCGAAAGCCCGGTGCGCAACCCGCTATACGCGCGGCAAGCCAACCCGGTGACGAAGACTTGGCCGCGGCCCGGAAACGAGTATCACGAGGTCGAGGATCCGCGCTTTCCCGTACGTGCTCACGACATATCGGCTGACGGAGCTGCACTGCGGCGGCCTTTCCACCCGGGCGATGCCGCATACGGCCGAGCTGCAACCCGAGGCGTTCGTCGAAATGCCGCCCGAGCTCGCCCGCGCCAAGGGGGTGCGCAATCTCGACTGGGTTGTGCTGTCCACGCTTCGAGGCGCCATCGAAGTCAAGGCGTTGGTCACGGACCGGCTACGGCCCCTCACCATCGATGGCCGGACGGTGTACCAGATCGGCATGCCTTGGGTGTTCGGCTGGGAGGGCTACGCCAGGGGTGATATCGCCAACGTGCTGCTGGCAATATTCGGCGACGCCAACACCAGCATTCACAGCACCAAGGCGCTCACCTGCAATCTGCAACCCGGGCGTCTGCCTCATCGCGGCGGGGTGACGCGTGGCTGACCGCAGGGCAGCCGCGGAGGCGGCGCTCGCGGCCGTGGACCGGTGTTTGGCCGACAAGCCGAAACGGATCGGGCACGACTTCTCCGCGGCAACGAAACGGCTGACGGCCTATCGTCGCATTCTGCTCGAAGGCTGGGGCGGGGCGCCCTCCGACCCCGCCGACCGGCAGCACTTGTCGCGGCTCAATGCGGTGATCAGCGTCGTGTACGGCACGCATTACCCGATCGGCTCGCCGAAATGGGATCCGCTGGCGAAGGCGCGCGACGAACTCGCGGCGCTGGCACAGCGCGAGGGCAGCTAGCGGGCCGCCCGCCTGGCCTCGCGATAGCCTCGCTCGAGACCGTCCAACACCGACTGGCCGTGTTCCAGCAGGAACGATCGCAAATGCCGATGCACCGGCAGCAGCGGCATGGCGCGACGGTGGGCGACAAACCAGGAGCGCATCAGCGGAAATCCATCCACCGGGAGCGTGCGCAACAGGCCGAGCCCAAGCTCGAGCCCAGCCGTGTGGCGGGACAACAACGCGATCCCCATTCCGGCCATCACCGCTTGCTTGATGGTTTCGTTGCTGCTCGACGTCATGCCGACCTTGAGCGTGACATGGGCGGTGGCGGCGAACGCCTCCATCAGCCGTCGCGTCCCCGACCCCTCCTCGCGCGCGATGAACAACTCCTCCGCCAGCGCCGCGGGCGGAATGCGGCGCTTGCGGGCCAATGGGTGCGACGGCGCGGCCACCAGCACGGACGGATGCGCGGCGAACACCTCCGCGATCAGGTCGGAGGCGGCAGGCGGCTGACCCATGACCGCAAGGTCCGTCTCGCCCCGCTCCAGCGCGGCCACGATCTCGCTCCGGTTGCCGTCGCGCAGATGGATCGCAACGCCGGGATAGCTTGCCTGAAAGCGCGCCAGCAAATGCGGCACGATGTATTTGGAGGTGGAGATCAGGCCGATCGTGACTGCGCCGGCGGTGCCGCCCCGCAGCGCTTCCAGCACAGCGTCGGCGTCCTGTGCGGCGCGCAGCACGGTGCGGGCATAGCCGAGCAAGGCGCGCCCCGCCTCCGACAGCACCGCCCGCTTGCCGATGCGCTCAAACAGGACGAAGCCGCTCGCTTCCTCGATCTGCTTGATTTGAAACGAGACGGCAGCGGGCGAGATGTGCAGCCGGTCGGCGGCCCGCACGAAGGATTGCGCCTCGACCGCGGCGACCATGATCTGCATCTGCCGGATGGTGAGCTGGCGCACGACAAGGAATCCCTTGTGATCATCTGCAGAATATTTTGTTTTTCCTTGCGCTGTCCGACCCTCTAGCCTGGGTTAACTGGATGGGGGAGGGGCGGCATGAACAAGATGGCGGACGCCAAGATCACCGACATGAAGGAGCGCTATCGCTCGGGTGTCCTGAAATACAAGCAGATGGGCTATTGGGAGCCGGACTACGAGCCGAAGGACACCGACGTGCTCGCCGTCTTCCGCATCACGCCGCAGGACGGCGTGGACCCGGAAGAAGCCGCCGCGGCCGTCGCCGGCGAAAGCTCGACCGCGACATGGACCGTGGTGTGGACCGACCGGCTGACCGACTGCGAGTACTACCGCGCCAAGTGCTACCGGGTGGACCCGGTGCCAGGCACGCCGGGCCAATTCTTCGCCTATATCGCCTACGACCTCGACCTGTTCGAGGAGGGCTCGATCGCCAACCTGACCGCCTCCATCATCGGCAACGTATTCGGCTTCAAGCCGCTGAAGGCGCTCCGCCTCGAGGACATGCGCATCCCGCCGCACTACCTCAAAACGTTCCAGGGACCTGCCACCGGCATTGTCGCCGAGCGCGAGCGGATGAACCTGTATGGCCGGCCGATCCTGGGCGCGACCATGAAACCGAAGCTCGGGCTGTCCGGCCGCAACTACGGGCGCGTGGTCTACGAGGCGCTGAAGGGCGGACTCGACTTCACCAAGGACGACGAGAACATCAACTCGCAGCCGTTCATGCACTGGCGCGACCGCTATCTCTACTGCATGGAGGGCGTGTCCAAGGCGATGGCCGAGACCGGCGAGGTGAAGGGCATCTACCTCAATGTCACCGCGGCCACCATGGAGGACATGTACGAGCGCGCCGAATTCGCCAAGCGATCTCGGCAGCGTCATCATCATGATCGACCTCGTGATCGGCTACACCGCGATCCAGTCGATGGCCAAGTGGGCGCGCAAGAACGACATGATCCTGCACCTGCACCGCGCGGGGCACGGCACCTATACGCGGCAGAAAAACCACGGATCGCATTCCGCGTCATCGCCAAATGGATGCGCATGGCGGGCGTGGACCACATCCACGCCGGCACCGTGGTCGGGAAACTCGAGGGCGATCCCAACGTGATCAGCGGCGTCTACGACACCTGCCGCGAGCCCCATGTCGAGCAGAACCTGCAGCATGGCATCTTCTTCGATCAGCCCTGGGCGAGCCTGAAACGGTGATGCCGGTGGCCTCGGGCGGCATCCATGCCGGGCAGATGCACCAACTGCTCACGTATCTCGGCGAGGACGTTGTGCTGCAGTTCGGCGGCGGCACGATCGGCCATCCCATGGGCATCCAGGCGGGCGCGATCGCCAACCGGGTGGCGCTCGAGACGATGGTAAAGGCGCGCAACGAGGGCCGCGACATCTGGAACGAGGGGCCGGACATCCTTGGCGAGGCGGCGCGCTGGTGCCAGCCGCTGCGCGCGGCGCTCGACACCTGGAAGGACATCACTTTCGACTACGCCTCGACCGACTCGGTCGACTTCGTTCCGACGCCGACGCGGCCTGAAGCTACGGAGCCAAGGAGATGAAACTAACCCAAGGCCATTTCTCGTTCCTGCCCGAGCTGACCGACACGGAGATCGGCAAGCAGATCGAATATGCGCTGGACCAGGGCTGGGCCGTAGCGGTGGAATACACCGACGACCCGCACCCGCGAAACACGTACTGGGCGATGTGGGGGCATCCGATGTTCGATCTGCGTGACCCTGCCGGCGTCATGGTGGAGGTCGAGGCCTGCCGGAGGCTAGTCACGGCGAAGGATTACATCCGGGTGCTTGCGTTCGACTGCAAGCAAAGGCTGGGAGATCGATGCGCATGGGCGTTCATGGTCAATCGCCCGAGCACGAGCCCGGCTTCGAGCTGATCCGTGCCGAGGGACCTAGGGCGGCAACTCTTCGCTACACGACTCTGCGCACTCGCCTCGACCTTCGCCGCAGGGTGAACGTTCGACCACGCGACCCGCCGGAGGCGGCAAGAGGGCTCGATCTCGATGGCGGCTCGTACCGCGATAGCAACATCGCCGAAACCATCGACACGCTCGAACGCGACCTCGTCGGGCTCGTGCCGGTCAAGACGCGCATCCGCGAGATCGCCGCGTTGCTGCTGGTGGAAAGCGCGCGTCGAGGGATCGGGCTGCAGGCCGAGCCGCCCTCGCTCCACATGTGCTTCACCGGCAACCCGGGCACCGGGAAAACCACGGTGGCGCAGCGCATGGCCGACATCCTGCATCGGCTGAGCTACATTCGTCGCAATCACGTCGTCACCGTAACCCGTGACGACCTGGTCGGCCAGTACATCGGCCACACCGCTCCAAAAACCAAAGAAATCCTTAAGAAGGCGATGGGCGGCGTGCTGTTCATCGACGAGGCGTACTACCTGTACCGGCCGGAGAACGAGCGCGACTACGGGCAGGAAGCGATCGAGATCCTCCTGCAAGTCATGGAAAAGAAGCGCGACGACCTCGTGGTCGTGCTGGCCGGCTACAAGGACCGCATGGACACGTTCTTCCGCAGCAATCCCGGCATGGCGTCACGCATCGCGCACCACATCGATTTTCCCGACTACAGCGAGGCGGAGCTCATGCGCATCGCCGCGCTGATGGTAGAGAAAATGCATTATCGGCTCTCGTCAGGCGGTGAAAGCGCGATGCGCGAGTACATCGGCCGGCGCATGACGCAGCCCCGGTTTTCCAACGCCCGCTCGATCCGCAACGCGCTGGACCGTGCACGGCTGCGCCAAGCCAACCGCATCTTCGCGGCCCGCAGCCGCGCCCGTCACCCGCCAGATGCTGCAAACCATCGAAGCGGCGGACATCCGCGCCAGCCGGGTGTTCTCACAATAGGTCCGATGACATGCCGCATCGCCGCACGACGTTCAGCAAGTTCATCATCGAAAGCCTGCGACGGACCGAGCGGGACCCGGAGCTCGCCGCGCTGCTGAACGACGTGATGACGGCGTGCAAGCTGGTCTCGGTCGCGGTGTCGCGTGGCGCCACGGAGCCGGTCCGGCCCGCGCAAGCCGGCGCGCAAGCCGAGCCGCGCAAGCCGCTCGACCAGCTCGCCAGCGAGATCATGCTGAACGTGTGCGAGTTCGGCGGGCAGCTCTCCGGCATGGTGTCGGAAGAGCTTGCTGAGCCCTACCCCATCCCATCGGGCTTTCCGCGCGGTCGATACCTGCTGCTGTTCGATCCGCTCGACGGCTCCACCAACATCGACGTCAACATGCCGGTCGGTACCATTTTCTCGATCCTGCGCGCGGCGGATGGCGTGAGCGATCCGACGCCGGCCGACTTTCTCCAACGGGGGACACAGCAGGTCGCCGCCGGCTACGCGCTGCACGGGCCGGTCGCGATGCTGGTGGTGACACTCGGAGACGGCGCGCATGGCTTCACCCTGGAGCGCGAGGTCGGCGCCTACGTTCTGACGCATCCCCGGATGCAGATGCCGGACCGCACGCGGGAGTTCGCGATCGACGCCTCGCTCGCGCGCTCCTGGGAGCCGCCGGTCCGGCGCTACGTCGAGGAGTGCACCGAGGCCGGAAATGGCGCTCTCGGCGAGAACTTCGACATGCACTGGATCGCCTCGATGGTCGCGGAGGTGCACCGGGTCCTGATCCGCGGCGGCCTGTTCATGCAGCCGCGGGACGGCGCGGGCCAGGGTCGGGCGGGCCTGATCTACGCCGCAAATCCGCTCGCACTGATCGTCGAGCAAGCCGGCGGGGCCGCATCGACCGGGCGGCAGCGGCTGCTCGACATCGAGCCGACCGACATCCATCAGCGCGTCCCGGCCTTTCTCGGCTCACGGCGGGAGGTGCAGCGGGTCGTCGAGTACCACGCGGCCTATGATCGCGGCGAAGCGCTCGCCTTCGCGTCGCCGCTGTTCAACACGCGCTCGCTGTTCCGCACGTCCTGAGGCACAAGATGTCGGTTAAATATCCTATCGTCTCGATTACCGGCTCCTCCGGGGCGGGCACCACGACCGTCAGCTCGACCTTCGCGCAGATTTTTCGGCGCGAGGGCGTCACGGCGGCGATGGTGGAAGGCGACGCGTTTCACCGCTACGACCGCGCCGAGATGCGCGCGAAGATGGCCGAAGCCGCGCAGCACGGGCACAACCATTTCAGCCATTTCGGCCCCGAATCCAACCTGTTCGACGAACTCGAGGCGTTGTTCCGTGCCTACGGCGAGGCCGGAACGGGACGGACGCGCAAATACCTGCACGACGATCGAGAATCGGCACCCTATGCCCAGCCCCCCGGCACGTTCACGCATTGGGAGGACATCCCGCACGGCACCGACATGCTGTTCTACGAAGGGCTGCACGGCGGCATCAAGACCGAGACCGTGGACGTGGCCCGGCACGCCGACCTACTGATCGGCGTGGTGCCCATCGTCAACCTGGAATGGATCCAGAAGCTGCACCGCGACAAGGCGGCGCGCGGGCACTCGCACGAAGCGGTGGTGGACACGATCCTGCGGCGGATGCCCGACTACGTGAACTACATCTGCCCGCAATTCACGGAAACGCACGTGAACTTCCAGCGCGTGCCGACGGTGGACACTTCCAACCCGTTCATCGCGCGCGACATCCCGAGCGCCGATGAAAGCATGCTGGTGATCCGCTTCCGCGATCCGAAGGGCATCGATTTCCCGTACCTTCTGTCGATGCTGAAGGACAGCTTCATGTCGCGCGCCAACACTATCGTTTGCCCCGGCGGCAAGATGGCGCTGGCGATGCAACTCATATTCACGCCGATGATCTGGCAGTTGATGGAGCGGAAGAAACGCGCGCTATAATCGCCTAAGCCGTCGGTCGCTCGCTAGTCGCCGTCAGCCTTCGCCGCCCATGACGAAAGGAGGGCGATGCCGTGCGCTTCCAGTATGAAGCGTAGCGCGTCGATCAGATGTGGAAGCTTTCGCCACAGCCGCAGCGGCCCTTCTCGTTCGGATTGGTGAACGTGAACCCAGATTCCAGCGCCTTGCTTTCGTAGTCCATTACCGTGCCGATGAGGAACAACGACGCCTTGCGGTCCACCAGGACGGTCAGGCCCTTGTCGGTCACCACCTCATCGGTAACGGCGGGAGCCTCGGCCCAGGACATATCGTACGACATGCCGGAGCAACCCTTGGTCTTGACGCCGATCCTCAGCAGCATCCCGTCCTGCCCTTTGCTGTACAGCGAGCGCAGCCGCTCCGCTGCCCGATCCGTGAGCGTCATGAGGGGCGGCAAGGAGCGGCGGGGCTTTTTGATCTCGGTGGTAGCGCTCATCGTGTTGTCCGATATCTCTGCTCAGAACATGTTTAGCTGAAGCCGCGCTTCTTCGGTCATCCGGCTTGGATCCCAAGGCGGGTCCCAGACCGTCTCGACCTCGCACCCGGTCACACCGGGCACCGTCATCACCGCCTCCTGCACCTGCACGGGCAACTCCTGCGCGCTCGGGCAGCCGGGTGCGGTCAAGGTCATCTCGACCTTCACCTTGCCGTCGTCGTGGATGTCGACCGCGTAGATGAGCCCGAGCTCGTAGATGTTCACCGGGATCTCGGGATCGAACACCGTTGCGATCGCCTCGATGATCGCCTCCTCGCCGAGCTTCGGCGGCGTTTCCCCGTCGGGCGTCCAGGATCCATGGATCTGCGGCGATTCGGCCATCGGTTCACTCACTGCTCGCCTCCCGCTCGCCCGCCAGCGCCGCGACGAGTGCGTGCCACGGCAAGGTCGCGCACTTCACCCGCGAGGGATACTCGTGAACGCCCGAAAGCGGCTGCAGCCGCTCGAGCGGCTCGGCCAGGACGCCGTCACAGGCCGGGCAAGCGCCGGTGCGCGCCATCTCCCGAAACGCCGCGAACAGCGCGCGCGCGTCGTCGGGGCGCTTGCCCTGCACCACCTCGGCCATCAGGTCGGCGGAGGCCACGCTAATCGCGCAGCCGCGCGCATCGAAGCCGGTCTCGGCGATGCTGCCGTCGGGCGCGTATTGCAGCCACACCTGCACGCGGTCGCCGCACATCGGGTTGTCGCCCTTGGCGGTGGCATCCACGCGCTCCGGCCGGTGCGCGTGCCGCGGGCGCCGCCCGTGATCGAGGATGACCTCCTGGTAGAGGTCGCGCACGTCGTCGAACATCACGCAAAGAACTCCCGGACGCGGCGGAGCGTGTCAGCCAGCGCGTCGATCTCGTCGTGCGTCGTATAGACGCCGAAGCTGGCGCGGGCGGTGCTTTCGACGCCCAACCGGCGCATCAGCGGCTCGGCGCAATGATGGCCGGCCCTTACCGCGATCCCCTGCCGGTCGAGCAAGGTCGCAACGTCGTGCGCGTGCGCGCCTTGCATGGTGAACGAGATCACGCCGCCACGATCCTGCGCCTGCCCGTGGATACGCAACCCGTCCACTGCTGCCAAACGCGTCAAAGCGTGGTCGGTGAGTGCCGCCTCGTGCGCGGCGATCCGGTCATAGCCGATCGACTGCACGTAGCCGACCGCCGCCCCGAGGCCGATCGCCTCCACGATCGGCGGCGTGCCCGCCTCGAATTTATGCGGCAGCTCGGCCCAGGTCGCGCCTTCGTAGGAAACCGACGAGATCATGTCGCCGCCGCCCATGAAGGGAGGCATCCGATCGAGCAACTCGCGCCGCGCCCAGAGCACGCCGATGCCGGTCGGGCCATACAGCTTGTGGCCAGTGAACACGTAGAAGTCGCAGCCGATCGCTTGGACGTCCACGCGCCGGTGCACCACCGCCTGCGAGCCATCCAACAACACTTTGGCGCCATGCGCGTGCGCCGCACGGACGATGCGTTCCGCGGGTGTATAGGTGCCGAGCACGTTGCTCATGTGGGTAATCGCGACGAGGCCGACCTTGCCGTCGGCGAGCAGGGCCTCGAACCCCGCCATATCGAGCTCGCCCGCATCCGTGATCGGTGCGACACGCAGCTCGATCCCGTGCGCATCGCGCAGCATTAGCCAGGGCACGATGTTCGAATGGTGCTCCATGCCGGAGATCAGCACCGCCTGACCGCGCTTGAGGACGCCGCGGCCGTAGCTGTGGGCGACGAGGTTGATCGCCCCCGTGCTGTTGGATGTAAACACGATCTCGTGCCGGTCGGGCGCATTGATGAGCGCGGCTACGGCGTCGCGCGTGCCCTCGTACGCCTCTGTGGTCCGCTCGCTCATCCAATGCAGGCCGCGATGCACGTTGGCGTACTGCGTTTCCATCGTCTCGCGCATCGCCTCGATCACCGCGCGCGGTTTCTGCGCCGACGCAGCGCTGTCCAGGAACACCAGCGGCTTGCCGCGCACGGTCTGCCCGAGGATCGGGAAATCCTCGCGAATGCGGCGGACATCGAGTCCGGCCGGGCGAGTCAAGACGTTCATGCGGCCTGCTTCTCCCACCAGCTGGAGACGCGCGCGTCGAGCACCGAGCGGACGCCGTCGTGCTGGACCAAGTCGAGCGACTCGGCCAGGAACGCGCGCACCAGCATCGCCCGCGCCTCCGCTTCAGATATGCCGCGCGCGCGCAGATAAAACAGCTGGTCGGCATCCAGTTCACCGACCGTGGCACCGTGACTGCACTTGACGTCGTCGGCGAAGATTTCGAGTTCCGGCTTGCTGTCGATCTCGGCATCCGGCGAAAGCAGCAACGCCTGGTTCATCTGGTAGCCGTCGGTCTTCTGCGCGATGCGCGCCACCTCGATGCGGCCCTGGAACACGCCGCGGGAACGGCCGGCCAGCACGTTCTTCACCGTCTGCCGCGATGCGCAGTTCGGCGCGTCGTGGCTGACCACGCTAGTGAAATCCGCGACTCTGCCGACCTGCGAGCAGCTGCGCACCGTTCAGGTGCACGGCGCCACCCGGCCCGACCAGACGCGCGTGGAACTCGTTGCGCACGAGCCGCCCGCCGAGCGTCAGCGCGAAGGCGTCGTACACTCCGTTCGCGGCGATCGCGGCATACACCGTGGCGAGATGAAACGCCTCCGAGCCCTCATCCTGCAACCGGACATGCACGAGCGACGCGCCGGCCGCGACATCCACCTCGAGCACTGGGTTATTCAGATACGCGCCCTGGCCTGTTGACGTCTCGAGCAATACGAGCCGTGCACCCTCGGCCAGACGCACGCGATGGCGCGGGTGGAATGCGACCGCCTCATCACGCCCGTGGCCGGCGAGGCTGACAATCTCGAGCACCCCGCCATCGGTGCCCGGCGGCACCTCGATCACCGCACCGTCCTCCGCGAGCATCGTGTTGAGCGCTACCAGCGGATGCCGTTCCGGCTCAGCCAGTGAGCCGAACACCGGGTCATCGGCAAACCGGCGCATGCGAAGACCGGGCGGAGCCGAGGAGAGGTCGACCCGGAACCGGCCGCCGACGAACACGAGCTTCCCGCCCGCCACCGCCGGCAACGACTCCACCGCCGCACCGAGATCCGCGAGCGGCGGTATCCGTTCGCTGAACGTGGCCTCCGCCACCGGCCGCAAATTGGTGTATTTCCAGGCTTCGTTGCGCAAGGTGGGCAAACCCGCTGCGCGGAACGCGTCCGCCGCCGCTTCGCGCGCCGCCCGGTCACCCGGCAGCTGGTCGCGCACCCGCTCGAAGCGGGCCAGGAAGCCCTGCTCCGCCCGCTGCGGGACGGCGTTCATGCCGCCTCGCTCTCGAGGCCGGCATACCCCTTGGCTTCGAGTTCGAGCGCGAGCTCCGGCCCCCCGGAACGCACGATCCGCCCGGCTGAGAGCACGTGCACTCGGTCGGGCACGATGTAGGCGAGCAACCGCTGATAGTGCGTGATGATGAGGGAAGAGAAATCCGGACCGCGCAGCGCATTGACGCCGTCGGCGACGATCTTCAGGGCGTCGATATCGAGGCCGCTGTCCGTTTCGTCGAGAATCGCCAGCTTCGGCCGCAGCAGCGCCATCTGCAGCACCTCGTTGCGTTTCTTCTCGCCGCCCGAGAAGCCGACATTCACGTTGCGCTTCAACATGTCGTCCGGCATCGAAAGCCGCTTGGCTGCCGCGCGCGCCAGCTTGAGGAATTGCACCGCGTCGAGCTCGCCTTCGCCGCGCACACGACGCTGGGCGTTCAGCGCGGTGCGAAGGAAGTTGGCGTTACCCACGCCGGGCAGCTCCACTGGGTACTGGAATGCGAGGAACAGCCCGGCGGCCGCACGCTCCTCGGGCTCGATGGCAAGCAGGTCTCGACCGTCGAATGTCGCGGTGCCGGCGGTCACTTCGTAGCCCTCGCGCCCGGCAAGCACATAGGACAAGGTGGACTTGCCGGAGCCGTTCGGCCCCATGACGGCGTGCACCTCGCCCGTGGGCACGACGAGGTCGATGCCGCGCAGGATCGGCTTGCCATCGACGATGGCGTGAAGGTTGCGGACTTCCAGCATCAGCCGACCGACCCCTCCAGGCTGACGGCAAGCAGCTTCTGCGCCTCCACCGCGAACTCCATCGGCAGCTCCTTGAGCACCTCCTTGCAGAACCCGTTGACGATCAGGTTCACCGCATCCTCTTCGGACAAACCCCGCTGGCGGCAGTAGAACAGCTGGTCGTCGGCGATTTTGGACGTGGTCGCTTCGTGCTCCACCTTCGCCGTCGGATTGCGGCTCTCGATGTAGGGCACCGTGTGCGCCCCGCACTGGTCGCCGATCAGCAGGCTGTCGCACTGCGTGTGGTTGCGGGCGCCGCGCGCCTTCGGCACGATGCGCACCAGACCGCGATATGTGTTGTTCGACCGCCCCGCGCTGATCCCTTTGGAGACGATGGTGCTGCGCGTATTGCGGCCGAGATGGATCATCTTTGTGCCGGTGTCCGCCTGCTGGCGGTTCGTCGTCACGGCGACCGAGTAGAACTCGCCCACGCTTTCGTCGCCTTCCAGCACGCAGGACGGGTACTTCCAGGTGATCGCCGAACCGGTCTCCACCTGCGTCCAGCTGATCTTGCTGCGCGCACCCCGGCAGGCGCCACGCTTGGTGACGAAGTTGTAGATGCCGCCGCGGCCCTCGGCGTCGCCCGGATACCAGTTCTGCACCGTGCTGTACTTGATCTGCGCGTCATCGAACGCGACCAGTTCGACCACCGCGGCGTGCAGCTGGTTCTCGTCACGCTGCGGCGCGGTGCAACCTTCGAGGTAGCTTACGTAGCTGGCCTCCTCGGCGATGATGAGCGTGCGCTCGAACTGCCCCGTATTGCGCGCATTGATGCGGAAATAGGTTGACAGTTCCATCGGACAGCGCACGCCCTTCGGAATGAACACGAAGCTGCCGTCGGTGAACACCGCGCTGTTAAGCGCTGCATAGAAGTTGTCGCCGGGCGGCACCACGCTGCCCAGGTACTGCCGCACTAGTTCGGGATGCTCGTGCACCGCCTCGCTGATCGGACAGAAGATGACGCCCGCCTTGGCGAGCGTGGAACGGAACGTGGTCGCGACCGAGACGCTGTCGAACACCGCGTCTACCGCGATCTGCCCTTCGCCCTCCTGGGGCTCTACACCGGCGAGGATGGCGCGCTCGCGCAGTGGGATGCCGAGCTTCTCGTACATGGCAAGCAGCGCCGGATCGACCTCGTCGAGGCTCTTCGGCCCGACCTTCTTCTTCGGTGCTGCGTAGTAGTGCAGGTCCTGGTAGTCGATCGGCGGATGTTCGACCCGCGCCCAGTGCGGCTCGGGCATGCCGCGCCACGCCTCGAACGCGCGCAGCCGCCATTCCAGCAGCCAAGCTGGCTCGTCTTTGCGCGACGAGATCAGCCGGATGATGTCCTCGTTCAGCCCCTTAGGCGCGAACTCCATCTCGATGTCGGTCTCGAACCCCCATTTGTAGCCGGATTCGGTGACGGACTGGAGCGCATCGAGTGTCGCAGGAACGGCTGGCATTCGTTAATCCTATTCGGCGACCGGCAATGCGTGCCGGGGCGGCGTGCGGAAGGCGGGCGGAATGGAGGCTTCCACCATGTCCGCCAAGCGTGATGTCGGCAAGCGCCTGCTGGACCGCAAGGTTGACCGGGTCCCAACGCCCGCGCATGGGGCAAAGTTGGTGGCTATCGCAGCCGAGGCCCGAGCCTTCCACGCAGGCCGTCAACGCAATCGGCCCATCGATGGCGACGATCACGTCGGACACCGGAATCGCGGCCAGGGATCGCAGCAGGCGGTAGCCGCCACGCGCGCCCCGCTGCGACGCGACCAATCCCCCAGCCGCAAGCGTCTTGAGTACCTTGGCTACGGTCGGCTCGGGAATACCCGTCGCACCCGCAATGCCCGGCGACGTTTGCACGGCCTCGCCGCGCGACAGCCGCACGAGCACGACCACGGCGTAGTCGGTCAGCTTCGACAGCCTCAGCATCGCACCCATCAAAAACTGTAATCGGACCCATCTGGTCCTGATTGATGGAGATGGGCTAAGAGACCAGACGCGTCAAGGGGTTTCGACCATTTGCGCCACGCTGCACGGGGCGAAGCGGTCAGGCGCCCAGCGCCTCCCCGAACGGCACCCACGCCCGACCGTCGAAGCGCACGAGCCGCAACTTCTTAATGCCGGACAAGTCGCCCGGCTTGACACTGAATCGCACACCGGGCTGGAACATCGGGGGCTGGAAATCGATGCTCCAGGCCTTCGCGGCGATGTTCTCTCGAGACAGGTCGTCGCGGCACGCGCGCAACACCTGTTCCAGGCACTGCGCCTGGGAGTAGCCGGTACACGACATTGACGTCCTTCACGTCGCCCTCGGGATAGTACTTTGCCAGGAAGGCGCGCCAGTCCTTGTAGGCCGGGTCGTTCTCCCATTGCGGGTCGTTCGGATCCTTCATGTAGGCGCTGGTGATGAGCCCCACGGATTTGTCGAGCCCGGCCGGAACGAGCGCAGTGGCGACAGAGGAAGCCGGGTTGCCGAGGATGTACGTCGGTTTCCAGCCCACGTCGTACACTTTGCGGATCGTCATCGCGGAGAACTTCGGAATGCCCCAAAAGAAGAACACGTCCGCGCGTGACCCCTGCGCTGTGAGCACCTGGGAATCCGTCGTTGCATCCGTGGTCTCGTAGGTGGTGCTCGAGACGATCATCTTGTCGGCCCTGTCGCCGAGCCCGTCCCGCAGACCCTTTACCGCATCGCGCCCAGAATCGTCGTTCTGCGCCAGGATCGCGATCTTGGCGTCCGGCTTCGTCCCCAGGACGTGCTTGGCATACACCCGCCCCTCGATCTGATAGCTGGGCTGCCAGCCGATGACATAGGGGAAGTGCTCGTGATCGAAGAACTGCGTCGCCCCGGAGGCCACGAACACGTCCGGCACCTTCTTATCGTTGAGGTATTTGCGCGTGGACATCCCGGTAGGTGTGCCGAGTTGCGCAAAGATGAACGCGACTCTCTCCTGCTCGACGAGCCGGCGCGTCTGCTCGACCGTTCTCGGCGGGGAATAGCTATCGTCAAGCTGGATCAGCCGGATCTTGCGCCCGCCGATCCCGCCCTGCTCGTTGACCATCCGGAAATACGCCTCGTGCGTCCGCCCGATCGTGCTGTAGGATGAGGCCGGTCCACTGAACGGCTGCGTGGAGCCAATCAGGATCTCGGCGTCCGTCACGCCCGGTGCATTGCCGCCCTGCGCCCATCCGGACCGCGCCGCCGAGGCGGTCGCCGCGACCCCAAGCGCCGCCATGGCGCCGCGTCGCGTGAGCTGAACCATTGCCTCCCCCTCGGTGCTTTTCTTTCCAGCATCGTAGCGCCGGCCCTGCGGGGTTCACAATGCTCGGCCGCCCGCCTAACGTCCGGCCCGGAACCGAGGGAGAATGCCATGCCAAGCCCCATGCTCGAAGGCAAGGTCGCGGTCGTCACCGGCGCGGGAGGTGGCATCGGTCGCGAGATCGCGATCATGATGGCTGGTGAGGGTGCCAAGATCATAATCAATGACGTCGGCGCCTCGCTCTCCGGCGAGGGCGGCTCGGCGACGCCAGCCGAGCAAACCAAGCAGCTGATCGAGCAGCGCGGCGGTCAGGCGGCGATCAACACCGACAGCGTTGCCGAATGGGGCTCGGCGCAGAAGATCATCCAGGCGGCGATGGACCATTTCGGCCGCATTGACGTGGTGGTCAACAATGCCGGCATCCTGAGGGACGTGATTTTCCACAAGATGTCGCCGGAGGATTGGCTGGCGGTGATCGCCGTGCATCTCAACGGCAGCTTCTTCACCAGCCGCGCGGCCGCCGAGCACTTCCGCAAGCAGGAGAGCGGCGCCTTCGTCCACATCACCAGCACGTCGGGCCTGATCGGCAATTTCGGTCAGGCGAACTATTCGGCGGCCAAGCTCGGCATCACGGCGTTGTCCAAGTCGATCGCGCTCGACATGAAGCGCTACAATGTCCGCTCGAACTGCATCGCACCGTTCGCCTGGAGCCGCATGACGAGCTCGATCCCGGTGAACACGCCGGAGCAGCAGGCGCGGATCGCCAAAATCCAGCAGATGACCCCGGACAAGAACGCCCCGGTGGCGGTTTTCCTGGCCTCGGATCTCGCCAAGGACGTGTCGGGCCAAGTGTTCGGCACCCGACACAACGAAATCTACCTGTTCAGCTCGCCGAAGCCGATCCGCAGCGTGCACCGGAGCGAGGGATGGACCCCCGCCTTGGTCGCCGAGCAGATGCTGCCGGCGATGCAGGCCTCGTTCATGCCGCTTGACCGCAGTGGCGACGTGTTCGCGTGGGATCCGATCTGACGCGGAATGGACGCTGCATTCGAGCCGCTTTCCCCGGACAAGTTCCGCGACCCGCTCGTCACTGGCAAAGGCGAGCGGCGCGCGACCGTGCCGCTCACAGGGCTGCAAACCCTGTGGTTCAACACCGGCACGCTTTGCAACCTGACCTGCCGTAACTGCTACATCGAGTCGTCACCGCGCAACGACCGCCTAGCTTATCTTTCGCTTGCCGAGGTCGTCACCTACCTCGACGAGATCGCGGCGGAACAGCTGCCGACACAGCTGGTCGGTTTCACCGGCGGCGAGCCGTTCATGAACCCGGCCCTGCCCGACATGCTCGACGCCGTGCTAGGGCGCGGATTGGACGCCCTGGTATTGACCAATGCAATGCGGCCGATGCGCAAGGTGGCCGATCGCCTGCTCGGCTTGCGCGATCGACACGGCGAGCGGCTGCGGATCAGGGTCTCGATCGACCATCATGATCCGGCGGTGCATGAGGCCGAGCGCGGCAAGCGGAGCTGGCGGCCCACGATCGAGGGGCTGGTTTGGCTCGCCCGCAACGGCTTCGCCATTGATGTCGCCGGGCGGCGCTTCACCGGCGAGCCCGAAGCATCGGTCCGCGATGGCTTCGCCCGGCTGTTCGCCGAACTCGACGTATCAATCGACGCCCGCGACCCGATCCGGCTGATGCTGTTCCCCGAAATGGATGCCACGCGTGACGTACCCGAGATCACCACTGCTTGCTGGGGCATTCTCGGCCGCGCGCCGGAGAGCGTGATGTGCGCGAGCGCGCGCATGGTGGTCAAGCGCCGCGGGAGGGCGAGGCCCGCCGTCCTCGCCTGCACGCTGCTACCCTACGATCCGCGTTTTGAACTCGGGGGGACGCTGCGCGAGGCGAGTGGGCCGGTTTCCCTCAATCACCCGCACTGCGCGTCGTTCTGCGTGCTCGGCGGAGCCGCGTGCAGCCGGGGTTGATCACAGTCCGGGCTGATCAGCCCACCCGTACGTCTTCCCAGAATCCGAACCGCCCGCCGACCTGCTGCATGGTCGGGCGCGGCGCTTCGTAGGACCACGCCGCACGCGGATGCCGCGCGCCGTCGATCACGACGTCATAAAATTGCACGCCATGCGGACAGGCGTGGTCCGATTCCGTCTTGGGCGCTTTCTCCAGCCAGTCCATATGGACGGCGGAGGCCGGGAAATACTGGTAGCCGCCGGTTTCGACGATGTCCTCGCTTTCCGCGACCGTGTGACCGTTCAGGATTGCCTTCATGACCGACTGCTCCTTGAGCGTGTACCGCTAGGCTAGCGGACGGGGCAGCTTCCCCGCCCAGTCCGGCGGACAGCATATGGTGGGCCCGGAGCAATACATCCGACAGCGCTTCGTTGAACGGCTCCGGTGCCTCGTATCCGGTCCAGTGTCCGGCGCCCTCGATCAGCCTGAAGTCGAGATCCGGCCGAACGCGCCGCAGCATCGCCTCCCGCTCACGGATTTTCGGATAAGCCGGCGCGTCGAACTCGCCGTAGATCGCGCTTACCGGGGCGCGCACGCGGGCCATCGCCTCGAGCGTCGCCATGGAGCGCGACAGCAATGGCGTGCGGAGCCGGTTGCGCCTCGAATGCCAATCCTGGATCGCGAGAGCCAAATCGTCGATCTTGGCCGGATCGTGGATCATCAAGGCGGCGAGGTTGGCACGATGCCCCTCGATCCGGTCGGCGCCTTGCTTATGGCGCACCGACACGAGCTCCAAGGTCCGGGCGCGGCCGCCCAGGCCGCCCGGCCCATTCACCGTAAGCGATCGCACGCGCTCCCCGTGCAACGCCGCAACGAGGCTACCGATCATGCCGCCGAACGAGAACCCAACCATGTCGTAACGGGCTTCGCGCCCTATCACGAGATCGAGGCCGTCCGCCACGATGCGGGCGATGCCGTCCTGGGTCGGCGGTTCCGGCGCGTTGGCGGACTCACCGAGCCCGGGAAGATCCGCGGCCACGACGCGGTACTGCTTCGAGAGCGACGGAATGGTGTGGACCAGTGCCGCCACGAGCCGTTGCCGCCATGCAGCAGCACGACGACGCTGCCGCTGCCCCAGGCGTGCCAAACCATCACCCCCGTTTCGCACGGTGTCTCGAACCGCTCGGACCGGGACTGGAGATCCCCGAGCGCGGCCGCCGCAGCGTCGAAGCCTGTACCGTCGGGCATCGTTCCTCCGTCCCTGCCGGGTGGTTGGGACAGCGCAGAGGCAGCGTCAAGGCACGTCGCCCGAGTGGCTGTCGTGCCGCCCATGAATGCAATAGGCTTCCCGACACCAAAATGAGGAGGACCTGATGGCCAAGGCACCGACGACGGAAGCGCGCGACAAGGTTCGCGCGGTCGTACCCAAGCTGATCGATGCGACCGACAACTGGCTGTTCGGGGACATCTGGGAGCGGCCGGAACTGTCGAAGCGCGACCGAAGCCTGATCACCTGCGCCGTACTCGTCGCGACCTATCGACCCGAACAGCTCAAGGGGCATCTCGGCCGCGCACTCCACAACGGCGTCACTAAGGAAGAACTGAGCGAGCTCATCACCCACATCGCCTTTTATGCTGGCTGGCCGGCCGCGATGAGTGCCGCGAACATCGCCAAAACCGTGTTCGAAGAAGAGTAAGCCAAGGGAGCAACGCCATGCGGGTCGGTTTTATTGGCCTCGGTACGATGGGGGCCAGCATGGCCGCCAATTTGCAACGCTCCGGCCATGCCCTCGTGGTGCACGACGTGCGGCGCGGGGCGGCGGAGGAGCACTTGGCCGCCGGGGCGCAATGGGCCGATTCGCCACGCGCTGCAGCGGAGGAGGCGGACGTCGTGTTCACGTCCCTACCCGGGCCGCCGGAGGTGGAGGCCGTGGCGCTCGGGCGCGACGGCATTATCGCCGGCCTTCGCCCGGATGGCGCGTATTTCGACCTGTCGACCAATGCTCCGGCCCTGGTGCGGACGCTGCATGGGCGGTTCGCTGAGCAGAGCAAGCACATGCTGGACGCGCCGGTGAGCGGCGGGCCGGCAGGGGCCGCGAGCGGCAAGCTCGCGATCTGGGTCGGCGGCGAGGAGCCGGTGTTCCAGCGGTTCAAACCGGTGCTGGACGGGTTCAGCGATCAGGCCCGCTACATCGGCCCGATCGGGTCGGGGTCGATCGCCAAGCTCGTGCACAACTGTGCCGGATACGCGGTGCAGGCCGCGCTGGCGGAGGTGTTCACGCTGGGCGTGAAGGCGGGGCTTGAGCCGGGCCCGCTGTTCGAGGCCGTGCGGCAAGGGGCGCTCGGGCGTCGCCGCCTGTTCGATCGCCTGGCCGACCAGTTCCTGTCAGGCAACTACGAGCCGCCGGCCTTCGCCCTCAAGCTGGCGCACAAGGACATGGCGCTGGCGACGGCACTCGGGCGGGAGGTCAAGGTGCCGATGCGGCTGGCCGAATTGGCGTTTGCCGAAATGACCGAGGCATTGAACCGCGGGTGGGGGGAGCGGGACTCCCGTACGCCGATGCTTTTGCAGCAGGAACGCGCCGGCGTGTCGATCGCGGTCCCGCGGGACGTTCTGGATGCCATTGTACAGAAAGGCTGAACCGTCTCGCCGCTATCCCGACGTGCATAATTCCTGGACGAACTGATCGCGCGGCTGTAACATTGGTCTAACGTATCTTTACGGTTGCAGCCAGCGAGGCCCACGTGATCCGCCTAAAGTCTGGAGGCGATTTGGGGGCGTCCGGCCGGCCTACGAGGGGCCGAACCGCCCTCGGCCGAGCTACGCGCGGCGCTCCACGGCGAGCGCATTGCCGATGTCGTTCGCCGAGTGCCCGTGGCCGTCGCGGTGAATGCCGTGAACGGCATCGTGACGGCGTGGGTGCTGTCCCAGGCGGAACCGGCCTGGCCCGGCCCGATCATCTGGCTTCTCGCGCTCGGGGCGGTGAGTGCTGCCCGGCTCGCCGCCTGGTTTGCTGACCGGGCCAACGCGCTCGGGCCCCAGCTGAAAACAAATTTGGCGTTCGTGGGCTCGCTCGCAACGGGACTAGCCTGGGGGGTCGGGACCGCCGTGCTAATGCCGGAACCGCCGGTCTACCAGCTGTTCGTCACGTTCGTGATCGGCGGGATGTGCGCCGGCAGCGTGACAATCAGCGCCGCCCACTTGCCGAGCCTGATCGCGTTCCTGCTATCCGCGACCATCCCGCTCGTGGCCCGGTTCTTCTACGAAGGAACCGTTACTGGCATTCCCATGGGCGGTATGGGTCTCGTGTTCGCCGCAGCCCTCATCCTCACGGGCCGCAGTTTCAGCGCCTCGTTCGGCGAGCGGCTGCGGCTGCAATGGGAGCTGAACGAGGCGAATATTAGGCTGCGCGACGAGATCGCCAAGCACCAAGCGACCGAAGCCACCCTGCGCCAGTCGCAAAAGCTGGACGCGATCGGCCAACTCACCGCCGGGATCGCCCACGACTTCAACAATCTCCTGATGGTCATTGCCGGACACACGGAGATGTTGCGGATCGCCGCGTTGCCGGCCGAGCTCCAGCGCCGGATCGCGGCTATCGGCGATGCCGCGGCACGCGGCTCCCAACTCACGCGACAGTTGCTCGCTTTTGGGCGCCGCCTGCACCTGCAGCCTGCGGTGGTAGATTTGAACGCGCTCCTTGCCGAAATCACGGGGCTGATCGCCCGCACGCTCGGCCGCAACATCGACGTCAATTTCACTCCATCAGCCGGACTTTGGCCGGTGTTCGTGGACCCCGACCAGATCGAGCATGCAATCCTCAACCTCGCCATCAATGCACGTGACGCCATGCCAGGCGGCGGCACCGTCACGATCGCGGCGGAGAACATCGAACAACCGCCGGCCGGGCTGGTATCCGAGTTGCCTGGCGGCGAATACGTCCGGATCACCGTGCGCGACAACGGCTCAGGGATGCCGGATGATGTGCTCAACCGAGCGATCGAGCCGTTCTTCACGACGAAGACGGCCGGGCAGGGTTCGGGTCTCGGGCTGAGCCAAGTCTACGGCGTGGTGCACCAGTCGGGAGGCACACTCAGGATCGAGAGCCGAACGGGCTCCGGAACGATTGTCGAGGTGTTTCTGCCCCGCGCGGGCAATGGGTCGAGCACGGACGATGGGCGCGACAGAAATTGAACCTGTGATCCGCGACCTCGCCAAGAGCGCTCGCCATCGGGATTTCGCCGGGTTGCTCGACCGGGCTTGATGCCGCGCTAGGCGGAAAAGATGTCGAGAATTTTTACACGACCCGTATTCCTGGCAGCATCTTGGCGCCTAATCCTTTGCAATATCTCAGAAATCGGGATGGCACGCGGTTTGCTCCTGGGACCTGCGTGGCGGGAGTTATCGCATTGGATGAGGGGCTCAGACAATCAATCCTTTCCGATGTAACTGATGCCATCCGAAGGAGCATAGGATCGCGGGACCTGGACATTGCTGCCGACACACGCCTTGCCGAGGACCTCGCACTCGACAGTCTCGATGTCGTAGAGGTCGCAATGACGCTCGAGCAAACCTTCGATATCGAGTTTCCCCAGGAGGCAATCCGGCAGTTCAGCGTTGTTGGTGATCTCGTCACCTATTTGAGCTGCCGCTGCTTTAGAGACGTGGACGAGCTACCGTTCCACGAGATTGCCTGGTCCCCGCCGCGAGGGCGCGCACCGGCCGGCTCGGCAAAGCCGGCCGCATCTTTCAGGTGGCGAGAATGAGCGGTCCAGACACAGAGTTTGTTGTCCGTTATGTGCTCATTCCGGAACGGCGGCACATGGGAGTAACTCTTTGGACGGAGAACGTGTCCGCTAGTCGAGCCACTGCTGCGCATTTGGAGGAAATGCTGTGGCAGACACTATCCCATCCTCGCCATTCTGGACGACGCGGCAACCCCAGGCCAACTGGTATTCAGCTGGTAGACAGATCGGCTGGCGAGACGGTACTCACGGTCCGGGCGGCCGACGTGCTGAGAAAGCGTCGCCCGTGAACCTTCTGTTCGAGAACCGGATCGCGGCTACACGCCCGGCAGACCGATGCTGCCTTTCAGCCAGCGGCGTTCGACGGGTAGCCCGGTAGAGACCAAAGGTTGAGGAGCAGGACCCAGCGTCCCACGTTGAATTCCGTTGCCGGAAGCGCCCGCAAAGCTACAGTGGGCGCCGAAGCCGTCCCCCAAAGTGCCACGGTGCGGCCGGTATTGACCGCCTCGACGGCGCCCGGAACAAAGACTTGAGAGGCGTGCACTATGACTGGACTCCGTGGCCGCTTCCTCGGACTAATCACGTTAAGCGTTGTGCTATGCGGCCCTGCCCTGGCGCGCACGCTGCCGCTGCCCGACAATTTGGTCGAGCTGAACAGCGAAGTCGGCGAGCACATGTTGCTGGAGGCGCCGGCGCGACAGAGTTATTGGGATCTCAGCATTCAGTTCGTGACCCAGAAAACTCAGTCCTTCTGCGGTGTCGCCTCGATTGTGATGGTGCTCAACGCCCTCGGGGTACCGGCACCGTCCACCGCCGCCTATGAGCCCTATCAAGTCTACACGCAGGACAATGTGCTCAATGAGCAAACCGAGGCCGTGCTGCCGCAAGCGGTGATCTTGCGCCAGGGGATCACGCTGGACCAGCTCGCAGCACTGCTGCGCACCTTCGCAGTTCACGCCGAAGCGCACCACGCCGGCGACAGCGGCCTCGAGGAGTTCCGTGCGACTGCCAGCCGCGCTCTGGCCGCCAAGGACCACTACGTCTTGGTGAACTATCTCCGTCGCGCGGTCGGGCAGGAGAAAGGCGGGCACATCTCTCCGCTTGCCGCCTATGACGCCGAGGCGGATCGGTTTCTCGTTCTCGATGTGGCGCGCTACAAATACCCGCCAGTGTGGGTGAAGACCACTGACCTGTTCTCGGCAATGAACACGCCTGACGCCGAAAACGAGAACCGCACGCGCGGGTTCGTGCTGATCAGCAAGTAGCGCGCTCTCGCCTTGTGGCCTGCCCCTACTGGCTCGGCACGGCGGTCGGATACTTTCACCTGCTGCGCAATATCAGCTTGCCGTAAATCTCGACGGACGCCGCTAGTGGGCTACTGCCGGTTGGTTTCACTACTAACGTTCGAGAGTGCCGCTCGGCATCAAGCTGGATCAGCACCCAGACGGGCAGCGCCATCATTTATACCGTGCATCCGTTGCGGCGCGTTCGACGGCTTTCCCAGCGCGAACCATGCCATGGCGGACGCCCAGTGATCGCGTCGACCCGACGCCCCCGGCCTACCTGAACCTTACGCTGCTGACGAACGTTTATCTCAGCCGGCTCGACACGAGCGCCTCGGGCTGCAATCGGCGTGTAAGGTTTGTCGGACGACACCGATGTGTCCTGCCGAGATCGTTCGGCTACACTTTACCCTTAAGCTCAAGCTGGCTCGGTGTGGCGGGCGAGGTCAATCGGCCGCCACATCCGAGGTTTGCTGCTGGCGGTTTTACTTGCTCGCAGCGCTGGTCTCCGAGTTGCTTTGGGTTGAATTTGAGCTGCTATGGGCCGAATTTTTCCCCCCAGGCAAGTCGGTGATCTCCGTCACCGAGTTCGGGCTGACGAGCATCTCCATCGGATCGCCCTTACTGTCCTTGGCACGAACCAGGAAAGATCCGGGGAAAACCTTGATGTCGGTGTACCCAGCCTTCGACAGATCCTGCTTGAGATTCTGCTCCATCTGGTCAGCACTCGGCGGCGTATTCGTGGCGGAGTTGCTTTTGGAACCATTTGTCTGCGCAAGGGCCGGAAGCGCCATTAAGCTAACGACGGCAACGACCGGCAGCCTTATCAGAAACTTGTGCATTGTTTTCTCTCCTCTTCCGGAATGATCGCAGCGAGGTTGGATGCCATACTCATCCAACTCGCAGTGTTTGCTACTCACACCTGCGGCGGCATTACTTGATGCTCTTCTTTTGTCGTCTTACGTTGATGACGACGCTGGGTTCCTCCTACGCGAACGTTTTCTAGTCATGTTATGTAGTTTTAATTTTCCAGTATCTGCGGCACTCAGGTGAGAAGTCCGAGTGTCCACAGATACGCGTTGGCAGCGATGAAAAGCGTGTCATTTGCGGACCGCCGAACGCGCAATGGAGCAGACGGTTGATCTGGGGACATAGCGGAGCCGGGTGCGGGTCCGGTGCGATGACACGGAGCGGATCGCCGGCCGTGCGCCTGATACAGCCGCGCGCGTCAATGGCGAGGCCGTCGGGATAGCCGTGGCTGTGTGGCGGCTAAAGCGCCGGCCCGACAGAGACCCGTCTGCGGCTACATCGGTTCGTGAGCGTCCTTGAACCCATCGTCCGGGCATCACGCAGCCGCCCGGCCCCGGGCGCCCCCGCGCGGCATCTTCGCGCCTGTCACCGAAGCTGCTAACTAGTGGTTGAGTGGGTCTTTGGCGCCCTCGCGGGCGGCGACGGCTCACCCTTCGAACGGATGGTGGGCGCGACAGGGATTGAACCTGTGACCCCCGCCATGTCAAGGCGATGCTCTCCCGCTGAGCTACGCGCCCATCCGCCTGGGTTTATCTACCGGCAGCACCGAACGGTCGCAACCCGGATGATGACAGGGCGCGCGGAGACCGCTTCAATGCTCGGAATGGATCTCCCCATCCCGTCCTTGCCTTTTACGGTGCTGCGGCCTGCGCCGCAGACCGTGCCGGTCGTGGTCGCCTCGCCGCACTCGGGTCGAGACTATCCACCGGACTTCGTCGCGGCCGCGCGCCTCGATCCGGTCGGGTTGCGGCGCAGCGAGGACAGCTTCGTCGACGAACTGTTCGCGTCCGCCCCCCGACACGGGATGCCCCTGCTCACCGCAACCTTTCCGCGCGCCTTCTGCGATCCGAATCGGGAGGCTTGGGAGCTCGATCCGGCGATGTTCGAGGAAACCTTGCCGCCCTGGGTCAACACGACCAGCCCGCGCGTCGGCGCAGGGCTTGGGACCATTGCCCGCGTCGTGGCCACCGGCGAGGCGATCTATCGCGACAAGCTAAGTTTCGCCGAGGCGGAGCGCAGGGTGCAGTGCTTCTGGGAGCCGTATCATCGCGCTCTGCATGAGTTGATAGCCACCACACAGCGGGATTTCGGATCGTGTCTGCTACTCGACTGCCATTCCATGCCGGCGCATGGCTGTACGGGCCGGAGTGGCGCGATCCCTGCCGATTTCGTCCTCGGCGATGCACACGGGACGGCATGCGGTGTCCGGCCAGTGCGCTTCATCGAACGAACGCTGACCAAACTCGGCTACACGGTGCGCCGGAACGACCCCTACTCGGGCGGCTACGTTACCCGACATTACGGCCGTCCACGCGAGCGTATTCACGTGGTGCAAGTCGAGATCGCCCGCCGGCTGTATATGGATGAGCTTCTTATCCAGCGTACGGACGGGTTTGCATCGGTGCGGGACGATCTGGCCACGCTCCTGGCAGCGTTGGCGGCCGATGCCGCGGATCTGCTGGGGTCGCCGAGCCGGATTACGGGCAACTGATCGCAGAACGTCGCTTGCGAAAAAATGGCAAAAAAATGCCGACGCCTTTCGGCGCCGGCAAGTTTAGGGAGGAAACGTCCAAGAAGCAGACAACACGGTCAAGGACCGTCTTGCTGCGGTGCACAACCTAGGGAGTCCCGATGCCCGTTGCAAGCGGCATTTTGCATCGCAGCATTGTTCGTCCCGCCCTGCGAAAGTTTTGGGTAACAGCCGGGCGCTAAGCTGCCGGCATGCGGTCCCTCGCCTCAGCCCTGATCGTGCTTCTCGCGCTCGCCGGGCCCAGCTTGGCCGAGGGCGTCGGCTTTCCTTCCTCGGCGCCGCAGTCGCTTTGCCGGGCAGCCATCCGTCAGGTGGAAGGTGTGAGCGGCGGGCTGCTACCGGATCACCTCATGGCGGCGATCGCTCATGTGGAAAGTGGGCGGCGAGACCCGCAGACCGGCCGCTTCGTGCCCTGGCCTTGGACCATCAACGCGGAGGGTCAGGGCTACTTCTTCGAGACCAAGGCCGAAGCCATTGCGGCGGTGCGCGATCTGCAGGCGAAAGGCGTCCGCTCGATCGACGTGGGCTGCATGCAGATCAACCTCATGCATCATCCGAACGCCTTCGCTTCGCTCGAGCAAGCCTTCGATCCGCCGGCCAATGCCGCCTATGGCGCCCGTTTCCTCGTGCAACTGCACGATCAATCAGGCGACTGGAGGCGAGCCACCGGGCTTTATCACTCGGCAACCCCGAACCTGGCGGCCGACTATGAACGGCAGGTCGAGGCCGCGTTGCCGGCCGAGGAGCATGAAGGCAGCGAGGGCGCCTTCACTCAGCTGGCCAGCGCGTGGCCGCGGCCCTTCGCGTCGTCGCAGCCGGTCAGCCCCGGAGCCATTGGGGCGGGCTTCTCGCGAAGCTCCGGCTCCGTGTCGTTCCTGGCAGCGGGGAACGGGCCGGTGCTCCCCTCCGGAGGAGAGAAGGCCCGGATCATTCCTCTCGCCGCCTCACCTGGCGGGGTGGCTCCGGGTCGTGGCCTCGATGCCTATCGCGCGATGCCGATCGCGCTGGCGTCACGCTTGGTCCGCAGCCCGGGGGTCTAGCCCGGCGCCCGCATCACGGCACGATCCTGAACCTCGCGCTCGGCAACCCGCAAGCGATAGCGGCCGTTATCGGGCAAGTTATTCGGCGAGAGATATGGCGCATCGCAGGGTTCCGAGATGGTTGTTCGTTGTCGGCGCGTTCCTCGCGATCATCGTGCTCGTGGTCGTGTTCTGGCGCTGGGACTGGTTCATCCCCTTGGTGAACACGCGGGCGTCGGCGGCCTTGGGACGCCCGGTCAGCATCAGCCATCTTCATGTCCGGCTCGGGCGGGTGACGCGCATTGTCGCCGATGACATCCACATCGCAAATCCAGCGGGCTTTCCCGACGGCTCGCGCTTCGGCACCGCCGATCACCTGGCGATCGATGTCGACCTGGCGGCGTTGGTCCGTAGCCGCTCGACGATCCGCATTCCGCGGATCGAGGTGGACCATCCGGATCTGAACATCGGCACCTCGCCGGACGGAAAGCCCAATTGGAACCTGGGGCCGGCCAAGCCCTCGGGCGGCTCCGGTCCGGCCGTCCAGATCGGCGATCTGCAGATCAACGACGGCCACGCCCATGTGACGGTCCCTAAGTTCAAGACCGATTTCGCGCTGGACATCGCGACCCATGAGCCGGAAGGCGGCGAGGACGCGCAGATCGTCGTTGACGCGAAGGGAACCTATGCCGACCAGCCGATCACCGGCCACTTCGTGGGCGGCGCGCTGCTTTCGTTGCGCGACAAGGCGCACCCCTATCCGATCGACCTGCAGGCAGCCAACGGCCCGACCAAGGTAACCGTCAAGGGAACGGTCCAGGACCCGCTCGCGTTCAAAGGTGCGGACGTCAAGCTCGAGTTGTCCGGGCCGGACATGTCCCAGCTCTACCATCTGACGGGCTTGCCGATCCCGGAAACGCCGCCGTATGAACTGAGGGGCAATCTCGACTACGCCGATCGCAAGATCCGCTTCACCGACTTCGCGGGCCGGCTCGGCCACAGCGATCTCGAGGGCACCGTCGCCGTCGACCCTGGGACGGAGCGGCCGCAGGTCAGCGCCGACCTTGCCTCCAAGTCGGTCGATCTCACCGATCTCGGCGGCTTCATCGGCACCACGCCCGGGCGGGCCGGACAAGGCCAGACGGCGCAGCAGCAGCACGAGAAGAACTCAGGAAGCGAAAAGCAGCAATCTGCTGCCCGATCAGCCGCTCAATCTGCCGAAGCTGCGGGCCGCGGATGTCGATCTCAAATACCGCGGCCACCGTATTGAGGGGCGCTCCATGCCGCTCGACGACGTTGCGGCCGACATCACCATCCGGGATGGCAGCATCAAGGGCCACCCGGTCAGCTTCGGCGTCGGCAAGGGCCGCATCTCGGCGAATTTCGACCTGACACCGCGCAGCGACAAAGCCGTGATAGTGAAGGCGGATGTGGAATTCCAACAGGTGGACGTGTCGCGGCTGCTGTCGTCCACCCACACTTTCGGCGGCGCGGGCACGATCGGCGGCCGCGCCGTGATCGACGGCACCGGCGACTCGATCGCGCAGATCATGGCGCGCGGCACAGGCGAAGTTAAGCTGTTCATGACCGGCGGCGACCTCAGCGCGCTGCTGGTCGATCTTGCAGGGCTCGATTTCGGCAACTCGCTGCTGTCGGCGCTCGGCATCCCGACCCGCACGGCGGTGCGCTGCATGGTCGTCGACATGCCGCTCGAGCAGGGGATGCTGAACACGCGCACCTTGCTGGTCGACACGACGGAGGCGAATATCATCGGGTCGGGCAGCATCAATCTACGCAATGAAACGATCGACTACCAGATCAAGACGGACGCCAAGCACTTCAGTGTCGGCAAGCTCGGCGTGCCGATCGATCTCAGGGGGCCGCTCAAGAGCCCGAGCATCCTCCCCGATCCCGGGACACTCGCCGCCAAGGGCGGCGCTGCGGTGGCGCTCGGCGTGTTGCTGACGCCGCTCGCCGCGTTGTTGCCGACCATCCAGCTCGGGCTCGGGCACGACACCGATTGCAACAAGACTGTGGCCGCAGTCGGCGCGGAAGGCCGGGTGAAGATGACGCCCGGGGACATCAGCCGGCATACCAGCGAACGCGCTGCATCCAAGGGGCAGCCTCGCCGGTAGAGGGTCATGCACCCGGCCGCGGGCCGAAGAGCTGGCCTTCCTTGTTGTGGCCGATCCTCGCGAGCTAGTCTGACCCACCGTCCGTCGAAAGGCCTTTTCCCCTGAGCGACGCAGTCGCTGATCTTCCAGGCGAACGCTTGGCCGAGCTTCTGCAGCGCAGCGCAGCCGGCGACCGCGCCGCGTTCCGTCGCGTCTACGACCTGCAGTCAAGCCGATTGTACGGAATAGCACTGCGCATCACCCGGCACGGCGCGTCGGCGGCCGACGCAGTGCACGACGCCTTCGTGAGCGTGTGGCAGTACGCGGATCGCTTCGATCCCGCACGCGGTAACGCGGAGGCCTGGCTTACCAGCATCGTGCGCTATCGCGCGCTCGACCTGGTTCGCCACAACGTCCGCGAGGTCACCGGGGTGGAGATGCCCGAACCGGAGGACGACGAACCCGACCCGCTCGCGCGACTGATGGAGAACGCCGAGGGCGCTGCGCTGCGGCGCTGCCTCGACGAGCTGGACAGCGACAAGCGACTGCTGATCGTGCAGGCGTTCATCGACGGCCTGAGCCACAGCGAACTTGCCAGCCGTCTCGCGACCCCTCTCGGCACGGTCAAATCCTCCATCCGGCGCGGGCTCGCCGCGCTGCGCAGGTGTCTCGAGCGATGAGCGGCGAGGCGGAAGATTTCGACCTGCTGGCCGGGATCTATGTGCTTGGCGTGCTCGATCCGGAAGAGGCCCGCGCGGTGGAGGACCTGGCCGCGCGGGACCCCGAGGTGGCGCGCTCCGTAGAGGAATGGCGCAACCGGCTTGCGCCGCTGACCGCGATGGTGCCGCCCGTGACGCCTCCGGCCGAGCTTTGGGCGCGCGTCGCCGAAAGCTGCTTCCCTGCGCAGGCCGAGGCCGATGCGTCTACGCCGGTGCAGCCGGAGCCGACGCCACTGGTTCCGCCGCAGCCCGTCGCGCCACAAGCGCCACTACGCCGCGTGTGGCGCAGCCTTCCCGTGTGGCGGGCGGCGGCGGCGGGGTTCGCGCTCGCGGCGGCCTATGCCGGTCTGCTCCTTTGGTCGCGGCCGGAGCCCACTCCGTACGCCGCGGCTTTGGCCCCGCTTGGCAGCCCTGCGCCCGTGTTCCTGGCGCAACTGGAGAGCGACGGTACGCTACACGTTCGGCCAATCGCCCAAGTTCCGGTCGCACCCGGCCGCGACCTCGAGCTCTGGGCGCTTCCGGAGGGGGCGAAGGCACCGGTCTCGCTCGGCGTGCTCCCGGCGATCGGCCGCAATCTCCCCGCCCGCACGATCTTGCAAGGCCCGGTTCAGCTCCTCGTCAGCCTGGAGCCGGCGGGCGGTTCACCGACCGGCCAGCCAACCGGGCCGGTACTGTATGGCGGGGCGCTGAAACGGCTATAATCTTGCGAAATCAACGCGTTCGTTTCGCATGCAACAGCAGTCGCCTAATTCCTAGCACCCTCGGCATCTCCGGCCACTGTGAGCCGATATTCAGCCAAGAGCGGACCGCGCGCCGGAGCAATCCCGAGCTTCGACAATCGAGGCCGCGGCTGGGCTGGCTTCGCCACTGCTCCGGGACGCCGCCAGCTTCCCGTGCGACCCGGCAGCAACCACCGGGCCAGCCGTCCGCCCCTGTCCTGACGCTGTAATAGCCTCAGAGTTCTGGCACCAAAGCAGCCTTCATGTCCTTGATGAGCCACCGGCCGTTGACCCGAGCTAAAGTATCGTCCGAGTTCGTGTGTACAGCGATCCGGTTTGCGGCTTTATCGACATAGAGACATTCAAAGTACAGGTGCGCACTGTCTCCGTGCACTTCATAACTAATGCGGAACGCCGGCGTATAGGCCACCCATTGATTTTGGGGCTGGAACGGCCCCGCGGCCTGCCAATAGCTTCTAATCCGATCCTTCCCGGTATAGGTCTTTCCCCCGGCGGTGATCGTCGCGTCGTCCGTGAAAAGCGACATCATAAGATCGAGGTTCTTGGTTGTCCCGGCCTCATGGAACACGATCTCGATCCGGTGAATTTGCATGAAGTCGTCGGGGTTTCCCTCAGTGGCCGCCGTGGCCCCGCCAGCAAGGCAGAAGGCAAGCATTGCTGCGGTCAGCAGGGATTTTTTCATGGCTCCCTCCGTTGAACGCGAGCCGTACGGCTTTCCGGCTGCGATTACGCACGGCGATAGCACAATGGACGCTTTCAGGGAAGCAACGACTTTTTGGACCGGCTTGACGCCTCCTTTGGGTCGCGCCGGCGATGGGTTTTTAAAGGCCGATGAAACGTTCGATCGCTGCTAAATCCGGTGGTCGCGCAGCACGGCTTCCTTGAACGCGAGGCCGTGCCCGGGCCGCTCGGGTGCGGTGATGACGCCTCCGGCGATCCGCGGCATGTCCACGAACAGGTCATCGAGCAGGCCCATATGCTCGATCCAGCTGCCGTTGGGGATCGACGCCATCACCTGCACATTGAGTTCGGGGAACAGATGCGGCGCCATCGTCATGCCCCAAGTATCCGCGAGTGCGGCGATCTTGCGCAGTTCGGTGAGGCCGCCGCGCATCGGATCGGGCTGCAGGATGCCAAGCTTCGGGTTTTCCAGGAACGGCCGGAGGTCGAACCGCGTGAAGTGCGTCTCGCCGCCGACCACGCGAAGATCGAGCGCGTCGGCGATCCGCGCATAGCCGGCGAAGTCGTCGGCGATCACCGGCTCCTCCAGCCAATAGACATCGTACTGCTCGAACTTGCGGCCCATCTGGATGGCGGTGTCGGCGTCCCAGCCCATGTTGACATCGATCATGATCTCGATCTCCGGCCCGAGCGCGTCGCGCATCCGGCGCACGTTGACGAGATCGGTGTGGCGATCATGGATGTGCGCGACCTGCATCTTGATGGCCTTGAAGCCCTGGGCCACGAAGCGCTGCGCCTTCTCGATCATCCCGTCGCCGCCGAGCACGCGCCAGCAACCGCTGCCGTAGGCCGGGATCTCGCTGCGGTAGTGACCCCAGAGCCGGTGCAGCGGCAGGCCCGCGCGCTTGCCCACCGCGTCCCACAGCGCGATGTCGATCGCGGAGATCGCCATCATCGCGATGCCGGCGCGTCCGGCGGTGTAGGTGGCGCGCCACAGATCGCGCCAGATAGCCTCCACCGCGGTGGCGTTCCGCCCCATGACGCGCGGGATGATCGCCTCGTCGAGGCAGGCGGCGATGGTGCGCAGCACGGGCGATGAAAGCAGATGGAGGTAACCCATGCCGACGATGCCGCCGGCTGTCTCCACCTCGACCACGAGAAGATCGCGCGTGGGCGAGAACTGGCGCGCCGCCAGCATCGGGTCGTCCGGCCAGGGCACGCGGGCCAGGATCACCCGGACGTCCTTCACCGTCATGTCGTGCATGGAATCCTCCCGCTCAGTGGGCTCCACGGCGCCAGGAGAACCGGCGGCGGAACCGCGGCAAGGTTGGCACCGTCCGCAAGGCGTGGGTAGTAACGGCAGCACGCGGGGCCAGCGGTCAGGGCAGCCGCACAAGCGCCCGCACAAGCGCCCTGCTGCGCGCCCCGAATAAGCGCGGCTCGTAAAAAGCGCCTGCGGCCCGCTTGGCCGCTTCGGCACGCGTCGGGTAAGGCACGATCAGGCCGGCTAGCACCGCAAGCGGCGTGCGGCGGGCGATTGCGAGCGTCCAGGCGCCGATCATCTCGCCCGCGTGGGGCGCCAGGATGCCGGCGCCGAGCACGCGCCCGCGGCTCACCACGAGCTTCACCGCCCCCACGGTGTCGGCCTCCGCGATCGCGCGGTCGTTCTCGCACAACGACCAGCGCAGCACCTCCACCTTGCGCCCTGCCGCCTTGGCCTCGGACTCCGTCCAGCCGACCTGAGCCAGTTCAGGATCGGTGTACGTCACACGCGGCAACGCGCGGTAGTCGATGCGGGCAGGCAAGCGGAACAGCGCGCGGCGGATCACCAGCCCGGCGTGATAGCTGCCGACATGGGTGAAGGCGCGCGGGCCGATCCCTTCCGGATCAGCGATGTCGCCCACCGCATAGACGCGCCGGTTGCTGACACTCCGAAGCCCGCGATCGGTGGCGATGCCGCGCGGGGAGGCCCGGACGTCGCCCGCCTCGAGCCCGAGCGCCTCGATATTGGGTCGACGCCCGGCCGCAACGAGCAGGTGGCTCCCCGCCACCAGCCGTCCGTCATGCAGGGTCAGCACGGGGCCGGGTGCGACGGACGCGACGGCGGCGTGCTCCAGGATCGTGACACCCTGATTCCGGAGCACGTCCCGCAGTCCAGCCGCGAGTTCCGGATCCTCACGGGCCGCGACGGTTTCGGCCTCGATTACCGTCACCGCGCTGCCGAGCAGCCGAAACGCCTGGGCCATCTCGAGCCCGATCGGGCCGCCGCCGAGGATCAGGAGGTGGGCGGGCTGTTCGGCTAGCCCCCACAGCGTCTCGTTGGTCAGATGCGGGACTTGGGCGAGGCCCGGGATGTCCGGCACAGCGGCGCGGCTCCCCGCCGCAATTACGATCCTGCGCGCGGACAGCTCGCGCCCTCCGACCTCCAGTGCGTCCGGCGCGACGAACCGCGCCTCCTCCCGCAGCACCGTCGCCCCGAGGCCGCGGTAGCGCGCCTCGCTGTCGTTCGGCGCGATGGTGGCGATGGCGCCCGAGACATGCGCCCGCACCGCCGCCCAGTCGACCACGGGTTCGCCGACCCGGACCCCGTACCGGTCCGCGCGGCGCGCCGCCTCGGCGGCGTGGGCGGCCGCGAGCAGCGCCTTGCTCGGGACGCAGCCGAAGTTGAGACAGTCGCCGCCCATCCGGTTCCGCTCGATCAACGCCACCCGGAGGCCAAGCCGGGCGGCGACCGCGGCGACAGAAAGCCCGGAGGCGCCGGCGCCGATCACCGCGAGATCAAAGTCAGCCATGCGCCCTCCGCCATCGTCGCCACACCACCGGGGCGAGCGCCAGCAAGGCGAGACCGCCACGTTCGGCCAGCACCCGCGGCGTCAGAATGGACCAAAAATCAGGCGCGCCGCCCGCCGCCAGCACGTCGCCGAGCCCGGCGCCGACCGTGGCGAACAACAGCGCGCCCGGAACGATGCCGATCGCCGTTGCCCCGACGAACGGGGCGAGCCGCATGCCGACCAGGGCGGGCGCGAGATTAGCCAACCAGAATGGCACCACCGGCAGCAGCCGCAGCGAAAGAAGATAGCTGAAGCCGTCCCGTTCGAGCCCGGGCCGCACCGTCGCCAGCAGCGACGCTGCCCGTTCGCGCAATAGCGCACCAAACGCCGACCGGGCGGCCAGGAACAGTAGGGTCGCCCCGACCGTCGCACCGGGGACGATGCAGAGCACGGCCTCGAGTGGGCCGAACAGGACGCCGCCCGCGATACTGAGCAGGGCGCCATACGGCAGCGAAAGCGCCGCGGTCACCACGTAGAACGAGGCAAAGGCAAGCGGGGCGAGGCGGGGATGCGACGAGGCCACCTGTCGCAACTGGGCGAGATTGGCGGCCAACGCTTGCCAGGATAACGCGTGCCCGAGGCCGACGCTCCACGCCACGCCACCGAGCAGAAGCAACAAGAGCGGCAAGACGGTGGCCCAGCGGCGCAAGCGTGTCCTCCGGCGGGTCGGAATTGACGGCCCCCCGTCATGGCTCCTATAAGCCCCCGCCTGGCGATGGGGCCGGTGCCGGCCTCCGTTTCCGCGTGCCAAAAGCGCGCGAAGCTCGCACCCGCTCGGAGGCCTTTCGTGAAGCGCACCTATCAACCATCGAAGCTTGTCCGCAAGCGCCGGCACGGATTTCGCGCCCGGATGGCGACCGTCGGGGGTCGCAAGGTGCTGGCGAGCCGCCGCGCCAAGGGCCGCAAGCGCCTGTCGGCCTGATCGCGGGCGAGAGGCGACCATGATGCCGCCGCAGCGCCTCAAGCGCCGGGCGGAATTCCTGCGCGTGGCGGCGAGCGGACGCAAGGCGCCGGTGACGGGGCTGGTGCTGCAAGCGCTGCCGCGCGAGGACGCCGGGCCGGCGCGGATCGGCTTCACCGTGACCCGCAAGGTGGGCAACGCCGTGATACGCAACCGTACGCGCCGCCGGCTCAAGGAAGCGGCCCGCCTCCTGCTTCGGGAGCAATCGCTCGGCAGCGTCGACCTGGTGCTGATCGGCCGCGACAGGACGCGCGCGCGGCCCTTTGGGGCATTGCAAGCCGACCTGCGCCGGGCACTAGCGATGGTTGACCTGCCATGACCGTGGCGGCGGCGCTCGCTATCGGGGGCGCTGCGGGTCTATCAGTGGACCGTGCGCCCGGTCATTGGCGCGCACTGCCGGTTCGAGCCGACCTGCAGCGAGTACGCAATTGCGGCCGTTCGCGGCCACGGCGCACTACGCGGCAGCGTGTTGGCGGGCAAGCGCATCCTGCGCTGCAATCCTTGGCATCCCGGCGGCCACGATCCGGTGCCCGCCTGCGCTTGCACTGTATCGGAGCCCTAGCGGGCCGATCGAGGTTTGATGGATCAGAAGCGACTTTTAATCGCCATCGCGGTGTCCGTTGCGATCCTGCTCGGCTTTCAGCTGCTGGTGACCCCGCATTTGCCGCGTCCGCCCGCCGCACAGCACCCACAGACCGCCAGCGCCGATGCTCCGTCCGTGAGCCTGACGCCGCGCGAGGGATCGCCGGGCACGGGCGCGCCCGCCGCGGCTCCGCCTGCCGCGCCGAGGGAGGTGCCCCGGCTCAGGATCGCGGCACCTCGGGTGCAGGGTTCGATTAGTCTTGTTGGTGCCCGGCTCGATGATCTCGTGCTGTCCGACTACAAGGAAACTTTAGAGCCGAATTCGCCGCTGGTCCGCCTCCTCGAGCAGCGCTCGGAGGCCAAGCCCTACTACGTGCAGTATGGCTGGTCCGCTCCCGCCGGCTCCTCCGTGAAGGTGCCGGACAACGATACGCTGTGGACCGCATCCGACCGCGAGCTGACGGCGGCGCACCCCGTGACCTTGAGCTGGAACAACGGCGAAGGCCTCACCTTCGAGCTCGCCCTGTCGATCGACGACAACTACATGTTCTCGGTGGAACAGCGCGTCCACAACGAGGGTGGGGCGCCGGTGCAGCTGGTCCCCTGGGCACGCATCAGGCGCGACTACACCCCCCAAGTGGCTGGCTACTACATCCTGTTCGAAGGGCTGCTCGGGGTCGCCAACGGCACTCTGCAAGAGACCAAATACTCGGAGGCAAAGAGCGAGGGCGAAAAGCACGACGGCGTCGCGTTCCGTGCGACAGGCGATGGTGGCTGGGGCGGGATCACCGACAAATACTGGCTGACCGCCCTGGTGCCTGACCAAAAAAGCCCCGCGACACTCACGTTCCGGCACACGTCCGACAACGGCGACCACTACCAGGTGGACTACGCGCCGCCCGGTACGCAGACCGTGGCGGCCGGCGGCACTTTAGCGCAGGCGACCCATCTGTTCGCGGGCGCCAAGGTCGTCAGCCTGCTCGATCGCTACGAAGGCCAGTACGATATCCCGCACTTCGACAAGGCGGTGGATTTCGGCTGGTTCTACTTCCTGACCAAGCCGATCTTCTACGCGCTTGACTGGCTGAACTTGATCCTCGGCAATTTCGGCCTGGCGATCATGGTGTTCACGGTGGCGGTGAAGCTGCTCTTCTTCCCGCTCGCCAACAAGTCGTACAAATCCATGAGCCGGATGAAGCTGCTCGGACCCAAGGTTCAGTCCCTGCGCGAGCGGCTGAAGGACGACCCGGCCAAGATGCAGTCGGAGATGATGGCGCTGTACCGCGCCGAGAAGGTCAACCCGGCAAGCGGCTGCCTGCCCATGGTGGTGCAGATCCCGGTGTTCTTCTCGCTTTACAAGGTGATCTTCGTCACGATCGAGATGCGTCAGGCCCCGTTCTTCGGCTGGATCCGCGACCTCTCGCAAGTGGACCCGACCAACGTGTTCAACCTGTTCGGGCTGCTGCCGTTCGACCCGTCGACGATCTCGCCGTTCCTGCATCTGGGCGTCTGGCCGCTGATCATGGGCTGCACCATGTACTTTCAGCAGAAGCTCAATCCGCCGCCACCCGACCCGACCCAGGCGCGCATCTTTCAGTTCATGCCGATCATCTTCACCTTCATGCTGGCGCGCTTCCCGGCCGGCCTGGTGATCTACTGGTCGTGGAACAACACGCTCTCCATCATCCAGCAATGGTTCATCATGCGACGCACGCGGCTGCCCCAGCCCAATCTGGCGCGGACCTGAGCGCGCACCCACCCGAGCCTGCCGCTGCGGAGAACGGCGAGCAGGACGAAGACGCTTTGGAGGCGGGGCGGGTGCTGTTCGCGGCATCCTGCCGCTTCATGCTCGGGGCCGCAAACCCGGACCATCTCCCGCCACCTCTGGGACCAGAGATCGCGTTCGCCGGCCGGTCCAACGTCGGGAAATCGTCGTTGCTGAACGCGCTCACCGGACGTCGAGCGCTCGCGCGTGCGTCCGGTCAGCCGGGCCGGACACGACAGCTGAACTTCTTCGATCTCGGCGGCCGGCTGACCCTCGTCGACATGCCCGGCTACGGCTACGCCGAAGCGCCGAAGGCCATCAAGGAAGGCTGGCAAGGCTTGATGTTCGACTACCTGCGCGGCAGGCCTTCGCTGCGGCGCGCGGTGCTGCTGCTGGATGCGCGGATCGAGGTGAAGCCGTCCGACCGCGCGGTGATGGAGTTGCTCGACCGCGCGGCGGTGACATTCCAGATCGTGCTGACCAAGGCAGACGGAGTGAAGCCTGCTGGCCTCGCCCGCAAGCTGGCCGAGGCGGGCGGCCTCGCGCGCACCCACCCGGCCGCCCATCCCGCGGTGTTGGCGACGAGTGCAGAGACGGGGCGAGGGCGTGCCAGAGCTGCGGGCCGCCCTGGCTCCGCTGGCGGCGTGACAGGACCGAAGGCCGACAACGCCTCCGCTTCCGTGGGCTCAGATGTCGTGGAAGCGCCCGCTCCCCGGCGCAAGTCCCGCATGCGTTGGTGGGTCCTGTTCTTCCTTTGCATCGCCGCGGCGCTCTATTTCGGGGGCGATCATGTTCTCGCCTATACGGACGATTTTACGTTTGGTCGGACTTCGTCCCCATCGCACCCGAGGTGGACGGCATCGTTCGTTCCGTCGCGGTCACGAACGACCAGTCGGTCAAAATCGGCGACCTCTTGCTTCAGCTCGACCCCGAACCATACCGCCTGAGCCTGACGCTCAAGCAGGATCGGGTGACCGCCGCCAATGCGGACCTGAATGAGAAGACAGCGGCTACGGCCGTCACGGTGTCGCAGATCGATGTCGCCGCGGCCACCCTGCAGCTGGCACAGCAGCAATACGATCGCGCTAAGGCGCTGGTAGGGGAACAGACGGTGTCCCAGGAGGAGCTGGACCGAGCGACCGAGGCGCTGCGCCAGGCGCAGGCCCGACTGGCCGGCGCGCGCCTTCAGGCCGATGTGGCCATACGGCAGGCGGACATGGCGCAGAGTGCCGTCCAAACCGCCAAGGCCGAGCAAGCGATGGCCGCTTATGACCTGTCGCGCACCGAGATTAAGGCGCCGGTGGACGGCTATGTGACGAACCTGACCCTACGCCCCGGCGTCTACGCCAAGGTCGGCTCACCACTAATCGGCCTCGTGGACATCAACCGTTTCCGCATCGTCGCAAACTTCAAGGAATACGTGGCCGCCGGCCTTAATCCCGGCAAGGCAGTGTGGATCTGGCTCGACAGCCATCCCTGGCAGCTGTTCCGCGGCCAGGTGCAGAGCGTCAGTCGTGGCATTTCCCGCAATGATACGCCCGGTCTCCTCCTGCCCTACGTGCAGCCGACCACCAACTGGATCCGCCTACTGCGTCGTCTTCCCGTCACCATCGTCTTCGATCCGACCGTGCCGCAGGGCGACCTCTATATGGGAGCGGACGCGCGCGTCCTGATTATCCGTTGAGGTGCTTGCCGAGCGCAGCGCCCACCTCTCGCCGCGACTAGGACCGGCCAAGGGGGCCTCGGTGCGCTTCGAGCGGCTGAGACGCGACATCCAGACCGAGATCGAGGCTATCTCGATGTCCGGCCCCACGGCGGGACTGGCATTTCGCGCCGCTCTGGCTGGAGTGCTCGCGATCATAGCGGCGATGGCCATGGATCTCGATGATCCCTACTGGGCAGGCATCACCGGGTTCGGAATGCTACAGGAAAACGTGGCCGCAACGCTGTCGCGCTCGTTAGACCGAGTGCTCGGCACCATTGCTGGCGCTGTTCTCGGCTACCTGGCGGCCGCGACCGTGGCGGATCATTGGATTTTTTCCGTACTCTGCTTCGCGACCGTCAGCTTCACATTGTATGCCCAGACGCGAGCGAACCACGGCTATGCGGTGCTGCTGGTCGGCGTCACGGCGATCCTCGTGATGTTCGGCTCGCTCGCGAGGCCCGACGCGACCCTGAACCTGGCAGTCTACCGCGGGCTCGAAATCATCGTCGGAACAATTGCGGCCGCCCTCGTCGATATGCTGCTGGCATCTCGCCGCGGCGATCGGACGAAAGACATCTCGAGGCCGAGCGTCTTCTCGCGGCCAGCGGATTTAAATCAGCTCGTCATCTCCATCTCCGGCGGCCTCGCCACGGCGTCGGTGCCCACGATCTGGAACGGTCTCGAACTGCCGGGCCTCGACCAGACGCCCATCACCGTCTTCGTCATTATGACTGCCATGCAGCGTGACCCCCGATGGACCGCTGCGACCCGCGCGCTTGGCTGCCTCGCAGGCGGCGCCTATGGCCTGCTTTGTCTACCCGCCATCGGCGATTTGTTTGTTCTCTGGGCAGCTCTCCTGTTTCTCGGACTCTACCTTTCGGGCCACGTTCTCCATCGCAAGGGCGACGCTTCCTACCTGGGCCACCAGGCGGGCGTGGCCGTCATCCTCGCCATGGTGGAGGGCTTGGCTCCATCGGCCGACATCCTGCCGGCCATCGACCGGCTTGTAGGCATCTTGGGCGGCATCGCGGTGGTGGCCGCGTTCCAGAATTTGTTTCTGCCCCTGATACGGAGGTGCGTGCTCGTGCTTGTTCAGCCCACAGCAGGAATGGGTGGGTGAGCGCAGGTGAGCACAGGTGGCCATCGCTGATGAGCATCGATTGACCGCGAGCGAGACTGGTCGTGTCACTCGCGGCCCTAGCGGTAGCGGCGTTAGGCCGGAACCCGGCTGGCGATTTCGTCAAGTATCGGCAGCAGTTCGGATGGGTCTGGGCGGCGGGTGTAGTCGGGATTGACCTCGGCATAGGCGATGATCCCGTCCATACCGATCACGAACCGCCCGGGCATCGGCAGGGTCCAGGAAGGGTCGTCATTGAACGTGGGCAGGTCGTTCTTCAGGCTCTTGTAGAGTGCCACCAGATAGTCGGGCAAAGCGAAGCGGAGCCCGAATGCCGCCGCCACCTCGCCCCTCGGATCGCTCAGGATCGGGAAGTCCAGCGCGTTGTCGCGAACCGACTTGCGGCTGTTCGGCTGTGTCTGCGGCGAGATAGCCACGACCGATGCTCCGCGCGCACGGATTGCCGGTAAGGCTTCTTGCAGGGCCTGCAACTCCATATTGCAGTAGGGGCACCAAACGCCACGGTAGAACGTGAGCACGATTGGGCCGAGCGCCAGTTTGTCGCGGGCGCGCACCGACTTACCCTCCGCGTCGCGGAGGTCGAAATCGGGTGCGTGATCACCGACGCGCAAGGCCCGCTCCGCTTGGCGAGACGCAATCAGTTCTGCGGTGGCGCGGTGCATGGTCTCGATAACCGAGGGCGGGACGTTGTAGGGCGGCTTGCCGGCCTCAAAATCCGACCTGAAGGCGTCGAGACGATCCTGCAGGGCCATGACGAACTCCTCGTGGTTCACTGCGGGTGCCAGTACGGCCCCGCTTCAGCGAAGACATGGCTCATCCGCTCAGTGAGGAGTATCCGACCCGCACGAACAAGATTTATGCTTTCTGCAAATGAACGATCGCTTTCAGGAACTCGCGCTGTTTGTCCGGGCGGCGGAGACTGGCAGCTTCTCCCGCGCGGCGCGCGAATTTCGTCTATCGCAGCCATCCGTGTCGCGCGTTGTCGCGGGGCTGGAAGCGCGGCTTGGGGTGCGGCTTTTACTGCGCACGACCCGGCAAGTTACCTTGAGCGAGGCCGGCGCGGCGTTCCTCCCGAGGGCTCGCCAGCTTCTCGCCGATCTCGAAGATGCGGAGGACGCCGCGCGGGGTGCCGAAAGCCTGCGCGGCACTTTGCACGCGGCAATGCCCGCAACGTTCGGCGTCCGTGAGGTGATCCCGCATCTGCCGGTCTTTCTGGCGCGCCACCCGATGCTGAAAATCGAGTTGATAATGTCCGACCGGACGCAGGACCTTGTGGCGGAAGGTGCGGACGTGGCGATCCGGCTCGGCCCACTCGCCGATTCGGGATTTGGCAGCCGGCATCTCTCGAGCGCGCCGCGCTTGGCCGTCGCGTCCCCGGCTTATCTCGAACGCTGCCCCGCTCCGGTGCGCCCGGTCGATCTCACCAATCACGCCTGCATCTTCGGGCCGGGCGCATCCGGTCGCGAAGGTTGGGTGTTCGAGCAAGACGGTGCCACCCTCCCGGTGACCGTCGAGGCCCGGCTCGTCGTGGCCTCGGGCGAGGGAATGGTGGCCTGCGCCAAAGCCGGACTCGGCATCGCGCTAGCCTCGCTCTGGATGTGCCGGGCGGAACTCGCCGTCGGCGCACTGGTTCCCGTGCTCGCTAGCTACACCTTGCAGCCGGTCAGCGTGCACGCTGTCTTTCCGACCGGCAGGCGCCCGTCGGTCAAAGTACGCGCCTTCGCCGACCACCTTGCGGCGGCCCTGGCCGGCCCGGTCAACGCGGGTGCCGATTTGACCGCTATCCCGCCGCGTCGCTAACACGCGAGGCGTCCCACCCTGGAGCATGCGTATGACCGGCAGCAGAGCGGCGACGGAGGCCGAGATCGCGAGGGCCACGGCGCAGGCCAATATCCTGGCTGGGGCGCTGCCCTACATGCGCCGCTACGCCGGTGCCACCGTGGTGGTGAAGTACGGCGGTCACGCCATGGGCGAGGAAGCGCTGGCCGCGCAATTCGGCAGCGACATCGCACTTCTGAAGCAGGTCGGCGTGAACCCCGTCGTGGTGCACGGCGGCGGGCCGCAGATCAACACGATGCTGCAACGGCTGGCGATCCAGTCGAGTTTCATCGACGGGCTGCGCGTGACGGATCAGCCCATGGTCGAGGTCGTCGAGATGGTCCTCGCGGGCACGGTGAACAAGCACGTCGCGGAGTTGATCACCCGGGCGGGCGCGCTTGCCGTCGGCGTGTGCGGCAAGGACGGCGGGATGATCCGCGCCCGGAAGTTGCGCCGCACCAAGGTCGACCCCGGCAGCCGCATCGAGCGCGTGCTCGATCTCGGCTTCGTGGGCGAGCCCGAGCACATTGACGTGCGGGTCATCCATGCGTTGACCGGCTCCGGCCTTATCCCCGTGATCGCGCCCGTTGGCATCGGCGAGGACGGGCAGACCTACAACATCAACGCCGATACCGTCGCAGGTGCCGTCGCCGGGGCGCTCAACGCGCACCGCTTGCTGATGCTGACCGACGTCGCGGGCGTGCTCGACGAGCATAAGGCGCTGATTCCGCAGATCACCATCAACGAGGTAGAGCGCGGCATCGCGAGCGGAATGATTTCAGGGGGCATGATCCCCAAAGTGGAGACCTGCGCGCAAGCGGTGCGGGACGGCGTGAAGGGGGCGGTGATCCTGGACGGACGCCTGCCGCACGTCTGCTTGCTCGAGCTGTTCACCGAGACTGGCATCGGGACCATGATCACCGCCTGACGGGCAGCGACGACGGCCGGCGAGCGGCGAGCTCAGAGGCACGGCAGAAATCCAGCTGCCAGCGCATCTCCTCGCGGGTGAGCGGGAAGCCCCCGTCGCCGTCGGGCTTGAGCGACGCGGCCGGGGCGAGCCGGGCGAGCAAGGCTTGCACCGGGCCGGCCACCTCCATGCTGAACCCAGCCTTCCACACCAGGCTGAGCAGGCCCTTGGCGCTGCGCAAGGACGCCGCGCGTTGCACCACCTGCACCGAAACCTCTGCGGCGGCTGCGAGAAGGCGCTCGGTGAGCGCCGCATCCCCGCGCTGCGCAGCGTGCAACACCATCGCTTCCGTGACGGCTGTCTCCGGTGCGGGTTCGACGACAGGCTTGGCGGGGCCGTCCGGCCACGCGACACCACTGCGCTCCCGCGACACGTCCGCAAGCCGCTCGGATAGGCGGTGGCCGAGATCGGACACGATTTCCGCGCTGAGGTCGGCTCGCCGGGCAAGCGTTTCCAGGTGGTGGATCGCCACAACCCGGGAGAGCTTGAGCGCGGAGCGGGGAGATAGTGCGGGCCGACGCACCAGCGGCTCATGCCAGTCTACGTGCGCCGCCGCACGCGCGATCAGGGCGTCCAGCGTAATTTCGCGAATCGCGGCCGAGCGGTTGGCGAGCAGCGCGCCGATCGCATCGGCCGAGGCCGTCGCCGCGACCGCGTCCGAAACCGACTCGGTAATGTCCGGGCGCCGGGCCACAGCGACCGCCGTACCCGACGCTGGCAGCGCAGCAAGGAGCAGCAAAGATCCTGGTCGGTGAGCAGCGGTGAGAATCGAATGACCGGCTCGGCCACGCTCGTCTCGACGTCGTTGGCGAGCGCCAGAATGAGCGCGCGCGGTGCCGAAGGAACGTCTTTCACGACTTCGGCGAGAGCGGCCCGCACCCTCACCGCCTCGTCTGCGGCTAGGGCGGCAACCGCATCGGACGCCTCTCGTCCCAGGGTTTCCTGTTCGTCGGTGGCAAGCCAGGGCGCGAGTGCCCCAAGACGGCGGGCGACAACCGCCCTGACGTGCTCATCGGCATCCCGCGCGAGCACCTGCGCCGTGGACAGCGGCATCGCTTCGTTCATCGCTACAGCCGCCCGCACCATTAGCGAGGGGTCGCGCGCGAGCAGGTTCAGGACGTCGGGTGATGTCGTCGCACTGGCTGCGACCCGGATGCGCGCGCGCTCGTCGGGGATGCGCTCTGCCAACTGGAGCGGCGCCTCCGACTGCCTGGCTGAGCTCACTCCTGCGCCACCCGCCAGTTGGCACGCCCGGCGTGCTTCACGCCATACATCGCGAGATCCGCCCGGTTGAGAACGGACCCGACCTCCTCACCGCTGCCCGCCCGTCGCGTGGCGATGCCGATCGACAGCGTGACCGGCTTCGCGGTTCCTTCCGTGAGGTGCGCGAGCATTGCCGGCGCTTCGGTGCGCAGCGCTTCGGCGCGCTCGGCCGCGGTGAACTGGTCGGCCCCGTTCAGCCACAGCGCGAATTCGTCGCCGCCGAGCCGGGCCACGATGTCGGTCGGACGAACCGTCCGACGCAACAGGCCGGCAATGACGCGAAGCGCCTCGTCCCCGACGTCGTGACCCTTCTCGTCGTTGAGCTGCTTGAAATGGTCGAGGTCGATGAACATGAGCGTTCCCGGCTCTTCCGCGCGCTCCAGCCGATCGATGTGCCGGTCCAACTCCTCAAGGAAGGCTCGGCGGTTGTAGAGGCCGGTAAGCGGGTCGGTGCGGGCCTGCCGCCCCATCTCGCGCTGGATCGCATCGTGCTCGAGGATGACCCGGATCATGGTGCTCGCCGACTCGGCGAGGCCGTGCTCCTCGAGATCCCACGCCCGCGCGCCAGGCCGGCGCCACAGCATGAGCCCCATCTGCTCGCCGAACCGCGTCCGGCACGCGCAGATGAGTGTGTTCCGCCCGTCCGGTGCCATGGCCTCCGCGCAGGCGAGCCCGTCGCCCTCCAGCAGCGAGGCAGCGATCGGGAGCAGTGACGACGCGCCCTGGCCGACGGCGTACAGCACGCTGGCAGTGCCGTCATGCCCGATGGCTTCGACCACGGCGGCCCCTTCCCCGCCGACCGCCCGCCGTAACGCGTCGAGCGCCGCTTCCATCATCTTGGGCGCCAAAACCTCTTCGCGCATGCACCAAAGGATGTGATCGAGCACTTCGCTACGGCGTAGCGCCGCCGCGACCTGGGCTTCGTGTCGGTCGAGCGTGGTCACGTCGAGGCCGACCCCGCGCGCTCCGACAAGCTCCCCCCGCGCGTCCCTCAGGGGCGCCACGGAGAACGCCACGCAGCAAACCGCTCCGTCCGGCCGTTTCACCCAAATACGCCGATGCCGCACCGTCGCCGTTACGCGGAACGGGTTGAACCCGGTCGCGCCCGAGGTATCGGCCAACAACAATTCGGCCGGCTGGCCGATCAGCAGCGAGGCGCTCCAGCCCAGCGAAGGGTCGGGATCGACGAAGGTAAACCGGCCGGCCGCGTCCGTTTCGAATGCGAAATCGGCCGACAGGGCGACGAAATCCCGCCAACGCTGCCGGCTGTCCAGCAGCGCGGTGCGCAGCGGGTCGCCGTGACCGCCCTGCCCCCCGGCCATTCCGTGATGCTCGCGGGCGATGGGCTGAGATCGTTCATGGCTGCCTTCCTCTGGCGCCAATACTCTATCTCCCCGCCGTAAACGCGAGGTTACGGCCGCACGCCTCGCGTTGACACAAGCTGGCGCGCTGCGCATCACTGCCTTGTTCCGGGCGAGGGACCACTCCAGGATGACTGAGAATTCGTTGCAGGCCCCCATCGAGGCATTGTGGGAGCAGCGCGAAACCCTATCCGCTGCCACGAGCGGCGCCGCGCGCGATTGCGTCGACGCGGCCTTGGAATTGCTGGATGCGGGCAAAGCCCGGGTGGCGGAGCCCACGGCAGACGGCTGGGTGGTGCATCAATGGCTGAAGAAGGCCGTGCTGCTGTCGTTCCGGCTGACGGAAAGCGCGCCAATGGGCGGGCCGGGGGGAGCACCAGTGTTCGACAAGGTGCCGCTGAAGCTGGCGGGCTGGGGGGCCAACCGCTTCCGCGAGGCCGGGTTCCGCGCCGTTCCCGGCGCGGTCGTCCGCCGCTCCGCCTTCATCGCGCCTGGCGTCGTGCTGATGCCGAGCTTCGTCAATGTCGGCGCCTATGTCGGGCGCAACACGATGGTCGATACCTGGGCCACCGTCGGGAGCTGCGCGCAGATCGGCGCCAATTGCCACCTGTCCGGGGGCGTGGGCATCGGCGGCGTGCTGGAGCCGTTGCAGGCCGAGCCGGTGATCATCGAGGATGACTGCTTCGTCGGCGCCCGCTCGGAGGTCGCGGAAGGCGTGGTGGTGGAGCGCGGCAGCGTCCTGTCCATGGGCGTGTTCATCGGCGCGTCCACCAAGATCGTCGACCGCGCGACCGGCACCGTCCATCTCGGCCGCGTTCCCGCCTATTCGGTGGTGGTGCCGGGCTCGTTGCCCGGCCGGGCGCTGCCGGACGGTTCGCCGGGCCCATCGCTGTATTGCGCGGTCATCGTCAAGCGGGTGGACGCGCAGACCCGGGCCAAGACCTCCATCAACGAACTACTGCGCGATTGACCGACCTCGCCGATCCGCTGCCGCTGGCGCAGGCGTTGATCCGCCGCGCGTCCGTGACCCCCGCCGATAACGGCGCGCAGGACGTGCTGGCGCTCGCGCTGGAGCGGCTCGGCTTCGCCGTGACGCGCTTGCGCTTCGGCGCGATCGAGAACCTGTTTGCACGGCATGGGACGGACGGGCCGCACGTCTGCTTTGCCGGACACACCGATGTCGTGCCGCCGGGCGACGGCGCGTGGCGGGCCGAGCCGTTCGGCGGCGAGGTGCGCGACGGCGTGCTGTATGGCCGCGGCGCCTGCGACATGAAGGGAGCGATCGCCGCCTTCGTCGCCGGCTGCGCCCGGCATCTCGCGAGCGGCGCGGGGCACGGCTCGATCAGTCTGCTCATCACGGGCGACGAGGAAGGCGACGCACTGGACGGCACCGCGCGCGTGCTCGACTGGATGGCGGAAAATCGGCAGTTGCCGGATTTCTGCATCGTGGGCGAGCCGACCAATCCCGCCCGACTAGGCGACATGGTCAAGATCGGCCGTCGCGGCAGCCTCAACGCCCGCATCACGGTGCGCGGGACCCAGGGCCACGTTGCTTACCCGCGCCGCGCGGACAATCCGGTGCATCGGCTTCTCCGGGCGCTCGCCGCCCTTACCGCGGCACCACTGGACGCCGGCACTGCGTGGTTCGAGCCGTCCTCGCTGCAAATCACCAGCGTGGATGTCGGTAATCAGGCCACCAACGTGATCCCGGCTTCCGCCCGCGCCTCGCTCAACATCCGGTTCAACGACCGCCACACTGGCGCGTCGCTGGAAGCCTGGCTGCGGGCGGTGCTGACGGAACACGCCGCGGAGAAGTTCGAGCTCGCCGTCTCGGTCAGCGGCGAAAGCTTCCTGACCGAGCCCGGACCGATGGTGGACCGGCTGCGCCGCGCGATTACGGCCGAGGTCGGACGCGAGCCGGCGCTCGACACCGGTGGCGGAACGTCCGACGCGCGCTTCATCGCGCGTTACTGCCCTGTGGCGGAGTTCGGGCTGGTGGGCGCGACCATGCACCAGGTGGATGAGTGCGTGCCGGTCGCGGAGCTGGCCCAGCTCGCACGCATCTACGCTGGCATGCTCGAAGCCGTGCTATCGTGAAGTCGTCCGCCGATTGCCCCGTGATGATGTTTTGGGTAGGCCAAGCTGTGTCGGAACGGAACCTGATACTGAGCGCGCCCGCCCCGCGGAGCGCGGGCGTCTCGCTGGCGCGTGTCGTGCGCTCGTGAACGAACGCGGCAACGCTCCGCGCGGTCTTGGACGTTCGCCCGGCATCCTCCTTGGCGTCGCACGGGTCGCGCGCGGGCGGGCCGACGGACTGGCGGCGTTCGGCAACACCTCTCAGGCGTTCCTGGCCAGCTTGGCGCCCTTGATCGCGTTTCCGCTCGTCGGCAGCGGCCTCATGCTGGCCGACGGCCAAGGCCTGTCCGCGTTGTCGGACCTGCTGGCGACTGTTCTGCGCGTTGCTCGCTCCTCCGGTGCTGTCGTGGTGGTTCGCCCGGCACTGGCAACGAGAGGCGTTGTGGGCGCGGTTCGCGACGGCGTTCAACTGGTGCCAATGGGCGATCCCGGCCATTGCCGCCCTGCTGCTAGTGGTGCTCGGCGCGTTGATGACGGCCGGGATGCCGAACCGCATCGCGGGCGATGGGCTAGTGGTTGGCTTGATCGCCTATGGGCTCTGGTTGCACTGGTTCCTGGCGCGCCGGGCACTCGAGCTTTCGGCGGCCCGCGCCGCTCTGTTCGTCGTGTGCGTCAACCTGGCGACGGCCGCCCTCGTGGTCGCGCCGGGGCTGATCGGCGGGCTGGTCAGCCCGGACGGGGGATGAACGGGTCGCGGTCGTAGCCGACCCCGATCAGATACAAGCCGGCGGCCGGCGCGGTCGGCCCCGCCGCGGCGCGATCACGGGCGTCGAGCACCTCGGCGACGGCACCGCTCGGCCGCCGGCCTTCGCCGACCGGCTTCAACGTACCGACCATGTTGCGCACTTGGTGATGCAGGAAGCTGCGGGCTTCGGCGATCACCTCCACCATGTCGCCTCGGCGCGCCACGTCCAGCCGATCGAGCGTGCGCACCGGGCTCTTCGCCTGGCACGCGGCGGCCCGGAACGAGGTGAAGTCGTGTCGACCGAGCAGCGATTGCGCCGCCTCGTGCATGGCGTTCGCATCGAGCGGGGCGCGGACGTGCCAAACCCGCCCTGCGAGCAGTGCGGGCCGGGCGCTCCGGTTCAGGATGCAGTAACGGTAGCACCGGCGCGTTGCGGAGAAGCGGGCGCTCCAGCCCGCGGGCGCTCGTGCCGCCTCCAGCACCGCGACCGGGTACGGCTTGAGATGAAAGTTGAGCGCCTCGCGCAGCCGCTCCGCCTCGAAATCCGATGCCAGCTCGATCTGCGCCACCTGCCCTTCGGCGTGCACGCCAGCGTCCGTTCGGCCGGCCACGACGCTGCCGACCGCCACGCCGCCGTTCAGCTTGCCGGCGGCCGCCTCCAGCACTTCCTGCACCGATGCGCCGCTCGCCTGTCGCTGCCAGCCGACGAACGGCCGGCCGTCATATTCCAGGCGGAGCGCCCACAGCGCCATTACGCCAACTGGGTGCCGGGCGGCACCGGCTGGCCCCGCAGAAAAGCGTGGGCATCCATCGCCGCGCGCCCGGCTCGCTGGACGGCGAGGAGGCGGAGCGCCCCGGCTCCGCAAGCGACAGTAAGCTCCGCGTCGAGCACCGTTCCCGGCGGCCCGCCAGCCCGGACAGGCTCCGCGACGCAACACTTTCAGCATCTCGCCACCCAAGCGCGTGAACGTACCCGGCCACGGGTTGAGCGCGCGCACCTGCCGGTGGATGGCTTCGGCGTCCCGCGTCCAGTCGATGCGTCCGTCCTGCCGCGTCAGCTTGGGAGCATAGGTGGCCCCCTCCGCGGGCTGCGGCCTGGCGGGCGGATGTTCGGCGAGCACGCGCAGCACGAGGCGGGCGCCAATGGCGGCCAATTCGTCATGCAGGCTAGCAGCGTTGGCGGTGTCGGCGATCGGCACGGCCTCAGCCAGCAGTATGGGGCCCGTGTCGAGCCCGGCGTCCATTTGCATGATGGTGATGCCGGTCTCGGCGTCGCCGGCCAGGATGGCAGCCTGGATCGGCGCGGCGCCGCGCCATCGCGGCAAGAGGCTCGCATGGATGTTGAGGCATCCTCGGCGGGGCGCGTCCAGCATCGGCTGCGGCAGAATCAGCCCATACGCAGCCACCACCGCCGCGTCGAGGTCGAGGGCGGCGAACGCCGCGTGCTCGGCCGCATCGGAGCGAAGCCGTGCTGGGGTGCGCACTTCAAGACCGAGTGCGACAGCCGCCCGATGCACGGGACACGGCCGAAGCGCCTGGCCGCGCCCCGCCGGCCGTGGCGGCTGGCAGTACACGGCGCGGATGTCGTGGCGCGCGCCATGCAGGGCATGCAGCGCAGGCACGGCAAACTCCGGGCTGCCCATGAAGGCGAGGCGCATGGCGGCGCTTAGCGCGCTTGCTCCTCGTCGCGCTTGGCGCGCTGCTCCTTGGCCAGCCGACGCATGATCATGTTGCGCTTGAGGCTCGACAGGTGATCGACAAACAGCACGCCATCGAGGTGGTCGATCTCGTGTTGCAGGCAGGCGGCGAGCAGCCCGTCCGCCTCGATCTCCTGCCGCGCTCCGGCGAGGTCGACATACCGCACCTTGACGCGCGCGGGGCGGGTCACGTCGGCGTACTGGCCCGGCAGGGAAAGACAGCCCTCTTCGCGCGAGACAAGCTCGTCATCCCGCCACGCCACGTCGGGATTGACCAGCACGATCGGACGAGACTGATTGTCCGGCATAAGATCCACTACGGCGAGCCGGAGGCCGACGCCGACCTGCGGCGCGGCCAGCCCGATGCCTGGTGCCTCGTACATCGCCGCCAACATGCGGGGTGCGAGTTCCCGTACGCGATGCTCGTCCTGTGGCCCAACCGGCTTGGCTTTCGCGCGGAGAGCCGGATCCGGTGCGATCAGGATGCGCAGTCGCTCCAGCGTTGCATCAGTCATGACGGCGCATGTAGCGACCCTCCGGGGCCTGATCAACGACGCGCCCCGCCCCCTTGCAATGCGGGTGCAGACGGACGAACTAAACCGTAGCCGTGATGCCGTTCGCGGGTTTCGGCGACGCTTCGCTCTTCAGGAGGGGGCCATGACGACCCGGATGTTCACGTCACCATTGTTTTTGGGCTTCGATCATCTCGAGCAGATGCTCGAACGCGCATCCAAGAGCTCATCGGACGGTTATCCCCCGTACAACATCGAGCAGACCGGCCCGACGGGACTTCAGGATCACGCTCGCCGTGGCGGGGTTCACCATGGACGATTTGCAGATCACGCAGGAAGACAACCAGCTCGTGATCCGCGGCCGACAGACCGATGACACGCAGGGGCGGGTCTTCCTGCATCGCGGGATCGCCGCCCGGCAATTCCAGCGCGCCTTCGTGCTGGCCGAAGGGATCGAAGTGAAGGGGGCGTGGCTCGATAACGGCCTTCTGCATATCGATCTGGCGCGACCGCAACCCGAGGCGCGGGTCAAGACGATCCAGATCGGCCGGGCTGCCGGTAACGGCCAGGCAACAAACGGAGCCGTTCGCTCCCGCGTTGTCGAAGGTGAGCCTGAGGAGCGCGGCTAACTTGCTACCGGGGGCTGATGCCGGCCCCGGACACCGTATCCGGACACCGTAACGGCGGAGCGAGCCTTCGGGTCGCCGTCAGGAGAAACACGATGGTTATGAACGCAAACAACTCGTCCGACGCAACCAGCGCGGGGACCGCCCCGGAGCAGGCTCCGATGGATATTCGCCATCTTTCGCCGCAGCAGTTGATGCAACTCGGGGTGTCGCAGATCGCCTACGTCAAGCAGGTCGCGACTCAGGGCGGCACGGCGTACGCCATCCATGCCGCGGACGGGACGCCGATGGCGCTCGCGGCCGACCAGACGGTGGCGATCGCCGCCATCGTCCAGCACGAGATGGCGCCCGCCCTCGTGCACTGACGGCCTCTTTGGTCTCCCTTGGCGGCGAGGTCACTCAAGGACCTCGACCGCAACGGACTTGATCAACGCAAGAACCGGGACTCCCGCCGCGAGGCCGAGCCTATCGACCGCGTCGGGCGTGACACGGGCAAGTAGGGCGCCTTTGGGCAATGCCACTTCCACCAGCGCCGCCCGGTGTTGCGCGTCGGCCGCGATCGCCCTCGTCGTGCCTGGGACGATGTTGTGCACGCTGATCGCATCGGGCGCCCGACGCGCCAGGATCACCTCGCGAGCCGGAATGCGGACACGCACCCCAACACCCTGACCTGAGCCGATGAGCGGCACCCATAGATGTGTCCCGCCTGCCAGCAGTCGGGTCAGGCCGCGCGCGGGGTCGTGGCCTTCCACGACCGCGGGCAATACGGCCGCCGCATCGCTCCTGCGCGCGAGCGGGAGGTCGGCGCGCGCCGCGATCTCCGGCAGCGGACCGGCCGCGATCACCCGACCCTCCTCAATCAGAACCAGGGTGTCGGCCAGTCGCCCGACCTCATCGAGGGCGTGGGTGACATACAGGATCGGCACCCGAAGCGCCCTGTCCAGCCGAGCCAGAAACGGCAGGATCTCCGCCTTGCGCGCCGCGTCGAGGCTAGCCAGCGGCTCGTCCATCAGCAGCAGACGCGGTTGCGCAAGCAATGCCCGGCCGATCGCCACGCGCTGCGTCTCCCCACCCGAAAGGGAGTGGGGCCGCCGCGCCATCAGCCGGCCGAGATCCAGCAAGGACACCACATCGTCCAAGCCGATGCGGGCGCCCGAGACCCGGCGCATGCCGAAGCGGAGATTGTTAGCAACTGACATGTGCGGGAACAGCCGAGCGTCCTGGAACACGAGGCCGATGCGTCGCCGCTCGGGCCGAACCCAGATGCCGGCCCGGCTGTCGGCCAGCACCTCGTCATCTTGGACAATACGGCTCGCGCCCGGGCGCAGCAGCCCGGCGACCGCTTTGATGACGGTGGACTTGCCTGCGCCGGAAGGGCCGAAGAGCGCGACGACACCGGGGGTCGGCGCCTCGAATGCAACATCGATCGTCCTGTCCGAAAACTCGTGCCGGAGTGCGACCGACAGGCTCATCGGCCAAGACGTCGGTTGAGCCGCACACCGGCCCACTCCGCCGCCAACAACCCGACGCCGGCGAGCAGGATCGAAACCATGGACAACGCGGCCGCCCGTCCCTCCCCGCCGGGCGCTTGCAAAGCGGTGTAGATCGCGAGCGGCAGGGTTTGCGTCTCGCCCGGGATGTTGGCCGCGAAGGTAATGACGGCGCCGAACTCCCCGAGGCAGGTCGCGTAGCCGACGATGGCGCCGACCAGGATGCCGGGCGAGGCCAGCGGCAGGGTGACGTTGAGCAGCCGGTCGACGCGCTCCGCGCCCAGAGTGCGGGCCGCCTCCTCGAGACCAGGGTCGGCCGCTTCGAGTGCCAGGCGCACCGCGCGCACCATCACGGGGAACGTCATGACCGCGCACGCAAGGCTGGCCCCGGCGGTCGTGAAGGCGAGGCGCACGCCGAACCATTGGAGAAGCACCGCTCCGACCGGGCCACGCACGCCGAAGATGACGAGCAGCAGCCAGCCGGTCACCACGGGCGGGAGCACGAGCGGGAGGTGCACCACGGCGTTCAACAGGGGGCGGCCGGGAAAGCGGCCGCGCGCCAGCAGCCAAGCGACCCCGATGGCGACCGGCAGACCGAAGCCGACGGCGCGGGCGGCGACCGAAAGCGTCAGCCGGACGGCCTGCCACTCACCCGGGCCGAGGATCGCTCACTCCACCTTGAAGCCGCGCCGGCTGAAGACCGCCTTTGCCTCCGGCCCGCGCAGAAGACCCAGCAGCGCGCGCGCGTCCGGCGTATCGTTGGCCTTGATCACGGCGAACGGATACTTGATCGGATCATGGCTGTCGGCCGGGAACGTCCCCGCGATCGCGACCCGTTGCGACACGGCCGCGTCCGTGCCGTAGACGATGCCGGCCGGAGCCTCGCCGCGCTCAACCAATTGCAGCGCGCCGCGCACGTCTTCCGCCGGCGCCAACCGATGCTCGACTTTGCTCCACAATCCGAGCTTGGTCAGCGACTGCTGGGCGTAGATGCCCGCGGGGACGTGGGCGGGATCTGCGATTGCGAGCCGCCCGTCAGGGCCGAGCAGGGCGGAAAGATCAAACCCGGCGTCGATTGTGACGTGTCTCGCCCGATCGGCTGGCACGATCAGCACAAGGTCGTTGCGAAGCAGGTCTACGCGCGTGCCTGGCGCGATCAGATCACGGCTGGCGAGATAGTCCATCCACTTCTCGTCAGCCGATGCGAACAGGTTGGCCGGAGCGCCTTGCTCGATCTGACGGGCGAGCGTCGAACTTGCGCTGAAGGACTGCCGGAGCGGCTTGTGACCCGCCTTCTCCCAAAGGCCGGCGATGTCATGCATCGCATCCGTCAGACTGGCGGCGGCGAACACGGTCAGATCCTGCGCGCGAGCAACAGGAGCGAGCATGAGCAGGCCGAGGCAAAGCAGTATAAGCCGCATGGCAAGCTTTCGGTGAAACCCGGCCACGATATAGTTGCATCGACACAGCGGCAATCGACGCCGTCCCGGAGACCATCATGGCAGCTCGACCCAAGCGATCGGCTCCCACCCAGCCACGCCTCAGCATCCGCATCGACCTCGCGTCCGGCGCGCGCATCGGGCCGGGCAAGGTGGCTCTCCTTGAGGAGATCGGGCGCAACGGCTCCATCTCCGCCGCCGGACGGGCGTTGCGCATGTCCTATCGCCGCGCGTGGGAGTTGGTCGAGGATCTGAACCGCACGCTGGGCAGCCCGGTCGTCACCGCCGCGGCCGGCGGCAGCGGCGGCGGCGGCGCAAGCCTCACGGAAGCCGGCGAGGCGATCGTGGCGGAGTATCGCGCCATCGAGGCCGCGACCAGCCTCGCCGCCAAGCGTCACCTCACGACCTTGACCCGCGTTTGCCGGAAGGAGTGACGCGCTGGTTGGTCAGAGATAAACGGCGGCCATCGCACCGGCTGGATAGCGCAAGCCGGCGGTGGCGCCGCGCGGTATGGCGGTTTCGATGCGCTGCAACTCAGCCGGCGTGAGTGTAACCCGGAGCGCGCCTACATTCTCCTCGAGCCGGTCGATCCGGCGAGTCCCGGGGATCGCGACCACATCCGGCCCCTGCGCGAGCACCCAGGCCAGCGCCAATTGCGCGGGCGTGCAGCCCTTCTGCTGCGCCAGCGCTTCGAACACCTCGACCAGCGCGCGGTTGTGGTCGAAGTTCTCCTGCTGAAAGCGAGGGTGGGCCGCGCGCCGGCCATCGACATCGGCGAACCGCCGAATCGCACCGGTCAGAAAGCCGCGGCCGAGCGGAGAATAAGCGACGAAGCCAATCCCGAGCGCTTTCGTGGTTGCGCGCGTCTCCTCGGCTTCGGCTCGATACAGCAATGAATACTCGGTCTGCACCGCGGCGATCGGATGCACGGCGTGGGCGCGGCGGATCGTCTCGGGGCGCGCCTCCGAAAGCCCGAGGAACCGCACTTTGCCTTGCTCGACGAGGCGCGCCATCGCGCCCACCGTTTCCTCGATCGGCACGGAGGGATCGACTCGGTGCTGGTAGTAGAGATCGATCACCTCGACGCCAAGCCGCTTGAGGCTTGCCTCGCAGGCTTCCTGCACATAGGCGGACTGCCCATTGACGCCGTTCGACTGCCCATCACGACGGATCTGGCCGAACTTGGTGGCGAGCACCACCCGGTCTCGGCGGCCCTTGATCGCGCGTCCGATCAGGGTCTCATTGTGCCCCCAGCCATACATGTCCGAGGAATCGAGATGATCCACGCCGCGCTCCACCGCGTGGCGGATCAGGCTCTCCGAATTGGTGTCGTCCGCCTCGCCATAGACGCCGGACAACGGCATGCAGCCGAGGCCGACCGCCGAAACCGGCAGGCCGCCCAGGCTGCGGTGCTCGATCACGTGCTGTTCGGCCATTGCCCCGTCCCTTGCATCTGGGCCGGTGTATCGCGGCCTTGGCGCGGACTGTCGAGCCCTCGATGAGGCAGCGCGGCGGATCTAACGAAGCAGTTAGGAATTGTTTAGTGAAGTTCCCGGCGTGCACGCGTAGAGTGTCTATCAGGCTTGAACTTCCATGTAACACGCGTCCGATTATGCGAGCACAGCACCCTCGTTCTGAGAACCGCCCGCAGCTGCCGTGCTGAGATCATGATCTCGTCGCGGTGCCTCGAAAACGTCAGATGACGACAGCGCCAAACATCGGAGCACTCGTCCGCACCATTTGTGAGGCGTCGATCGGCACCCCGGCGCGAACGCGCGGTTTCACCCTGCTCGAAGTGCTAATCGCCTTCATCATCGCAGCACTCGCGTTGTCGATTCTGTTCAGTGGCTCGCTTGTGGGGCTGACATCGGTCCAGGCAGCGACCGGGTACGAGCAGGCCTTGGTGCGCGCCCGCTCGCGCCTCGCGGCCGAGAGCCTGTCGCCCGCCCCGGCAGACCGGCAGGGGGATGATGGCGGGGGTTTCCACTGGCACGTGCGCGTCCAGCCGATCGAGACTTACCGGGGCAAGGCCGCAGAGGGCGAACCGGCACTGCCGGCAGCGAGCCCTGCGATTTCCGTCACCCTATACGGGATTGCCGTCGCGATCTCCTGGAGCGCCGGCGGGCGGATGCGGACGGTGCAGCTCGAAACTCAGCGGCTGGGGTCGGCCGCCACAAGTGTCCGTTGATGCCGCGGCTGCATACGATTAGACCAGCGCGCAACATCTTGAGCGTCCGTCCGCATGGACTCGACGTGTGGGAGTGCGGCGGCCCGATCGCATGTTGAGGGAGCTTCTGTCCTGGTGGGCCGAGCAAATGGCGGGCCTGCTGCCCCACGGGCTTCGCGCCTGGGCCGCGCAGCGCAGCAGTGTGCTGCTGATTTCGGCGATCGTCGGCGCGGACGGCGAGCCTTTCGCCCTCGATCTGGCGATCCGGCGCAACCGGCGGGAGCGTCAGCTCGGGCAATTCCCGCTCGGCCCCGACGGTGCCGCCGCGCTGCGCGCCTCGCTTGCGCGCAACAAGCCCCCCGCGAACAGCATTCTGCGTCTCGGGCCGGGAATGCTTCTCGAGCGGGAGGTGGCATTGCCGATGGCGGCCGAGCAGGAGGCCCCGCGCGTCCTCGCCTATGAGATCGACCGGCTCACGCCGTTCACCGCCGCGGAGCTCGTTTGGGGCTGGGCGATCCTGCGGCGCGATCGGGCTCAAGGGCGCATCCATCTGCGTCTTTCCCTTGTGCCCCGCGCTCAGTTGCAACGGTTCCTTGAGACGCTGGAGGCCGCCCGCGTCAGGCCGCGGGCGCTGGCAGGCGTCGCCCCGTCCGGGATCGAGCGCGTGATCCCGCTTGATCGGCCAGGCCGGTCGGCCTCCCGTATCAGCCGCGCGGCGCCGGCTCTCGCCGCTGGAACATGCGTGGTGCTAGGGGCGGTCGCTATCTTGCTGCCGTTCGCGCGCCAAGCGATCGCCAGTTCCGAGATCGAGCAGCGGATCGCGGCATTGAGGCCGCAGGTCGCGGAGGTGGAGGCGCTGCGCAACCGCATTGCCGGCGACCGGGCCGGGGCGGACGTCATTGCGGCCGAGCGGGCCCGGCTTGGCGATCCATTGCAGGTGATCGCGGTGGTCACGGACGTCCTGCCGGACGACACACACCTCACGGAATTGCAGCTTCGGCGTGGCCGGCTCGGCATCGCCGGTCAGTCCGCCGCGGCCGCCCGGCTGATCCCGGCGCTCGCCGCCGAGCCCACCCTGCGCAATCCGGCGTTCGTGGCGCCCGTCACGCGCGTGGAGAACGGCCAGGCGGACCTGTTCTCCATTGCGGCGGAACTGGGGCCAGAGCGGTGATCGACCTTCCGACAGGGCGGCTCGGACGCCTGCTGGCGCTCGGCGTCACGGTGCTGGCGCTCGCAGTCCTCTGGTTGGGTGTGGCGACGCCCTTGCTCGACCTCTACGCGGCCAATGCCGACAATCTCGCGCGGCGGCAGATGCTGGCGCGACGGATGGGCGAGCTTGCGGAAGGCCTGCCCGCACTCCGCCGCCAAGCCGAGAACAGCGCGGCGGGAGCGCCCGCGCCGACGGCCGTCCTTGAGGGCGGCAGCGATGCAATAGCCAGCGCCCGGCTGCAGGAACTGGTGCAAGCAATGGCGCAGGACACCGGGGTCGGTTTCAACCGTGTCGAAACGCTGCCCGTCGAGCAGCGCGGCGCGTATGCACGCATCGGCCTGCGACTCGCATTCGCGGCGGATTGGCCTGCGCTGATCCACCTGCTTCGTGCAATCGAGTTGGCCGAGCCACGAATGCTGGTTGACGACCTGCAGGTGCGGAGCACCGGCCTGCGCGGCGGCAGCAACTCCCCCCGGTCGACGCCACCCTGTCGGTTTTCGCGTTCCACCCGGCGAGCCCCACGGGTGCGGCGCGATGACCCGCGCGGGCCTTCTCGCGTGCGCGGCGATCACCTGCGGCCTCGGGGCCACGATCGCGGCCGAGCTTCTCGGCGACCCCTACACCGCTCCGGGTGCCGTTTCGCGATCGACCGCCGCGGCCGTCGGGGTTGCGGCGCGTGCCGCACCTGCCGACCAGACGGATCGCTGGATCACCGCGATCCTGGGACGGCCGCTGTTTTCGCCTCACCGCCGGCCGCCCGCCAACGCACCCGATGCCCCTGTCGCGAGCGGCCCCGGGCTCCCGAGGCTGGCGGGAACGCTGGTCAGCGCCGCGGGACGGCAGGCGATCTTCGCGAGCGAGGGCGGCGGCCATTCAGTCGTTGTCGGCGAAGGAGCGAAGCTAGGCGCGTGGACGGTGCAATCGATCGTCGCCGGCGCGGTGGACGTCTCCGGCCCCGACGGCGCGCGAACCATTCACCCCACCTTCGACCGTAACGCACCCGCGCCCGTGCCGACGTCGGGGACAGCGCTCAACGAAGCGGCGGGGGCAAGCCAGACGGGCGTACCGACCACGCGCCGCGGCCCGGCGGCTCGCCCCGGCAAATGAGGCTCCGTTTGCGTGCTGCCGTTCTAGCAGCCCTGCTGCTCACCGGATGCGAGTCTGCGCCCGCGCCCGTCATCCACGCATTGCCGCCCCCGACGACCGATACCCGCGCACAGCCCCGGGTGAACGGCAATGTCGGGACGCCCGACGCGCAACCGCCGGCGCAGGTGTCCGTCGGCAACCCTGCCGGCCTGCCAGAGGCCCAGCGTCAACCGGCCGAAGGTGGCGGCGACATATCGCTCGACTTCGCCGACACGGACATTCGCGAGGTCGTGGCGCAGATCCTGGGGAACCTGCTCAAGGTCAACTACACCATCGACCCCGGCGTGCACGGCACGGCGACCCTCCACACGGCCCGGCCGCTAACCCGCGCGCAGCTGTTGCCGACGTTGCAGGCGTTGCTCGCCCAAACCGGCGCGAGCATGCTGCAGACGGGTTCGCTGTACCGCATCGTCCCGGCCGCGGCCGGGGCGGCGTCGGCGGAGATGGCCGGCGGCGAGACGTCGGCCGGTGCCGCGGTGGTGCCGCTGCGTTACGCCAGTGCCGAGGACCTCGCCAAGGTGCTGCAACAGTTCGTCGGCAACGGCGCCAAGGTCGTGCCGGCCCCGGGAAGCAACGCGCTCGTGGTCAGCGGCGAGCCCGGCACCCGCGCCACTGTTGTGGAGCTGATCCGCTCCTTCGATATCGACGTGCTCGCTGGACAGTCCTACGCCCTGCTTCCCGTCACCTCCGGGGATGTCAAGGATTTCGCCGGCGCGCTGCAGGACGCATTCCGCGCACAAGGCGGCGGCGCGCTGGCGGGCGTGCGGGTGGTGCCGATGGCGCGGGTGAACTCCGTCCTCGTGATCGCCAATCAGCCCAGGCAGCTGGACGACGTGCGCCGGGTCTACTCGCTGGTGGACCGCGCGCGGGCGCAGACGGTGCGAAGTTGGCACGTCTACTACCTGCAGAACGGCAAGGCGAATGATGTGGCCTACGTGCTGCAGCAGGCGTTCACTCCCAACAGCGTCACCGCTCAGCCGCCGGGTGCCGGACAAACGACTCCGGGGCTCGCCACACAAACGATCGCAGGTGGGGGGTTGGGCGGCGGCGGACAGCGCGGCGGGTTCGGCGGCGGAGGGTTTGGCGGCGGCGGGTTCGGCGGCGGAGGATTTGGCGGAGGCGGCTACGGAGGAGGCGGTATGGGAGGCGGCGGCCTCGGCGGAGGCGGCCTGGGCGGGAATGCCGGCGGAAACGTGCTTACCGGTGGCGGACAGGGCGGCGGGCTGAATGGCGGGGCGGCAGGGGGCGCAGGCGGCCCAGGAGCAAACGCCGCGACGCCACCTCCGGGTGCCGGCAATCCCCTGCTGGGCGGTCTTGAGCCACAGCTGCCCGGCGGCGGCGGCCCGGCCAATCCCGACACGATGCGGATCATTCCGAACGAGCAGAACAACGCCCTGGTGATCTACGGCACCAAGCGCGAGGAAGACACGATCGAGGCCATGCTGCGCAAGCTCGACATCCTGCCGCTACAGGTGCGCATCGACGCGGTGATCGCCGAAGTGCAGCTCAACGACACGCTGCAGTACGGCACACAATTCTTCTTCAAGTCGGGCGGCATCAACGGCGTTCTAAGCAACGCGACGCAGAACGTGAGTGCCCTCAATCTCGTATCGTCCCAGTTCAACACGACCTTCCCGGGCTTCGTTCTCGGCGGCACCGGTCTGGGTGGGGCGCCGTTCGCGATCAACGCGCTGCAGGCGGTAACGACGGTGCACGTGCTTTCCTCGCCGCAGCTTATGGTGCTCGACAACCAGTCGGCGCGGCTGCAGGTCGGCGACGTGGTGCCCTATCTCAGCCAGAGCTCGCAAAGCACGCTCAGCAGCAACGCGCCGATCGTGAACTCGGTGAATTACCAGCCGACCGGCGTGATCCTGGAGGTGACCCCGCGGTGAACAGCGGCGGGCTCGTCACCCTCGACGTGTCGCAGGAGGTCAGCGACGTAGCAACCAACTCGACAACGCCCGGCATCACCTCGCCGACCTTCCTGGAACGCAACATCACCTCCCGCGTGGTCGTGCAGGACGGGCAGACGATCGGCCTCGCCGGCCTCATCCGCGACAGCCTGACGCGCGGCAACTCGGGCCTGCCATGGCTGAAAGACATCCCGGTGCTCGGCTTCCTGGCGGGAAGCCAGAACAACGAGCGGGTGCGTACCGAGCTGCTCGTGCTCATCACTCCGCATGTGGTCCACGACCAGCGTGACGCCCGGGCGCTGACCGAAGATCTGCGGGACCAGTTGATCAATGCCGCGGCCGTCCCGGACGAGCTGCAAACCCTTCGGCCGACCGGATCGCCCGATCCAAACGCCCGGCTTCGCGGCGGCTCGACCTCAGGTGAGGCGGGACGAGCCACGGGTTCGCGCTGCTCATCGTCCTTTGGACGCTGGGTTTGCTCGCCCTGCTCGGCACCGCCGTGACCGCTTCGGGGCGCACGGCGACCAAGCTGGCGGCCAATCTGCGCAGCAACGCCGTGGCCGAAGCCGCCGCCGACGGCGCGATCCACCAGGCCACGCTCCGGCTGATGCAGGGCGCTTGGCGGCCCGACGGTAGCGCCCGGCTCATGCGCTCGGCGCTGTCGGTCGTCGAGGTGCGCATGATCGATGAGGCCGGCAAGGTGAACCCGAACTTTGCCACCGTGCCAGTGATGAGCCGCTGCTGCGCAACATCGGCCTCGACCCAGCGCATGCCGCCTCGCTGGCCGCGGCGATCATCGACTGGCGCACCCGCAGCCCCAACCCGCTCCCGGGCGGAGCCAAGCTGCCGCAATATCGCGCCGCCGGCCTGCCCGTACGGACCGCCCGTTGCGGCCCTTTCCAAGCGTGGACGAGGTCGGACTCGTGCTTGGGATGACGCCGGAGTTCCTCGCGCGCCTCAAGCCGCATCTTTCGGTCTATAACGACAGCGACGTCAGCGCGACGCCGCCGATCCATTGGCGGACCAGGCGACGAGGAATTGCCGCTCGGTCGCGGGCCAGGCAATCGGTTCGCCGTTGCCGGCGACAGACATGATCGCGACGATCCGCGCCGCGCCCGAGCCCGGATGGCGCGCGCTTCACGCGACAGGCCGTGGTTCGGATCAGGGCCGAACCGGCCGAAGGCGAGCCCGCGTTCCAGATCCTGACCTGGGACACTCCGGAAAACTCATGACGGCGCCGTTTCCCTGGTCAGGGATTGCAGATCTGCGCCTCCTGGCCCGCCCGAGGCGGGCGGCCCAGCGGAGCACAGGTCGTAGTCGTGGCCGCTTCGCGAGGATGGGTTGCGATACGCGTAGGGATGGCTCCAGGGGTCAATCGGAACGTCGCCTTTCACGTAGGGGCCGTTCCAGTTGCTGACCTCCGGCGGCTTGCTGACGAGCGCCCGCAAGCCTTCATCGGTGGATGGGTAACTTCCCACGTCGAGCTTGTAGAGGTCGAGCACGGAGGCTATGCGCTCGATCGATTGACGCGCCACCGAGGTGCGTGCGGATCCGAGCTGGCGCAACGCCGCCGGCGCGACGAGGCCGATCAGCAGGCCGAGAATGGCGATGACGACGAGGATTTCGAGCAAAGTGAAGCCATCGTCGTTTCGCCCGTCCCGCGCGGTTGCGGGGTCACGTTGCTGCATGTTGGTCCGCTCGTTCCGTCAACCCGACCCAGGCCTGTTTACGCGCCGGCTCGGGAGGCGACAACGTTTTGGCGCGCATGCCGCGCTGTTCGTCCAAGCCTGAATGGCGGAGCGTGATGGCAATCCCCTTTCTTTCCTGCATGGTCGCCGCGGCGGCCTTCTACCACCTCCCGCCGCGCGTGCTTCCCTCGATCCAGGCGGTCGAAGGCGGCAAGCTGGGATCGGTCCGCATCGATGCCGACGGGTCGCAGGATCTCGGCCTGATGCAGGTCAACACGCGCTGGCTGCAAGCGCTGTCGCTGGCCGCGGGCATGACGCAACCGGCAGTTCGTCTCCGCCTGATCGGCGACGGCTGCTTCAACATCGCTGCTGCGGGGGCGATCATGCGGACATACCTCAACGAGAGCGGCGGCAACCTGATCCTGGCGATCGGCTACTATCATTCCCACACGCCGGCGCTGCGCCAGGATTACCAGGCACGCGTGCTGCAGTCCGCTACCTCGCTATTTGTCCGCCCGGTTCCGAGGCGAGCGCGCTAATCCCGCGGCAGGCGCCGCAGCGCATCAGGGCCGGTCGCGCGTCCGCATCGTGGCGGTGACGATGTCCGGCCAGTGCCGCCGCGGGTCCGTGAACGACAGGCGGAAGCGGATCAAAGCTGGCGGGTCGCCTCGCCCATCCCACCGCGCGAGCCAGCCGCCCGGCTTGCCGCCGAACGGCGGCTGCCAATAGCTGATCTCCAAGCGGTCGACCCCTTCGGCCAAGGTGGCTTGCGCCGGGACCCGCGCCGGGCCGAGCCAATTGCGAAAATGCGTGACCCAGAACAGCGACAAACGGTGCGCCCCATCGACCGACAGGGACACGTCCGCATGGCGGGTGGCGAGCTGAACGGCCGCCAGCGGCAGGTCGGTGGTGAAGGCGAGGCTCCGTCCGTCGCCCTGCACGCGCGCCTCCGCCGCCTGCCCGCCCGGGTCCATGCGTGCCACCAGGGTACGCAGGGTGCGGTCCACCGTATCGAGGTCGCCCCGTTCGGCGGCGATGCGTGCCTGCGATCTCCAGGCCGCCAAGCCGAACTGGACACCTTGCCCGAGCAGCACCAGGACCAAGCCGAGCACGACCAGTGCCACCAGGATCTCGAGCAAGGTGAAGCCAGCCTCCCCCGGCCTAGCGTGCATCAGCGACGCTCACCCGGCCGGTGAGCCAGTCGACGCCGATCCGCACCACCCGCCCGCGTTCGGCAAGCTCGATCCGGCCGCCCGAGGAGCTACCGTCGGGGGCGAAGCCGATTGCGGCGATGCGGCCGCCGGCGGTCAGACCCGCGACCGCTGTTACGGAAATCGCGAGCGACGCGGGCAGCGATTGCGGGAGTGCCGCGCCAACGCGGTAGGCATGGCCGAGGGCGTCGACGCTGACCCCGACCGGGCGGTTCTGCCGGATTGCCTCGGCGCGGGCCAGACGGAGGGCGCCGGCCAGGTTGCGCGCTGCCGCGTCCGTCTCCAGGCGCTGGCTGCGCAACGGGCCGCGGCTGACGATCAGTCCAGCCGCCAGCGCGAGGATCACCAGCACGACCAGGATCTCGATCAGGGTGAAACCGCGGTCGCGCCCCCGGCCACGCAAGGGCTTGCGCGCCCCCGAGTTCCCGTCCGCCATCCGCGCCCCTGCACCCCTCTTGCTGCGCGGCGCACCCTAGCAAACCGCCGGCACGCTTCACAGATCGCAGGGCGGAGCCGAGCTCTCTGCTCCGGGGAGCGCTACGGCGTTGGCCACCGGTCCCGTCCGGGACCGGTCGCAAAAAAATGCTTGGAGCGGGCGTCCGCGCGGATGAATTTGTGACGTGACCTTCGAGCCACGGCGGATCGCGGCGACTGCGGTTGCGCGCGGTTCGCGATGGGAGACCTCACGTACTCCGCGCCCGCCTCGGCAGGGTGCGACCCAGCTGCGGGCGCTCGCCGCCGCCGTGGTGCTGCACGCTGCCATCATCGCGGCCCTGCTATGGATCGGCGTGTCGGCCCGCCCCCCCGAGCCCCCGCCGGAGATCGCGATCATGCTGGAGGTGGCGCCCGCGCCGCAGACGGCGTCGCCGGAGCCGAGCCAGGCCAGCACGCCCCCGGCAAGCCCACCCGCGCCGGCGCCCGAACCGCCACCCGTGCTGCAACCGTCCGAAGCGGCTCCGGAAGCATCGCCCGAAGAGAAGACACAGCCTCCGGAACCGACGCCGCAGCCGCCGGCGCCGGAGCCGCCGATGCGGGAATCGCCGCCGCCCGTGCAGGCGATCCCGCCGCAACCCACGCCCCCACCTACTCCCGCGCCAGAACCCGCGCCGGCACCGCGCACCGAAGCTCCGGCCGAATTGCCCGCACCCCCAGCTATCGAGCCGGCGCCCAGCCCGACATCAGTGCCTGAGCTCAATCGGCCGGCCGAGCCGGCCCGGAAGCCAGCGCCACATCGCACCGAGCATCCGCCGCGGCCGAGCGCGCGTGCGACACCCGCCGCGCCGTCGCCAGCCCCGCGGACCGAGCAGCCCGCTTCCCCCGCACCGACCGCGGCAGCCCCGTCGGCACCCGCGCCTTCCCGGCCGGACCCGTCCTGGCAAGGTGCCCTCAGTGCTTGGCTCCAGGCGCACAAGCACTATCCGGAAGCCGCCCGCCAGCGCGGAGAAGAGGGCACCGCCGCCGTCCGCTTCACCGTCGCACGGGATGGACACGTAGTGTCCGCGACCGTGGCCCGCTCCAGCGGAGTGCCGGCCTTGGATGCGGCGGCGGTCGCGATGTTCAAGGACGCCCACGTGCCGCCGTTCCCGCCTTCCATGCAGCAGGCCGAGATCACGGTGACGCTGGCGCTGCACTATGCGCTGGAACAGTGAGGAAGCCGCACGCGTACTGCTGCACCGCAAAAGCCTTCTGCCAATCGTCTTTTTGAGACTTTGCGCCTACGCCTCAACTCGAGAGCTGTTTCGACGATAAGGTTCGTTGCGAACCTCGGCATGTCGTGCCGCGGTTGAAGGAGCGACGCTAGAGCGCTCGAACGGGGAGATGACGCATGGACCTGCGGATGCGGTCAGCCGTGCCACGGCGTTCGCTGATCAAGGCGGGCGTTGCGATCGGCGCGGTGCAGGTGACCTCGCCCTACCTCATTCGCGCCCGCGGCGAGCAAGCCGTCCGGCTCGGCATGGTCGATCCGCTCACCGGCATCCTCTCGGCCCTCGCGCAGAGCGAGGTCGAGGGCGCGAGATACGCGGTTGATGCTCTCAACAAGAAGGGCGGCATCCTCGGTCGGCCAGTGGAACTCCTCGTCGAGGACTCGGCAAACGACACCGGAACCGGCGTGCAGAAGACGCGCAAGCTCATTGAGCGCGACCACGTCGACGTCATTTTCGGAGACGTCAACTCCGGCATTGCCTATGCCATGTCGCAGGTTACCAACGAGAAGAAGGTGTTCCATATCGTGCCGGGCGGTCACACCGACCCGATCACCGGCTCGGACTGCAAGTGGAATGTTTTCCGCATCTGCAACACCACTTCGATGGACGCCTCCGCGATCACCGGCGAACTCGTCAAGCGGTTTGGCAAAAAGTGGTTCTTCATTACGCCCGACTACGCCTACGGCCACACCTTGCAGGATTCTTTCATCAAGAACCTCAAGGCCGCGGGCGGCGAGTTCCAGGGCGACATGCTGCCGATCAATACGTCGGAATTCTCCGCCACGCTGATCAAGGCGAAGGCCTACAAGCCCAACGTGCTGCTCAACAACATGGGCGGTCTCGCGCAGATCAACTGCATGAAGCAGTTCGTGCAGTTCGGTATGGAAAAAGACATGGCGCTCGGCGGCGCCCTGTTCGAACTCGAAAGCATCAAGTCCGTGCCGAAGGATGCGCAGACCGGCTGGTGGGACTTCGAATGGTGGTGGGACCAGCCCAAGGTGCCGGAAGTCGGCGCATTCGTCGCCGACTTCCGCAAGGCCATGAGCAAGACGCCGAGCGCGCGACACTGGTTCGGCTATGTCGCGGTGCATTCGGTGCAGGCTCGCGGCGGAGAAGGCGAAGTCGCTCGAAGGCCCGAAACTCGCGGCCGCCCTCGAGGACCTCGAATTGCCGCCCGACGTCGCCCTGCAACCGGGGCCGGTACGCTACCGCAAGGGCGACCATGAGCTGATGAGCAACGTGTTCGTCGGCCAGGTGCATCCTCCGACCGGCGACAATCCGGACAGCGTGTTCACGGTCGAGAGCCTGGTTCCCGGCGAGAAGGCGGCCGGCCCCGTCGAGGCGACGGGGTGCAAGATGACGCAGCCGGCGTAGCGAGAGCGGAGCCGGCCCGAGGCGTCCACGACCGCGACGGACGGACGCAGCAAAACCTGCCGTCGCAAGGGAAGCCCGATGCTGCAAGTCGTCCTCTTCAACGTGACTAACGGGCTGATCATCGGGGCCTTTTACGTGCTGATGGCGCTCGGCCTGTCGTTGATCCTCAATCTCAGCAATGTCATCAACTTCGCGCACGGCAATTTCCTGGCGCTCGGCGGCTATTTTGCGTTCGTGCTGACGCCGGCCATCGGCTTCTGGGGGGCGCTGCTGGTGGCGCCGCTGGGGACCGCGCTGCTCGGCTTCGTCGTCGAGCGGACGATGATCCGGCAGGTCTATCGCCGCGATCCGGTGTACAGCCTGCTGCTGACCTTCGGCCTCGCCTTCATCCTCCAGGACGCCTGCCGCTACATCTGGGGGCCGAACGGCCTGCCCCTCGGCGTCCCCGGCAGTTTGGCGACGCCGATCAGCGACCAGCTGTTCTTCATCACCTGGTATCGCGTGTTCATGGTGGTTTTCGTCATCGCCGCGGTCACGGCCCTGTTCGCGTTCCTGCGCTACTCGCGGGTCGGCGTTCGCATCCGTGCCGGCACCTTGGATCTCGAGACGGTCGCGGCGCTCGGCGTCAACGTGCGCCTGCTCCGGTCCTTCAACTTCGCCGTGGGCTGCTTTCTGGCAGGACTTTCTGGCGTGCTCGCGGCGGGCCAGATCGGCCTCAATCCGAACATGGGCGACGACCTGCTGATGCCGAGCTTCATCGCCATCATCGTAGGCGGCGTCGGCAGCCTCACCGGGACGCTGCTCGGCGGCCTGCTGATCGGCGTTGCCTCGGCGCTCACCACCATCGTCTGGCCGGCCGCGAGCGAGGCGGTGATCTACGTCATCATGGCCATCGTCCTGATCCTCCGACCGCGCGGGCTGATGGGCGAGGAGGGAATGCTGACATGAGCGACGCCGCCGCGCCCCGCGTTGCGGCCGCCTCGCGCCGAACACCGGACACGCGCTGGATCGGGCTGATCGCGATCTGGGCCGTGCTGCTTGCGGCACCCTTCTGGCTGCCACTGGTCGGAGGTTACACGGCGCTCGCCGGCCGGGTCATCGTGTTCGGACTGGCCGCGATGTCGTTCAACATCCTGCTCGGCTACACCGGGGTGATGAGCTTCGGCCACGCCGCATATTTCGGCCTCGGCGCGTATGGCGCGGGCCTGACCCTGAAATTCCTCGCCGCCTCCACCCCGCTCGCGATCCTGCTCGGCACCCTGCTCGGCGGCTTGGCGGGGGCGCTGTTCGGGCTGTTGATCGTCCGCCGCAGGGGCGTCTACTTCGCCATGGTCACGGTCGCCTTCGGTCAGGTGGCGTTCTACGTCGCCTATAGCTGGAACAGCCTGACCGGAGGCTATGACGGACTGCGCGGGTTCAATCGAGCGCCCATCGACCTCGGGGTGACGACTCTCGACATCGCCAACAACGGCACCCTGTTCTATTACTTCCTGCTGTTCGTGTTCGCGATCGCGGTCGGGTTGCAGGCTCTCCTGCTAGCCTCGCCGTTCGGCCGGACGCTGGTGGCGATCCGCGAGAACGAACGCCGCGCCCGTTTTCTCGGCCTGCCGATCGAGCGGCACATCTGGCTCTCGTTCACCATCTCCTGCTTATTCACCGCACTCGCCGGCTCGCTGTACGCGCTGCTCAACAACTTTGCCGACCCGATGGGGCTGCACTACTCGCTTTCGGGCGAAATCGTCATCATGACCGTAATGGGCGGGATGCGCGCTTTCTGGGGTCCGCTCCTGGGGGCCGCCCTCTTTGTCGTGCTACAGGACCAGATCTCGTCGCTGACGGTGAACTGGATGAGCTTCATCGGGCTGATCTTCGTGCTCGTCGTGCTGTTCTTCCCCCGCGGGATCCTCGGCGCATTGCGGCGACGGAACGCAGCGTGACGACGCCAATGCTGCAAGTCCGGGACGTGTCCAAGCGCTTCGGCAATCTACGCGCCGTGCAGGGCATCTCTCTCGACGTTCAGCCGGGCGAGCTGCGCGCCATCATCGGCCCCAACGGGGCCGGCAAGACGACGTTCTTCAACATGATCTCGGGCTTGTTCCCGCCGACCAGTGGCGAGATCGTTTTCGACGGCGAGCCGGTCACCGCCCAGCCAGTCACGAAGCGGGTTGCGGACGGCATGGCGCGGACGTTCCAGATCACCGAGATCTTCCCCGAGCTGACCGTGCGCGAGAACGTCCGCATCGGCGCCGAGAGCGCGGCTGGCCTGCAGCGCAAACTGTGGCGGACCCGAGCCGACGCCGCGCGCGTTGAGGGCCGGATCGACGAGATGCTGGCGCTCACCGGCCTTGGCGGCAAGGGCGACCGGATGGCCGGCGAGCTGTCGCACGGCGACCAGCGGTCGACCGAGATCGCGATGGCGCTGGCCCTGGCACCGCGCCTGCTGCTGCTCGACGAGCCGACCGCCGGCATGGGCGAGCAGGAGACCTATCAGGTGGCGGCGCTGATCCGGCGCCTGCACAAGAACAGCCACTACACGATCGTGCTGATCGAACACGACATGCGCGTGGTGTTCAATCTGGCCGACCGGATCAGCGTGCTCGATCAGGGACGCCTGCTCGCCGACGGCACGCCGGAGGAGATCGCCCGGGACCCGCACGTCCAGGCTGCCTATCTCGGGATAGCCGAATGAGCGCGCATCGAGGCCGAGAAACTGAACACCTTTTATGGCAAAAGCCACATCCTGCACGACCTGTCGCTCTCCGCCGCCGAGGGCCGGATCACCGCGCTGCTCGGTCGGAACGGCGCGGGCAAGACCACCACCTTGCGCAGCCTCGTCGGACTGACGCCGCCGCGCAGCGGGACCGTTCGGCTGTTCGGGGAAGACATCACCGGGCAGCCCTCGTTTCGGGTCGCCCAGCTCGGGGTCGGCTACGTGCCTGAAGGGCGCAAGATCTTCGCCAATCTGAGCGTTGAGGAAAATCTCAGGGTACCGCCGAACGGCCGGGGCCTTGGTCGATCGCCCGCATATACGAGTTGTTCCCGCGCCTGGCCGAGCGCAAGCAGAACCGGGGCCGACAGCTTTCGGGCGGCGAGCAGGAGATGCTGTCGATTGCCCGCGCGCTGCTGCTGAACCCGCGGCTGCTGATTCTCGACGAGCCCTCGCAGGGCCTGGCACCGCTGATCGTGCGCGAAGTTTTCCGCATCGTGGCGCAGATGCGTGCGGAGGGCATCTCGGTGCTGCTGGTCGAGCAGAACGTGCGCGTGGCACTCGACGTTGCGGATGACGCTTACGTGGTGGAGAACGGCCGTATCGTCTATTCCGCCGCCGCCGCCGAGCTTGGCGCCGACGAAGAGCGCATCCAGGCCCTCGCCGGCGCCTCCGCCGAGAAGTGGGATCTGGACGCGCTGCTGCCGGCGTGAAACTCCGGCAGCGTCGACGCCTTATCCTTCGATTTGCACGTACTCGAACCCGCCCGGCTTGCCGTCCACGCCCCACTTTGGCGGCGCGATCCAGCCGGCGAACGCGCCGGGCTCGCGCACGGGCTGCATCAGGCCGGTGAGATACATATTATCGTCGAGCGACGGCAGGAACCCGTCCTTCGCGCGCGCCCAATCGCCGTCCGCGAGCACCCGGCCGCCGATATCGGCATGCAGGCCAGCGAACTCGCCGATGCGACGGTTGAACGCGACGTGCGGCAGCGTGAGCCGGTACTCGAACCCGGCGCGGGCGATGATCGTGTTCCACTTCTTCAGGCCGCCCGTCGCGTCCTTCACGAAATCGTCGCGTAGCCGCATGTTGAGCGCGGACAGCGCGGGCACCCGCTCCTCAACAATGGCGCCGTCGCGCAAGCGCAGCACGGGATAGGTCGCGTCACGCAGCACGTGGTCGTCGTCGAGCTGATCCTCGTGATAGCGCCCCTTCACCCCGGCGTTGAACGAGTTGGCGGCATTGGTGCTGATCTCGTTGCCGAACAGGTCCAAGGTCAGAGAGAAATGCAGGTTGATCTTTTTTTGCACCAGCGGCAGGTCGATCACGCCCAGCGCGCGCACGCGCTCGACGTCCGTCGGATCACTGGTCCCGGCGTCCCGCATCGCCTGGCAGGTGCGCTCGATCACGCGTGACACCCCGCTCTCGCCCACGAACATGTGGTGCGCTTCCTCCGTCAGCATGAAGCGGCAGGTGCGCGACAACGGGTCGAACCCCGACTGCGCGAGTGCGCCAAGCTGCATCTTGCCGTCACGGTCGGTGAACGTGGTGAACATGAAGAAGCTGAGCCAGTCGGGGGTCGCCTCATTGAACGCGCCCAGCATCCGCGGCGTATCCTGATGGCCGGACTGACGCTGCAACAACGCCTCGGCCTCTTCGCGCCCGTCGCGCCCAAAGTATTTCTGCAGCAGATACACCATCGCCCAAAGATGGCGGCCTTCCTCCACGTTGACCTGGAAAAGGTTGCGCAGGTCGTAAAGCGAAGGGGCCGTGCGCCCGAGGTGGCGCTGCTGCTCCACGGACGCAGGCTCCGTGTCGCCCTGGATCACTAGCAAGCGGCGCAGTATAGCGCGGTACTCGCCCGGCACGTCCTGCCACGCCGGCTCGCCCTTGTGCACACCGAACGGGATGGTGCGGCCTTCCACCGCCGGGGCGAGCAGGATGCCCCACTTGTATTCCGGCATCCGGATGAAGCCGAACTTGGCCCAGCCCTCCTTATCGACGCTGACTGCGGTGCGGAGATAGACGAGCGCGTCCTGGAAGCCGTCCGGCCCCATGCCCTTCCACCAGTCGATGTAGCCCGGATGCCAGGTTTCCAGCGCGCGGCGCACGCGCTGGTCCTCGTTGAGGCCAACATTGTTGGGAATGAGACCATCGTAGTCGACGTTCAGGCCGTCGGGCATGGTGTGTTCCTCCTGACAGTCTTTATACGCGTTCGGGGTCGTATTCGGGTTTCTGGCCGGTGCCGTAGCGTTGCAACGCGCCGCGCTCGCCGACAGCGCTCGGGCGCTGGAACACCCAGTTCTGCCACGCGGTGAGCCGGCCGAAGATGCGAGTTTCCATCGTCTCGGGCCCGGCGAAGCGAAGGTTTGCCTCCAGGGCGGTCAGCGCGTCGGCCGAGAAGCTGGCGCGCTCCTCCAGCATCAAACGCACCTCGTCATCAAAGTCGACGTCGTCATACGCGGCGGTGACGAGGCCGAGGGCGTCGGCCGCCTCACTGTCGAGCGCCTCGCCGATCGACGCCTGGGCGCGACCTACGCTCTCTGGCTCTCCCCAGAAGCGGGTCGCGAGCCGGGTGAGGCCGTTGCTCATCGGATAGGCGCCGAAGTTCAGCGGGCTCAGATGCAGGGTCGCCTCCGGTCGGTTGTCGCCGGCGCGCTTGCCCGCGAACATCACCGCGCGGTCGGCGGCGAAGGCGAGCTCGGCCAACGTGCCGGCAAAGCAGCTCCCCGGCTCGATCAACGCCACGACGCTGCGCGAGGTGAGGTCCAGCCGCTTCAGCACGCGCTTGTTGAGAAGCCGGACCTCCGCGGACCAGCCAGTGCGCCTGGTGCGCCTCGAGCAGCGCGTCAGCGGCGAGCACGGCGGCGGGGTCGCCTTCCGTGCGCAACAGCAACAGCCCGAGCGTCGGCTCGTTGAAGCGAAGATGCAGCAGCGCGTCGTCGAGCTCGCGCGCGACGGCCAGCGGCCAAAACGCAGCACCCTCGGCCTCGATGCCCGCGATGCCGTCCGGCAGTCCGTGCGGGCCAGCGATCGTCAGCGATGCACGACGTCCGGCGCGGTCAAGCTCCACCCGGACATAATCGTAACGGATGATATCATCACCCAGCTCCCGACGCAGCTTCGGCAGCGCGACAGCGGGCGCGTCGTCGGGGCGATCGGAGCGTGACGCGAGGGCCGCGGCGCGGGTGGCGACGGCCTCCTCCCACAAGGAGGGCGGCACCACCTCGTCCACCAGCCGCCACTCGACCGCGCGCGCGCCGCGGATGCCCTCCTCCAAGGTGGCGAACACGTCAGCGCGGTCGCGGCGGACGCGGCGCTTGTCGGTGAGCCGCGTGAGCCCGCCGGTGCCGGGCAGCACGCCGAGCAGCGGCGCTTCGGGCAATGCGACCGTGCTGCGCCGGTCGTCGATCAGCATGATGTGCGCGGCGGCCATGGCCAGCTCGTAGCCGCCGCCTGCGCAAGCGCCGTTCACCGCCGCGAGATAGACCTGCCCCGAGTGCTCGGTCGCGTCCTCGATCGCGAGCCGGGTCTCGTTGGTGAACTTGCAGAAATTGACTTTGTGGGCGTGGCTCGCGCGCGCCAACATCCGAATGTTGGCGCCGGCGCAGAACACCCCGGGCTTGGCCGAACGCAGCACCACGGCGCGCACGGCCGGGTACTCGAAGCGCAGCCGCTGCACCGCATCCGCAAGTTCGATATCGACGCCGAGGTCGTAGGAGTTGAGCTTCAGTTCCGTGCCGGGAAAGAGCCCCGCGCTAGGATCGACGTCGAGGATAAGCTCGGCCACCGTGCCGTCCACGCGCAGGCGCCAATGCCGATACCGAGCTGGCTCGGTCGCGAAGTCGATGCGTTCCATCGCGGCATTCCCTCTCCGGTTTCTGCACTATCATGCATATTCAAGCCAGGCAATATAATTCATGATCGAAGCGGAGCAGCGAAACCCGCCACCGCCTCGCATACCACCGAGAGCGCCTCCAGATGCGGCGCGTGACCAACGCCGGGCACCATGACGACCGACACGGGGCCACCGGCAAAGCGCTCGGCGGCGGACGGCTGCGCGTCCGTGCCGTACGGATCGTCCGTGCCTTGCAGCACCAGCATTGGCGACCGAATGCGCCGGAGGTGATCCGTGATGTCCCACGCTCTGAACCCGGGGTCGAGCCAAGCATCGCTCCATCCACGGAAAGCATTGTCCACGTCGCGGTGATGGCGGGCCAGCCGTTCGCGCAAGCTGCCCTGGTTGTACTCGGCGCGGATCGCGCGGATGCTGTCCACCGTGACGTTCTCCACGAAGAAATGCGGGGCGATGAGGGCGAGCCGGCGAACGCGCCCGTCCGGCTCAGCACTCCCGGCGTGAATAACCGCGATCGAGCCGCCGTCCGAATGCCCGACGAGCATGCATGGCCCAATCCCCGCCGCGTCCAGCACCGAAGGCAGCATGTCGGCCTCGGCGTGCATGTAGCTCAGCGGGCGGGGCAGCGGCACCGGATCGGACCGGCCATAGCCGGCCCGAGAGTAGGCGAACACGCCGAGCCCGGTTGCCGCCGCCAGGGCGGCCGGGAAGCCCCGCCAGAGTGCGACCGAACCGAGCCCTTCGTGCAGCAGCACCAGGGTGGGCGCGACTGACGGAGGCGGCCCCCACCAGCCCGTCTCCAGCCGGCTTGCCGCCACCACGATTTCTCCGGCCGTTCCGCCATCACTTCCGGTGATAGACACCATCAGAAACCCTCGTTTGCGGACCCACGCCGCTCGGCGGAGAATGCTGGGCATGCCACATGCTCGAACCCACACCAACGCCGCCGACCGCACCCGGTCGTTCTGCGCCCGATGGGGCCTTCGGGTCCCCATCCTGCAGGCGCCGATGGCGGGCGCTTGCCCACCGGGCCTCGCCGCGGCCGTCGCCAACGCGGGCGGCATGGGCGGCGCCGGCGCGCTGTTGATGGAGCCGGCCGCCATCGCTGACTGGGCCAGCGCGTTCCGCGCCGGGAGCAACGGGGCTTTCCAGCTCAACCTGTGGATCCCGGATGCGCCGCCGGTGCGTGACGCGGCGGCGGAAGAGCGCGTCCGCACGTTCCTGGGCGAGTGGGGGCCGCCGGTCGCCGCCACCGCGGGCGACATCACGCTGCCCCCGTTCGACGCGCAGTGCGACGCGCTGCTGGCGGCGCGCCCGGCTGTGGTGTCGTCCATCATGGGCCTCTATCCGCCCCCGTTCGTTGCCAAGCTGAAGGCGGCCGGGATCGGGTGGTTCGCTTGTGCCACGACGCTTGCCGAAGCGCGCGCGGCCGAAGCGGCCGGGGCGGACGCGATCGTGGCACAGGGCTTGGAGGCCGGGGGACACCGGGGCGCGTTCGATCCGGCGCACGCCGAGCGGCAGGGTGCAGGGCTGTTCGGTACTCCTGCCAATCCTGGCGGATGCGTTGCATGTCCCGGTGATCGCGGCGGGCGGGGTGATGGATGGGCGCGGGATCGCCGCGGCGCTGATGTTGGGCGCCAGCGCGGTGCAGATGGGGACGGCGTTCCTTCGCTCGCCGGAGGCCGGAACCCACCCCGCCTGGGCCGACGCTCTTGCCGGGACGCAGCCAGAAGCGACGATGCTGACCCCCGCCTTCAGCGGCCGGCCGGGCCGCTCGGTCGCGACCGCCTACGCCCGCGCCGCGGCAAGCGGGCCGGCGCCCGCGCCGTACCCCGTGCAGCGCGGCTTGACCGCGGCCATGCGTACCGCCGGGCAACAAGCCGGGGACGTGAACCGGATGCAGGCCTGGGCAGGCCAGGGCGCCTCCCTTGCGGCAGCGAAGCCTGCCGGGGTCATCGTGGAGGAGGCCTGGACCGAAGCGCTCGCGCTGCTCGGCTGACCGTCACCCCGCTCCCCGCAGCCGGAAGCGCTGGATCTTGCCGGTGGCGGTTTTTGGCAACGCGTCCACCGTCTCGATCCAGCGCGGATACTTCCAAGGGCCGACTGCCGCCTTCACGTGGGCTTGCAGTTCCTCGCACAACGACGCAGGTGCCGTATTGCCGCCCCCATGCAGCACGACGAAGGCGCGCGGCTTGAGCAAGCCGTCGGCGTCCGCGTGCCCGACCACGGCGGCTTCCGCGACGGCCGGGTGCGTCATCAGCGCCGCCTCCACTTCGTACGGCGAGACCCAGATGCCGCTCACCTTGAACATGTCGTCGGCCCGGCCGCAGCAACGATAAGTTCCGTCCGGCTCGCGGACAAAGGTATCGCCCGTGCGCGTCCACTCGCCGACGAAGGTTGCGCGGCTCTTATCGCGCTGGTTCCAGTACCCGTCAGCCGCGCTCGGGCCACGTACGAGCAATTCGCCCTGCTCCCCGTCGGAGACGTCCTGCCCGGATTCATCAACAATTCGGACGGCGTAGCCCGGCACAGGGTCGCCCGACGTGCCGTAATGCAGACGGTCGGGCCGATTGCTGACGAAAATATGCAGCAGTTCGGTGCTGCCGATCCCGTCCAGGATATCGACCCCAACGGTCTTGGACCATCGCTCGCCCACCGCCGGGGGCAGCGCTTCGCCGGCAGAGATGCAGCGGCGGAGGCGATCCGACCCGGCCCCCGGCCCAAGCGCCGGGTCGGCGAGCAGCGCCGCGTAGAGGGTCGGCACCCCGCCGAAAATCGTCGGGCGGAACCGCTCCATGACGCCGAGCACGGAGGCCGGGGTCGGCCGCTCCGAAAGCAGCACCGATCGCGCGCCGACTGACATTGGAAACGTCATGGCGTTGCCGAGGCCGTAGGCGAAGAACAGCTTGGCGGCGGAGAACACCACGTCCTCCGGCCCGATGCCCAGTACCTGGGCGCGGTACGTATCGGCCGTGGCGCGCAGGCTGCCATGGACGTGCCTGGCCCCCTTGGGCGCGCCGGTCGAGCCCGAGGAGTAAAGCCAGAACGCCACCTCATCCGGCGGGGCGAGCACCGGCCCCGCACCGTCATCCGCGTCGGCGAACGCATCGAACGCAAGGTGGGCGGGGTCGAGGAGCGGCGGCGCGGCGCCGTCCGGGCCCGACACCACGACCAGCCGAAGATCGGACAAGGTGGGAAGCAGCGGCATCAAAGCAGGCAGCAGGGGTGCCGACGCGATCAGCGCCTCGGCCCGGCTGTCGGCCAGGATCGAGGTGACGAGGTTGGCGGGAAGCAGCGTGTTGATCGGCACCGGCACTACCCCGGCGTAGAGCGCGCCCCAGAACGCGACGGGGAAGTCGACCGTGTCGAGCAGCAACAGCGCCAAGCGCCGTTCCCGCCCGATGCCGGACCGGCGCAAGCCCGCAGCAAACCGTCTCGCACGTTCGCGAAGCTCCGCGTAGGTCAGCGAACGCCACGGATCGCTGAAGGCGCACCGGGGGCCGCGCCCTTCGACGATGTGCCGCTCGACGAAGAAGTCCGCGGCATTGCCGTTCAAGTTTCCCTCCCGAGCATTCTTGTACCCGGAGCCTAACAGCCTGCCCCACCGCAGCAATCAAGGCCAACGCCGAAGCACTTATGACGTGCGGATCGTCCCGGATGTTCCCAGATATAGCCCGACCCATGGAACCGCTCGCGCTTTACATCCACTGGCCGTTCTGCCTGGCGAAATGCCCGTACTGCGACTTCAATTCGCATGTGCGCGAACGCATCGACCACGCGCGCTTCGGCCTCGCACTCCGGCGCGAGCTGGCGTGGGAAGCGGCGCGGCTCGGGCCACGGCCGCTCGCGTCAATCTTCTTCGGCGGCGGCACGCCGAGCCTGATGACCCCCGATTTGGTCGCCGCGCTGATCGACGACGCCCGGAAGCTGTTCGCGTCCGACCCCGATCTAGAGATCACGCTCGAAGCCAACCCAACCAGCGTCGAACGGGGCCGCCTGGCCGCATTCCGGTCGGCCGGGGTCAACCGGGTCTCGCTCGGAGTGCAAAGCCTCGATGGGGCGGCGCTCGCCGTCCTCGGGCGGCAGCACTCGGCCGAGCAAGCCGTCGCCGCCCTCGAAGATGCGCGGGCATTGTTCCCGCGCGTCTCGTTCGATCTCATCTACGCCAGGCCCGGACAAAGCCTGCCCGCATGGCGGGCCGAGCTGCGGCAAGCACTGGCGCTCGCCTCCGACCATCTTTCGCTTTATCAGCTCACCATCGAGCCTGGCACCGTCTTCGAGGGCCGGCACCGCCGGGGCGAGATCGTCCTCCCGGACCCGGACCACGCCGCCGCGCTGTACGAGGCTACCGCCATTGAGGCTGGCCGGTTCGGGCTACTGCCTTACGAAGTGTCGAACTACGCCAAGCCCGGCTCGGAATCCCGCCACAATCTTGCTTACTGGCGATACGGCGACTACGCGGGCATCGGGCCGGGCGCACATGGCCGGATCAGCATCGGCCGCGCGCTGCTCGCCACGCGCCGCCACCGGGCACCCGAACCATGGGCCGAACGGGTCGAACTGTATGGTCACGGCACCACGGATGAGACGCCCGTATCGGCCGAGGATCGCGCACGTGAGATGCTGCTCATGGGCCTGCGGCTGACGGAGGGGATCGACGAGCGCCGGTTCGCCGCTCGGACCGGCCTTCCGCTTGACGCCACGATCGACGCCGATTTGCTCGGGCGCGCGATCGAGGCGGGTTATCTCCGGCGCTCGGACGGCGTGCTCGCCGCGGAGCCGGAGGGACGGTTGCGCTTGGACGCGCTGCTCGGGGCACTCGTTCGCTGATTCGAAAGCTTTCGGGGCTTTCATGAAAGGGTGCGCTCCCCTTCTGATCCTCTTGCGCCTGCCCGGGCGTCATCCAGACGGATAGCCCCGCTCGACGGGGTTCGCGGGATCGCCGCGCTGGCCGTGGTGCTGCACCATCTTTGGCTGCTCGGCGCGATCGAGCCGGCAACTCCCTGGCAATGGCGGCTGCTCCGCTACACGCCCCTCGACGTGATCGTGGAAGGGCGCCAGCCGGTCATTCTGTTCTTCGTGCTCTCTGGGTTCGTGCTGGCCCACGCGCTGATGACGACGCCGACGCCGTACGCGACCTTCATGATTCGCCGGTTCGCCCGAATCTATCTTCCCTTCGCCGCCGCGATCGTGCTGTCCGCCACGTGCTACGCCCTGCTCGATCCGATCGGCCCGCGCCCGTTCAGCGCTTGGTTCGGCGGCCTGTGGCGCGGCGGGCATGATGCCGGGACGCTGGCCTTGCATCTCCTCATGCGCGGCACCGGCCGGGACGATCTCGATCCAGTGGTGTGGAGCCTGGTGCACGAGTTGCGCATCTCGGCGCTGCTGCCCCTCCTGCTCTGGGCGTGCCGCCGCCGGCTCGGCGCGATGCTGGCCGCGAGCCTCGGCGCGCAGTGGCTGGTGCTGCCGTTCTGTCTCGATCCGATAACTGGCGAGCCGTGCCGCGCCTGGTTGACCTGCCGCCCGTTCTGGGGTGCGGACGCGGCGGGCTCCCTCCTGGTCTCGGTCTACTTTGTATTCTTCTTCATCCTCGGCATTGCCTTGGCGCTGAAGCGTCCAGCGCTGCGCCAACTGTTTGCCGGCCCGATCCGTAAGGTCCTGGCCGCGCTCGCCTCACTCATGCTGATTGGCAATCTCCCCGGGACGGGCGATCTCGGTTTCGGGATCGGGGCGTCGCTCCTGATCGCCCTCGTTCTCGAGTTCAGGGCGATGCAGGCCGGATTGAGCCGCGCGCCTGTGCGATGGCTCGGCAAAGTGTCTTATAGCCTCTACCTCGTGCACGTGCCCGTGTTCCTGGCGTGCATCCATGGCCTCGGCCTCCGTCCCACCCCAGCCGTCATCGCTTCGCTGCTGCCATGCGCGCTGGTCGCGGCCGCCGCGTTCCACGCCGCGATCGAGCGGCCGGCTCAGCGCCTTGGCCGCATGCTAAGCGCTCAGGTCTTCTCGGATGCCTCCAGTGCCAGGGCGCGCGCGTAGACAAGCTTGCGCGGCAACCCGGTCACCCCGGCAACCAGTGCCGCCGCGTCCTTCAAGCTGTTGCCTTGGAGCGCTAGACGGAGCTGGTCGTCGAGCGCGTCGCGGTCCGGCGCCTCGGCCGGGGGCGGTCCGATCAGGACGGTGATCTCGCCCCTGGGCGGCGTGCAAGCGTCGTGGGCGGCCAGGGTTCCGATCGGACCCCGGCGCACCTCTTCGAACCGCTTGGTAAGCTCCCTTGCCACCGCGGCCGGCCGATCAGGAAAAGCTTCGGCTAAGTCCTCCAGCATCTCAGACAGCCGGTGCGGCGCCTCGTGCCAGACGAGTGTGGCGGAGAGCCCGGCCCGCTCGGCCGCCCGGAGCCGGCCGAAGCCGGCCCGCCGAGCGGTCCGGCGCGGTGGCGGAAAGCCGAGCACCAGGAACGGCAAGGGCGGCAGCCCGGACAAGCACAGCGCCGTCACCGCCGCGTTTGGGCCGGGCGCCGCCGTGACCGGCAGCCCTTCTCCGAGCACTGCCCGCACCAGTCGGTAGCCCGGATCGGACACGAGCGGCGTCCCCGCATCCGATACCAGCGCGATGCGCCGGCCATCCCTCAGGAGCGCCAGGATGCGCCCGGTCCGCGCGTCCTCGTTGTGCTCGTTGAGCAACTCCATAGAGGCCCGGACCCCGAGGGCGGCCAGCAATCGGCCGGTGTGCCGGGTGTCCTCGCACAACACCAGGTCGACCTCCCCAAGCGTGGCCCGCGCGCGCGCCGTAACGTCCCCGAGGTTGCCGATTGGCGTTGAAACAAGCACAAGTCCGCCGACTGATCCGTCGCTTTCGCTTCGTGACCCGCTGGGAGGCGCCTCGCATGATTGGTCGGACATTCGCTCTCCTGCTCGGTCTGCTGGCCACCGCCGGATGCACCGTCGGCGGACCAGGCTATGGCGGCCCGGTGCAGCTTGGCGGACAGCCGGGGGCGGGGCGGCCCGGGGCTCAAGGCCCCGTCGTCGCAATTCTTCTGCCGTTAACCGGACAGCGGGCCGAGATCGGCGCGACGTTGCAGCACGCCGCCGAGCTCGCCCTAGCCGCGCCCGGGTCGCCCAGGCTGGATGTGCGAGATACCGCGGGAACTCCGCAAGGTGCGGCGGCCGCGGCGCAGGCGGCCGTCGCCGAGGGGGCCGGCATGATCCTCGGTCCCTTGACGTCCGCCGAGACGGCGAGCGTCGCGCCGATCGCGGTGCAGGCCGGAGTGCCCGTCCTCGCCTTCACCAACGACACCGCGCAAGCCCAACCAGGCGTTTGGCCGCTTGGGATCACGCCGCGCCAGCAGGTGGTTCGGCTGGTGGCGGCGGCGCACGGGCAAGGCAAGGTTGCGTTCGCCGCCCTGCTCCCCGAGAACGATTTCGGCCGCGCAATGGCGGCGGCGCTGGACGAAACCGTCACCGCAACCGGCCTCGAGCCGGCGCGCATTCGCCAATACGCAAAAGGCATGGCATCGATCACCGACGCCGCGCGCGCATTATCGGATTATGATGCCCGCGGCGGCGCGCTCGACGAGCGCATCCGGGCGGCGCGCGCCAGCGGCGACGCCGCGGGCCGCAAGGAGGCCGCCGACCTAGCCAGCCAGCGGGCCGCTGTCCCGCCACCGCCGTTCGACGCGCTCCTTCTGGCCGATACCGGGGAAGGAGCAGCGGCAATCGCGTCTCTGCTGCCCTACTATGACGTGCGGCCCCCGACGGTCCGCATCCTCGGCCCGGCACTTTGGGCTGACCCGTCGAGCGGCTCCGGCCAGTTTCCCGGCGCTTGGTACGCCGCCCCCGACCCCGCGGCACGCGCCGTGTTCGCCCAGGCCTACGCGGCGAAGTACGGCACGCAGCCCCGTGCGATCGGCGACCTTGCCTATGACGCCGCCTCGATCGCCCGTGTGGCAGCCCAGAGCGGCGGCTTTTCGGCTGCCAACCTGACCCAGCCCGCCGGTTTCACCGGCGCCGACGGGCTGCTCTCGCTCGGGCCGGACGGCCGAGTGCGGCGGGCGCTCGCGGTGTTCGCCATCGGGCAAGGCGGACCGCAACTGGTGGAGCCGCCGCCGCAATCCGTCACCGACCCCGGCGTCTAAGGCGTGGGCTTCCGGCACGTGCTGGCCACCGCGGCAGCGGTCGGTGCCGTGCCGGTCCTGGCCTTCCTCACGCTGATCGTGGCCGGCCTCGCCCCGCCGGTGCCTGCGCTGATCGGTGCTGGGGTGTCTGTCGCGGGCGCCCTGCTTTGCGCGGCGATCTATGGGCACGACCTGGCCCTGCTCGCCGAAACGGTGCGGCACGCGGCCGACGAGGATCCAGCTGCCTTGTTCGTGTCGTCGCGGGCCCCACTCACCCGCCCGATGGAGCGAATTGCGAGCGACATCGAACGGCTGTCACGAGCGATGGCAAGCCGCGGCGCCTTGGTCGGGCGGTTGCGCCGGGCGGACGAAGCCGTCGTTGAACGCCTTCCCGATCCGCTGATCGTGCTGGCTACGGACCGCAGCATTCGCCGCGCGAACGGGGCAGCCCGCACCGCGTTCGGCGACGAAACCGCGGCGTTGCTCCGCCACCCCGGTCTGCGCGCTGCCATCGACCGGGCGTTCGCGCAAGGGACGCAGCAGGAAGTCGAGCTGACGATCCCAGTTCCGGTTCCGCGCGAGCTGCTCGCAACCGTGCTGGTGCTGGACCCGCCGCTGGCGGACGGCGGCCAGGTGATGCTGGTGCTATCCGACCGCACGCGGGAGCGGGCAGTCGAGCGGACCCGCGCGGATTTCGTCGCCAACGCCAGCCACGAGCTCCGCACCCCCCTCGCAAGCCTCATAGGATTTATCGAAACCCTGCGCGGCCCGGCCGCCGACGACCCGGCGGCCCAGCGCCGTTTCCTGGTCATCATGGCCGAGCAGGCACGGCGGATGAACCGCATCATCGACGACCTGCTTAGCCTATCGCGCATCGAGCTCGTCGAGCATCAGCCGCCGGCCGAAAGCGTCGATCTCGGTGAGCTGGCCGCCGGCGTCGCCGCCGGCTTCGAACCGCGCGTCGTCGAGCGGCAGACGACCCTGTCTAGCGCCATCGCGGATGGCCTATCGCCCGTCACGGGTGACGCCGACCAACTCGCCCAGGTGCTCCACAACCTGCTCGACAATGCAGTGAAATACGGCAAGGAGGCGGGCACCATCCGGCTTGCGGTGCGGCCGGCCGCCGGGGCGCGTTGGCCGGGCCGGCCCGGCGTGCTGATCGTCGTCGCCGATGACGGCATGGGCATCCCCCGCGAGCACCTGCCGCGACTGACCGAGCGGTTCTATCGCGTCGACACCGGCCGCTCACGTGCGGTCGGGGGCACCGGGCTCGGGCTCGCCATCGTCAAGCACATCGTCAATCGCCACCGCGGCCAGCTAGCGATCGAAAGCGAGCTCGGCGCCGGAACTACGGTGTCCGTTTGGCTGCCGCACGGTCGCGCCTCGCCCTAGCTACGTCGCGGCTCGTTCGGCGGGCGGGAACCGACGGAGGATGCGCACCATCACCAACATGGCGGGAACGGCTGCGAACAGGCAGATCGCATAAAACATGGTCCAGCCGACCGCCTGGGCCAGGAAGCCAGACAGACCGCCCACCGTGCGCAAGGCTATGGCGGCAAGCGATGACAGGAGCGCGTACTGGGTCGCCGTGAACGCCACCGAGCACAGCCCCGACAGGTAGGTGATGAACGCCGCGTCGGCCATGCCTTCGGCGAACGCTTCGGTGCCGACGGTGGCGTAAAGCACGCCGTGCTGCCCGGCCGAAGCCGCCAGCCACAAATACATGGCCATCGCCACGGTCTGCACGGAGCCGGTCAGCAGTAGCGCCCGCCCGACGCCGAGCCGGGCCACAAGCCAACCGCCGAGCGCCGTGCCGGCAAAGGTCGCGGGCAGCGAGAACCAGGCGTTGGAGATCGCGATCGCCGCCCGGTCGAAGCCGAGCGAGTGATAGAACGGCGCGTTCATCACTCCGGCCATGGCTTCGCCGAGCTTGAAGAGCGCCACGAAAGCAAGAATTGTCGCGGCACCCTGGCGTGTGACGAACTCCCGCAGCGGCTCGACCACCGCAAGCCGGAGACGAGCGGCGAAACCGCCCGGGACGGCGGTCGGTCGGCCCGCGACCGGCTCCGGCGCGATCAAGGTCACCACGGGAGCGACCGCCATCAGCGCGGCGACCGACGAGCAGCGATCCATGCCAGCCCAGGAGGTCGGCCCCTTTGATGGCGCCTGCCCCGGATACCAGCAGCGCCGTCCGGTAGCCCCACACATAGGCGGCCATGGCCCCGCCCTGCATGCGCTGCGGGTAGCTTTCGATGCGCCACGCATCCACCAGGATGTCCTGGCTCGCCGACAGGAACGCCACCAACGCCGCCGCCGCGATCGCGCCCATGGGGGCGGTCGCCGGACGGGAGATTGCGAGGAGCGCGCAGGCTGCGACCAATGCCGGCTGCACAGCGAGCAGCCACCCGCGCCGCCGGCCGAACCGCGCCAGCCCGCCGGGCGGCCGGGCCTGGTCGAGCAGCGGCGCCCACAGGAACTTCAGGGTGTAGGCAAGCCCGATATTGGCGGTCAGCCCGATCGCGGCGAGCGACACGCCGCCCTCTGACAGCCACAGCCGGAAGGTGAAGCCCGAGAGCGGCAGCGGCAGCCCGGCCGCGAAGCCATAGGCGGCCATGTGCCAAAGCCGCGCTTGCCCGCGCAGCCGTCACTAAGCCCTCTTCCGGGGTAAAGGGGCATCCTTCTCCCTCTCTCTCAGGGAAAGGGCCGGAGCAAAGGGAGGCCGCATAGTCACGCAGTGTCGCCGTTATGTGGATTTGGGAAACCGTCGCCGAGCTGGGGTGGCGCTTGGGGCATGTGGATCTTGCCTGGCGTCGCCTCCACCGGCTCGCCGCCCTCAAGAGGCGCATGCAAACGGTTCGCTTTGTTAGCGTTGGCGAGCCTGCTAGCTTCGATGTGCCTACCGGAGAGCCTCAAACAAACTGTCCTTCGCCTGAGCATACCGGCGATCACGCGGGTCCTCGCAGGCCATAAGCAACGCCGTCGCCATCTACCGCCGTCTCGCCGGGGCCATCCCGGCGCGGTTCAAGGGATCAGCTAGAGCGCAGTCTTCGCATTCTGCAGAACAGTTTAAGCGGGCCTCACTCTCACCCCGTCCTCTCGCGGGGAGTGCTTTGGATGGGAGATCGCCCTCTTCCTCCCCCTCCCTCCCTTCTGAGGAAGAGAGCGGGGAGCGCCAGCGTTAAGCCGCCTCCGTCCGCTCCGCACGCTTCCGCGCGTGCGGGTCGAGGTGGCGCTTGCGAAGGCGGATCGCCCCCGGCGTCACCTCCACCAGCTCGTCGTCCTCGATGTAGGCGATCGCCTGCTCCAGGCTCATCCGCCGCGGCGGGATCAGCAGCATCGCATCATCCTTGCCGGCAGCCCGGATGTTGGTGAGCTTCTTCTCCTTGATCGGGTTCACGTCGAGATCCGACTTCGCGGCTGTGCTCGCCGAGGATCATGCCCTCGTACACCTTCTCGCCCGGATCGACGAACAGGGTGCCGCGCTCCTGGAGATACCATAGCGCGTAGTGCACCGCCTCGCCGTTCGAGTTGGAGATCAGCGAGCCGTTGCGCCGCCCCTCGATCGCACCCTTCCACGGCCCATACCCCGAGAACAGCCGGTTCATGATGCCGGTGCCGCGCGTGTCCGTCAGGAATTCGCCGTGGTAGCCGATCAGCCCGCGGCTCGGGACCTGGAAGGTGAGCCGCACCTTGCCGCCGCCGGAAGGCCGCATGTCCCGAAGTTCGCCCTTGCGGCGGCTGATCTTGTCGACGACCACGCCCGAATAGGGCTCGTCCACGTCCACCAGCACTTCCTCCATCGGCTCCTCGCGCTCGCCCGTCTCGGGGTTCTGGCGGGTCAGCACGCGCGGCCGGCCGATCGCAAGCTCGAAGCCTTCGCGGCGCATCTGCTCGATCAGCACCCCGAGCTGCAACTCGCCACGCCCGGCCACCTCGAACGCCTCGCTTTCCGAGCTGTCCGAGACCCGGATCGCGACATTGCCTTCGGCCTCCCGATACAATCGGTCGCGAATCTGCCTCGACGTGACCTTCTTGCCCTCGCGCCCGGCGAGCGGCCCGTCATTGATGCGGAAGGTCATCGCAAGCGTCGGCGGGTCGACCGGGATCGCGGGGAGCGGGCCGGCGAGCTCCGGCGCGCCGATGGTGTCGGGGACGGTGGCGTCCGTCAGCCCGGCGACCGCGACGATATCGCCCGCCTGCACCTCCTCCACCGGCACCCGGTCGAGGCCGCGAAACGAGAGCAGCTTGGTCAACCGCCCGGTCTCGACGGCGCTGCCGTCGGCTCGCAGCACCCGCACGGGCATGTTGATCCGCCCCGATCCCTGCTCGACGCGCCCAGTCAGCACCCGGCCAAGAAAATTGTCGTAGTCGAGGATGGACGCGACCATCGCGAACGGCGCGTTGGCGTCCACCTTTGGTGGCGGGACATGCCGCAGCACCAGGTCGAACAGCACCGAAAGATCCTCGCGCGGGCCGTCCAGCGTCTCGCTCGCCCAACCCTGGCGGCCGGACGCATAGAGCATCGGAAAGTCAAGCTGCTCGTCGCTGGCGTCGAGCGCGGCGAACAGATCGAACACCTCGGTGTGCACCTCGTCGGGGCGCGCGTCGCCGCGGTCGATCTTGTTCACCACGACGATCGGACGCAGCCCCCTCGCCAGGGCCTTGCCGACCACGAATTTCGTCTGGGGCAGCACGCCCTCCGCGGCGTCCACCAGTACGAGGGCGCCATCCACCATGTTGAGGATGCGCTCGACCTCGCCGCCAAAATCGGCGTGGCCCGGCGTATCCACGATGTTGATGCGAGTGTTGCGCCACACGACCGAGGTGCACTTGGCGAGAATGGTGATGCCGCGCTCCCGCTCGAGCTCGTTGCGGTCGAGCGCCCGCTCCGCCACCTGCTGATGCTCCCGGAAAGAGCCCGATTGGCTCAGCAGCTTGTCCACCAGGGTGGTCTTGCCGTGATCGACGTGGGCGATAATGGCGATGTTGCGGATGTCCATGGGTCGGCCTTGCAGGCGGCGCCTCGACGGCGTCGGGAAAACGGGGCGATGCGTGCTTGATGCACCGCACACATAGGGCGGCGGGGCCGCTTCCGCGAGCCGAAAACGTGCCGGGCGATGCGCCGGGATCGAAGCTGCTATAAGGCGCTTATCGGATCGGAGCGACCCAATGCTGGCTCGGCGACATGTTCTAAAGGGTCTTGGGCGCGGTGCAGCGGCGCTCGGGTTAGCGGGCACGGCCGGGTTCGGGCGCGCCCTTGCCGTCGAGACGGTGACCCTCCCCTTCGCCAACGGGGAGCGCCCCCTCGTGACCTATCCGGGCAAGCGGCCGCTGATCCGGCAAACCACGCGCCCGCCGCAGCTCGAAACGCCGTTCTCAGTATTCGACGAGGGTGTGATCACACCGAATGATGCGTTCTTCGTCCGCTATCACCTGGCCGTCATCCCGCTCGCCATCGATCCGGACACCTACCGGATCGAGGTCAAGGGCCATGTCGAGAAGCCGTTGTCCCTGTCGCTCGCGGAGCTGAGGACGGGCTTCGAGCCGGTCGAACTCGTGGCCGTGAACCAGTGCTCGGGCAACAGCCGCGGATTGTTTGAGCCGCGTGTCGCGGGCGGGCAGCTCGGCAATGGCGCCATGGGCAACGCGCGATGGCAGGGCGTCCCACTGAAGGCGGTGCTGGATCGGGCCGGGGTGCGGAAGGAAGCTGTCCAGGTTGCGTTCGACGGCCTCGACGAGCCGGTCAGCCCGGAGACGCCGGACTTCGTCAAGGCGCTCGACATCGACCACGCTCGCGACGGCGAGGTGATGCTGGCCTGGGGGATGAACGGCGCGGACCTGCCTTGGCTGAACGGATTTCCCGTCCGCCTTGTCGTGCCCGGCTACTACGGCACCTACTGGGTCAAGCACCTCAGCGAAGTTACCGTGCTCGACGCAACGTTCGACGGCTTCTGGATGAAGACCGCCTATCGCATCCCGGCGAATGATTGCGCTTGCACCGATCCTGGCCGCGCGCCGAGTGCCACCAAGCCGATCGGCCGATACGATGTTCGATCGTTTGTCACCAACGTCCTCGACGGTGCCAAGCTGCACGCCGACGCGCCGACCCTGCTGCGAGGCATCGCATTCGACGGCGGTTACGGCGTAACGGAAGTGGACGTTTCCACCGATGGCGGCAGGAGCTGGGCAAGTGCCATGCTCGGCCCGGACCTCGGCAAGTATTCATTCCGCCCCTGGAGCTTGCCCGTGGTGCTGGCGGCGGGCACGCACGAGATCAAAGTCCGCGCGACCAACCGGATCGGCCAGTCGCAGCCGTCCACGCCCCTGTGGAACCCCGCTGGTTACATGCGAAACGTCGTCGAAACCATACGCGTCGAGGCGAGCTGAGCGTGAACGCCCTGACAGCACTGACGGGTAGCGCCCTCGTCATCGTTGCGTGCGCATCGAACGCCGCAGCGGCGGCACCGCTGAGCTACACCCTGCCGGACGAAACGGCCCAGCTTCGGCCCGGCGAGGGCCCCGCTTTCGAGGCGGCGCACAACAACTGCGTCGCGTGCCACTCGGCCGACTACATCGCCACACAGCCGCCCGGCCGCGGTGCGGCGTTCTGGCAGGCCGAGGTGACAAAGATGGTGAAAGTGTACCACGCGCCGATCAACGATGCCGACGCCAAGCTGATCGTCGAATACCTGGCTAAAGCGTACTAAGCGGTCAGTCCGCCAAAAAGCGCCGCGCCGCCTCGCCCAGCACCGAGACCCCGAGTGCGAGATCCTCGTCCTTCGTGTCCTCCGCCCAATGGTGGCTGATGCCGCCAATCGAGGGGACGAACAGCATCGCCGCCGGCATCCGCCGCGCGATTACCTGCGCGTCGTGGCCCGCGCCGGACGGCATGCGTTGCCAGGCGCCAGGGGCAAGCTGCTCCGCCGCCCCCTCCAAAGCCGCCATCAACGCCGGGTCGCATAGGGCGGGCACCGACAGCGACACCGGCTCCAGCACGACCGTGCAGCGTTCGCGCCGGTTGCTTTCGCGCACCAGCGCGCGCAGCCCGGCCTCCATCCGCTCCAGCACGGAAACCGACACGTCGCGGAACTGGAACCACACGTCCGCCGCACCTGGGATAATGCTCGGCGCGCCGGGGTCAAGGGCGATGCGCCCGGTGGTCCAGGTGCTGCGCTCCCCGGCGACACGGGGGAACTCCGCGTCGATGGCAGCCAGCAGCCGCACGGCGGCAAGCCCCGCGTCTCGCCGTTCCGCCATCGTGGTGCCGCCGGCATGATCCTGCTGTCCGGTCACCCGCAGTCGCCATTGCCATATTGCAACGATGCCGGTCACCACCCCGATTCGCAGCCCCGCCGCCTCGAGCTGTGTTCCCTGCTCGATGTGCATCTCTAGGAAGCCCTTGTGCCGACCGGGTTCGAGCTGCATTCGCTCCTTTCCGGCGAGACCCGCCGCCCGGAGCGCGTCGCGCAGCGGGGTGCCGTCCGTCCGGTTGCGGCTACGGTCGATCTCGGCCTCATCGAGCTCGCCGATGATGGAACGGCTGCCCAAGAAGCCGCCCTCGAAATGTCCCTCCTCGTCGGCGAAGGCGCACACGTCTACCGGCAGCCCGGCGCGCGCCAGGGCGACCCCGGCCACCACTCCCAGCGCCCCATCGAGCCAACCGGCCTCGTTCTGCGACTCGATGTGGCTCCCGACCAGCAGGCGTGGCCCCGAGCCCGGGTGTCGGCCGTAGACGTTACCGATGCCGTCGATGGAGGGTTCGAGCCCGCACGCCTGCAGCCGGTCCATGAGCCACCGGCGCGACTCCATGTCCTGCGGCGAGTAGGTCGGCCGATGTACGCCGGTGCGAAATCGCCCGATCTGTCTCAGCTCGTGGAGATCGCGCAGGAATGCGTTGGTGTCGATGGCCATGAGCTTCGCCATGCTTCGAGTGTTCGCTTTGAACTGGAGGTCAGCCAGACGGAGCGATCTGGAAGGCTACCGTGGGCGCGTGTGGCCTAAACGTCCAGGTTAGCCACCTTCAGGGCATTACCGACGATGAACTCACGCCGGGGCTCCACCACGTCTCCCATCAGGGTGGAAAACACCTGGGCGGCGTCCTCGATGTCCCCGATAGCCACCTTCAGCATGGTGCGCGCCGCCGGATCCAGCGTCGTGCGCCAAAGCTGCTCGGGGTTCATCTCGCCGAGACCCTTGAAGCGCTGGATCGCGAGCCCCCGCCGCCCCTGCGCAAGCAGCCGGTCGAACGCCGTTGCCGGGCCGCGCACGGTGTGCTCTGCCCCGTCCAGCTTCAACTGCGCGGGTTCGTTGAAGCGCGTGGCCAGTGCTTCGGTGCGCTCGGCCAGCCAGCGCGCCTCAGAGCTTCGCATGGAGGCGGCGTCGATCGTGTATTTCTCCGCGACACCCCGGACCGTGCGTGCGAGCGTCAACCCGCTCGCGTCCGCGGCCACAATCCAGCCCCGCTCCGTGGGAGCCGAGATGGCGTCGAGCCGCCCGATCAACGCCTGCGCCGCTCTGACCGCGATGGCCGGGTCGGGCGAGAGCGCCCCGGCGATCGCGGCCTGTTCCAACAGCTCGACTGGCACACCGGCTGCAAGCCGGCGAAGCGTGAGCGCAGTCTCGCGCAGCCAGACCGCCTCGGCCGCCATTTCGGCGCCCTCGAGCACACGGCCGTCCGCGTAGCTCAGCCGCGCCTCCCCGAGCGCCTTGTCGAGCAGGAAGTCCTCAAGCGCCGCATCGTTCTTCAGGTAGCGCTCGTCGTTGCCGCGCTTTGCGCGGTAGAGCGGCGGCTGGGCGATGTAGAGGTGTCCGCGCTCGAACAGCTGCGGCATCTGGCGGAAAAAGAACGTGAGCAGCAGGGTGCGAATGTGCGAGCCGTCCACGTCCGCGTCCGTCATGATGACGATGCGGTGGTAACGCAGCTTGCTGATATCGAAGCCGCCTTGCTCCGGCTCGCCGCGCCCGATGCCGGTACCGAGGGCGGTGATCAAGGTGCCGATCTCGGCACTCCCCAGCATGCGGTCGAAGCGGGCTCGCTCCACGTTCAGGATCTTGCCCTTGAGCGGCAGGATCGCCTGGAACTTGCGATCACGGCCCTGCTTGGCCGAGCCTCCGGCGCTATCGCCTTCGACGATGAAGATCTCAGACTTCGCCGGATCACGCTCCTGGCAGTCGGCCAGCTTGCCCGGCAGGGTGGACACATCGAGCACACCCTTGCGCCGGGTCAGCTCGCGAGCTTTGCGCGCAGCCTCGCGCGCCGCCGCCGCGTCCATGACTTTTTGGATGATTGACTTCGCCTCGCGCGGATGCGTTTCAAACCAGTGCGCAATCGCGTCGGCGGCCGCGGCTTGCACGGCGGGCTGCACCTCCGAGCTGACAAGCTTGTCCTTGGTCTGGGACGAGAATTTGGGATCGGGCACCTTCACCGACAGCACGGCAGTCATGCCCTCGCGCATGTCCTCGCCGACTAGGCCAAGCCCTTCCTTCTTGCCCATGCCTTCCGCGTATTTCGTCACCACGCGGGTCAAGGCCTGGCGGAAGCCCGCCAGATGCGTGCCGCCGTCACGCTGTAGGATGTTGTTGGTGAAGCACAGCATGGTCTCATGGAAGCTGTCGTTCCAGGTGAGGGCGAACTCGACGCGGATGCCTTGCTGGTCGGCCGGTGTGCGCAGACTGATGGGCGGGGTCAACACCGGCACTTTGGCGCGGTCGAGCCATTCGACAAAAGCGACGAGCCCGCCATCGTAACGCATCTCGACCTGGCGAGCAGGCGCGTGCCGCTCGTCGCACAACACGATCGTGAGGCCCGAGTTGAGGAAGGCGAGCTCGCGCAGCCGCCGCTCGAGCACAGCGAAGTCGAACTCGGTCTTGGTGAACGTGCCGGTGCTCGGCTTAAATGTCACGGACGTGCCGCTGCCCCGCTCGGTTTCGCCCACAACCGTTAGCGGCGCCTCGGCGTCACCGTGGCTGAAGCGGATCAGGTGTTCCTGGCCGTCGCGCCAGATCCGCACCTCCATCCACTCGGAGAGTGCGTTGACCACAGCGGCGCCGACCCCGTGCAGCCCGCCCGACACTTTGTAGCTGTTCTGGTTGAACTTGCCGCCGGCGTGTAGGCGGGTGAGTACCACCTCGGCCGCCGACACGCCTTCCTCGGCGTGGATGTCGGTCGGGATGCCACGCCCATCATCGGTCACGGTGACGCTGCCGTCGCCATTCAGGGTGAGACACACTCGGCTGGCGAACCCCGCCTGCGCCTCGTCCACCGCGTTGTCGATGATCTCGAACGCCATGTGATGCAGGCCGGAGCCGTCATCGGTGTCTCCGATGTACATGCCGGGTCGCTTACGCACCGCATCCAGCCCGCGCAGAACGGAAATCGAGGCTGCGTCGTAGGTCTCGGATTCGGGGTTGGACTCGGCGTTTTCGGACATGCCGATCAGTGGCTCCGCTGGGCTTGGGGTGTACCTCTATATATAGCGCCTACAGCGTCTCGGACACAGGGATTACGGGCGGAAAGGCGGGATCAGGCGCCAGCACGCCGCCCCCAGTGCGCAAGCCCTCGGCAATCCCGCGTAACGGAAGAAAGGTCTCGGCGTCTGTGCCTGTCAGCAGCGCCTGCCCTGGGAGGAAGGCAAGCGTCTCGAACAGGGCGCGCCGCCGCGCCGGGTCGAGATGCACGGCCGGCTCGTCGAGGAGCAGCAGGGGCGCGAAGCCGCGCGCTTCGGCAATCAGTGCCGCGTGGCCGAGGACGATGCCGATCAACAGCGCCTTCTGCTGCCCTGTGCTGGCATCGGCGGCCGAAAGCCCGGTTTCGGCGTCGGCGAGGCTGATATCGGCGCGATGCGCGCCCATGGCGGCCGATCCCGCCGCAGCGTCCTCGGCCCGGCTGGCGGCAAGCGTCTCGCGCAGCCAGTCCTCGACCGCGAGCGCCGGCTCAATGCGCAGCCGTTCCGCGATTGCGTCGTTCAGACAGAGCCGCGCCACCGGGAAAGGCGCCGCCGCACCGGCCGCGAGCGCCGCGTTCAGTCGCGTGACGAGCGCGACGCGCGCCGCCGTGGCCGCCACCGCATGCCGCGCCATCGCGTCCTCAATCCCCGCGAGCCACGATGGATCGCGCATACTCCCGGCAAGCAGGCGGTTGCGGCCGCTGAGCGCGGTCTCGTACGCCGCGATCTCCCGCGCGTGGGACGGCTCGAGTGCCCAGGCGAGCCGATCGAGGAACCGCCGGCGTCCGGTGCCACCCTCGAGAAAAAGCCGGTCCATCTGCGGCGTGAGCCAAACGGCGGCCAATCGTTGCGCAATCTCGGATTGTCCCCGTGGCGCCGCGCCATCGAGGCGGAAACTGCGACGGTCGCCCGGCCCGTCGGAAGCGGTGCCCGTGCCGACGTCCATCCGCCCCGCGGCCGTGGCGAACCGCGCCGCCACGGCCCAGCGCCCACTTGCTCCCGGACCGCGCCGGGCCAGCTCGGCCATGCGCGCACTTCGCAGCCCGCGCCCTGGGACCAGCAGCGAGACCGCTTCAAGCAGGTTGGTCTTGCCGCTGCCGTTTGGCCCGGCGATCGCGCTGATCGCCGCCGTTGGCTGCCAAGTAAGCGAACGATAATTGCGGAAATCTGTGAGCGCGAGGCAAGTCAGGCGAAGCGTCAGGTCAGACCCGCATGGGCATCAGCACGTAGAGCGCGCTCGGGTCTGCCGCGTCGCGCACTACGGTCGGCGCCGAGCCGTCGGAGAAGCGGAACTCTACCTCGTTCTTATCGGGGACCTGATCGGTGATATCGTTCAAGTAACGCGCCTGGAACCCGATCTCGAGCGGTGTCGCGTCATACTTGACGCGGTCACCGTCGAGTTCCTCCCGCGCCGTGCCCTGCTCAGGGCTTGTCGCGGACAGCACGAGCAGGTTGCGGTCGAGCTCAAGCTTGACCGGGCGCGAGCGTTCCGACGATATGGCAGCCACGCGCCCGACCGCGTCGGAGAAGTCCCGCTTGCCCACGCGGAGCACCTTTTCGTTGTCGCGCGGGATCACCCGCTCGTACTCCGGGAAGGTGCCGTCGATGAGCTTGCTGGTCAGCAAGACAGAACCGATGCGGAACTGGATGCGCGTGTCCGAAAGCCTGATTTCAACCTCGCCGCTCTGCTCCTCGAGCAGCTTGCGAAGCTCCGTGACCGTCTTTCGGGGAATAATGACCCCCGGCATGGACGCAGCACCCGACGGCACCGGCTCCACCTCGACCCGGGCAAGCCGGTGCCCGTCCGTCGCCACCGCGCGGAGCACTTTACCGCTGTCCCCTTCGGGCGCATGGAGGAAGATGCCGTTGAGGTAGTAGCGCGTTTCTTCGGTGCTGATCGCGAACCGGGTGCGGTCGATCAGCCCCCGCAAGGTTTCCACCGGCAAGTGAAACTCATGCGGCAGCGTTCCGGCGTTCATGCTCGGGAAATCGTCGGTGGGCAGCACAACAAGGCTGGTCGCATAGCGGCCGGCCCGCAGCCTGAGCTGCGCATCGCCTCCCGCATGGTCAAGCTCGATTTCCGCGTGATCCGGAAGCTTGCGGACGATCTCGTACAAGGTTGCCGCCGGAGCCGTGCACGTGCCGTCCCGGCTAGCTCCCGCAGCAACGTCCTCGACGATCGCAATCTCCATGTCGGTGGCCGTCAACGCGAGGCGCCCGTCACGCACTTCCATCTTGACGTTGGCGAGGATGGGGATCGTGTTGCGGCGCTCGACGACGCTTTGCACATGGGCCAGCGCCTTGAGCAAAGTCGCGCGGTCGGCCTTCAGCTTCATGGTCCTCGTCCTCGTGCCGACGCCTCGCCGGCCCGCGACTAAAGCGGCCGGACTCCTTTCGAATCGGAGTGCGGCACTCTAGCAACAGCTACGGACAGCGGCCAAGCGCCGCGCACGCCAACTATAATTCGAGCATGCGACGCAGCAGTTCGACGTCCTCCGCAAACGCGGCGTCTCGGTCCATCAGTTCGGCAACCCGCGACACGGCGTGCATCACGGTCGTGTGGTCCCGGTTACCAAACTTTCGGCCGATCTCGGGAAGGCTCCGGCTCGTCAATTGCTTGGCAAGATACATGGCCACCTGCCGCGGCCGCGCCACGGCGCGGGCGCGGCGCGCCGAAGACATGTCGGACAAGCGGATATTGCAGTGTTCGGCAACCCGCCGCTGGATCTCCTCGATCGTGACGCGCCGATCATGCGCCTTGAGGATGTCGTGGAGAACTTCCTGCGTGGCTTCCAGCGTCACCGGTCGGCCGAACAGGTTTGCGTGCGCCACCAACCGGTTAAGCGCTCCCTCCAGCTCGCGCACGTTCGACGTGATCTTGTGCGCCAGGAACTCTAGCACCCTGAACGGCACCGCCACTCCGGCCTTCGCCGCCTTGGCTTCCAGAATGGAGATGCGCAACTCGAAGGTTGTAGCATGGAGATCGGCAACCATCCCGCAGCCGAGCCGCGTGCGCAGCCGGTCCTCAAGCCCCGACAGATCGGACGGCGACTTATCCGCCGAGACGACGATCTGCTTGCCCGCGTCCACCAGCGCATTGAAGGTGTGAAAGAACTCCTCCTGCGTGTTGTCCTTGCCGATCAGGAATTGCAGATCATCGATCATCAACACGTCGACGCTGCGCAATTGTTCCTTGAACTCCATCGTGGACTGGCTGCGGATCGCCGCGATAAAGCGATACATGAACTTCTCGGCCGACATGTAGGCGACCGCCGCGGCATCGCGCGCGCTGGCGGGACGCCCCGCGTTGCCGTTCACCAACTCCCACGCCACGGCGTGCATGAGATGCGTCTTCCCCAGTCCGACGCCGCCGTAAAGGAATAGTGGGTTGAACCCCGCACTCGCCGGCTTCTCCGCCACGCGGCGGGCGCACGCGTAGGCGAACTCATTGGGCTTGCCAACGACGAAGCTGTCGAAGGTAAAGCGGGATTCGAGTGGCGCCGCGGTCTCAAGCTTTGCCTCGCCGGAGCGTTCGTCCGCTCGCGCAGCAGCGAGCTTGGCCGGTTGCGCGCTTTGCGCCGAGGTCGGAAGCTCCGGGCTGGGTTGGCGGGAAACCCTGATGTCGACCCGCCGGACCTGGCTGTTCTCCGCCTGCCAGAGCGCATTGAGCCGGTCGCCGTAATGGCCCCGCACCCAGTCGCGCAGGAACTTGGTCGGCAGATTAACCGTGACCTCGTCGCCGGCCAGCCCGGCCAGCGTCATTTGCCTGAGCAGCGTGCGATATTCAATCTCGCCGACCTCGCTTTGTAGCTTCCCCCGGACCCGATCCCACTGAGCAACGATCTGTTCGTTGGCCTCGCTCAGCTCATCGGATGGAAATGACTCTTGTTGCTCGAAATCGCCGATTCCCAGTGCCACCGGTAACCGCTCCTGTGCCGGACTAGCATCGCAACCGTCGCCATCGTCCGCCCTAAAACCCTGGGGCGACCCGATCTCGCTGCGCTTCGGTTAACAACAGAGTAATGATTATGTCAGAGCTGGGCGAGGAGGCAACGGCTTTTTGCTTCCGACTTCGCCGCCCCAAGTATCGCAAAAGAACTCATCAGCCGAGCAGCAATAGAAAAACTTCCCTTGTTCATTCCATTTGAGCACGAATACGGCGTGAGAGCGCGTCCCGCGTGCAACGGTCGTAGATGTCGACTTGCGCCGCGCCGGAACCCCGCGGCGGACCAAATACTCAGCCGCTTGCGGCGATCGACTTGACGCGGCTGGACAGGCGCGACAGCTTTCGGGACACGGTATTGCGATAAATCACGCCCTTGGCGGCAGCCCGCTGCATCTCCGGCTGCGCCGCGCGCAACGCGGCTTGCGCCTCCGCCCTGTTGCCGCTGGCGATCGCGGCCTCCACCTTCTTGACGAATGTGCGCATCCGCGACTTCCTCGCGTGATTGCGCTCGGTACGACGTTCGATCTGACGAATGCGCTTACGCGCCGACGCGGTGTTGGCCATTGGACTTTCGTTGCATTGGCTCAGAGAGGGGCATGCCCGCTGCGGAGCGCCGACTTCTATTCATCGGCCGGGAGCGAAGTCAAGAATGCAACGCATACGGTTGCACGAATATGACCGGTCCACTTCAACCAGCGCTGAACGTTGGTTTGCGCTTTTCAACGAAGGCGGACATCCCCTCCCGTTGATCCGGGGTGCCGAACAGCGACAGGAACAATGCCCTCTCGTGGCGAACCCCCTCTGCCAGCGTCGTCTCGAACGCCCGATTGACGGCTTGCTTGGCCATCGCGACCGCGACCGGAGATTGTGCTGCGATTCGTTCGCCCAGCTTGATCGCCTCGTTCACGAGCTGGTCGGCCGGGAAAATTCTGGAGACCAGGTTATTCCGCTCCGCCTCGTCGGCATCCATCATGCGGGCGGTCAAAATCATGTCCATCGCCTTGGACTTACCCACTGCCCGTGTTAGCCGCTGCGTTCCACCGGCCCCGGGCATCACACCGAGATTGATCTCCGGCTGGCCGAACTTAGCGGTGTCGGCCGCCACAATGATGTCGCACATCATAGCAAGCTCGCAGCCTCCGCCGAGCGCGAAACCGGCGACCGCCGCAATCACCGGCTTTCGCACCCGCAGCACCGTTTCCCACCGTTTTCCTATGAAGTCGTCGGCAAGCACGGCGGGAAAGGTTCGGTTCTGCATCTCCTTGATGTCGGCGCCGGCGGCGAACGCCTTGTCCGAGCCGGTGAGGACGATCGCACCGACTGCCGGATCGGCGTCGAATGCGAGCAGCTGGGCTCCGAGTTCCTCCATCAGCTGATCGCAGAGCGCGTTCAGGGCCTTCGGCCGGTTGAGCCGTATCAAACCCACATGACCGTGCGTCTCGACAATGATTGTTTCGTGGCTCTCGGACATGCCGCTTCCCCTTCCGGTCCGCCACTCTAGCGCTGAGTGCGCGGGCAGTAAAAAGTGCTGCGGCCGAATTGCGGGACCCGGCGAATACCCCGACAGTCCGGTGGTCCAGGACAGCGCTCGCATAGCTCGCCCTCGCGGCCATAAACCTTCCAAGCACGCTGAAAATACCCTAACTCGCCGTCCGGTTGGACGTAGTCGCGCAGGCTCGATCCGCCTGCCGCAATCGCTTCCTCAAGCGTGGCGCGCACGGCGGGGACCAGCCGCGCCGCCCGCGCACCCGGCACGGTGTGCGCGGAACGGAGTGGGCTGATGCCGGCGCGGAACAACGCCTCGCAGACATAGATATTGCCGAGGCCGGCCACTATCCGCTGGTCGAGCAGCGCCGCCTTGATCGCGGTGCGCCTGCCCCGCAACTTCTCCTCCAGCCGCCCGACGGTGAAATCGGCGTCGAGGGGCTCCGGCCCCAGGCCGACAAGGAGGCGATGCCGGTCCTCGGCCTCGGTCGGCACCAGGTCGAGCGAGCCGAACCGGCGCGGGTCCACGAGGCCGAGCCGCCAGCCCTCATCGGTCTCGAGCGCGAGATGCTCGTGCGCCGGCGGCAGGGCGTTGGATCCGGGCGGCGCCAGCACCACGCGGCCCGACATGCCGAGATGCAGCAGGAGGCTGTCCCCTCCCGACAACCGCATGAGAATGTACTTGGCGCGGCGACGGAAGCTGGCCACGCGCGCCCCGGTCAGCCGCGCTTCGAGACCGGGGGGGATGGGCCAGCGCAGGTCGGCGCGATTGATCCGAGCGCGGTGGATGGTTCGGCCTTCCAGCCGAGCGCGCATCCCGCGCATCACGGTTTCGACCTCGGGCAGTTCCGGCATGGAGCGGTCGAGGCTATACGTCGGGGCCGATGAGCAACACCCCCAGCGGCCTCGAAGACAGCACCGATTTCGGTTTCGAGCGCGTGGCCCGATCGGTCAAGAAGCCGCGCGTCCGCGCGGTATTCGATAGCGTGGCGCCGCGCTACGACCTGATGAACGACCTGATGTCGCTTGGCATCCACCGGGTCTGGAAGCGGTCGCTTGTCACCGCGTTGGATCCGCGCCCCGGCCGCACCCTCCTAGATCTCGCGGGCGGCACCGGGGACGTGACGTTCGGATGGCTCCGCGCGGGCGGCGGCCCTGCGGTGCTGTCCGACATCAACCCGTCGATGCTGGCGCTTGGCCGGGACCGCGCGCTCGCGCGGGGGTTCGCGGCCGATATTTCGCCGGTTGTCGCGGATGCGGAAGCACTGCCGCTGCCCGACCGGGTGACGGACCGGGTTTCGATCGCCTTTGGCCTGCGCAACTGCACGGACAAGGCGGCCGTGCTCAATGAAGCCCGCCGCGTGCTACGACCGGGGGGCCGGTTCTTCTGCCTTGAATTCAGCCGGCTGGAAATTGCCGCCCTCGCCCCCGCCTACGAAGCTTGGTCGTTCCACATGCTCCCTCGTCTCGGGCAACTAGTTGCTGGGGATGCGGCGAGCTACCGCTATCTCGCGGAAAGCATCCGAACGTTCCCGGATCGGGAAACTCTTGCCGCCATGCTGCGCCAGGCTGGCTTTGCTCGCGTGTCGGTACGCATTCTGTCCGGAGGCATCGTCGCGATCCATAGCGGGTGGCGGCTTTGAACCTCACAGGCAAGCGCGTGCTCCTTATTATCTCGGGGGGCATCGCCGCCTACAAGTCACTCGAGCTGGTCCGGCTGCTGCGCGGGCGGGGCTGCGGTGTCACCTGCGTCTTGACGCGTGGCGCGACAGAGTTCGTGACCCCGCTCTCGGTTCAAACTTTAAGCGAGACCCGCGTCTACACCGAGCTGTTCTCGCTTACCGATGAGAGCGAGATGGGGCACATCCAGCTCTCGCGCAGCGCCGATCTCGTCGTGGTCGCGCCGGCTAGCGCAAACATTCTTGCCAAGATGGCGGCGGGGCTGTGCGACGACCTCGCTTCCACCCTGCTGCTCGCCACCGACAAGCCCGTGCTCGTCGCACCCGCGATGAACGTGCGGATGTGGCTGCATCCGGCGACGGTCGCCAACATCGCGGCGCTCAATGCTCGCGAGGTGCGCATGGTCGGTCCCGACGAGGGCGCCATGGCCTGCCATGAGTTCGGCCCCGGGCGCTTGGCTGAGCCGCCCGCCATCCTCGCCGCCATCGAGCGCCTGCTTGTCCCCGGCCCCACCCCGCTCACTGGCCGCCACGCGCTGGTGACGAGCGGCCCGACCCATGAGCCGATCGACCCCGTGCGATATATCGCCAATCGCAGCAGCGGTCGGCAGGGCCATGCCATAGCGGCCGCGCTTGCGGCTCTCGGCGCCCGCGTGACTCTGGTAAGCGGGCCGGTCACGATGGCCGACCCGCCGGGCGTGTTCGTGCGACGCGTGGAAACCGCATCGGAGATGTTGGCCGCCTGTCTGGAATCCCTGCCCGCCGATGTGGCCGTGTTCGCCGCCGCGGTGGCCGACTGGCGGGTTGCAAACGCCACGGATCGCAAGATCAAGAAAGTCGAGGGCGGCGGGGCGCCGGCGCTCGAGCTGGTCGCCAACCCGGACATCCTTGCGACCATCGCCGTACCCGGCCCGTCCCGGCCGCGCCTCGTCGTCGGCTTTGCGGCGGAAACCAACGACGTGGTCGACAACGCCAGCACCAAGCGCCGCCGCAAAGGCTGCGACTGGATCGTCGCCAACGATGTCTCTGCGGCCACGGGCATCATTGGCGGCACGGAAAATGCCGTAGAGCTCGTCACGGCCGCAGGGATCGAGAGCTGGCCGCGCCTCGGCAAGGAGGAGGTCGCGCGGCGCCTTGCCGAACGCATAGCCGCCGTCCTCACGCCCGCGCATCCCACCCCCGTCCAGCAAGCTGGGAAAGCAAGCCTACCCTTTCCGGAAGCCGGCCGAGCAAGTGTGCGGCCGAAATGAAACTCGCCGTTACCCGCCTGTCGCACGGCGCGGATCTGCCGCTGCCGGCCTACGCTACAAGCGACGCGGCAGGAATGGACCTGCTCGCCGCCGTGGAGGGGCCGGTGACCGTTGCACCTGGGGAACGCGCGCTGATCCCGACAGGGTTGGCCGTCGCGCTGCCGGCGGGCCACGAGCTGCAGGTCCGTCCCCGCTCGGGCCTCGCGCTCCGGCACGGTATCGTGTTGCCCAACAGCCCGGGCACGATTGATGCGGACTACCGCGGCGAGATCCAAGTCATCGTCCTCAACGCCGGGAATGCGCCATTCACGGTCGAGAGGGGCATGCGCATCGCGCAAGCCGTGCTGGCTCCCGTAATCCGCGCGGAATGGCTGGAGGTCGACGAACTCGAGCCCACCTCGCGGCAAGGCGGCGGTTTCGGCAGCACTGGACTGTCCTGACCAGCCCGGTCAGTCATGGAAGTGCCATGACGCAAGCGGGTGACAACCTGGCTGCTGCAGGATAACACGCGGGCGCTTCCGGTCGGAAGCGCCGCCCGCCGGGATGCACTGAGCCATGTCGATCGCCCCATCCGCGCTGGCCATCGGCCGGCGGTTGCCGAACGCCTGGGACCTAGCCGCTGCCGTCTGCGTGTTCGGCGTGCTGGTCGGCGTGGCGCATGTCGCGCGCAACACCTTGTATACCGCTCAACGCCCCAGAGGCCGTCGCCGTCCATCTCGATCCAGCGTACCTGCCTGCTTACGCGGTGCGAACCACACTTCGCATGTTCGCGGCACTCGTGGCATCGATCCTGTTCACCCTCACGTTCGCCACCGCCGCCGCGAAGAGCCGGCGGGCAGGGATCGTGCTCATCCCGATCCTCGACATCCTTCAATCAGTCCCAATCCTCGGCTTTCTCACGTTTACCGTCGTGTTTTTTATGGGACTGTTTCCCGGCCGTGTGCTCGGGCTCGAACTCGCAGCGATCTTCGCCATCTTCACCAGCCAGGCCTGGAACATGGCGTTCAGCATGTATCAATCGTTGAAGACCGTGCCACGCGACCTGGAGGAAGCGTCGGCGAGCTTTCAGCTCAGTGGTTGGCAGCGGTTCTGGCGCCTAGAGGTGCCCTTCGCCATGCCGGGCCTTGTGTGGAACACCATGATGTCCATGTCCGGCGGCTGGTTTTTCGTGGTCGCCGCCGAGGCGATCTCGGTTGGCGACAACACCTGGAAGCTGCCTGGCATCGGCTCATATGTCGCGCTCGCGCTGGAGCAGCGCGACATTCGGGCGGTGGTGTACACGATCATCACAATGCTGGTAGTAATCCTAATGTACGACCAGCTGCTGTTCCGCCCGTTGGTCGCCTGGTCGGCGAAGTTTCGCTTCGAGGTGGTAGCCGGCGCTACCGCCAGCGATCCCTGGGTGTTGCGGCTGATCCGGCGCACGCGGCTCTTGAGCATGGTGGGCGACAGCATCGGCTCGGCGTTTAAAGCGTTCGGGGGAATGCGCCTGTTCGCACGAGCACCAAGGCTGGAGGAGCGGCGACGGAGCCAATCCCACGCGGGCGACGTCTTCTGGGCCATGGTCCTCGGCCTGGTACTGGTCTGGGCGGCATGGCGCATTGTGGGCTTCGTTGCTGCGGCGGTGACTTGGAGCGAACTCGGGACGGTGCTCAAGATGGGATGCGCGACGATGCTTCGCGTCATCGTGCTTATGATCATCGCGAGCCTGATTTGGGTACCGGTCGGGGTGTGGCTCGGGTTGCGCCCGGATTGGGCGCGGCGCGCGCAGCCGGTCGCGCAGTTCCTGGCCGCGTTCCCCGCCAACCTGCTGTTCCCTCCGTTCGTGCTGTTCATCGTCCATTTTGGTCTCAGCGCGAACATCTGGCTGACGCCACTGATGGTACTCGGCACCCAATGGTACATTTTGTTTAACGTCATCGCCGGAGCCGCCGCGTTCCCCGGCGACCTTCAGGAAGCGGCGACGAACTTCAGCGTCGGCGGATGGCTCTGGTGGCGCCGCGTAATGCTGCCGGGCATCGCCTCCTACTACGTAACCGGCGCCATCACCGCCTCGGGTGGCTCCTGGAACGCGGCTATTGTCGCGGAGGTCGCCTCGTGGGGGAATACGAAGCTGACGGCCTATGGCCTCGGCAGCTATATCGCCAAGGCTACCGACGCTGGCGACATGGCGCGCGTGGTGCTCGGGGTCGCGGTGATGTCGGCCTTCGTCCTGGTGTTCAATCGGCTCCTCTGGCGCCCGCTCTACGCCTATGCCGCCCGCCGCCTCACGCTGGACTGACCGAGGGGAACGAAATGGACACGAGCGTCGCTTCCGAGACCCTCGTAGAGGTGCGCGGCTGCCGCCAAGCATATCATAAAGATAGTCACGCCGACCTGATCGTGCTGGACGACGTGAATCTGACGATCAAAAACGGCGAGATCGTTGCCTTGCTCGGGCGCTCCGGTTCGGGCAAGTCCACGTTGCTCCGAATCGTCGCCGGGCTCCTCTCGCCCACGGCGGGCAACGTGTTCTGGCGCGGCGCGGCGCTGAACGGGCCGGCACCCGGGATCGCCATGGTGTTCCAAAGCTTTGCACTGTTTCCGTGGCTCACGGTGCAAGAGAACGTGGAGCTTGGCCTCGAGGCTCAGGGCGTGTCGCGCGGCGAGCGGGAGAAAGAGGCGAGGAGGCGATCGACCTCATTGGCTTGGGTGGTTACGAGAGCGCGTATCCCAAGGAGCTGTCGGGCGGGATGCGCCAGCGCGTCGGTCTAGCCCGCGCGCTCGTCGTGCATCCCGACCTGTTGTTGATGGACGAGCCGTTCAGCGCGCTCGACGTGCTGACGGCCGAAACATTGCGAACCGACCTGATCGACCTTTGGAGCGAGGGACGGTTACCGCTGAAATCGATGCTCATGGTCACTCACAACATCGAGGAAGCGGTGCTGATGGCCGATCGGATCCTGGTGTTCCAGTCCAATCCCGGACGCGTCGCGACGGAGTTGCGCGTCAGCTTCCCTCATCCTCGCAATCGGCTCGAGTCCGGGTTTCGACAGATGGTGGACGACATCTATGGTATCATGACCCGCCGGTCCGGCCCGGGCCGTGCCCACGGCGCGCCACAGATCACCGCGACGACGCCGCTGCCGCCGGTCGGATCGAATCAGATGGCTGGGTTGCTGGAGGCGTTAGCCGGCGCGCCGTATAACGGCCGAGCCGACTTGCCTGCGCTTGCGGGGCTGTTGCAGATGGAGATCGACGAATTGCTGCCGCTCGGGGAGGCGCTGCAGTTGTTGCACTTCGCCGTGCTTGAGGAGGGCGACATCCGGCTGACCGAGGCGGGAAGGCGATTCGTCGAAGCCGACACGGAAACCCGCAAGCAGCAATTCGCCGCAGCACTCCGCGCCCACGTTCCCCTGGTCCGCAACATCCGGCAGGTACTCGACGAGCGGCAAAGCCACCGCGCGCCGGCTCTTCGATTTCGCGACGAGCTTGAGGATCGCATGTCGCCCGATTATGCGGACGAGACGTTGCGCACCGCGATCGGCTGGGGACGCTTCGCCGAGTTGTTCAGCTATGACGAGGAAGCCGAGCAGTTTAGCCTCGAAGACGTCGAGTAGCCTGGTCGCACAACATCGGCGAGGAGGAAGCTCACCAATGACACCGGCTATCGACTTCGCCACGTTTCAGACGCTCATGGCGCAGACCGGGCTTGATCTCACCACGGAGCAACTACGCGGCGTCTATGAAGGCTACGGCGGCCTGCAGGCGATGCTTGCCCGGATCAGGGACTCCGCTGCCGCGCGAAGCCGAACCCGCGCTGACCTTCGATCCGGAAAACGCGTGATGGCGTTCTTCACCATCGCCGAAGCCTCCCGGCTCTTTGCGGGAAAGAAGCTGTCGCCGGTCGAACTCACGCGCGAGTGTCTCGCCCGCACCGATTCGCTCGACCCCACCCTGCACGCCTTTATCCGCATCACCGCTGATCGCGCGATGAGCGACGCCGAAGCTGCCGAGAACCGTCATATGCAGGGTACCGCCAAGGGTCCGCTCGATGGCATTCCAATCGCGCATAAGGACATCTACGGCACGGCTGGAATAGCCACTACCGGCCACTCAAAGCTGCTCGAGAGTTTCGTTCCGGACCCGGATTCGACCGTGGTGGCTAAGTGGCGCGAAGCTGGCACCGTGATGCTCGGCAAGCTCGCCACGCACGAGTTCGCGATGGGCGGCCCATCGTTCGACCTGCCCTGGCCACCTGCGCGAAACCCGTGGCACCCCGACCACTTTACTGCTGGCTCCTCGTCCGGCACTGCCGCCGCCATCGCGTCAGGCATGATCCTAGGTGGCACCGGGTCCGACACGGGCGGCTCAATCCGCGGCCCGGCGGCGCTTTGCGGCATTTCCGGGATCAAGCCGACCTACGGCCTGTGCAGCCGCGCCGGCGTGCTGCCGCTCGCCTACACGCTCGACCACACCGGCCCGATGGCCTGGACGGCGGAGGACTGCGCCCTTTTGCTGCAAGCAATGGCCGGACACGATGCGGCCGACCCGGCCAGCGCCCGCTGCCCCGTTCCGGACTTCAGCGCCGAGTTTGGCAGGAGCGTAAACGGGCTGCGTGTCGGAGTCGTGCGGCACTTCTTCGAGACCGACAACCCGGCGAGCCCGGCGACCCGCGCGGGTATCGACGGCGCGCTCGACTTCTTCCGGCAAGAAGGCGCACAGGTGCGGGAGGTGACGCTCTCGCCCCTCGCCGACTATCACGCAGTCTGTTTCCTCATAATCATCGCCGAGGCATACGCGCTGCATCGGCCTTGGCTCGAGACGCGCTTCGCCGATTTTGGCGAGTTGTTGCGAGACCGGCTCGCCCTCGCTCCGCTCATCACCGGCCCCGACTACGTGCAAACCGTCCGCCGCCGACGTGTACTGTGCCAGGAGATGAAAGCCGCAATGGCGGACGTTGACGTTCTCGTTTCCGCGGCACAGCCGGCCGAGGCGCCCCGCATCGACGCCGTCCCGAAATGGGCGATGCTCGATCGCCCGAACCTCACTTCGCCGTTCAACGTGACCGGCTACCCGGCGATCAGCGTGTGCACCGGCTTCGGCGAGGGCGGGTTACCGGTGGCGATGCAGCTCATCGCGAAACCGTTCGCCGAGCCGACCCTGTTTCGAGCCGCCCATTCTTATGAGAGCGCGACCGGGTGGCGCGCCCGCCGACCACCCTTGGCGACGGCGGAAGCGGCCTGAATGGCGGATGACAGGTCCTCACGCGCCATCGCCCGCACAACAGGTTCGACGAGGCGCGCCTACAGGGGGGAGGTTCTGACGACGGGGCTTGCTTCGCTCCGGTTGGGGGTGGCAAGAAAGCGCCATGGTTTGGAAGCGAATGGTGCTCGAGTTCGGAATGGGCACCGATATTCGCGGCGGTGATTCCACGAAGGCGGCCGTTCGCGCCCTCCGGGACGCGCTTTGGCACAATTCGCTCGGTATCACCGACGTGCTCCGGCTGCCGGTGGACGAGATGCGGATTGAAGTCATCATCGGCGTGCCGCGCCCCGAGGCAGTCGATCGCGATGCCGTGCTTGCCGTGCTGCCCCACGGCACAGGCACGCTCACTCTGATTGAGGGCGGGCTTGCGATCCCGAACGACACCGGCACGGATGTCACATTGATAGCCCACGCGGCCGCCGTGGTCCGCTTGGACGTGCCCTGACCCTGTGAGCAAGCAGGGCCGCGCAATCCTGGAGCTGGGGTCAGGCAACGACCTTCACGGGGGAGACTATACGAAAGCGGCGATCCGAGCTGTTCAGGACGCAATCCACCATAGCTCGTTGAGCATGACCCGCACGCTTCCCGTGAAGTCTGGCGGGATGCACGTCGAAGTCACTATTGGGGTCCAGCGCCCCGAACTAGTCGACGCGGAAGCCGTGCGGTCGTCGCTCCCGCACGGGACGGTGACGGTGACCGTCGTCAGGGGCGGCTTGGACGTGCCGGACGAGGACGGCGCGCACCCGGTAGTGATCGCGAGCGCGGCTGTCGTCGTCCGCCTCGATTTCCGATAAGATGCGGTGTTCGCGTCGGCTCCCCCGCCGGAGCCGCCCCACAGCGATCGCCGGCAAACGGCCGGTCCGATCCACCTAACCTAGACAGGAGCCGATGTCGCTTCCACCCAATCCGTCCGGCTCGGCCGGAAACTCGCATCCTAGCGAAGAAGCGCGGATGCGTCGGGCGCTCGGCCTACAGGACGATCCCGCGCCGGGAGAAGGCTCCACGCCGAACCGACCCGGCGAGCAGCGCCAAGCGGAGCGGCCCATACAGCGCCGGGAACCGGACCGTCGACCCCGCCGCTTCGTCAAGGACGGCGAAGTGCCTGTCGTTGTTCTCAGCGGCTCGCGGGAGCATGGCGCGGATGCGCCCGCGCCTGTCAATCGGCTCGCCGCAGCCGAGAGCGCGCTGGAGGCCGAGCGGGCCACGCGCGAACGGGCGGAGCGCGCGCTGCAAGAGGCACTCGCGACTGTGCAGCAGTTGCGCACCCAGATCGCGCACACAAGCCTCGCCCACGGCGAAGCGCTCGCAGCGGAACGCAATGCACGCGAGGTTGCGGAGAGGGCCCGCACGGAGGCTGATGCCCTTCGGGAGGCCTTGGAGACGGAATTGCACGCGCTAAAGGCGACCGCGGTCGCGCCGGTGCCTGCACCGGTGTCCCGCAGGGCTCGACAGCCTAGGCCGGAACCGCGCGAACCAGAACCGGTGAAGTGGTGGCTGCCCTCCTACCGAGCCAAAACTCGGAAACCGTGACGGCCCCACCAAGCGAAAGCTCGTTCACTCGTCCTTCAACCAGACCGTGACATGATCGCGGGGGCTCGGTCGCGGCGGCGCGGGCGCGTCATCGACACGTGTGCCGAGATACAGGAAACCGATAATCTCGTCGTCGGCCTCGAAGCCAAGCGCCTGCTTCACGGCAGCGTCATACGCCGGGGCTCCAGTCTTCCACATGGCGCCGAACCCCTGGGCGTTCGCAGCCAGCATCACGTTCTGCGCTGCGGCCGCAGCTGACGAGATCTGCTCGACAGCTGGGATCTTCCCGCTCGTTCGGATGCGCGCCGCCACCACAACGATCATCGGTGCACGCATCGCCTTGTCGCGTTCGCGCCGGAGCATCTCGCCCGATACATCCGGCTCGCGGCTCCGCAACGACGAAGCCATCAGCTCGCCGAACCGTTCGCGCTGACGGGCGGGTATCACTACGAAGCGCCACGGACGCAAACGACCATGATCCGGAGCCCGCAAAGCGCTTTGGAATATGATGTCGAGCTGCGTTTCCGATGGCGCGGGATCGGCTAGTTTAAGCGCCGACGTGCGACCGAGCAGTAGTTCAACGGCGTCCATGCGAGTTCTCCGTCATTATCGCAACTCCCGCCGCGCACGGCGGGCGATGTCCTAGGTCGCCGCGGGAATGCGGTAGAGTCGACCGGTCGCCTGCAAATCTGCCACCGTCCAACTTCCGCCAGCGCCTTCGACCAGCCATTGCAGGATCGCCCAGAGGTCTCGATCCGCCTCCGCTTCGTCCAGCGGTTCGAGCGCTGGAACCACCGCGCTTAGTTCGACCCCGGACGGAAACGGCTCCCCACTGCGGCCGATGAACACCAGGACGTAAACCTGACCGGATGGCGACTCGCAAGTAGCCCGGCTCCGACAGTCCCCTCTTGCCAAGTTCGAAAGTGCGGATGAGAAAGTCTCGGAACTCCGGGTAATGCCCGACCCGGTCCTCGGTCAGCAGCAGCACACGCCGCGTTTCGGTAAGCTCGGGTACCGTGATCGGCTGCACGGCACTCATTCCGCTGCCCCTTCGAGACGCGTGATGAAGCCGGCAATCAACTCGCCGATCTCCGTTCCAGAATCCTCCTGGAGGAAGTGGCGGCCGGTGACGATGTGCGGTCCTTCCGCATGCGGGACGAGAGTTTTGAAACGGGCAGCGAATGTCTGCGCATCGAACACCTCGTCCTCCCGACCCCAGATGATCTGCACGGGCTTCTTCCACGCCGCCAGCCTCTCTTGCAGCCAAGCGAAGCGATCCGCGGCTCTAGCGCCCGCAGCGAGCGGTATCCATCGGGGCCAAGTCCAGGTGAGCAGGCGCGACTCGGGATCAGGCAGCACGGCCTCGTACGCCGCCTGCGCCCGATCGCGGAACCGGGCGCGATCCACCACTGAAAGATAAACGCCACGACCGGCAAGCACGTTATGCCGTCCTAACAAATAAGGGCCGACCAGAGGCGCATGCATCATCCGCCACGGAAAGATCCGGGTATGGAAGTCCGCAGGCGGCAAGGGCCAAGCCCAAGTGCTCATCACGACCAACGCCCTCACGCGGTGCGGATTGGACAGGGCGAAGCCGAGGCCAGTTGGGCCGCCCCAATCGTGGCACACGATCACCGCTTCCATGACGTCAAGCCCGCGCAGCAGTGCTGTCAGGTTGGCTATATGCCCGTCCAGGCTGTGGGCCTGCTCTCGACCGGGCTTCTCCGACAGGCCGAACCCGATCATGTCGGGCACGATCACGCGACACCCAGCCTCCAGCAGCGGCGGGATGGCGTCTCGCCACAGGAAGCCCCAGGTCGGATTACCGTGCAACATTACCACGGGCCTGCCCGCGCCCTCGTCCACGTAGTGCATTCGCGCGCCGTTAACGCGAGCAAAGCGCGGCTCATACGGCCAAGCTTGGCGAACCGCGTCGGGCAGTCTCGTCACGAGGTCTGAATCACGAACTGCGCGGTGTGCCCTTTCGGCGTCGGCCACCCGTAGAGGTCGCTCATTGGCCTGTCCTCCTCCGGTGTTTCGCAGTCGACAGAACGCTAGCAGTTCCCCGCTTTACACCCAAATTGGCCAGTTTCCATCAATCGTCGACGGCCTGACCTCGCCTCGGCACCAGCACTTGCCGCTCGAAGCTGATGAACGTCGTCCCGTCTGCCTTACGGCCCAAAGTGCGCACCCTGACGATGCCCTGCGTCGGGCGGCTCGCCGACGGACGTTTGGCGAGCACCTCCGATTCGGCGTAGATCGTGTCTCCGACAAACACGGGTGCCGTGAGCCTGATGTCGGTCCAGCCGAGATTGCCTATCGCCTTCTGGCTCACGTCGCTGACGCTCATGCCGACCACGATTGACAAGGTAAGGCAGCTGTTGACCAGCGGTCGGCCGAACTCGGATTTGGCGGCGTACACGGCATCGAAATGCAGCGGATGCTGGTTCATCGTCAGCAGGGTGAACCAGGTGTTGTCTGCCTCGGAGATAGTGCGTCCGGGCCGATGCTCGTAGACGTCGCCAACCGCAAAGTCTTCGTATGAGCGGCCGAAGCTCTCGCGATAGCGTTGCGGGCCGACTTCCTTGTGTGTGACGGTCATCGTTGCTCCGCTAACCTCCTGTCATGATGACGCCCGACCACGCCAAAGCGGCGACCTCGTCGTCACTCAATCCCGCCTCTCGCAGAACCTCGACCGTATCGGCCCCGAGCGCGGGAGCGGCCCGCTTGGGAGCATCGTTGCCGAAAGGAGTTCCGATTACGCGAAAGCCGGGACGATCGGGGTGCGGCAGGTTCCAGATGAGCCCACGCTCGTGAAGCATAGGGTTCTCGAGGGCGGCCCTTAAGTCGTTCACGGGCGCAGCGGGTACCTCGCCCGCAAACGTGGCGAGCCACTCGGCGGTGGTGCGCGTGGAAAGCACCTCATCGAGAACCGTCGTCAGCCGGCCCCGGTTACGCAGTCGGAGCGCCGCGGTCGCGAAGGCTGGGTCGGCAGCAAGTTCCGGACGGCCCACCGATGTGCACAAGGAGGGCCAGAACTTCTCCTTGTTGCACATGATAAAGATCCAGCCGTCCCGCGTCCGGAACAGCTGGCTCGGAGTAAGCGAAGGGTGGGATGAGCGGGGCTCCCGGCCTTGCACGTGTTCCTCGTTGAGGTACCACGTCGCGAGATAGTTGAGGTTCTGGAGCGCGCAGCCGAACAGGTCCACGTCCATGTCCCGGCCCCTCCCACTTGCCCGTGCGGCAGTGACGCCGGCCAGCAAGGCGAATGCAGCGTATAGACCGGTCATGAAATCCACGACCGAAAGCCCGAACCGTGCGGGCGGACCGTCAGGTTCTCCCGTCACTGACAGATACCCGGCCTCCGCCTGCATCAGATAGTCGAAGCCCGGCCACGATGCTCGCGAACCGTCCCGTCCGTAGGCAGAGAGATGGGTGCAGATGATGCGCGGATTGACCGATTGGAGCGCGTCGTAGGTCAAGCCGAGCTTGCTAGGCTGGTCACCGCGAAGATTGTTCAGTACGGCATCCGACCGCTCCGTCAGCCGCAATAGGACGCTGCGCGCGTCGGGATGTTTGAGGTCGAGCGCCAAGCTGCGCTTGTTGCGGTTGAGGCTCTGATAGAAGTGGCTGTCATTCGGCCCGACGAAATGCGGCCCGACCCGCCGGCCCATGTCACCGCCATCGGCCGGGTTCTCGATCTTGATGACTTCGGCGCCGAGATCGGCGAGCTGCATGGTCCCGAACGGCCCAGCGCCGTATTGTTCGACGGCGATGACGCGAAGCCCAGCGAGCGGCAGCATGGAGCTCCTCCCTTTCCGCGCAACTTTAGCGCGCCACCCACAGCGTTGACCATGACACCCGGCCATGCGAGCGTCCCGATGCGTGGATCAAGAGGTGTCTGATGAAGGATCCGCTATCCGTCGCGTTTCCGACCGGCGGCGAACAGGCAGAGCAGATCCTCGACGCCATCGATCGCTTCCTGGCACGCGACGTCACGCCGCACGTGCACGCATTGGAACGGGACGATGTTTATCCGGCCGAGATCGTCGACCGGATGAAGGACCTTGGGCTGTTCGGGGCGACCATCCCTGCCGAATACGGTGGACTCGGCCTCAGCGCCGGGCTCTACGCGAAACTAGTCGAACGGATCGCAGGCGTGTGGATGTCGCTCGCGGGAATCTTTAACTCGCATCTTATCATGTCGGCGGCGGTGCAGCGGTTCGGCACCGAAAGGCAGCGGCGCACCTATTTACCTCGTTTCGCCACGGGCGACCTGCGCGGCGGTCTCGCGTTGACCGAGCCCGATTGCGGCACCGATCTCCAGGCGATCCGCACAACCGCTCGGCGCGAGGGCGACACGTACGTCGTGAACGGCACCAAGACCTGGATTTCGAATGGCATTCACGGCAGTTGCTTTGCCCTGCTAGTGAGAACGGACCCACACGCCGAGCCGCGCCACCGCGGCATGAGCCTGTTCCTTGCCGAAAAGGACACTGGCTTCCGCGTCGGCCGCAAGCTTGAGAAGCTCGGCTACAAGGGTATCGATTCCGCCGAACTCGTGTTCGACGACTACCGCATTCCGGCCGAGCGGCTGATTGGCGAGCGCGAAGGTTTCGGGATGCGGCATGCGCTCGGCGGCCTCGAGCTCGGGCGCATTAACGTCGCCGCCCGCGGCGTGGGTATCGCACAGGCCGCTCTCACCCAATCGCTGAACTACAGCCAGCTGCGGAAGACGTTCGGCAAACCGATCTGTCAGCACCAGGCGATTCAGCTCAAGCTCGCCGACATGGCCACTCAGGTCGTGGCCGCCCGGCTACTCACCGAGCGAGCCGCGCAAGTTTACGATTTAGGCCAGAGGTGCGACATGGAAGCGGGGATGGCGAAGCTCGCCGCCTCTGAGGCCGCGGTAAACGTATCGCTGGAGGCCATGCGCATTCACGGAGCCTACGGCTACTCCACCGAGCTCCCGATCGAGCGCTTCTATCGCGACGCACCGCTGATGGTGATTGGCGAGGGCACCAACGAGATGCAGCGCATCATCATCGCGCGGCAGCTCGTAGAGCGTAACCCGGTGTGATGCAGCCCGACAGCAAGAGCGTGGCCTTGGTCGGCGCCGGGGATTTTATCGGCAGCGCCATTGCCAAGCGCTTCGCAAGTGAGGGCTTTACTGTCTTCGCCGGCCGGCGCAACGGCGAGAAGCTCGCGCCGCTGATTCGCGAGATCGAGGCCGAGGGCGGCCGTATTGTGGCGCGCTCGCTGGATGCGAGGAAGGAAGACGAGATCACCGCCTTTCTTGGCGACGCTGATCGCCACGCGCCCCTGGACCTCTGCATCTTCAATGTCGGCGCCAACGTGAACGTGCCGTTGGTGGAGACGACCGAGCGCGTTTTCCGGAAAGTGTGGGAAATGGCCTGCTACGCAGGTTTCCTCACCGCGCGTGAGGCGGCGCGCCTCATGGTGCCGCGTGGTCGGGGCGCGATCTTCTTCACTGGAGCGACGGCGAGCCTGCGTGGCGGCGTCGGCTACGCGGCGTTCTCAGCCGCGAAATTCGGCCTGCGCGCCGTCGCACAAAGCACCGCACGCGAGCTCGGGCCGAAGAACATCCACGTCGCGCACCTCGTCATCGATTTGGGTGTCGATACCGCCTGGGTGCGCGAACGCATCCGTGAGCGAGAAGGCGAGAACGCGATGGTCGACCCCCACCGCCTTATGCGGCCACAGTCGGTAGCAGAGGCATATTGGCAGCTCTATCAGCAGCCATCAGACGCGTGGACCTTCGAACTCGATGTCCGGCCGTTCGGGGAGAGGTGGTAGACCGATGAGCGACGTCGAGTTCCACTTCGATTTCGGCAGTCCCAACGCCTATCTCAGTCATTTGGTCATTCCAGCCATCGAGCATCGGACCGGCGTCCGCTTTGAATACGTTCCGGTGCTGCTCGGGGGCGTGTTCAAGTCGACCAACAACCGTTCGCCCGTGGAGCAGTTCGCCGGTATCCGCAACAAGCTGGAGTACGAACGACTGGAAACCGAGCGCTTTGTCAGACGGCACGGTATCACGCGATTCACGCACAATCCGTTCTTCCCGGTTAACACGCTAATGCTGATGCGGGGCGCGATAGCGGCCAAGAAACTCGGGATCACCGAGCGCTACGTGGACGAGATGTATCGTCACATGTGGGCCGAGCCGAAGAAGCTGGACGACGCCAAGGTGCTGCATGAAGTTCTCATCCAGTCGGGATTCGATGCCGACCGGCTGTTTGCCCTAGCACAAACTGCCGACGTGAAGAATGAGCTCATTGCAAACACGGAGCGATCCGTCGCGCGCGGCACATTCGGCTCTCCAACCTTCTTCGTGGGAAACGCGATATATTTCGGCAAGGACCGGCTCCGAGACGTCGAAGAGGCCATAGTCGTCGGTCGAACAGCCTCTTGACCGCATGATTCCGCTTAGCGGGCGATGAACATGCGGCCCGTCGCGTATGATAACCAGACCCGGTGTGACGCGAACCAGCTCGCGCCGAGCAGGATGGGCGTCACCTCGCGCACGGTAGTGACCGTGAGAACGGGATTGCGAAGTGTTGCCCCACCAACCGAAAACGAGACGAAGCGGTGCCAATGGAAGGGCACCTCACGCATATCGACCCCGCCGCTGACGCCACCCGGTTCGCGCGCGAGCCTGTCGACTGTTACGCCCAGCTGAGCGGCGGCATCCACGTCGAGCGCGATCGACAGGGCGCCGGTATCCACAAGGGCTTCAAACCGCCTTCCGTCCAGGGTCGCCGTGACCGTGAGACGGTCTCCGGTCCGGCGCAACGGAGCAGTCCAATGCGGCCATGACACCGGATCATGGCAATCGCCATAGACTTCGTGTAGGGCGAGCCGGCTGCGTTGTACGTCGATCTCTACGTCGAAGGCGGCCAAAATGTCGGCGCCGAGCAGGCCGGCAACGGGCGGCACGACGCGCGGGATGGCCGGCAGCGGCCCGACCGGGACGCTCTGTGGCGGGAGTGCGAGTGCTTCGAGTGCGACACCGCTCAACAGCACGTGTGGTGCGACTGCTCCTGCGCCGCCTGTCCCTTCCATCCAGGTTTGCCGTTCGGGGTCGGGCGGGAGATTGAGAAGCTGCGCCGCTTCGGGCGTCACCAATCCCGATTCGGCGCCCGTATCCAGCAACAGGGAGACCGGGCGGTCGTTCACGCTCGCCCCCACCGTAAGAAAGCCGGCATGTTCGCGGAGCACGAGCTCCGCCGCGGTCTGCACGACGCAGGCGCCTTCGGCCGTGTGACTGAAGGCGCACGCCGCGGCACATAACATCCATAGTAACGGCTTGGTCACGAAATGTCCCCCGGACCATGACCGTGAGGAACGCTGTGAGAGTTTTCTCCTGTTGCGCCCATGACCCTCCATTGCACGAACGCGCACCTTGCCTACGGGCCGATCAGGGCTCGAGCGGAGGATATCGCTCTTCTTGTTGCACAAACGGCCGCGACCGTGCGCACGCCATATGCGGCAGGCGGGGCGGCGGGTTGCGCGCGGTCACCGGGATGGCCCATCGCGAGGCGGTCGCCGACCGGAGCCGTTCGTCGCGCCGGCCGTACCGGCGGGGCATATCAGCCGGTGTGTTGCACGGTGATCGAGCACGCTCCGGACGGCGTGGGTGTCTGGCGGTATCGGATTGCGCAGGCACCCGAGCTAACGGACCGGACCCGGCACGAGAGCGGAGCAGTTCTGGGCGGTTTGGAACGGCACGCTCGAGCAACCGGACGGCACTCCCTGCCCAGCTGGTAAATTCTTCATCCCTGATGACCTGTCCCTTTTGCAGCAAGGGAGGCACGCGGTGCAGAGCTCGTGGATTGCAGTTCCCTCGCCGTTAGCTTAGGGAGCGGGGCCGTCATCGTTGCCGCGAAGGGCCTTCTGTGCCTCGTCCAATTCGTTCGACTGATCGAGCGGCAGCGGCCCGGCTTCCGCAGTCTGATCCGGAATAATCGACCCCGATTCGTCTGCGGATTCCTGCATGGCGTTCGGAGGGCGCTTCACCGTGCCCTCCCTGGTTCGTTCGCCAGGCTCCCGGCTCGTAGACGGCAGCGATTTGGATTCGGCCACGCCATCCTCCTCTGGAAGAATGTTGGTCTGCTGATCTCGCTGGCTCCAGGAATCTTCGCGCGGGGCTGGCGCGCGAAACGTGGTCTAGCGCCATTGTTCAATTAGTCTGCAACACCCGCCCTGCCACCGCATCCAGCTTGGCAGCCAGCGCCGGATCGCGCATGTGCTGGGGCGTAATCACCGCATTGTCCAGTGCGCGATCACAGCCGGCAAAGCAAAGCGGGCGTGCGGCACCGATCGCCGGCACCACGGCTGCGACCAGCGCACGCGCTTTTTCGGCATTGTCGAGCAGGACCCGCACGACGGCCTCGACCGTGACGTGATCGTGATCTGGGTGCCAGCAATCGTAGTCCGTGACCATTGCCACGGTCGCGTAACAGATCTCTGCCTCACGGGCGAGCTTGGCCTCCGGCATGTTCGTCATACCGACAACGCTGCACTGCCAGGAGCGATACAACTCGCTTTCCGCCTTGGTCGAGAACTGCGGCCCCTCCATCACGAGGTAAGTACCATTGCGTGTAACAGGGAGACCGAGGCTACGGCAAGCACGCTCGGCGACGTTCCCAAGCCTCGGGCAGACCGGTTGCGCCAACGAGACATGCGCCACGATGCCCTCGCCGAAAAAGCTTTTCTGCCGAGCAAAGCTGCGGTCGATAAACTGGTCGACGACCACGAAGTGCCCGGGCGGCAGTTCGGGCTTCAAGCTGCCAACCGCAGACAACGATAGGATATCAGTCACACCGGAGCGCTTCATCGCATCGATGTTGGCCCGGTAGTTGAGGTGAGTAGGCGAAAGTGGATGACCACGCCCGTGGCGAGGGAGGAACACGCATTGCACGTCACCGAGCTTCCCGAACAGCAAAGCATCAGAGGGCGGCCCCCACGGGGTCTCGACCGAGCGCCACGACTTACCCGTCAGCCCGTCAATGTCATAAAGGCCTGAGCCGCCGATAATGCCGACGACTGGCTCGACGAACCCGCTCATTCCTTGGTCAATGCTGATCGGCCCAGACTTGCCGCTTCACGGCGTAGGTGATCCCAGTCATCAGGGCGAGGAACAACACGATGCGCACCCCGACCTGTTTGCGCTGCACAAGGTCGGGGTTTGCAGCCCAGTCAAGAAATGTAACGACATCGCGCGACTCCTGATCGAGCGTCGCCTTCGTGCCGTCAGCATACTGCACCTGATCGGGCTGCAGTGGCTGCGGCATCGCGATCTGATGCCCTGGAAAATATTTGTTGTAATACATTCCGCTCTGCATCTTGAAGCCTTCGGGCGGGTCGGAGTAGCCGGTCAGAATCGCATGGATGTAGTTGGCGCCGTCGGGCCGAGCATTGACAAGCAGCGACTGGTCGGGCGGTAGCGCGCCATTCATGGCGGCCCGCGCCGCCTTTTCATTGGCGAACGGCGCCTTGAAGGTGCTCGACGGCAGGCCAGGGCCGGTGACGGGCTCGCCTGAATCGTTCAGGCCCGTCGGAACCTGCACGTTCGCGGCAATGGCCTTAATCTGATCCGCCGTGAAGCCGATGCCGGCAAGGTCCCGATAGTGCAGCAAATTCATCGAGTGACAATTGGAGCAAACCTCCGAATAGACCTGAAAACCCCGCTGCGCGGAGGCGAGATCATACGTGCCAAACAGACCGGCGAAGCTCCAATGCTGTTGCGGGGGCGCGGGAGCGTCGTTTTCCTGGGCGAAAGCGGACCCAGCCACCAACGACAACAGTAACGCAAGAGCGACTGCGCGCATCTCAGGGCTTCTCCATGGGCTTTGCGGGTGCGCCGCCCGGGAGCGGCCCGCCGCCGCCCCGTGAACGGCGAATAACTGGCTGGCTGATGCTGTCAGGCAGCGGCAGCGGCCTCTCGAGCTTCCCGAGTACCGGCAGGATCACCAGGAAATGCAGGAAGTAGTAGGTCGCGGCCACACGGCCGAGCACTACCCATATGCCTTCCGGCTTGTGCGCTCCGACCACGCCGAGCACGACGACGGAAGCCACAAGAACGAATATAAACGGACGGTAGAGCGGGCGGAACCGCGTGCTCCGCACCGGGCTCGTGTCGAGCCAGGGCAGCACGAACAAGACCGCGATAGCGCCAAACATCATCATCACGCCGCCGAGCTTGTTGGGCACGGCGCGGAGGATGGCGTAGAACGGTAGGAAGTACCATTCAGGCACAATATCCGAGGGTGTCTGCAATGGATTGGCCGGAATGAAGTTGTTAGGGTCGCCAAGAAGGTTAGGAAAAAAGAACACCAAGACCGCAAATACCAGCAGATACACGCACAGCCCGACGCTGTCCTTGGCGGTATAGTAAGGGTGGAACGGAACGGTGTCTTGCGGGCTCTTTACGTCAATGCCGAGCGGATTGCCGGAGCCCACGATGTGCAAGGCGGCGACATGGATGAACACCACGCCCGTAAGCACGAACGGAAGCAAATAGTGGAGCGAAAAGAACCGGTTGAGCGTCGGATTATCGACGCTAAACCCACCCCAAAGCCACGTCACGATCAACTCGCCAATCAGCGGGATCGCGGAGAACAAATTGGTGATGACGGTAGCGCCCCAATACGACATCTGCCCCCACGGCAACACGTAGCCCATGAACGCGGTCGCCATCATGACGAGCAGTATCACAACACCGATCATCCACATTAGCTCGCGCGGATATTTGTAAGACCCGTAATACAGCCCGCGGAACATATGGATGTAGACGACGATGAAAAACATCGACGCGCCGTTCTGGTGGACATAGCGCAGAAGCCAGCCGTAATTCACGTCGCGCATGATCCGCTGCACGCTGTCGAATGCAAGACTGGTATTCGGCACGTAATTCATCGACAGGAAGATCCCGGTCGCGATCATGATGAACAGACTGATGGTCGCGAGCGCACCGAAGTTCCAGAAATAGTTGAAATTCTTCGGGGTCGGAAAAGTGCCGTACTCCTTCTGCATCATCGTAAAGATGGGCAGGCGGCTGTCGATCCAGTTCAATACCGGATTAGGGATGTCGCTCTTGTGCAGACCGGCCATAGTGGAACCTCGTCGGTGCGTTCGGCCTCAGCCGATTTTGATCTTGGTGGCGCTCTCGAAGCCGTAGGGCGGCAGGTAAAGATTTGCAGGCGCAGGGCCGTGCCTGACGCGGCCCGCAGTGTCGGTACTGGCTGCCATGGCAGGGGCAAAACCAGCCACCCCAATCGCCCCGCGGGTCGGTCGGCTTGTTGCCGAGCGGGATACAACCAAGATGGGTGCAGATGCCGATGACGATGATCCACGCTTCATGTCCAGGCTTGACTCGCTGACTGTCCGGCACCGGCTCGATCAACTGACTCATGGGAACGTCTTCGGCCGACTTGATCTCGGCCGCTGTGCGGTGACGAACGAAGATCGGCTTGCCCCGCCAAACGGCGGTTATCCCCATGCCCTCGCTGATAGGCGTGAGATCCACCTCGACAGACGAGAGGGCCAGCACGTCGCGCGAGGGATTCATGGAGTCGATGAACGGCCAAGCGATTGCGCCGAGGCCGATCGCCGCGCCCGAACCCGCGAGCAGCTTTAGGAAGTCACGCTTGGTCCCGTCCGCGTCGTGGCTGTGCGTATCGGCGGTCGTGAGGGCAGAGGAGGCGTCCATGTTGTCCTCGTTGATCGAAATCGCCCGACGTGCGGACAAGCGTTAGCGGCCCCGAATGCGAGCAGCGACCGATCGCATAGTAGGGACCTGATCTCGCCCCTGCAACACGGCCCCGACCGCGCTAGCATGAATGCCATCTTGGGAGGTTTCGCCGTGCCGCAAGTTCCGGAACGCCCACCGCACGATGCCCTGAAGCCACGCGCCCGCGCATGGTTCGAAGGTCTGCGGGACCGCATCTGCGCGGTGTTCGAAGCGATCGAGAGCGAACACACAGGTCCGCTGGCTAACCGAGCGGCGGGCCGGTTCGCGCGCACGACCTGGCAGCGGCCGACGGGGGACGGGTCCGAGGGTGGGGGGGGCGTCATGAGCTTGATGCGCGGCCGGGTCTTTGAAAAGGTGGGAGTAAACGTGTCTACCGTGTGGGGTGAGTTCAGACCCGACTTCCGCGGCCAGATTGCCGGCGCCGCGGAGGATCCGCGCTTCTGGGCCGCCGCGATCAGCCTGGTCGCCCACATGCAAAGCCCTCTGGTACCGGCCGTCCACATGAACACGCGAATGATGGTGACCACGAAAGGTTGGTTCGGCGGGGGCAGCGACCTCACGCCCATGCGGCTCGATACGGCAGAAGCCGAGGCCGACGCGGCGCTCTTCCATGCCGCCTTGCGGTCTGCCTGCGACCGACATAGCGCCGGCTATTATCCAGAGTTCAAGGCTTGGTGCGATCGCTACTTTTATCTCCCGCACCGTGGCGAGCCGCGCGGGGCAGGAGGCATATTCTACGATCACCTTTTCAGCGGCGACGTCGAGGCGGACTTCACTTTCACGCGCGACATCGGGGAAGCGTTCCTTGACGTCTACCCACGTATCGTGCGTCGCCGCATGGCCGATCCCTGGACTGCCGAGCAGCGGGAGTTCCAGTTATATCGCCGAGGAAGGTACGTCGAGTTCAACCTCATCCACGACCGCGGCACGCTGTTCGGCCTCAAGACGGGCGCCAACGTGGATGCGATCCTGATGTCGCTGCCGCCGGAGGTGCGATGGCCTTAGGCTGCCTGGCGAGCGTGAAGTGGGTGCCGTTCTCGGGGAGCACGCGATCCTGGATGTCGTCAAGGCGGGCAACCGCCGTGCCTCGAATTCCGCCCGGGCCGGCTCCGTCTTAGGCGCGGCCCTCCTCGCCAAGCAGTTTCCGCATGACCGGGGGCAGCGGATCGGACAACATCTCGCCAATGTCTCGCAGGAGCAGCCCGAGCCGCCACTGGCCGCTCGCAAGAAGCCAAGCGCCTCGGGCCGTGAACAATTCGTGCCACGGGTGAAAACAACCATGGTCCAGAGCGAAGCGCTGCGCATCCCTAACCGGTAGCCCCGCGCGGACGAAGTCCAGGCCACACAGCCGCGCTGCCAACATGCGATTGAAGAAACGCGGGTTGCACTCGAACATCTTCATCTGGTTTGTGCGGGAGTCGAGCCGCGCGTCGAAGTTGGCAACTCCCGAGAAGTTGGACGCCGCGACGATCTTGCGACCCATCTCCAGAAGATCGTCGTGCCCGCGGAATTCAGTAAACATGAACCGACCCACGCCGTAACCCTTGTCAAGTTGGTCCGGGCACTGCCAAGCCGTCCAATGCTCAACTACTCCGGCCCTGGCAAATACACTTAGCGACCAATCGCGCCCGGTGATATACTCTTGGATGACAATCCTGCCGTAGTCGTAATCATTACCCGCCAGAAAGGCAAGCAAGGCGGCTTCATCCTTGATTATTCTCACCCCGCGTTGACCATAGCCCGCAGCAGGCTTGACGATCATCGGAAAGCCGAGTTCACGTCCGACGGTTTCAGGAAAAATGTCCCGCTTGGCCGGGAAAGAGAGTGTCTTCGGCGCCGCCACCCGGGTCGCCTCGCAAAGTTTGTAGAATTCCCACTTATCGTCGAGTGCAATCAGGCTCTCGAGTTCGGCGATCGGGAAAAGCGGGGCCAGTATTCGGTGTTTGATCCGCGTAAGAAACGTGAGGCTCTCGACGTCGCTCGCGATGACGCTGTCGATCCCTTCCGACCGGTGAAGGTCGTTCACCAACTCGACGACCGCGTCCGGGTCGGCTTCGCTGATGTGCGTGGTCGCGTGCACCACCTTGCAACACCGCGAGAACCGTAGAGACTGCGACCGATGATCATGGATCAAGTACGTTTTCGCACCCATCCTGCCGAGGGAGCGAAGAATGTTGTACCCCGTTCGGCCGTAGTGGGCCAGGAGCACCACCTTAAGTGGCCGATCTCGCGGCACGGACGCCTCGGGCGACCTGGCAAGCGCCGCCTGGCTGGGGAGCAATGGAGCGTCGGCAATCATATCTCTGTGCATGATGTACGAACCGCTATGACGAAACTAGATCAAAGGGAAGCGTCGGCTTGCATCGCGGGCCCGAAGGCTATCTGCTTGGGGCGCCGCTTGCTCGCAGCAAGATGCGCTGCGTGCCGGGAAATCTGGCTTGCGGCGAAGGCGGCCCCATAGATAAATCGCATGGAAGGGCCGAATGTTGCGGCACTCATGAAACCGGCAATGTAAAGGCCGGGAATGGACGTTTCAAACGAACGGTTGAGCACCGGTACACCGTCGCCGGTTGTCCGGAGTTCCCCCTGCAACCCGTGGAGAAACGGGAGACGCCGTGTGTCGCCCTTGTAGCCGGTCGCGGCAATGACATGGTCCGCGGCAAGTCCGACTGGCCCACCGACGGTTTCTACCGAAAAGCGGACTTCGCCTCCACGCTCCTCCACCTGGCGGGTAGCGCCAGTGCAAACAGGTATCACTCCGTCCACCCGATGCTTAATCCAACCGGACCCGGCCGGAGGGAACATGCCGAAAGCGCGAGTGTGGCGAACGTTCTTCGGCAAGTAGCTAAAGCTGTACGGCATCTCGGACCAAAACCAGGTACGCCAGCCCGGGCCAAGGCCGAAATTCGGACGCCTGAGACGCTGCCAGGCTGCACGACGAACGTTTGGATCGTCCTCGAGGGCAGGATTGAACCATTTTAGCGGCCGCCGGGTCAGCATTGTGACTTCGGCACCTTGCTCGTTGAGCAGCGCGGATAGCTCGCACGCCGATTGGCCAGCGCCGACCACAATCACGCGCCTCTTGCTGAAGGCAGACAGGTCATGGTGCGCCGAGCTATGCGTTACCATGTTTGATGGAAGTCGGGAGAAGGTTTCTGGGACATGGCGCAAAGACAGCAACCCGGTAGCGACGACGACTTTGCGGGCGGCGACCTGCTCGCCAGTGTCGAGATTCACCCTGAATCCATCCCCTGCACGGATGATGTCGACCACCTCCGCTGCGCTTACGTCTCCTACGCAGCGGCGCTGAAATTCCTCGCCGTATGCAGTCAGCGTCTCCGCCCGTACCCGCAAGCCGATATGGGAATAATCGGTCCGGCCGATCTCGCGAAAGAATTGCTCGAGGGTATAGCCATTTCCGGGTGCTGAAAGGTTACTTGCGAAGCCGTCTGACTTCAGCGTCATGCCTTTGGGCGTGTGGTTCCGCCACATAGACATCGTCCTACCGATGATTCGGAAGGGGACATTCCGCTCTCGCAAATGAGCGGCCACGGACAACCCGTATGGTCCTGCCCCGATTACAACGACCTCAACCACCTATGCCTCCGACACGCTTGAATTGGTGAATAGAAATCAGGAGCGACGACCAGGTTTTCCTGGTTCGGGGAGGGCCTGAACAAGAATGAGATTGAGGCCCGATGCTAACACTCTTTGTTGGTCTCAATTTTGCGTCTGTATGTGATCTCGCAACGACCGTCGTCAATCCAGGATGTTGCAATCGCGCCGACATGTCTCACTCCACCGTGACCGACTTGGCCAGGTTGCGGGGCTGGTCGACGTCGGTGCCCTTCAGCACCGCCACTTGGTAGGCCAGCAGCTGCACCGGGATCGCATACAGGATCGGGGCGACAAACGGGTCGACCGTCGGCAGCACCACCGTCTCGGCGGCGATCGGACGGAGCTTGGCCGCCCCCTCCCGGTCGCTCAGCACGATCACCCGCCCGCCCCGCGCCGCCGCTTCCTGCAGGTTGGACGCCGTCTTGTCGAACAACGGCCCCGAAGGGGCGATGGCGATCACCGGCACCCTTGGATCGATCAGCGCGATCGGGCCATGCTTCATTTCGCCCGCCGCGTAGCCCTCGGCGTGGATGTAGCTGATCTCCTTGAGCTTGAGCGCCCCTTCCATGGCGATGGGGAAGCAGTTGCCCCGGCCGAGATAGAGCACGTCCCGCGCTTCGGCGACCATCGCCGCGATGCGCCCGATCTCGCCGCCCCGTTCCAGCACCTCCGCCGCCCGCCCCGGCACCTCCAGCAGCGCCGCCGTCAGCGACGCCTCCTCGGCCGCCGTGATGGCGCCCCGCGCCCGCGCCGCCGCCAAGGCCAGGCAGGCCAGCACCGACAGCTGGGCGGTGAACGCCTTGGTGGACGCGACGCCGATCTCCGGCCCCGCCACCGTTTCCAGCACCGCGTGGCTGTCCCGCGCCATGCTGCTTTCCGGCACGTTCAGCACCGACAACACGTGCTGGCCCTGGTCACGCATGTAGCGCAACGCCGCCAAGGTGTCGGCGGTCTCGCCCGACTGGCTCACCAGCAGCCCGAGACCGCCCTTCGGCAACGGCGGGGCGCGGTAGCGGAACTCGCTCGCCACGTCCCCCTCCGTCGGGATGCGCGCCACCGCCTCGAACCACCAGCGCCCCACCATCGCAGCGTAGAACGCCGAGCCGCAGGCGCTCACCGTGATCCGCGGCACCGCGCCGAGGTCGAACGGCAGCGGCGGCAGCGTCACCGCCCGGGTCGCCGGATGCACCATGCGATGCAGGGTGTCGCCGATCACCGCCGGGTGCTCGTGCAGCTCCTTTTCCATGAAGTGCCGGTAGGCGCCCTTGCCGATCGCCGCCCCCGTCAGCCGGGTCAGCTGCACCCGCCGCTCCACCTCGACCCCGCTTGCGTCGAAGAACCGCGCACCGTCCCGCCGCACCACCGTCCAGTCGCCATCCTCCAGGTAGGCGATGCGCCGGGTGAGCGGGGCCAGGGCCAGGGCGTCCGACCCCACGAACATCTCGCCCTCGCCGAAGCCCACCGCCAGCGGCGCGCCGTGCTGCGCGCCGACGATCAGCTCGGGGTGCCCGGCGAAGATCATCGCCAGCGCGTAGGCGCCGTGCAGCCGGCCAAACGCCGCTCCCGCCGCTGCCACCGGGCCCATGCCCTGCCCGAGATGGTAGTCCACCAGCTGCGCCACCGTTTCGGTGTCGGTCTCGGTGCTGAACTCCTGCCCCGCCGCTTCCAGCTCGGCCCGCAGCTCGGCGTGGTTCTCGATGATGCCGTTGTGCACGATCGACACCCGCGCCGTGCCGTGCGGGTGCGCGTTGGTCTCCGTCGGCGCGCCGTGCGTCGCCCACCGGGTGTGCCCGATGCCGGTCAGCCCCGGCAGCGCCGACCGCTCGAGCGAGGCCGCCAGGTTGCCCAGCTTGCCCTCCGCCCGACGCCGCTCGATGTGGCCGTTCACCAAGGTCGCGATCCCGGCGCTGTCATAGCCCCGATACTCCAGCCGACGCAGACCATCCAACAGCAACGGAGCCGCCGGGCGGGAGGTGATGGCACCAACGATACCGCACATCAGCGCGACCCCAGTGCGGTGCAGATGCGTTCTGGATGGGAACCCAGCCCACGCTGCTTCGAAGGCCATTGCGCGTGACGGGCGAACAAGGGGGATGACTTGCTACCGCATGTGGCGGAATTCGGCTCGTCCGTATGCGCCGTCCCGTAGAACGGAGCACTAAACTCGGTCAGCGGACGGAAGTTAAAAGTGAACATATGCTGCTGTTCTGCCAGGGTGTAATGGCCAGGACCTCGCATATTCTATGCCAGCGCCAAAAAGGGGCATTTACAACCTGTTAGCGACTTCAAATCGGGAAGCATGTAAAGGAAACCGACAACCTAACCGCGCAACGACGGTTCGAACTAGCTGTCGATCAATGAACGCCGGAAAATGGCGAACGCGTTCGGGTCCGGCTAGATCGGAGGCCGTTCGTTCAGCTGCGAGCGGTGCTGTTGAGGAAGCGGGCGGACGGAACGGCCGAGCCTAGAACACGCGCTCGTAAATAGTGACGACGTCCCCAGGGGCAAGCAATGTCGCTCCGACCGCGCGACCCTCGACCGGCTTGTCGCCCGTATTGCGAAGTACGGACGCGTAGTCTTCGACAGCCCGGTAGGTGAAGCCACCCGCGACGGCCACTGCAGTCAACACGGTCATCCCCGGCTGGAATGGATACTGTCCCGGCTTGCTTACTTCGCCCAGGATGAACACCGGACGATAGGCGATCACTTCGACCACCACGCTCGGATCCTGAAAAAGCTTTCGAACTCTTGAGTTCGGCCGAGATCGTGTCAGCCATTTGGCGGGATGTCAGTCCGGCAGCCCTGACCGTTCCGATCAATGGGACCGATACCGTCCCGCCGTCACTGACCCGGAAATCGCCGGTTAGCTGCTGTTCGCCGAACGTTATGATGCGTATCTGGTCGCCGGGCCCGAGCCGGTAAGCCGTATCCGACGCACGCGGCAAGGGGGGTAGATTCCGGCCGGGGGCGCATGACGCGGCCAGCAGCGTCGAACCAATAAGGGCGCGGCGGGAAAGCGTCAGGCCAAACGCCTTTCGATCGGGATGCGGAGGCACGGGCGCTGTCTTCTCCTCGGGCTGGTCGGATGCACACCAATCTGAACTCGAACTAGTTAAAGCGGGGCGACAGCCGTAGATCAATAACGGGACGAGGTTTCCAAAGCAACGGAATGGCGCGGCGGACTGGTCGGGGCAACCCGAAAGACGCCCTGCCGCGCAGATTCACTTTCAGTGTGCCAAAAAAGTCAGAGTGGGGTTCCCGACCGCCAGCTAGGACCAAGCATCGGCTTCTCTGATCACCTTGGACGCGGGGCAGCAAGCCCCGCTACATGGCTGCTTGGCATGATTTGCGAATGCCGTCCCGTAGGGGATTTCGAACCCCTGTTACCGCCGTGAGAGGGCGGTAAACCCCGTCTGGAGCCGTCCCGTTTTGATTGGTAAGTCCCTGCGGCCACGCATTTCTCGTACGCTGGCGTCCGGTTGCGTTCGATGCCGTGTAAGCCGTATGAATGCCGCAGGCAAACGCAGGTGCGACGATGCCCAGGAAAGCGCGCGACGACCGTTTGGAAACCCGGACGGTCCGGCTCAAGCTGACCCCGCGCGCGGAACCGTATTGGCGCACGATCCAAGAGGGCCGGGCCATCGGCTACCGGCGCCTGGCGGGTGGGAAGGCCGGAACCTGGGTGGCACGTCACTACGCGCCCGAAACCAAGCGCCGCTATGAAGCCGTTGGCACCGCCGATGATCTGATGGAAGCCGATGGGGCAACCACTCTGACCTTCGCGCAGGCCCAGGACAAGGCGCGCGCTTGGTTCCTCGCCATCGAACGTAACGCTGGCCGGGTGATGGAGCCGCTGACCGTGGGCGAGGCCATGTCAGCATACGTGGCCGACTACATCGCCCGCGACGGCAAGGCGCTCAAGGACACTCAGCGGGCGATCGACGCTCACATTCTCCCGGCCATGGAGGACCGGCTGGTGGGTGATCTCACCTTCGTCACCCTGAAAGCATGGCATCAGAAGCTCGCCATCTCCCCTGCTCGCCTCCGCACGAAATCCACCGCAAGAAAACCGAACATTCGGCAAGCAGACACGGCCGATGCCAAGCGCGCCCGACGGGCTACGGCGAACCGTGTGCTTACGGTGCTCAAGGCCGCGCTATCCCTTGCTTATCGTGAAGGCCGCGTGCCCACCGACGACGCCTGGCGGAGGGTCAAGCCCTTCGCCAACGTGGGCGCTCCCCGCGTGCGCTACCTCACCGATGCGGAAGCCGTGCGGCTGGTCAACGCCAGCCCGGCCGACTTCCGGAAACTGGTCACGGCCGCGCTGCTCACCGGATGCCGGTATGGCGAGCTTGTGGCGCTCAAGGCGGGCGACTTCGACGCGGGCGCCGCTGTGTTGCATATCCGCCAGGCCAAGGCCGGCAAGCCGCGCGCCGTTCCGCTCACTGACGATGCCGTGCGCTTCTTCACTGGCGAGGCGGCGGGTAAGGCGCGGACTGCGCTGGTTCTGACCCGCGCCAATAGGGAAGCTTGGAGCAAGTCGCACCAATTTCGTCCGCTCCGCGAGGCGTGCGCGGCGTCGAGCATTGCCCCGGCCATCAGTTTTCACATCCTGCGCCACACCTACGCGTCCCGGCTGGCAATGCGGAAGATACCTATGCAAGTCATCGCGGCAGCCCTGGGCAACACGGAAGCCGTTTGCTCCCGGCATTATGCCCATCTGGCGCCGGGTTACGTTACTACAACGATCCGCGAACATGCGGGCGGGATGGGTATCGTGCCCACCGACGTTACAGTGGTGCCTCTGCGCCCGCCCGGCTGATGCACTGCGCTCCCGCGGCCGGCTGGACTGATCCGCGCCGGGCGGTTCCTGGTAGCTAGCATCGGCAGGGGTGGCGAGCGGGGTCTCAATCCCCGCCCGCCGTGGTCCCGAAAGACGTTGGAGAACGACATGAACGGGACCGAGCAGAAGCCTACCACATCCGCCGACAAACCCGAGCAAGACACCGCGCAATCGCGGGTGGACGATAATCCTTCGAAGGTGCCGCTGGCGCTTGCCGCCAAGCTGCAACGGTTGTCGGCGCAGGAAAAGGAAGCCGTTGCGCACGTGCTCACCACTGTTGGCGAGGCTGGGCTGAATCGAATCGTCCAGGCGCTTGCGGCGAAACCGAAGGGGCGTCCCCGCATCGCACGTAGCGATGCGTTGCTGCGGCAAATGGCGGCCCTGCTGCACGCCAATCGACACTGGAAGCCTCATCGAGCCGCCGTGAAGGTGGCGCGCAGTGAAATCGGGAAGGCAGAAACCACACGATCCAATTCAGCGGAGGCATCTCTCGTGCGCCGACTGACCCAGGCTTGGCTTCAGCACGGTCCCCGGCTGCTGCAAGAGGTAGCGCGCCAGTACCACCGACCTCAGGTTCCTGTTGCACCGCCCATTGACGTTTTTCGCTTGCGCAAGGACTTGCAGGCGCTGAACGCAATTGCGCCCGAATTCACGAGCGTCCAGCGCCTCATGGACAATCCCACCGGGCCGTTTGCCAGCTACGCAATCATTCGGCGGCTCATAAACGATCCCACACGGCCACTCGGCCTCTCCAAATCTTTGTTGCAGATGGTCAGCGGTCACCGAGGGCCGCTTGCTCACATCCTAGCGCCGCCATCACGGAGGTAATTACGGCGATTTTTCTCTGAGACTTCCGAGGCGTCCGGCCATTTGTCTCAGATGAAGCGGGGCAAGCTTTCGGGAAGGTTCGTGCATGTCCTCAACGATCCCAAGGGATACAAGAGCATGAACACGACGGACCAGCCCGGGAGCCCGCTCGCGTACAGTATTCCGGCAGCAGTGCAGGCGACCAGCGGTGCCATCTCCCGCACCCGTATCTTCGAGCTGATCAAGCTGGGCGAGATCGACGCGCGTAAGGTAGGCAAGCGCACGGTGATCATTGCCGAGAGCCTGCGCGATTTCCTCGCCCGCGCCCCGAAAGCTGCCGTTCAAACGGAAACACTGGGAATGCCGGCTCTGCTCGAAGGAGCGGGACCCCAGCCGGCACGCCAGCAATCGAGGCAGCACGCCACCCCCTAAAACGAAGCCGCGTGGCGGAGCCAAGCCCCATCACGCGGAACGGACTACCTGGGGGGTGCAACCTGCTGAGGCATTGGTTGCACCGATGGCGCAGCACTCCGTGGGTCCGTTCCGCAGGTAGGGCTTCGCCGCCCCGGCGTCTGGAGAGATCACAGATGCTCGATGAGGCCCAACATCTCCTCGCAATCATTACCATCAGTGGTGCGCTGCTCCGGCAAATCGCGCCATGACGCCGGACGAAGCGACCAAGCAGCGCGCGGCGCTGTGGCGTTGCAACTTCAGGCCGGTCGCGGTTGTCGATGGCAACGCGCCCGGACCGTCGCCCGGCAAGCGGCCGGTCGGCATGAAATGGCAGAACGAGGCGCGGCGCAATCCGCCGCTTTGGGCCACCCATCCCGCGGTGCTGACGGTCACGAACACCGGGATTCTATGCGATGGCCTGCAAGCGATCGATATCGATTGCGATGACCCGGAAATAGCCCGCTGGTGCTATGAGTTTGCTGTGACGACGTTGGGCCGCGCGCCGGTGCGCTTCCGGCGTAACTCGCCGCGGATGCTCGTGCTTTTCCGCGCGCTTGAAGGGGAGCCGAGCAAGCGCAGCATCCAGGGCGCCGATCATTCCAAGCAGCACTCATGCCGGATCGAAGTGCTCGGCCGCGGTCAGCAATTCGTCGCCTTCGGCATCCACGACACCGGCGCCCCGCTTGAATGGAAGGACGCGCCCGCGCCCGGCGTTATCACCGTCGCCGAGTTGCCGGCGGTAAGCGAGGCGCAGATCCTCGAATACCTTGACCGTTGCGCCGCGATCATTCGCGCCCCTTCGCCGAAGGCGAACGGCCAACACGACTTCGGCGAGCATGTCGCGGGCAAGCCGGACGCCGAGCATGGCCGGATCGCCGCGGCGCTCGATGCCCTCACCCCGGACTACGCTACGATTACGGGAAGTGGATCAAGATAGGCGCGGCGTTGCATGGCGCCACCGGCGGGAGCGCGGATGGGTTCGAGCTTTTCATGCAGTTCTCGCGGAGGAGCCCCAAGTTCGATCCCAAGGTGGCCGGCGACAAGTGGGCCTCGTTCGGCCGGAACGGTAACGGCGGCGCCCAGGCCGGCGCGGGCACCTTGTTCCACCTCGCGGACAAGTGCCGGCGGGCGGGCTTCGGCGAGTTTGGCTTTGATCCCGGTCCCCGCGCCGGCCACAAGGCGAATGGGGCCGGAGCCGCACTCGAAGCGGACGGGTGGAGCCAGACGCCGCTGCCCCCGCCGCCCAGCGAGCCGCCCGACCTCTCCGGCACTGGAGCGCAACCGCCGCCCGCCGGTGGCCTTTCCGTTGGACGTGCTGGGTGACGAATGGGCGGAGTGGGTTCGCACCACCGCGGACGCGGCCAGTTGCCCGGTTGATTACGTGGTCGCCCCGCTGCTGGCGACGGCAAGCGCGCTGATCGGCAATTCAAGGTGGGTGCAAGCCGGCGCCGCATGGAAGGAACCGCCGACGCTGTGGGTGGCGTCCATCGGCGATTCCGGATCGGGCAAGTCGCCCGGCGGGGATGCGATCTTCGGCGAGATCGTACCCGAGCTTGAGCGGCGCATGGCGCGCGAGTTCCCCGATCAGCACCGACAATGGAGCAGCACGGCCGAGATCCTCAAAGCTCGGAAGGAACAGTGGGAGGACGACGTAGCCACCGCGGTCAAAAAAGGCCTCCCCCCGCCGAACAAGCCGGACGATGCCGATCCCGGCCCGGAACCGCAGAAGCCGCGGCTGCGGCAAAGCGATGTAACGGTTGAAAAGGTCGCGCTGCTGCTCGCGCAATCGGCGCCGAAGGGCCTGCTGATGGCCCGGGACGAGTTGGCCGCCTTCCTGATGGGAATGAACCAGTACAGCGAGACCGGGCGGCAATTCTGGCTCGAGACCTTTGGCGGGCGGCCCCATAGGGTAGAACGGGTGAAGCACCCCGAGCCCATCGATGTCCCGCGCATGACGTGCTCATGGTTCGGCACCATCCAGCCGAGCCGGCTGGCCTCGCTCCTGAAGGGCGAGGTGGATGACGGGCTGATGGCCCGGTTCATTTTCTTCTGGCCCGATCCGGTGGATTTCGATCTCGCGACCACCCCGCCGGATACCGAGCAAGCCACCAAGATGTTGGACCGCCTGCGCGAGTTGGAAATGGAGGCCAACCCCGCCCCTGGAGGCGGACTTCGCCCGAAGTTGGTTCCGTTGGCCGCGGAAGCCCAGCCGCTCCTCATCCGCTTCGCGCGCGCCGTGACGAAGCGACAGAAGGACTCGGTGGGGCTGCTCAATTCCGCCTACGCCAAGGGCCGCGGGCTGGTAATGCGATTGTCGTTGGTGATCGAGTTCCTCCGCTGGGCCGCCAAGGATTGCGATCCCTTCAATGCCGGCCCGCCTACCGTCATCTCGCTCAACACGTTCCACGCCGCGCTCCGTCTGGTCACGGACTACCTGCTGCCGATGGCCGAGCGAACCTACGCGGACGCCGAAACCCCGCGCGGCGACGACGAGGTGGCGACCTTGGCAAAATGGATCGTGCAGACCACCCCGCGCCCAACCGAGATCCACGTCCGGAATATGCAGCGCAAGGTCCGGCTGGCCGGCTTGCGACAGGCCGATCGCATCCACGCCGCATGCAAGGAGCTGATCGCAGCGGGGTGGTTGCTGCCCTGTTCACCGATCGGTGGCATGAACCGCGCCCGCGCCTCCTATCCAATCAATCCCGCGCTTTGGGAAGCGTGGAATGCTCGCGTTTGATTTCCGGACTCCGGTAACACCCCGGACACCGGCGACAATGGCGACAACGGCGGTTATGCGGGCCTTTCTCGGGTGCCACCGGCTTGACAGCGGGATGACAGTGGGAAGCGCCCCCGCCGGGCGAATGAACAAAAGCTCGCGGGAGCATTTGTTCGCGGGACGCCCGCCCGCCGCTGTCACGCCGGTGTCAACGATGTGTCGCACTCAGAAAGGCCCCTAGAACCGCCGCTGGCACCGTTGTCGCCGGTGTCAGGGGAATGACACGGGGGTCGGAGAAAAACGATCGGGGTGCATCGCGACCGCGCGCTCGATATAGTCTCGGCGGGGGCTGGTCCGACGCAGGGCCGGACTGCCGCCTGCATCATGGCTGGTTGCCACCCCGTCCGCCTCCGCCCAAGCGGCGCAAGCGCGCCAAGCCGCCCGTGTTGACGCATAAAAATGTAGCGGAATGCGCCATGGCGCTGCCCTACGGCTCCATCCTCGGCGGCAAACACCTGATAGATGAAACCCTCTTGGTGACGGCCATGGCCGGCCGGGCAGCGGTCCTCGTGCAGATGGGTGGCGCGCCCCGCTCGTACCCGCCCGATTTCTGACCGATGCCGTCGCCCGGCTTGCCGCCGGCCGCCCTCCCCGTGCAAGGGAACGCCAATCTTGCCAAGGTTGGGGTCGAGGGTTCGAATCCCTTCGCCCGCTCCAAACATCGTAGTTTTGCCAGAGGCTTATGGTCCGTTTGGTGGGGCCGCTTTCAAGCGCCAAATAACACGGAACCAGAGCGGAACCAAACTGCCGCAGAACGCTGGCGGTCGGCGCGATCCCGAACTCGGCCGTGAAACGCCCCAGCGCCCATGGTCACTGCGCCTCAAGGCGCGGGAGAGTAGGTCGCCGCCAGATCATCCCGCCCAGGCTAGGCGATCCCGCCCTCGGCACCGCCTTGGGTGGAAACATCGCCTGAATGCCGGCGGTTAGGCCGGCCCGGCAATGCCGGCCCGGGAACTGTGGGCACGCCGGGAACTATGCCAGCCCGGGGACGCCCGGGAACTATGCCGCCGACGCGGGGTGGAGCAGCCCGGTAGCTCGTCAGGCTCATAACCTGAAGGCCGCAGGTTCAAATCCTGCCCCCGCAACCCCCCTCCCCGCATGGGGGACCACGGGGGGACCAATATTCGCAAGCATGGGCCCGCATCCAGAGCATCCCTCAAGACTAGCCGCCGCGCTTTGGTCCGCGGGGCGGCCGAGTGACGGGTGCAAGAGTCATTCCCTTCTCATCGGATCGCGACACCCGCCATCCTGCAGCAGAGGCTGCGCGCTCGGGCCAGTCGCAATCGAAGCCACGCACCGGCGTTGCTGCGCGGCCTGGTCTTCGGAAACGGGCGATGTCGCCCGCGCACACCCGGCGCCGTGGGCGACTCCACCGATACTACGCGAGCAAGTCGGTTCTGAAGAAAGTCCAGAACGACGGATGATCGTGCGCCGGATATCCGCACCCGAGATCGCGGGCGCCGTAGTGGACGAGCTGCTGGCCTTGCTGCGGCAGCCGGAGATCATCGTCGGCACCTGGCGCGCTGCACGAGCCGAGGTGCCCGACCTGACCGAGACCGAAGTTCGCCAGGCGCTCGAGCAGTCTGATCCACTGTGGGAGGAACGGTTCCCGGCTGAGCAGGCTCGCATCGTCCGGCTCCTGGTCGAGCGGGTGGAGGTTGGTCCAGACGGCGCGGACATCCGGCTCCGGGTCGCGGGGCTTACCAGTCTAGTGCACGAGCTGAGCGGCATGGGGCCCGAAAGTGCGAGGGACGCGGCATGAGTGCCACCTCGCAGTCGCTGACCGTTCGTGTCCCGCTCGCGATCCGCCAACGGGGCGGGCGCAAGGTCATCGCCACACCTGATGGCAGCCTAGCGCACATGGTCCCGCACCGTAGCCGAGCCGACCCCACGCTGGTGAAAGCGCTGGCTCGCGCATTTCGATGGAAGCGCCTGCTTGAGAACGGCACCTACGCCTCGATCAGCGAGATGGCGGTCGCCGAGCGGATCGATCGCGGCTATCTCGGCCGCGTTCTGCTGCTCACCTTACTCGCGCCCGACATGGTGGAAGCCATCCTGGATGGGCGGATGCCGGAGCTCAGCTTGCCTCGGCTGATGCAGCCGTTCCCGCTGCTTTGGAGCGAGCAGAGACAAACTCTGATTCCTCAAGAGCAGCACTGCTAGTTTTTCCTCACAGGTGAGAATGAGATTTCGTGCATGCGGCAACCTGCACCCAACCGCCCTGTCAGCTTTCGGACAGGACGCTTGGTGCCAACGTCTCTCTCGCGTCGTGTATTTTGATGGAGCGTGTTGTGAACCTGCCGCCCATAGAGCGGCCTGTCTGAGCATTAGGCAGACGAAGGCGACGAGGTGCAGGTCGGCGAGGGTTGTGGCACAGCTCGTAATCTGGACTAGGCGACGGCACCGCGCGGCCCAGGCGAAAGAGCGCTCTACGACTCATCGAAGAAGCTTCGCTGACCCGACATCCGCGCCTCCCGCATCGAAGACGCTTAGCGAATCATTTCCATCGTGACCGTGACCAGATATGTCGAATTATCCAGCCGCTCGGCCTTCTCGGCGTCACTCATCTCCCACCGCCTGGCCCAGCGCCGCGCGCACCCGGCATGCAAATGCTTGGGCAGCCGCTCCAGGATGTTGCGTGCCTTTGCATATCTGACAGCGCTGGATCGGCGTGGGGCGGCCGAACGTCTTGCGGATCGGGGAGATTTCTCGAGAGTTCTCGGCGCGACTGTCGTCCCGCGCGAGCACGATGGGCGGCCTCTACCGCACCGATCAGGGAACATGATCCTCGACAGGTTTCGGCCCGCTGGCTGATCCCGTTGCCCTCGCCGGCTTCTTGGACGCGCGGTGCTGGCGCGGCGAGCATGGGTTGTTCATCGGCATGGACACGATCTGATCGTGGCGGGCGCAACCGGGCTGCGTCATGTCCGGCGCGGCGTCGCCGAGCGCGCCGCATAGACGAGGTCTTCGAGCTTGGCCGTGTTACTGCACAACCAGATCGGTTGAACTTGCCGCCAGAGCGAGTCGTGCCAAGGCGGGAAGTGATGCCGCCCCCGTCCTGTGCATGATGGACGCCCGGTGATTTTCGACCGTCCGCTGGCTGATGCCGAGGTCAGCTGCGATGTTCTTGCTGGGATGGCCAGCCAGCACCAGGGCCATGATCTCCCTTTGCCGCGGCGTGAGCCCTGCCACCTGTGCCGCCGCCGCCTCGTGCCAAGCAGCGAGCTTGGCGGCGTCGAGCGAGCGCTCCAGCGCGCGGGCGACGCTGGCGAGCAGGCTCGGCCGGTCCACCGGCTTCTCGATGAAGTCCGATGCGCCCGCTTTCATGGCGCGGATCGCCATCGGCACGTCGCTTTGCCCCGTGATCACGATGGCCGGCAGGGCATGGCCTGCAGCACGCAGTTGCTCCAGCAGGTCGATGCCGCTCACGCCGGGGAGTGCCGCGTCGATGACCAGGCAGGCGGCGACACCGGGGCGAAAGGCCTGGAGGAATGCCTCACCGCTGGGAAAGCCTGCGACCGTCCGGCCGTCACTCTCCAGCACCTCCATGATCGCGCCGCGCACGCCGTCATCGTCGTCCACCACGAAGATCACGGGCTGTCCGGTGTCTGGCGCCATCGACACGCGCGCAATAGCCTGCTGCAGTTCGGGGAGGCCCACCGGCTTGCTCAACAGGGCGCACCCCCCTTGGGCCACGGCGCGCAATGTGACGCTGGAGATGTCTCCTGTCAGGATGATCACCGGCAGCGCTCGGCCGGCTGCCGCCCGAATAGCGGCCGCCAACTCCAGCCCATTCGGGCCGTCGGGAAGGTTGTAATCGGCCAGAATCAGGTCGGGCATGCTGCGCGCCACACACTCCAGCGCCCTCGCGCCATCCGGCGCTGTCGTGACCTGGTGACCCTGGCTACTGAGCAACTCTCCAAGCATCTCTCCCAGGTCAAAATCATCCTCCACGACCAGGATCCTGAGCACGGCACCGCTGCCGGGAATTTCTGGCCGAGCCGCTGGAGAATGCGTTGCCGCAGCCCGGGCAACCCGCGGCAACTCGATCGAGAACCCCGAGCCATGGCCGAAGCGTGAGAAGACCCGTACTGGGTGGCCCAGCAGGTCGCCCAGCCGCTTCACGATGAACAGCCCGAGGCCGAGGCCGCGGCTTCGCTGCCGCGCCGCGTTCCCCACCTGATAATGCTCTTCGAAGATCGTCGCGAGGTCGGCATCCTGAATGCCGATGCCGGTGTCCCAGACCTCCACGCGTGAGCGCGCCGCCGTGCCTGCGACAACCGAGCAGGACGCAACCTTCCGAGGTGTACTTGATCGCGTTGGACAACACGTTGCGGATCATCTGCTCCAACAGCTTCGGGTCGCTCCGCACCTGCTGCCCGCAGGGGACGACCCGCAGCTGAATGGCTTTTGCCTCCGCATGGTAGGTGAATTCGCCGCGCAAGCGTTCCAGCAGGTCTTGGATGGCAAAAACCGAGACATCCGGCTGCACCGCGCCCGCCTCGATCTCGTTGATGTCGAGCAGGGTGTCCAGCATGCCCGTCACCGTGCTCAACGTGGTGTTTTGCCGGGCGACCAGACCCTTCGCCTTCTCGCCCGTGACGGTCTCGGCGAGGAGGGCTTGAAGCAGGGCAAGCGTTTGCAGCGGCTGGCGCAGGTCATGGCTGGCAACGGCCAGGAAGCGCGATTTCGCGGCGTTGGCCGCTTCCGCTTCCATCTTGGCGGCCTCCAGCGCCCGGCCTGCGGCCTTGCGCGCCGTGATATCGGTGAAGGTGATCACGACCCCCTCCACACGGCCAGCGCCTGTACGGTAGGGCAGGATGCGGCGGCGGAACCAAGTGCCATCCGCGGCCTCGATTTCCCGCTCTAACGGCTCCAGCCGGTCCTGCACGGCTTTCACATCGCTGGTCAGCGCGCCGTCCGGCGTCACCGCGGCAAAATCCGTCAGCTTGCGGCCCACGTCGCTCGGGATGATGGCGAACAGCGCCTTGATGGCGGGGGTGAAGAACCGGATGCGGCCGTCCAGGTCGAGGAACAGGGTCGCGACGTTGGTGCTGTACAGCACGTTCTGCAGGTCGTCGGATGTCGTACGCTGGCGCTCAAGCGTCTCCTGCAACTGGCTGTTCACCGCCGTCAGTTCCTCGTTGAGCGACTGCAACTCCTCCTTGGAGGCGACCATCTCCTCGTTGGTGGACTGGTATTCCTCGTTGACCGACAACGCCTCCTCGTTGACCGCGCGCTGCTCCTCCCCTGAGAGTTCCAGGTCCCGCACCGTCCCCTGCAGCTCAGTCCGGGTCGCGTCCAGCTCACGCTCAAGCTCGGCCACGCGGGAGGCCTGGCCTGGCGACAGCGGAATGCTGTCGCCGCGTTCCGGCCGGTCCGCGTCCAGGAAGCTGACCAGCAGCATCTGCTCGCCCGCGTCCACCACGGGATGCACGGCGAGGCTGAACGGCCGGCTCCCGTCGTCGCCGACCACCAGGCCCGAATCCAACACCTTGACCTTGCCATCCCGCGCCCTCTGAAGGGCCGCGCGCAGTTTCCCCCGCAAGCCGGACCGCGCCATCGCCAGCAAGTCGTGGGTGGCATGACCCGGCGGCAGGCGGAGATAGCGGTCCGTCGGGCCAAGCGAGAACAGCACCGTGTTCGCCGTGTCGACCAGGACAGAGGCGGGAGCATAGGCCTCCATCACCAGCCGCCGGCCGAGTTCGGCCAAGGCGGCCGGGCGCAGGAGCGCTGCCGGCGCCGCTGCCTGCCGGACCCGTCTTTCCTCCCCGGGCCGGACCAGGGCCGTGCCCGCAGGCCGGGCCGGTCGTCCCGGCCTGCTCATTGAGCTACGTCCGATGCGCCGGTAGATGCGCTCGGCCTTGGCGGCGGCCTCGAACCGGCCGTCGGCCCCGAGCGGGCTTTCGGCGCTGCCGAGCAGCAGGATACCGCCATCGCGCAAGGCGAAATGGAACGCATCGATCACGCGGGCCTGAGCATCCGGACGCAGGTAGATGAGCAGGTTGCGGCACGACACCATGTCGAGATGGGAGAACGGCGGATCGGCCAGGACGTCCTGCACCGTGAACACGATGGCGGCGCGCAGATCCGGGGCCGCGCGCCATCCGGCGTTCTCCCGCACGAAGAAGCGCGCCAGGCGCTCCGGCGAGACGACCTCCTCGATCGCGGCAGGATAGGCGCCATCCCGGGCGGCTGTGATTGCCTCGGCATCGACGTCGGACGCGAACACCTGCAGCTTGATCGGGCGCTCCGCGGCCTCGATCTGTTCAAGGAACAGAATGGCGAGCGAATAGGTTTCCTCGCCGGTGCTGCACCCAGCAACCCAGACGCGCAATGGCTGGCCGATTTGATGGGCCTTGACCAGATCCGGGATGGTCGTCCGTGCCAAGGCGTCGAACACGGCCGGATCCCGGAAGAAGCTGGTGACGTGGATCAGCAGGTCGCCCGCCAGCGCATCCAGTTCGGCGCGATCGGCCTGCAGCATGGCATGGTATCGGCCCATGTCGGTTGACCGAAGACCGGCCAGCGCCATACGCCGGCCGATCCGGCGTCCCAGGGTGCCGGATTTGTAGAGTGCGAAGTCGTGGCCCGTCTCGACCCGCAGCAGGTCAAGGATGTTCGGCAGGCTTCGGACACTCACCTCGCCGGGGTGCGCGCCAGCCCCCTCGCTGTCCGCCGAGCCGGCGAAGGGAACACGATAGGCGGACAACGCGGCGGGAATGCCGGCCAACGGCAGCACAAAATCCGCCATGCCGGTCTCGATCGCACTGCGGGGCATGCCGTCATAGCCCGCCTCCGCCGGGTCCTGCACGGCCACCACACCGCCGTGCGCCTTGATGGAACATAAGCCGGCACTGCCATCCGTCCCGGTTCCGGACAGCACGACGCAGGCAGCGCGCTCGCCATAGTGGCGGGCGAGCGAGTGAAGCAGGAAGTCGAACGGCATGCGGGCGCCCTGGCGCACAGGAGGGCTGGTCAGGTGCAGCACGCCCCTCCCGACGGACAGGTAGGCCCCTGGCGGCATGACGTACAGGTGCCCGGGCATGACCGGCATGCCTTCCGCCGCCTCGCAAACAACGAGCGCGGTGTGCGGGGCCAGCAAAGCCGCCATCATGCTGTCGCTGCTTGGGTCAAGGTGCTGGACGAGGATGAAGGCCATTCCGGTGTCCGCCGGCCATGCCTCGATCAACTGGGTGGCCGCTTCAAGCCCGCCCGCAGAAGCGCCGATGCCAATGACGGCCAGCCCGCTTGGCTCCGGCATGGGAGCAGCGGTTGCACGCGGTAATTGGATTGGCTGAGGCAAGAGCTGAGACATCGCGGCCTTCCGGTGCTGTTAAGGCTCGCACGGCAGACCGTAGCACGTCCGCGTGGCGGCTGATCGTTTCTCGCCAGGTATCTGCCCTCTGAGTAGTTTCCGTCCCTGCCAGGCCACCACCGATACCGTTATTGGGGCGGTATGGCCTCGCCGGACTCCGACCAACGCTACTCACGAACCCGATCGGCTGCCGTTTCCGGCCATGTGCGATCGTGGCCGCCGTCGCGCTCGGTGCCGGCTGGGAACGAGCGAACGCAGACCCTGCTTGCGGAAGAAATCAACGCTTGGGTCAATGAGGGCGGCCGGGGCGATGATGAAACCCCATGAGGCGACTCCGCATCCTGCTGGTCGAGGATGATGCCGTTATCAGCGCTCTTATCGCTCAAGTGCTGACCGAGCTGGGACACGACGTCTGCGGCACCGCAAGAACGGAGTTCGAGGCCATCGACGCGGCCGCGCGGCACGCCCCCGACCTCATGATCGTTGACGCTTACCTGCAGGCAGGCAGCGGAGTATCGGCCATGGATGCCATACTTCGGCGCACTGCCATGCCGCATATCTTCATCACCGGCGGTCCGCGGCAGATCATCCCGCCGCAAGCAACCGTGCTGTATAAACCGTTCGGGACGGTTGGCCTCACGGCGGCGCTGGAGAGCGTCGCCGGGCAGATTGCGGCACTCGGGGGAGGATCGGCTCATCCCCAACCGTAATGTCTTCGCTCTCGACAGGTTGGGGTTCAACGGCTTCCTGTTTGCCACGATCGGCACGGAGGCAGACGGGTCGTGCCTCACCGTGCTTTCGGCGTTGGCGAGGCTCGGCGATCGACCCTTGGGCAAAAGCGGCGAAGGAACTTGTAGAATGAACCTGGTTCTTTCGCCTGGCGCTGTTTCCCCTCCGGGCATGGCCGCGGATCAGCCTCAACTCCTGGCCGCGGCCATCTTCGACGTCGATGGCGTGCTGCTCGCCTCGCCGCATGAACGGGCCTGGCGAGAGGCGTTGGTTGGCCTCGCCGACCCCGCTCGCTTCACCACGGCGCTGTATCAGGCCCATGTCGCCGGCAAGCCGCGCCTCCCCGGCGCCCGCGCCGCCCTGGAGGCCTTGGGAGTGCCCGATGCCGGCCGGCAGGTGGCGGCCTATGCGGCGCGCAAGCAGGCCCGGTTGGAGGAGCTGATCCATGGCGGCAGCATCGCGGCGTTCCCGGACGCGCTCCGCTTCGTGCAGGCGTTGAGGGTGCTCGGATGGCCGATGGCGGTCGCCTCGTCATCGAAGAACGCCAACGCGATGCTGCAAAAGGTCCAGCTTGCCGACGGCAGCAGCCTGCACGACGCGTTCGGCGTCAACGTCTGCGGACGGGACCTGCGCGCCGGCAAGCCCGACCCCGAGATCTTCCTGCTGGCCGCGGCGGAACTGAAGATGCTGCCGGCACGCTGCTTCGTGGCCGAGGACGCCCCCGCCGGCATACAGGCCGCCCGCGCCGGCGGCATGGCGGGGCTTGGCGTGGCACGGCTGGGCGATGCGGCCCTGCTGCGGGCGCAGGACGCCACGCTGGTCGTCGCCAGCCTCGACGAGGTCGCGACGGATGAGCTTGCCCACGGGCGTCTGGCGCGGCGGCCAGCATGAACGCGCCCAAGGTTTCTGGCCCACGCACGATGGACAGTGCGCTGCAGCCGACGGCCGACCCTGCCTGGGTCATCGAACAGCACGGGTTCGACCCGCTTCGCGACGGCAGCCGCCAGTCCCGCTTCGCCGTCAGCAACGGCTTCCTCGGCATCCGCGGCGCCCGCGCCGTCAACCGGGGGCCGACCGGCCTGGTGCCGCCATGCACCTACGTCGCCGGCTTGTTCGACGTAAGGGGCTCCGAGCAGCCCATCCCGGCTTTGATTCCCGTCGCCGACTGGCTGCGGGTGGACGTCGCGGCACCGGGCGGGCGGGCCGTCCTGCATCCCGAGGACGTGTCGTCCCATTACCGGACACTCGACCTGCGGCGTGGCGCCTTGCTGTCGGGCGACCGCCTCCTCGCCATGCCCGGGCTCGTGGTCCGCCTGCGGATGCTGCGCCTCGTCTCCTTGAGCGAGCGGGCAATCGGGCTGCAACTGATCCAGATGGAGGTCGAGGAGGGCGAATTTGATGTTTCGCTCTCGGCGTCATTCGAGGACGTAGATTTCGGCCTGGATGCCGACCGGATCGAACGGGATCTCGGGGTGTGGCGCACACGGGCGACGGGCAAGCGCATCGCCATGGCCTCGGCATCCTCGTTGCGGCTCGATGGCGATATGCTGACGCCGGGTCAGCCGGGTCCGTTCCAGTCGGTCTGGAGCTGGCGGACGCGCCCGGGCCAGATCGCGTGTTTCGAGCGCATGGTCGCCGTGGCGCGAGGCGACGCCGCGGCGGACGACCCGGGGTGCGAGGTCCGGGGCAAGCTGGACGCATCCCGCAGCATGGGCTGGCGCCGTGTGCTCGATGCGCATGGCGAAGCCTGGGCCGATCGCTGGCGGTGTTCCGCCATTTCCATCACCGGCGACCCTGCCGCCGAGCAGGCGCTTCGGTTCGCCGCCTATCATCTTAACGGGGCGGCCAACCCTGGCGACCCAACGGTGTCGATCGCCGCCCGGGCGCTGACCGGACCCGACTACATGGGGCACGTGTTCTGGGACACGGAAATCTACTTGCTGCCGTTCTACTGCCTTACCTGGCCGGCAGCTGCCCGGGCCATGCTGATGTATCGCTTCGGCACCTTGCCCGCGGCCCGGGCGAAAGCGGCCCGCATGGGATGGCGCGGCGCCATGTTCGCCTGGGAGTCGGCGGACACGGGTGCCGAGACAACGCCCGAGCAGGCGATCGGCCCCGACCGGAAGGTGGTGCAGATCCTGTGCGGCAAGCAGGAACAGCATATCACCGCGGACGTGGCCTACGCCGTTTGGCACTATTGGCAGGCGACCGGCGACGAGGGCTTCCTGCGGGACGCGGGCGCCGAGATCCTGCTCGAGGCAGGGCGGTTCTGGGCCAGCCGGGCGGAGCTTGAGGCGGACGGCCTGCGCCACATCCGTGGCGTGACCGGGCCGGACGAGTACCATGAGACCGTCGATGACAATGCATTCACCAATGTCATGGCGCGTTGGACCATCCGGCGTGCGGTTGAGGTTGCGGCCCTGGTGCGCGAGCGCTGGCCCGGCACGTGGGCCGACCTGTCCGCCCGCCTGGACCTGGGTGATCGCGAGATGGAGCAGTGGCAGACGGTTGCCGAAGGAATGGCGACCGGGCTCGACCGCTCGACGGGCCTCTTCGAGCAATTCGACGGCTATTTCGGTCTCGAACCCATAGATCTCGCGAGCTACGCGGGCCGGTCCGTGCCGATGGATGTCGTGCTGGGGCGGGAGCGGACCGAGAAATCGCAGATCGTCAAGCAGGCGGACGTTGTGGCGTTGCTGGGATTGCTGCCTGAGGAGTTCGCCGGGGACACCGGTGCGGCCAACTTCGCCTATTACGCGCCTCGCTGCAGCCACGGCAGCTCGCTGAGCCGGGCCATGCACGGGCTGGTCGCGGCAAGGCTGGGCCGATCCGAGATGGCATTGGGCTTCCTGCGCGAGACCTCGGCGATCGATCTGGCCGACACGCACGCCGCCATCGACGGCGGCGTGCATATCGCAGCGCTCGGTGGCGTCTGGATGATCACGGTGCTTGGCTTCGCCGGCTTGACACTCCTTCCCGACGCCCTGGCGATCGACCCGCAGCTGCCAGCCGGCTGGTCGAGCCTGGAGTTCGCTTGCCAGTGGCGCGGCCGCCTGCTCAGGGTCCGCGTCGACCAAGCTGAGCAGGGCTTCACGGCCTCATTGGAGAGTGGCGAACCGATGACGCTCGTCGTCCAAGGCCTACCGCACACGATCAGCCGCGATAGCAGCCTTCAGCTCCGCCTTCGCGACCACAGGGCATGGTTGAGGGATCTCAGGGATCTGCAGAAGCCCGGTAGCGATAATCCGCCGTCATGCGTCATTCAGCAGCCTCTACCGGCGACCGCGCGGGCAGCGTGGGGATCAATCCTTTCGGTAACACGGCTGTCTTGCCAGCCTTCTCGATCATATCCATGAACGGCTTCATAATGTCGATCGGCATCGGGAAGACGACGGTCGAGTTCTGCTCGGCGCCGATCTCGGTCAGGGTCTGCAGGTAGCGCAGCTGCATGGCGGCCGGGATGCTGCCGAGGATCTTGGCTGCGTCGACCAACGTTTGCGAGGCCTGGAACTCGGCTTCCGCGTGGATGATCTTGGCCCGGCGGTCGCGCTCCGCCTCCGCCTGCTTGGCAATGGCGCGGACCATGTTGTCGGTCAGCTCCACCGTGCGGATCTCGACGTTGCTCACCTTGATGCCCCACGTCTCGGTCTGCGTGTCGAGTATCTCCTGCACGTCGGCGCTGAGCTTCTTGCGTTCCGACAGCATCTCATCGAGCTCGTGCTGCCCCAGGACAGCGCGGAGCGTGGTCTGCGCGAGCATGTTGGTTGCGGGCCGGAAGTTCTGCACCTTGATGATCGCCCGCTCGGGATCGACGACGTTGAAGTAGAGCACTGCATCGACCTTCATCGACACGTTGTCGCGGGAGATCACGTCCTGGCTCGGGATTTCGATGACCTGGATGCGCAGGTCCACGCGGACCATCTCCTGGATAAAGGGCAGCAGCAGCACGAGGCCGGGGCCCTTCACCTTCTGAAAGCGGCCGAGCTTGAAGACGACCGCCCGCTCGTATTCCCGTAGTACCTTGACCGTCGCTCCGATCAGGAAGAAGGCGATGATGGCGATGACCGGGAGGGCATAGGCGAAGCCGGGGATGGCGTTCAACATTGCGGCGAACATGATGCGAGCCTCTTTCAGATCGGGTCCGCAGCCGCTCTCGCTGACGCGGCTCTCTGGCGGAACTTGTAATATCCATTTGCGAGGCTCTTCGGGCAGCTTCGGAAAACACCTATAAACCGACGTTCGGCCCGAGCCGCTCACCGTGAGTAGTTTCCGAAGATCGCTTGACGGCTTACTTCGCATCACTCTCGGACAACTCGGGCTCCGAAGGGTGAGGGTCGATTGTGTCCATGAACGCGCATCACGGCTTCTATCGGCTTCGGTCAGCAAGCTGGCTCGACAAAATGGCTGAAGCGCCGAGGATCTCGTGAAGCCCTTGATCGCCGGAAATTGGAAGATGCACGGGCTGGGCTCGCAGCTGCGAGAGATCGAAACGATCGCGGCTTCGATCAGGGCGGCACCAGTACCGGCCGATGTTCTGCTCTGCCTTCCGGCCACGCTCATCTCGAGGGCGGTCCAGACGGCCGATGGCCGCCTTGCGATCGGCGGAGAAGACTGCCACGCGTCCGCCGACGGGGCCTTCACCGGCGACGTCAGCGCCGAGATGCTGAGGGATGCGGGCGCCACCAGCGTCATCGTGGGCCATTCGGAACGCCGCCACTATCATCATGAGACGGACGAAATGGTCGCCGCCAAGGCACGGATGGCTTGGCGATCCGGGCTTTCCGTCATCGTCTGCATCGGCGAGACGCAGGCACAGCGCAGTGGTGGCAAAGCACTCTCGGTATGCGGCGATCAGCTTCTCGGCAGCCTTCCAGCCGACGTCAAGCCGCTCGGCGGGCTTGCCATCGCCTACGAACCGCTCTGGTCGATCGGCAGCGGGCATATGCCGACGTCGGACGAGATCGCCGAGGTGCACCTGCACATTCGATCATGTTTGGGCGCGCGGCTCGGCGCCGCCGGGCAAACCATCCGGATCCTGTATGGCGGTTCGGTCCGGGCCGACAATGCGGGGACGGTCCTTGCCGCCACCGAGGTGGGCGGGGTGCTGATTGGTGGGGCAAGCCTGCGGGCGACGGATTTCGACGCTGTGCTGCAAGTTGTCCGCCAGCGAGATGAACGTCACGTCGCGGCGTGAGATGACGACCAACCGCGGGTCACTCCACGAGAAGTGACTGAGTAGATTCCGAATCTGCGTCGGACAGCCGCCGCAGCCTATCCTCGTCCTGATCTGGTCCCGACGATCGAGGGTGCCATGACCGACGGTAACCGCCCGCGACAACTCGGGGCGGAGACAGGACAGGAAATGCGTCCATGGCAACCACGACCATTGCGTCCACCAAGCCTGCAGACGCGTCGTCCGACCTCAAGACCCGTCCATTGCCGGACGTGGAGAAGATGCTCGGTTCGTCAGCGAACGGCCTGAGCCAAGCCGAAGCGGCGAGGCGTCTGGTCCAGTATGGGCCGAACGAGATCGCCGAGAAGAAGACCAGTCCCATCCTGAAATTCCTGCTGTATTTCTGGGGTCCGATCCCATGGATGATCGAGGTGGCCGTCGTGCTGTCGGGCGTGGTGCAGCACTGGCCTGACTTCTTCATCATTCTGGTGCTGCTGATCGCCAACGCCACAATCGGCTTCTGGGAGGAGCGCCAGGCCGGCAACGCCATCGACGCACTGAAGGCCAAGCTGGCGATCAAGGCGCGGGTCAAGCGGGACGGCAAATGGGTTACCCCGGCAGCCAAGGAGCTGGTGCCCGGCGACGTCATCCGGCTGCGATTGGGCGATATCGTGCCTGCGGACGCCCGGCTGCTCGACGGGAGACGGGATCTCCGTCGATCAATCCGCCCTGACGGGGGAGTCGCTGCCCGCCACGCGAAATGCCGGCGACGCGGTGTTCTCCGGTTCGATCGTTCGTCGCGGAGAGGTTGGCGCGCTGGTCTACGCCACGGGCGGAAAAACCTATTTCGGCAAGACGGCCGAACTCGTGCAGAGCGCACATACGGCCAGCCATTTCCAGAAAGCTGTGCTGAAGATCGGCAACTACCTGATCATCCTCGCAGTGGTCCTGGTGGCAGTCATCATTGGCGTCGGCGTTTATCGTGGCGACCCGATCCTGACCACACTCCAGTTCGCCCTCGGTACTGACCGTGGCCGCGATCCCGGTCGCGATGCCGACCGTGCTGTCCGTGACCATGGCCGTCGGTGCTCGCCTGCTCGCAAAGCAACAGGCGATCGTCAGCAAGCTGGTGGCAATCGAGGAACTGGCCGGCGTCGATATCCTGTGCGCCGACAAGACGGGCACGCTGACGCAGAACAAGCTCACTCTGGGCGATCCGTACACGCGTCGAGGGCATCACCTCCACCCAGGTGATCCTCAACGGCGCGCTGGCCTCGCGGGCGGACAATGACGACACGATAGATCTGGCCGTGCTGGGCGGTCTGAAAGACGACACGGTGCTGACGCCGTTTGACGTGCAGCATTTCCAGCCTTTCGACCCGGTCCACAAGCGCACGGAGGCGACCGTCAAGGCCGGGGACGGCAGCATCTTCAAGGTGAGCAAAGGGGCGCCGCAGGTCATCCTGGACCTGGTCAGCGACGCAGCCGCCGTGAAGTCCGCCGCCGAAAAGGCGGTCGACGACTTTGCCGCTCGCGGCTTCCGCGCGCTGGGCGTTGCCCGCGCGGATGGCAAGGGAGACTGGAAGCTGCTCGGCGTGCTGCCGTTGTTCGATCCACCCCGCGAAGACGCGGCCGCTACGGTCGCGACGGCCAGCAAGATGGGTGTTGCGATCAAGATGGTGACCGGCGACGCGCTGGCGATCGCCCGCGAAACCGCCAAGACGCTGGGCATGGGGGCGAACATCCTCGATGGCGCCAGCCTCGGCGACGCCAAGCGCGAGGAGTCCGCGGCGGTTGCCGCGTCCATCGAGCAGGCGGACGGCTTCGCCCAGGTCTTCCCGGAGCACAAGTTCCACATCGTGGACGTGCTGCAGAAGCGCAACCACATCGTGGGGATGACCGGCGATGGCGTGAACGACGCGCCCGCCCTGAAGAAAGCGGACTGCGGCATCGCCGTTTCCGGTGCCACGGACGCGGCCCGTGCCGCCGCCTCCATCGTGCTGATGACGCCTGGGCTGTCCGTGATCATCGAGGCGATCAAGGAAAGTCGGAAAATCTTCCAGCGCATGAACAGCTACGCGATCTACCGCATTGCGGAGACGCTGCGCGTGCTGCTGTTCATGACGCTCGCCATCCTGGTCTTCAATTTCTACCCGCTTACTGCGGTGATGATCGTCATGCTGGCGTTGCTGAACGACGGCGCCATCCTGTCGATCGCGTACGACAATGTCCGCTACCGGGACCAGCCGGAAGCCTGGAACATGCGCGTGGTGCTGGGTGTCGCCACCGTGCTGGGCTTGGTCGGCCCCTTGGCGGCGTTCGGCCTGTTCTATCTCGGCGACCGGGTTTTGCACCTGGACCGTCCGCATCTGCAGACGATGATGTACTTGATGCTGTCAGTCGCCGGGCATCTCACCATTTTCCAGACCCGCACCCGCGGTCCATTCTGGTCGATCCGACCCGCTTGGATCCTATTGGCCGCAGTCCTCGGCACGCAGGCGATCGCGACGCTGATCGCCGTGTACGGCGCCTGGGTGGTGCCCCCGCTCGGATGGCGGCTTGCCGGCCTGGTCTGGGGTTATGCCCTGGTTTGGTTCCTGCTGACCGATCCCATCAAGCTGCTGGCCTACAAGGTTCTCGATACTATCAAGGCTGACAGCCGGAGTGCGGTCAGCAAGACCCCTGAGAAGGCCGCGATCACGGCTCTGCCGGCGACGGCTCTGAGGGCGGCCGAGTGATGGATCTCGGCCGAACGCGAGCAGCAGTTCCCCGTGGAGGCGAACTCGCGAACCCCGGTCAAGTCGCGAACGTCAGGCACCCACAGGGCGCGCTCGCATCGCCTGAGTAGTTTCCGAAGCTGCCTGCCACGCAGGGCAGAGGCTAAACCGGCATGTCTTGACGCGGCGTCTGATGAGCGAGCCGAGCGAGATCGTCAAAAGGACTTCCATCATGGACACAGCCATCCCGACGCTGGACCTTCCGAGCAGGATGGATCCGACCGCCCCCTCCCCATGGCGTTTGCAGCCAAGACGAGTTGAGCCGCATGGACGCGTATTGGCGTGCGGCGAACTACCTCTCCGTCGGACAGATCTACCTGTATGACAATCCGCTGCTACGCGAGCCGTTGACGCTCGCCCACGTCAAGCCGCTGGTTGTCGGGCATTGGGGCACGACGCCGGGTCAGAACTTCATCTACGTGCACCTGAACCGGGTGATCAAGAAGTTCGACCTCGACATGTTCTATATCGCCGGGCCCGGCCATGGCGGACCGGCCCTCGTGGCCAACACGTATCTTGAGGGCAGCTACAGCGAGGTCTATCCCGACATCAGCCAGGACGAGACGGGGATGAAGAAGCTGTTCACGCAGTTCTCCTTTCCCGGCGGCATCTCCAGCCATGTCGCGCCGACGACGCCCGGCTCGATCCATGAGGGCGGAGAGCTTGGCTATTCGCTCAGCCATGCGTTCGGCGCAGCGTTCGACAATCCCGGGCTGATCGTCGCCTGCATCATCGGCGATGGCGAGGCCGAGACGGGGCCGCTGGCCACCGCATGGCAGTCCAACAAGCTGCTGAACCCGGTCTCCGACGGCGCCGTGCTGCCGATCCTCCACCTCAACGGCTTCAAGATCAGCAACCCCACGATCCTCTCCCGCATCGAGCCCGACGAGTTGGAGCAGTTCATCCGCGGCTGCGGCTGGGACCCTTACTTCGTGGAGGGCGACGACCCGGCGGTCATGCATCGGCTGATGGCCGAGACTGTCGAGCGTGCCGTCGAGGACATCCGCCACATCCAGAGCAAGGCCCGCTCGTCGAAGAGACGCATCGCGCCCGCGCTGGCCGATGATCGTCCTGCGGTCACCGAAGGGCTGGACCGGTCCGAAGGAAATCGACGGGCTCAAGATCGAGGGCACGTTCCGCGCGCATCAGGTGCCGATCCTGGTGAACGCCGCTCACCCCGATCACGTGGCGCCGCTCGAAAGCTGGATGCGGAGCTACAAGGCCGAGGAACTGTTCGACGCGCAGGGACGGCTGATGCCCGAGCTGGCGGAGTTGGCGCCGAAAGGCGACCGCCGCATGGGGGCCAACCCGCACACCAATGGCGGGGCGCTCCTGCGCGACCTGCGGATGCCCGACTTCCGCGCGCACGCGGTGGCCGTGCCCTCGCCCGGCGCCGTCACCTCGGAGGATACAAGAGTGCTCGGACGGTTCCTGCGCGACGTCGCGGCCGAGAACCAAGCCCCGCGCAACTTCCGCGTCTTCGGTCCGGACGAAACGCTATCCAACATGCTCGACGCCGTCTTCGAGGTCACGAGCCGGCAATGGGACGCTCGCCGGGTGGCCGACGACGAGTTCCTCGCGCCGGATGGCGGCGTGCATGATTCGATGCTGAGCGAGCACCAGTGCGAAGGCTGGCTGGAAGGCTACCTGCTGACCGGGCGCCACGGCCTGTTCAACAGCTACGAAGCCTTCATTCGCATTGTCAACTCCATGTTCAGCCAGCATGCCAAGTGGCTGAAGGTGACGAATGAGCTGCCCTGGCGGCGCAAGATATCGTCGCTGAACTACCTGCTCGCCTCACATGTCTGGCAGCAGGATCATAACGGTTTCACCCACCAGGACCCTGGTTTCCTGGACCACGTCATCAACAAGAAGGCGGGCGTCGTCCGCGTCTATCTGCCGCCTGATTCGAACTGCCTTTTGTCGGTGTTCGACCACTGCCTGCGAAGCCGCCAATACGTCAACGTCGTCGTCGCCAGCAAACACGCCATGCCGCAATGGCTGACGATCGAGCAAGCCGTCATACACTGCACGGAGGGACTGGGCATCTGGCAATGGGCGAGCAACGACCAGCATGAGGAGCCGGACGTCGTCATGGCCTGCTGCGGCGACACGCCGACGCTGGAGGTGCTGGCGGCCGTGTCGATCCTTCGCGAGCACCTGCCGGAGATCCGGATTCGCGTCATCAACGTCGTGGACCTGATGCGGCTGCAATCTGCGAGCGAGCATCCGCACGGGCTGGACGACGTCGACTACGACGGGCTGTTCACGAAGGACAAGCACATCATCTTCGCCTTCCACGGCTATCCGTGGCTGGTGCACCGGCTCACGTATCGCCGCACCAATCGGAACCTGCACGTGCGAGGCTACAAGGAAGAAGGCACCATCACGACCGCCTTCGACATGCGGGTGCAGAACGAACTGGACCGGTTCAACCTGGTGCAGGATGTGGTCGATCGCGTGCCCCATCTCGGCACCAAGGGCGCCTACCTGAAGCAGATGATGCGGGACAAGCTGGTCGAGCACAAACACTACATCGACAAGCACGGCGAGGACCTCCCTGAGATCCGCAATTGGAAGTGGGGCGACTCCCCATGAACCAGCCGATGCTCGTGGAAACCGCGCAGGCGCTGGTGGGCAGCGGCCGTGGCCTGCTCGCGATGGACGAGAGCAACGGCACCTGCAACAAGCGTTTCGCCGCAGCGGGCATCCCGCAAACGGTGGAGGCGCGGCGGTCCTACCGCGAGCTGATCGTGACCACACCGGGGCTGGGCCGATGCGTCAGCGGCGCGATCCTGTACGACGAGACGATCCGACAGCGGGACAGCAACGGCGTGCTGCTGCTGGAGCGGCTGGTCGAGGCAGGCATCATCCCCGGGATCAAGGTCGATCTCGGGGCCAAGCCCCTGGCCCTCCACCCCGGGGAGACGGTCACCGAAGGACCTGGACGGGCTGCGCGGGCGGCTCGAGGAGTATGCCGTCATGGGCGCGCGTTTCGCCAAGTGGCGCGGCGTTATAGCGCTGGGCGATGGCCTGCCGAGCCGCAGCTGCATCGCAGCCAACGCGCAGGCGCTGGCCCGCTACGCCGCGCTGTGTCAGGAAGCCGGGCTTGTCCCCATCGTGGAGCCGGAGGTGCTGATGACCGGCGACCACGGCATCGAGCGGTGCCTGGCAGTGACGGAGACCGTGCTGCGGGCCGTATTCCAGGAGCTTGAAACGCAGGGCGTCGTCCTGGAGACGGTGATCCTGAAGCCGAACATGGTGCTGCCGGGCCTGGCCTGTCCCAATCAGAGCACCGTGGAGGATGTCGCCGAGGAGACCGTGCAATGCCTGTTGCGCTGCGTTCCTGCCGCAGTGGCCGGGATCGCGTTCCTGTCCGGCGGCCAGTCCGGCGAGTTGGCCTCCGCGCGGCTCGACGCCATCAACCTCATCGCGCGGGGCGGCCGCGGGCGAACGCCTTGGCCCCTGGTGTTTTCATTCGCCCGTGCCATCCAGCAGCCGGCCCTGGAAATCTGGCGCGGTGAGGCCGCTCATATCGGTGCTGCGCAGCAAGCCTTGTATCACCGCGCCGACTGTAACCATGCGGCGCTCCGGGGGGACTACACGCAGGCAATGGAAAGCAGCCCGGCCCTTCGGCGAGCATCGTAGCAGCGACCGATATGCGATCAGACGCGACGCTGCACCCTGATCCACTCAGGCTGTACCTGATTCGGCATGGTGAGACTGAATGGTCGCTCTCGGGAAGACACACGGGGCGGACCGATATCGCGCTCACGACCAACGGCGAGGACCAGGCGCGCACGCTCATCTCCACGCTGGCCGCGATCCGGTTCGCGCACGTGTTCACGAGCCCGCTGCAGCGGGCTCGGCAGACCTGCACCCTGGCCGGCCTGGGCGCTTCGGCCGTGGTCGCGCCGGACTTGGCGGAATGGGACTATGGCGATTACGAAGGCCGACGCTCCGGGGACATCCGTATGACCCAGCCGGGGTGGACGGTCTATCGCGACGGTTGCCCTGGCGGTGAGAGCGCATCGCAGGTGTCGGATCGCGCCGACCGGCTGATTGCGAAGCTGCAAACCCTGGGTGGGAATGTCGCGCTCTTCTCGCACGGACAGTTCTCCTGCAGTTTCGCCGCGCGTTGGATCGGATCGCCGGTCAGCCAAGGCCAGCATCTCATGTTGGGCACGGCGTCTCTAAGCGTGCTCGGCTGCAATCCCAGCCATCCGGACATCCGGGTCATCGTGCAGTGGAACACCCGGGCATCATGCAGGCAGCAGTCGTCGATCTAAGCGGCAAGCGTTGCCGAACGCAGATTCAAGGATTCCGCAGCAAATGGCCGAAATTGATGAAGGCTTGCCAAAAGGCGCCCCTGACGGCGGCGTCAGGAGCGTTTTAACCCCAGAGACGCGGAAGGTGATCAGCGACGATCCCGTCAGCCGCGTGCTGAAATGGGTGCTGCTCGGAACTGCGATCGGCTGCTTCGCCCTCATTGCCTGGGCGACGCGGCAGACTTATCGGGATGCGCCCATGCAGCCGGACCGGTTCGTGGCGCAGGATGGCACGCTGTTGATGTCTGGTAATGACATCATTGCCGGCAAGTCTGGTTTCCAAAAAGCCGATCTGATGGACTACGGCAGCCTCTACGGCATGGGTTCATATTTTGGCCCGGACTATACGGCCGAAAATCTGGTCGCCCTGGCGACCGCGACACAGGACAATCTGGCGCAGGCCAGCGCCGGACAGGCTTTCGCGTCTCTTGGAGCGGATCAGCAAGCCGCGATCAAATCCAACATGCAGGCACAGTTGCATGGTGTGGACCTGACCCAGCACGCCGTCATCGTCCCCAATGCCCTGGCAGGTGCCATCACGATGGTTCGCGACGAAATCGCCACAAAGCTGCGACAGGACAATTTCGCCGCGGGTTATAGCAAGGCCCGTAGCCTCGACGCTGAAACCGCACGGCAGACGGCAGAGTTCCTGATCTATTCCTCGCTGACCACCGTGGCCTATCGGCCCGGCAGCGACTGTGTCCTGGACACAGAACTGGCCCTATGAGCCGATCGTCGGCAACGCGCCCACTTCGGCGACCTTCATCTGGACCTGGGCAAGCTTCTGCTTCGTGTTCTTCGGCTTCGGGGCCGTGCTGTTCATCTACCAGATTTTCCTGTCCAACCCGGATGTCGCGCCGATGGACCCGGTGTTGGTCGGCTTTCGCACGTTGACGCCGAGCCAGCGCAAGACGGGAAAGTATTTCCTGTTCGTTGCGGCGGTGCTGCTGCTGCAGATCGGCGCCGGATCGACCATGGCGCATTACTACTCCGACCGGACGAGCTTCTACGGTGTGCCGGTCGATACCTATGTGCCGTTCAATTTCCTTCGCAGCATCCATCTGCAGGCGCCACTTATATGGATTGCGTTCTCCTGGATCGGCTCCGGCTTGTTCCTCGCGCCGGCGATCAGCGGACGGGAAGCGAAGCACCAGGGGCTGCTGGTCGACATTCTGTTCTGGACGTCCCTCGTCGTCGTCGTGGGAGCGTTGGTCGGCAACTATCTCGGAATCATGGGGCTGATCGACGCGAGTTGGTTCTGGTTTGGTAACCAAGGGCTGTCGTATCTGGAGATCGGCCGCTTCTGGCAGATTGCCTTTTTCGCCGCATTGGCGATGTGGAGCTGGTTGGTATGCCGCGCCTTCTGGCCGAGCCGAGCCCTTTGGTGGGATGCGGCCCAGCATTTCTGGACCGGGCGCATCCGACTGGAACACCTGCTCTGGGCCGCGACGATCAACATCGCCGTGTTGTATGTCTTCGGGATGATCCCTCTGACAGGGGTGGAGAGCTCTTTTACCATTACCGACTACTGGCGCTGGTGGGTCGTTCATCTGTGGGTGGAACAATCTTTCGAGTTCTACGCCGCGGCTATGAGCGCCTATCTGCTCATGGGGCTGGGCTTGGTCTCCCGCAACTTGGCGGAGAGAGCGGTCTATTTCGAAATCATCCTTGTCTTCTTGGGTGGGGTGCTAGGTACCGGACATCACCTTTACTGGGCGGGCGGTCCGAACCTGTGGATCCCGTTCGGCACCATGTTCTCGTTCATCGAGGTGCTACCGCTGGTGCTGCTGATCCTTAAATTGATCGAGCAGCGCCGGCTCATCAAGTCACATCAGGAATTCAAATACGGGCTCGCCTACACCTATGTCGTCGGGGCGGCGTTCTGGAATTTCGTCGGAGCCGGCGTTTTCGGTGGCGGCACCCTCAACGCGCCTCTCGTCAACTATTACGAGCATGGCACCTTTCTGACGCTGAACCATGCGCACACCGCCTTGTTTGGCGCCTTCGGCCTGCTCGGGATAGGCTTGATCTATTTCTGCCTACGTTACGTGGCAGGCGATCGCTATGCCTTCAAAGAAGGTCCGGGATACACCGCCTTCTGGCTCTACAATGGCGGCCTCGTGCTCTGGATCGCACTGAACTTCTTCCCAATCGGCTGGGCACAACTGAACGCGGTCTTTGAGCACGGGCTCGCTTATGCCAGAAGCCCAGCCTTCTACGACACCGTGTCGATCTGGCAGTGGATGCGGATATTCGGGGATGTCGTGTTTGCCTTCGGCGCGCTGCTCATGGCGTTCGATTTCATCATGAAGCTCTGGCCCCTTTTCCCGGAGCACATCAAGCGACCGATGGCCACTCCGGTGGCTTCCGGGACGGCATCGAATTCCCCGGGTGCCGAGGCCAGGACAGCCCTCTCGCGGGCGACGGCTCAGCGGCATGCCGACGTTTGATGTTCTTGGCCGGCGCTCGTTGTGGCGATCCAGGTCGACAGTTCGCGCGGCGGGAAGAGAGCGTTCTAATGGTGAACCTGCGACATCATTCAATCCGGCTTGGACGCGTGCTGCTGGTATGCGTCCTGGTTTTGGTCGCTGCTGCGCTCTTCGCTCTCGGCTTGGAGCCGATTCTGCGGCTGGGAATGTTCCTCGGTTTGGTTGCACCGCATATACCGGCTCCGGGCGGGTGAAACATGCCGGGAACGACAGCGCCGGTAGGGTCTCAATTTAGATGATCGTATCAGCGGCGAGCCGGGGCAAAGCCCCATGTGGCCGTGCTGAACCAGCCTGTCGCCCGGTGAAATAGGCAACATAAACCGGATCCGCGTTGAAGGAGCCAAGACATGCTGCGCCCCGTCTCCAAACTTACCGGCTACACGATCGAAGCAAGCGACGGCCATATTGGAACCGTCAGCGACTTCCTGTTCGATGACGCGACGTGGAAGGTGCGCTGGCTGGTCGTCGATACCGGGCATTGGCTAACCGGCCGCAAGGTGCTGATCCACCCATCCGCGATTGGCGCCGTCGACGACGACCGGCAGAGCGTTCCCGTGAAGCTGACCAAGGCACGCATCAAGGGCAGTCCGGACATCCTGCACGACCAGCCGGTGTCGCGACAGATGGAGAGTGGGCTGCTCGGCTACTACGGCTGGGATCCCTATTGGGGCGGGAGCTTCTATGGCACGGGCGCGATCGCCGCCCCGTTCTTGTCCCGCCCCTACTTCGGCGGGTTCGGCATGGGCGAGACGGCGGAAATCCAGCCACGCCGCGAGGACGAGGACCCGCATCTGCGGAGTGTCGCCGAGGTGGACGGTTATCACGTCCATGCCAGTGACGGCGACATCGGCCATGTCCAGGATCTCTTAGTCGAGGAGACCGGCTGGGGCATCCGCTACGTAATCATCGACACCAGGAACTGGTGGGCCGGACAGCACGTGCTGGTGTCGCCCTACGCCGTGCGGGAGATCAAGTGGGGCGACCGCCAAATGCGCCTCGACATCACGCGCGAGAAGATCAAGACGAGCCCGCCCTGGCACGCTCCTCTCAACCAGCTCGACCAGATCTACGAGAGCCAGTTGCACGAGCATTATGGTTGGCCCGGCTACGGATGGTGACCATGCCGTGTGACCCGGCAATCGCACCTTCTACCGGAACCGGCGGCTTCGAACGGGCTGCCGCCGCGATTCCCGTCGTGGTCCTGCTCGCCGGCTTGGCAATCCTGACCTACCTGTTTAGTCCCGGCATTTGGTGGAGAGGGTTGAGGGTGAACCGCTGGGGTTCTTTTGTCCATGTGCGGCAGATAGTTTCGTAGGGAGTGAGCCCCTTCAGGGTCTTCAGTCGGCGACCGAAGTTGTAGGCATTGACGAAATCGGTCAGGTGGCTGCGGAGCTGGTCATGGGTGACGTAGTGGAAGCGCTTGACGGTTGCTTCCTTGATGGTCCGGTTCATGCGTTCGACCTGACCATTGGTCCACGGATGCCGCGGTTTGGTCAGTCGGTGATCGATGTCGTTCTGCGTGCAGGCGAGTTCGAAGGAGTGTGCCCGGAAGGTTTCGCCTTGCTGGATGGCCCGCTTGATCTCGGCTGCGGCGGAGCAGGTGTTGCCGGGTGTGGTGAAGTGGATGCCGTTGTCGGTGAGCACGGTGTGGATCTTGTAGGGGACGGCTTTGAGGAGGGCGCGGAGGAAGTCTGCGGCCACTCGGGTGGTGGCTTTTTCGTGCAGCTCGACGAAGGCGAACTTGGACGTCCGGTCGATGGCGACCAGGAGGTGGAGCTTTCCCTGCTCGGTGCGGACCTCGGCGATGTCGATGTGGAAGTAGCCGAGCGGATAGATCTTGAACTTGCGCTTGTCTGGCGTGTCGCCCTCGACGTTGGGCAGACGGGAGATGCCGTGGCGCTGCAGGCAGCGGTGCAGCGATGAGCGGGTCAGGTGCGGGATGGTTGCCTGCAGGGCATAGAGGCAGTCGTCCAGCGACAACAGGGTGTGGCGACGGAAGGCGACGATGATCGCCTCGTCCTCGATGGACAGGACGGTTGACTTTGCGTCCTTCGGCCCGGTCGGGAGATCGGCGAGGGAGGTGCGCCGCTTCCACTTGGCGACGGTTTTCTGATTGACGCCGTAGCGCTTGGCCAGCGCCCTCAGGCTCTCTTGACTATGCTGTATCGCTCGACGGACCGCCGCTGTCGTTGTGGCGCTGCCGTGGAGAACTTGGCCCATAGTGCTTCCTTCCACTCCGGAGAGAAGAATGCACCATCAAAGCCCGGGACCAAACACCTACCCAGCCATCGCATCGCCGGCGGTCCAGACGTTCGGGCCGGGAAAAGTGGATTGTCAGCCTCTCGTCGGAACGCAGATGGATTGCCTGCTGGCCACGAACATGATCACGCAGGACAATAGGAACGTGGCGACCTTCAGCGTGGACTTGCTGCCCCCCGGCGAGCCGGCCCTGTTCCGCAAATGGTGCTTGGCTGCCATGGACGACTGCACCGTCACTCTAACGGGACGGCGGGCCTCGCCGCAGTCTACCCGCCTTTCGACCGTGATCTCGGTACACTGGACGAGGCTGAGTGCCCCGTTGAATGAGGCGACAGCCCGGGCCGTCGAGAAAGCCTCATCAACAAACATAACCGGACCGGGCATCCGGTCCGTTCCTTAGGACACGTTAGGCGGATCGCTCCTCTCGATCGGCCGCCGCCCCCTCTGTCCGATAAAGATGATTGGACTAAACCGCTTCGCGGTAGTTCGGTGATGCCAACGGCATGCTTCCGATCGGGAGGGCTCGTCGGAAGCAAGCGTCCGCCCCCCTCTCGTCTGACAACCCAGCTGCGAGATCATAGGGCCGCGCCACGTGGCGCGCTTCATCTCGCAGAGGAGTTGCCGATGACCCCGCTTCGCCGTCGCATGATCGAGGACATGCAGATCCGCAATCTCGCGCCGGAGACGCAACGTGCGTATCTCCAGCATGTCTCCCTGTTCGCCTGCCATTTTGGCAAGTCACCGCAGGATCTGGGTCCGGATGAGATCCGAAGCTACCGGATCCATTTGGCCGTCAACAGACGTTTGGCGAGCAGCTCGATCTCGGCTGCGGTGTCCGCCCTGCGTTTTGTCTATATCGTCACTCTCAGGCGGGCCTGGACTGTCGAGCAGGACATCCCGACCTGCCGCCAGATACGAAGGCTTCCCGTTGTGCTGAGCCAGGACGAGGTCGCCCGCTTCCTCGACGCAGTGGAGGACCTGAAGCATCGCGTGATCCTGACCGTCTGCTACGCCGTTGGCCTGCGGATTTCCGAAGCGACCCATCTGAAGCCGGCGGCGATCGACAGCCAGCGCATGGTCATCCGGGTCGACCAGGGCAAAGGCCGCAAAGACCGCTATGTCATGCTCCCGCCCAAACTGCTGGAGATGCTGCGGGACTATTGGAAGCGCACCCATCCGAAAGAGTGGCTGTTTCCTGGCGACCGGCCCGGCCAGCCGATCTCTCCGCACACCGTTGCCTACGTCTGTCGGCAGACGCGTCGGCGTTGTGGGATCCGCAAGCAGGTCACGCCGCATTCGCTGCGTCACGCCTTCGCTGTGCATCTGCTGGAAGCAGGCACTGATCTGCGGACCATCCAGCTGCTGCTGGGCCACCGCAGTCTGGGCACCACGGCCCAATACCTCCGTGTCGCCACCAGCAAGGTCTGCGCCACGGTCAGCCCGCTGGACTCCCTGTATGCCACGGTCACTAGCGAACCGGACCTCATGCCCGCCTGACGGCCAAGCCCCGTGGCCCGCGAAGGGCTGGAAGTGGGGGACGTGTTCCGCCGCTACGGTGCAGCTTTTCGCCACCAGCACGGCGCATCGCTGTCCAGCGCGCAGCGCCGTGCCATCAGCGCGATCGAACGTTGCCGCACCGCCGCGCTGGGTGGCCACGTCGAGCGCTGCGACGGCTGCGGTCATCAGCGTGTCGCCTACAACTCGTGCCGCAACAGGAACTGCCCCAAGTGCCAGGGTCTGGCGCGGGCCCGGTGGCTGGAGGAGCGCCAGGCGGAGCTGCTCGACACGCCATACTTCCATGTGGTCTTCACGTTGCCGGACGAGATCGCGGCCATCGCGTTCCAGAACAAGCCCGCGGTCTACGACATCCTGTTCCGCGCGGCGGCGGAGACGCTGCGCACCATCGCTGCCGATCCACGTCACCTGGGGGCAGAGATCGGCTTTCTGGCCGTGCTGCACAGCTGGGGGCAGAACCTGTCGCACCACCCGCATCTGCATTGCCTCGTGCCCGGCGGCGGGATCGCACCCGACGGCGGAAGCTGGATCGCCTGCCGCCCCGGTTTCTTCCTCCCGGTCAGGGTCCTGTCGCGGCTGTTCCGCAGGTTGTTCCTGCACCACCTGGAGACGGCGTTCGCCACCGGCGCACTGCGCTTCTTCGCCGCGCAACGGCACCTTCATGAACCAGCGGCGTTCCGGCGTCATCTCGCCCCGGTCCGTGACACCGAGTGGGTGGTCTATGCCAAGCGACCCTTCGCGGGGCCGCGACAGGTTCTCGATTATGTCGGGCGCTACACCCACCGCATCGCCATCTCCAACAACCGCCTGTTGGCCATCGACGGTGGCGAGGTTCGCTTCCGGTGGAAGGATTACCGACACGGCAATCAGCAGAAGACCATGACCCTCGATGCCAGGGAGTTCATGCGCCGCTTCCTGATCCATGTTCTGCCGGACAGGTTTCAGCGCATCCGCTATTACGGCTTCCTCGGCAATCGCCATCGCGCGCGAAAACTGGCACTTTGCCGTGAACTCCTCGGGATGGCGCCCGACGAGCCGGCCGCCGCTGATCCGCCGGGAGACTATCGTGACCGCCACGAGGCGCTGACCGGGGTGTCTTTGCGCGCCTGTCCACACTGCCATGTCGGCACCATGGTTGTGATCGAGACCATCTCGAGGCTCAGAGTTCTGTCTGCCAGTTCCGGACACGTCATGACCCCGGGTCACCACCCCGACCGCATGAAACCAACGCGCCCGCCAGATCAAGGTGGAGACGCTGTTGCCGTAGCGTCCCGGAGCGTGCGTGAGCCGTCGTCAAATGGCCGGATCCAGGCCGAGTTGACCCCCGGAAATGCGGCTTGGCCAGCGAACGACTCCCAAACGGCCGTACGCGCCGCTTCCCAGGTGAACCCAAACGAATCCGGGCGCATTCAACGCCCATAACCCGAGCGGCCGGGGAGCGGTTTAGTCCAATCCGTTTTTAGCTCACCGGCGCGGGCTCCAGCCAAGATGTCCACGCACTCAGGCTACCGCGCCGCGCCGCCAAGCTAAAAACGCTCTTCATTTTAGCTCACCGGCGCGGGCTCCAGCCAAGATGTCCACGCACTCAGGCTACCGCGCCGCGCCGCCAAGCTAAAAACGCTCTTCATTATCGGACAGAGGGGGCTGCGGCAAGCAGCGCGCGGCTGCCCGTTCAACGGCGCCAGAGGTCCATCCAACGCCGGCTTGAACGCAGCGATCTGTCCGGCATACGGTAGAGTTCCACCTTCGTTCCAAGCGTAGGGGCGGGCATGGGAGCAGCGGACGGGGACGCGCACCAGCGGGTCAAGCCGATTGGCGCGCGCTATGTGGCCATCTGGGAACCGGACGGCTGGCAAGTCGAGCGGATCGGCCCGGAGCAAGGCAACGACCGCCTGATGACCGCGACCGAGTACGCCGCCTCGCTGCCGGACCGGCGGCAGGATGATGTTGTCCGATCCTTCCTGGCCTGCCCCGGCACCATGGCCGCCTTCGAGCTGCGCAAGGACGGCCGACGCCAGGCGCTCGGGGCCAAGGTGATCCCCTTTCGCACCACGCCCGTACCTCGTCGTCCTGCGGCTCACCGACGACACGGACATAAACGAGTTCAGCGCGGTGTTCCCCGTTTTCGCGCGCAACGAAGGCCGTGCGCGTTACCACTGGGACGCGCCGTTCTACCGCCAAACCTGCGCCGCGATGGACCTCGACCCGGACGAGGGACGGCCGCGCTACCGCCCGCGCCACGCGGAGATTGCCGGCGAGCTGGAGCGCTGGGTCTGCGAGGTGTTCGCCGACCGTGCGACGCCGCTCTCGCCCCGCGACGAAGCCAAGAACGCTGCCCTCGATCTGCTGGACCTGATGCGCGCCGACCAGCGGCCCGACCGCAAGCTCCTCCGCCAGTTGCGGCGGCGTTGGGTGCGGGTCGATCCCGGGTACATGCCCCGTTTCGGCGAGCTGGACGAGCTGATGAACTCGGGCGCGCTGCTGAAAGGGTAGGTACGGACGTGGAAGCTCGACGGACCAGTTCCTGTTTGACTGCCGGCGCTTGCCAGGGTCACGGAGCAGAATGCCGCAGGATGCGGACTGCCTCGAAAACGTAGAGCTCAAACGAACGCGCCGAGGCCGGTGATCGCGCGCCCAACCACGAGCGTGTTGATTTCGCGCGTGCCCTCGTAGGAGTAGATTGCCTCGGCATCGGCTACGAAGCGGCCGACATCGTAGTCCAGGAGGATGCCGTTGCCGCCCATGAGTTCGCGGGCCCAGCCGACGGTCTCACGCATTCGCACTGTGCAGAACGCCTTGGCGAGCGAGGCGTGCTCCTCGTCCATCTGTGCGGCGTCCTGCAGCTGTGATAGGCGCGCGACCAGGCACTTCGACGCCGTCACATTACCCAGCATCCGGACCAGGAGGTCCTGGACGAGCTGGAACTGCGCGATCGGTCTCCCGAACTGTTGCCGCTCCGTCGCGTAGCGAAGGGCATGCTCGTAGGCGCCTTGCGCGCAACCCACTGCTTCCCACGCGACACCGGCGCGCGTCATCCGCAGCACGCGGGCTGTGTCCTTGAACGAGTGGGCGTTGGCCAGCCGGCTCGCCTCGTCCACCCGGCAATCCTCGAGCCTGATCCGCGCGTTCTGCACCGCGCGCAGGGCAATCTTGCGCTCCATCTTCTCGGTGCTGAAGCCGGGCATCCCCTTTTCGACCAGAAACCCCTTCACCTGATTGTCCTCGACATCGCGCGCCCAGATCACCGTCACGTCGGCGAAGGTCGCGTTGCCGATCCAAGCTTTCTCGCCGTTGAGTATCCAGCTGTCGCCGTCGCGCCGCGCGCTGGTCCCAAGGCCACGGGCAGCTCCCGAACCGACCTCGGGCTCGGTGAGCCCAAAGGCGCCGATCTTGTCGCAGCACTGCATCGCGGGCAGCCAGCGTCGTTTCTGCTCCTCGGACCCGCACAGGTAGATCGATCCCATGGCTAGGCCGCTGTGCACCCCATGAAAGGTGGCGATCGAGCAATCAACGCGGGCAAGCTCCAGCATGACCAAGCCGTCCAGCAGCATGCTCCGTCCTGCGCAGCCAGGGCCGTCATAGGCTAGGCCGGCGATGCCCAGCTCTGCGTAGCCCGGGATCAACTCGAAAGGGAACTCCGCCCGTGTCCAGTATTGCGTGATAACCGGCGCGACTTTCTCCTCCATGAAGCTTCGCACGCGCCGGAGCAGGGTCTGCTCCTCGGCATCGAGCAATCCAGCGATGCGATAGAAATCGCCGTCAACCTCCGTTCGCACCATTCGTTCCCTCCTCATTCTCGGTCAAGAACTGCGAGACGACCGGCGCCAAGGTGTCCGCCGACGTCAGCAGGCCGAGATGGCCGTCCTTGAAGACGTGCAGCCGCGCGTTCGGGATCAGGCGCGTCATGATCTTTGCGTTGGGCAGCGGCACTATAGGGTCGTCGGTTCCGGAAAGAACCAGCGTCGGCTGGCGCAGCCGATGCAGCCAATGGATGCTTGTCCAGCCTGTGATGCCGAGGAGCTGCCAGTAGTAGCCAAGCGAGCCGCCCAGCCGCATAGCGCCGACATGCCCTGCCAGCAGCTCAGGGTTTTCGCGAAGGAGTCCACCGTAGATCTGCGGCGCGATCGCGGCCATGTGCAGGGGATCGCTGTACCGTCGCGGCGTCATCATCTTGCTCAGCACGGAAGGCGAGCCGGGTACCATGACCGCCCCGGTGCCGGTGCTCACGAGCACGAGTTGCCGGCAGCGCGCCGGCTGATCGCGGGCGAACTGCTGCGCAATGGCACCCCCCAGCGAGACGCCGAGTACGTCCACCGCGGGATAGGCCAGCTTGTCGAGCAGTCGCGTCAAAAGCCTGGCGAGCGTCGACGGTCGGTACGGGACAACCGGAGCCGGCGACTGGCCGGTGCCCGGCAAGTCGACGCGAATTGTCTCGATCCGGGGATCGAGTTTGTCGACGAAGGGCTGCAACAACTCGAGATTGGCGCCGATGCCGTTGAGAAGGAGAAGCGGCAGTTGCTCGTGGTCACCCGGCCGCACGGCAACTCGCAGCAACTGCCCCTCGATCTCGAGCGTGCTGGTCCTCGTCTCGCCCACCCGATCCGCCACGTGTTCAGCGCTCGAACACGTAGGCGCCAGGCGCCTTCACGCCGGGCGGGTGCTTGGGGCTGCCGAGCGACACAGGCGCCGACTTCTCCTTGCCGGAGCGCGCCTTGAGCCAGTCCCGCCAGTACTCCCACCAGGAGCCGGGCTGCGCCTTCGCGGCACTGAGCCATGCGGCGGGCTCCATAGGCAACTGCGGATTGCGGAAGAACTTGGCTTTGGGGTTACCCGGAGGGTTGACGACGGTCTGGACATGACCGCTTGAGTTCAGCAGGAACTCCTTTGTCCCGCCCAAGATGCCGGTAGTCGCGTAGCAGGCCTGCCACGGCGTGATGTGGTCCGTCATTCCCGCCACGACCAGCGTGTCGCACTCCACCTTCGTGAGGTCGATTGGCGTTCCGAGCAGGTTCAACGCACCAGCGCGCGGCGCCGGGTTGTTGAGGTAAAGGTCGAGATAGTCGCTGTGCAGCCCCGCAGGCAACCGCGTGGTGTCGTTGTTCCAGTAGAGAATATCGAACGTCGGCGGGTCTTTGCCGAGCAGGTAGTTGTTAACCCAGTAGTTCCAGATCAGGTCGTTCGGCCGCATCCAATTAAAGACGCGCGCGAGGTCCTGTCCTTCCAGCACGCCTTTCCGGCGGGAGCTGAGCCGCGCCGCCTCGATCGTCTCGCGTGTGGCGAACTGCGTGATCTGGGATTCCGCGCTGGTGTCGAGCACGGCGACGACGAGCGTCATCGCGTGAACGCGCCGGTCACCCCGCGCCGCGAGATGCCCAAGCAGCAACGTCGCCGAGATACCCCCCGAGCACGCTGCCATGACGTTGAGGTCCTCGCTGCCGGTGATCTCGCGGACCGCATCGGTCGCCTCGATCATCGCGGCGAGATAGGTTTCGAGATCCCAGTGGCTCTGCTTTGGCGTCGGATTGCGCCAGCTCAGCGTAAACATCTGTAGCCCGTTAGCGGTCAAGAACTGGATGAGGCTTCGCCCCGGGGCCAGGTCGAACGCATAGAATTTGTTGATCTGCGGCGGCACGATGAGCAACGGCCGGCTGTGGACTTTTCCAGTGCTCGGCGCGTACTGGACCACCTCGAGCACGTCGTTCTTGAACACCACCGCACCGGGAGAGGCAGCGAGGTTCTCGCCGACCCGAAACGCGCTCTTGTCCACCTGGGCCGGCATGCCGCCGTTGTCGGCGATGTCCTCCAGCAGGTGGCCAAGGCCACGCACCGCGCTGGTGCCCCCGGTCTCGTACAGCCGCCTGACCGCGGCCGGGTTGCCCAACCAGGTGTTTGTCGGCGCTGCCGCGTCGGCCAGGAGCGAGACCACCATCCGGGCGCGCGGCTCGTTCGTCCGGTCGAAACCAGCCCGGTCGACCCAGCCGTCGAGCGCCTGCGCCCACGCCAGGTAGGATTGCTTCAGAGCCCGGTAGAATGGGTTGTCGCTCCACATGGGATCGGCGAACCGCTTGTCGCCCCGCGCAGGCTCGAGGCCACCCTGTCCGAGCCACGCATTGGCCAGCTTTGGCAGGAGTGCGGCGTTCTGCGCGGCCAGTGACCAGGGATTTTTCAGCGCCTGCGCCGCGATCTGCTGAAAGGCGGCGACCATGTCGGCGCTGCCGAAGCCGACAAGAGGGTTGAGGCCGACCGCCGCGTCCGCGCTACCTGCATCTTCCGCCGCGACGGCAGCGAAGTCCGCTTGCGCGGCTGGGACAGCTTGCATCGTGCTCATGCGCTTTCTCCGCAGGTCTGTTTTCGTTACGAGCGCGTCGGTGCCCGTTACGCGGCAGCGCCAAAGCGCTCACGCAGCGCCTTCTTGTCGATCTTCCCGACACTGGTCTTGTCGATCGCATTCGCGAGAACGATGCGCTCGGGAACCGCCCACCTGGAGATCACGCCCCTGTCGCTGAAGGCGCGCAGGTGAGCCTTGATCGCGTCCTCCGTAAGGCTGTCCGCGTGGTCGCGTCTGGCCACCACGATGGCGAGCGGCCGCTCGCCCCACTTCGCGTCCGGCACGCCGATCACGGCGACCTCGCTCACGCCGGGGTGCTGCGAGACGATGTCCTCGATCTCCAAGGATGAGATCCACTCGCCGCCCGTCTTGATCACGTCCTTGAGGCGGTCGGTGATCTGCAGGTAGCCGGCCGGGTCGACATACCCGATGTCGTTGGTGTGCAGGTAGCCGCCCTGCCACAAGGCCTCGGAGTTCCTGGGGTCCTTGAGGTAGCCCTGCGTCAGCCAAGGCGCGCGCACCACAACTTCGCCCGCGCTCCTGCCGTCATGGGGCAGCTCGTTGGCGTCAGGATCCACGATGCGCAAATCCACCAGCGGAACCGGCCGTCCCGTCCTGGTCCGGATTTCGAGCTGTTGGTTCAGGTCGCTCTGAAGCATCTCGGGCGTGAGATGCGCCACGGTCAGGATCGGGCCGGTCTCCGACATGCCGTAACCCGTCAAGACATCGATGCCGCGCTCGACCGCCATCTTGGCGAGCCCCTTGGACAAGGCGGAGCCGCCGATGACCAGTTTCCACCCTCGGAGATCGACCGCCGCGCCTGCTGCGCTCGTCAGCAGCATGTGCAGCAGCGTCGGCACGCAGTGGGAGAAGGTCACCTTCTCCTTTTGCAGGAGCTCGAGCAGGGTGTCGGGGGCGTAGCGGCCGGGGTAGACCTGCTTGATTCCCAGCATGGTCGCGACATAAGGGAAGCCCCACGCGTGGACGTGGAACATGGGCGTGATCGGCATGTACACGTCTGCCCGATGGAGCCGCCCCTGGGTCGCCGAGCTGCCGAACGCCGCTGCAAGGGCGAGCGCGTGCAAGACGAGCTGCCGGTGGCTGAAGAACACGCCCTTGGGCAGGCCCGTTGTCCCTGTGGTGTAGAAGGTCGTGGCGCGGGTGTTCTCGTCGAAGTCGGGAAACTCGCATTCGGGCGAGGCGGAGGCGAGCAACGCCTCGTACTCGGCCGCGATCTCCAGCGACGTCGCGGGGACGTTACCGTCGTCGGAGAGGACGACGATACGACTTGCACGCTCGATCCGGTCCTTGATGCCCTCCAGCATCGGCAGAAAATCGGTGTGGACAAGGAGGAAGTCGTCTTCGGCGTGGTTGATGGTGTAGAGGACCTGCTCCGGTGTCAGGCGGATGTTCACCATGTGGAGCACCGCGCTCATGCTGGGGACGGCAAAATAGCACTCCAGGTAGCGATGGCTGTCCCAGTCCAGCACTCCCACTGTGTTGCCTGGTTTGACGCCCAGCTGCGCAAGCCCGTTGGCAAGCCGGCCCATTCGGTGCATCAGCGTCCGGTAGTCGTAGCGCAGCACGTCGCGGTAGACGATTTCCTGACCCGGGGCATTTCGCAGTGCCGAATGGAGCAAGTGTTTGATGAGCAGAGGGTAGCCGTAGGCCGACGACGCGGCCTCGATCAGCCGGGTGGGCAATGGCGTTTCGCCGGCGGCTTGGATGGGCTCGGCTTGGACTGGTCTTCCCATGAAAGTTCCTTCGCATCTCCATCACCGGTATAGCTCCCTCTCAGGGCGCGCCACTCCGCTGAAACTCTCTCCGCCCCTGCGCTCCGAGCGCCGTCGCGAAAATGAACTTCGCGATCGGCACGAGCGTACGGCACGTCACGCCGACGGGCTTGAACCCTTCAGGGTTCGAAAAGCCGGATCGTTGCGATCCTGCGAGCTCACCGGCCACCCCTTCTCCGCGCTAGGGAATCCGACAGGCTTTATGGAGTATGAGAAATTGCGGTAAAGCTCGCGGTGGATGATCCGCCACTCGCTATTCCGGCGCTCGAATCGGTCAATGTAGCGATTCGAGTTGAGCACGTTCAGTTTGGGATCGTCGCCCGGCTTCGCCCAGTAGAAGGAAAACTGGTAGGTTTCGGCTAGCGCCTCGTCACCTTCCACCTCACATAGGTGATTGCACAGGTGGTGCTGCGACGCGGTGAAGACCTTCCACGATTCCCACTCGGCCTCGAGAAACTCCTCGATTGTCCCGCGATACATCCCGTTCTTGCCGACATGGACGTCGATCGCGCCGGGCCAGAAACAGGAAAGTGTCAGCTCCTTGTCCAGGCGATCGACGCCGCGGCAGTAGCGGCACATCAACTCATAGATCTCCTGCTTGTCAAAAAGCTCTTGCAATTGTTTCTCGGTGGGCATGTGCGATCTCCTCGAGCAATCCCCTCAGGGCCATTTGTCATGTTGGCTTCAGGCGGTCATACAATGTCTCGAGAACCTTGCGCGTCGCGGCGAGGTCCTGTTGCGGAATCCCGTGCAGCTGGTCCGTTTCGAATCGGTCGATCTGCGTCGTCAACTTGACGAACAGGTCTCGGCCGCGCTCGGCGAGGGAAAACATTCCATCGCTCGTAGTGACGTATCCTCGCCCAACTAGGTCTACCAGCGCGTCATCGGCCGAATAACGGGACAGGAGCGAGCGGCGAACGACCTCGTCGATGCGCAACGCATTCCCGCTGCTGAGCGCGAACATGGCGCGGCTCTGGGGCAGGCTGAGCCCTTCCGCCTGCCGGTGTTTCTCGAAGGCGTCGGACGCGTACATTTCTACATATGCGAGGAGCGTCATCAGCCGCAGATCCTGGAGCCGCGACGGGCCAGCCGCGTCCGCCGGCGTGGACGACCTATTGAGCAGCGACGGGTGGTCCTCCGCCACCGCGTACCGTCCTTGGGAATAGAGGAGCGCATTACCCGGATATCGCGAATACCGTTTCACCCGGCCGACGAGGATGACGTGATCCCCGCCCTCATGGGCGGCCTCCGTATCGCACTCAAGCAACGCCAGGATGTCGGGAAGGATCGGCGCTCCGACGCTGCCGGCGTGCCAATCGATGCCCTCGAACTTATCCTCGGCCGAGGTGGCGAATCGCTGCGACAGATCGACCTGCTCGACGCCCAAGATGTTGACCGCGAAATTCTGCGCCTCCTTGAACGGGAGAAAGCTTTTCGAGGATTTCGCGATGGACCACAGGATGAGCGGCGGCTCCATCGACACGGAGGAGAAGGAGTTAGCCGTGACGCCGACCGGCTTGCCCCCTGCGATCGTCGTTACCACGGTCACTCCCGTCGAGAACTGCCCCAGGCAGCGCCTGAAAGCCCGGTGGTCTTCGGACGGATCGCCGTGCTCCACGCCGGTTGTTCGCGCCGACCCAGTCATCGAGATCGCTCCTTGCTCCCGTCCATCACCGGATGGCCGTAGAATCGCGCCGGGTTGTCGATCAGGATCCGGTTGGCGGCTTCGACGCTTCCCGCCCAGGAAAGCAGAAGATCGAGGAGTTCCCCGTCATCGGGAATGGGGCCGCCCTTCATCGGATGCGGCCAATCGGAGCCCCACACGGCTTGCCCTGGAGCGGCTTCGACGATGGCGCGAGCAAATGGAACCGTCCCGGCGTAAGGCGGGCCGCCTCCGTCAATCTGGTAGGCGTGGGACAGCTTGACAAAGGCGGCACCGTCTCGGAGCAGATCGAGAAGGGCGCGGAATCCTTCGCCGTCCGTCGGTTCGCCGGCTTTCGGGCTGCCCATCGCTTCGATCATGGTCTTCACGCCAAGCGTTCCAGTGGCCGCCACAAGGTCGACCAAGGCCGAGCTTGAATGACAATGGACGTCGAGATGCCAGCCGACCTCCCGCAACCGGGCCGCAATGCTCGCAATCCGTTCGCGTGATTGGGCTGAAGGCCAGCGGATCCGCAAGCCACGCACGCCGATCTCGTTCATGGAGGCGAGCGCTTTGTCCGGTTCCGCCAGGATGTCGAGGTCGACAATCGTTACGAACCGGCCCGGAACCCGCTTCATCGCGTCGTACATGGCGTGGTTGTCCTGCCCGTAGACGCTCGGCTGCACCAGGACCCCGTACCTGGAGGCCGACCGTATCAAGCATTCGCACGTAATCGACGGCCGTCTGTTCAGGCGGCGTGTAGCTTCGGTCGGCCACGTACGGGAAACGGTCGACCGGGCCGAACACGTGCGCATGGGTATCCCAGCCACCTTGTCCCACTGCCCAGTTGGGACGGCGAACGGCGGAGCGGGCGGGCCTGATGTCGGGAGCCTGGCTAGGAACGTTGGTCATCTCGCGACCCAGATGTCAGATCGGCGTTTCGGAAGGCGTACCTGGGAGTGCAACTGCCAAGTTGAGACAAAGCGACTACCGCGCGCCTGCAAAGCTGCCGGCAAGGATTGCCGTGCCCAGCATGCTTTTGCGACAGAGCGCGACAAGACATGCCGCGATCCCGTAAAGCACGGCGACTCCCAGGAGCGCGTAGCGGAAGTCACCAAACGCCGACACGAAGAGGCCGATGCCGTACCAGGTCCCACGAAGCCGCCGATATTGCCGCAAGTCGTCACGATGGCCAGCCCGGCCGCCAACGAGAGCCGGTTTCGCGGGCCGCTCAAGGCCTCGATCACCATCGCGAAGAACACGCCTTGGACGCCGAACACCCCTACCAGCCCAATCGTTAGAAACACCATCGCGACGAGCGGCGACGTGCTGTGGGACATGGCAGCCAAAGCGCAGCCACCCACGAAGAACATGCCCGCGACATGCCATTTGCGCTCCCGCAAGCGATCACTGCTGTAAGCGCTCGTGGCGAGCGCGATCGAAGCGAACAGGAACGGGGCGGCGGCGATGAATCCGATCTCAAGGTTGGTGAGACCGCCGAAATCCTTGATGAGCCGGGGAATCCAGATGAAGGTGCCGTATAGGCCGATGCCGGAGAGGAGGTTGACAAGGCTGAACAGCATGAGCTGCGGAGTGAACACCGCGCGCCATGAGCCGATCGCGTGGTGATCGCCTCCGGCCGACTTCTCGGCTTCGATGGTCCTCGCGAGCCTCGCCTTTTGGTCTGCGGTCAACCAGGTTGCCTCGGCGGGTTTGTCCTTCAGCACCGCAAGGAGGACGAACCCCAGGATGAAGCTTGGCAACCCTTCGATGATGAACAGCCATTGCCAGTTCGCGAGGCCGGCCAGCGTCGGCGGCAGGCTCAGCAACGCTCCGGAGATCGGGCTGCCAACGACAGCCGCGAGCGGCGATCCGAGAAAAAAGAGCATGACGGCGCGTGCCCTGAAATCTCCGGGAAACCACAGCGAAAGATAGAACAGCACACCCGGAAACCACCCCGCCTCGGCGGCGCCAAGCAGCAGACGCAGGATATAGAAGCTTGTCTCGTTGTAGATGAGGGCCATCGCCATCGCGATCAGGCCCCACGAGATCAGGATGCGAGACAGCCACTTTCGCGCGCCGAATCTGCGCAGCAGGAGGTTGCTCGGCAGCTCCAACAATGTGTAAGGGATGAAGAAGAGGCCGGCCCCCAGCCCGAACACGGCGGGGGAGAAGCCGAGCGCCTTGTTCATCTCGAGGCCGGCAAAGCCGATATTACTCTTGTCGATTGAGTTCAGCACATAGCCGAGGAGAAGAATGGGCAGGATCTTCCACGCATTTAACTTATTGACATGTGCCAGGCAGGACCGATCCTCGGACTTCGCCGACACCGCAACCATGGGAACTGTCCTTTCGCTCACTTGACTTGAAATCAGCAACACGCTCGACGGCCGACAAAGCTTACAATCGTGACAATTTTGCTGCTCAGGCTACGGCCAGCGCCGGCGGTTCCGATGCCGAGAAGGCGGCCTCCACCTTGCTCAGCCTGGATCGGTAGGCCTCGACGGAAGCGACCTTGACCGGGCCGAAGCCGCGAACCTGGTCGGCGAGGCCAAGCAGCAGGGCAGCCTTCTTGTGGTTGGCCCGCGTCAGCCCCCTGAGCGTCCGGTCGACCAACGCCTCGTACTCGGTGATCAGTGCGCGCTCCATCCGCCGCTCGGCCGACCGCCCGAACGGATCGAGAGCCGTGCCCCGGATGCGCTTCATGCGGGCCAGGACGCGCAGCGTGGGTAGGAGGGAGCGGACCGAGAACTCCCGCTTCGGCGGGCGGCCGTTGACCAGCCGTCCGCCGAGGATCGGAGGCGCCAGGTTGAACGACAACTTCGCGCCTTCCTTGAAAGCGCTCCTGATCTCCGCCGCGAGCGCCGGGTCGCTCAGCATGCGGGCCACTTCGTACTCGTCCTTGTAGGCGAGCAGCCTGACGTAGCTGCGCGCCACCGCCAGCGCCATGTCTTGTGATCCCGGGGCGACCGCCTCCTCGGCCGCCGCCACCTTCGCGACCAGCGCGCGGTAGCGGGACGCCAGGCGCTCATCCTGGTAGGCTGCCAAGTGCGCGCTGTGCGACGCGACCAGCTCATCGAGCGTCCTGGGCAGCGTCTCCTTCGGCGGCTGGTTGTGCGCCATGAGCGACGCGACCAGGTCGGGGTCGTGGGCCTGCAGCCGCCCGAGCCGGAAGGCGCGGAGGTTCATCGGGACGGCGACGCCATTCAGCCGCACCGCCGCCTCCAGCGAGGCTGGGGTGACCGGGAGCAGCCCGCGCTGCGACGCGACGCCGAGCATCAGCAACGTGGCCCCGATCGTGTCACCCATCAGGGTCGCGCTGATGGCTGAAGCGTCCACTGTGGCCACGGCATCGCGATCAACCCGCTGCGTCAGGCGAGCGAGCAAGAGCCTGGGGTCGACCTTGAAGTCGCGGTCGAACTGGAAGGCGACCGTCGACGCCACGTCGGTGTTCACCACCGCGCGCGTCCGGCCCACCGCCAAGGTTGCTGCCGAACTCGTCGCCCAAGGCGGCCACGGGGTCAAAGGCGATCAGGGATGTTGATCTCGCCGCGGCCGATGCGCTGGGTGGCGATAGCGTCCGCCGTTCGCCCGACCCGGACGTGGCTGTACACCGCGCCGTTCTTCTGGGCGAGGCCCGTCATGTCGAACAACGACGCGGCTTTCCCGTCGAGGTGGGCCGCCATGCCGATCAAGGCCGCGGCGGTGACGACGCCGGTGCCGCCGATGCCGGCGATCATCAGGTTTTCGGTATCGCCTTCGCATGCGGCGACCTGCGGGTCGGGCAGCCCCTCGAACACCGAATCATCGATCTCCGAGGGCGCGGGCTTGCGCGGCTCCGCGTCGCGGACGGTGATGAAGGACGGGCAGAACCCGTTAAGGCAGCTGTAGTCCTTGTTGCAGCTCGACTGGTCGATTTTTCTCTTCGTGCCGAGCGCGGTCTCGACCGGCTCCAGACTCACGCAGGTCGACTGGACCGAGCAGTCGCCGCAGCCTTCGCAGACCGCCTTCGAGATGAACAGTCGCTTCGGCGGATCGGGAAACTTCCCCCGCTTGCGGCGGCGGCGCTTCTCGGCCGCGCAGGTCTGCTCGTAGATGAGGACGCTTGTGCCCTCGGTCTCGCGCAGCCGCCGTTGCACCTCGTCGAGCCGGTCGCGGTGGAAAATCTGGATGTGCCGGGGCATGCCAGGAACGTTTTTGTGGCGGCGTGGATCGTCGCTCACGATGACCACGGTCTTCACGCCTTCGTCGCGGACCTGCCGGGCGATGTCGGCGACGGAGATCGGGCCGTCCACCGGCTGGCCGCCGGTCATCGCCACCGCGTCGTTGTAGAGGATCTTGTAGGTGATGTTCACCTTGGCAGCGACGGCAGCCCGAATGGCGAGCAGCCCCGAGTGGTAGTAGGTCCCGTCGCCCATGTTCTGGAACATGTGCTTCGTGCCGCTGAAGGGTGCGATCCCGAGCCAATTGCCGCCTTCGCCGCCCATCTGGGTCGGCAGCAGAGCCTGCTCGGGGCGGACGAAGTTCACCATGGTGTGGCAGCCGATGCCCGTCATGCTGAGGCTGCCGTCGGGCACCCGGGTCGAGCGGTTGTGCGGGCATCCCGAGCAGAAGAAAGGACTGCGCTTTGGCGTTCCGACGATCTCGTTCGACGGACTTCCCGGTTGGATCGCCGCGGTCGGGGTCGGCGAGGCATCGGACCCGCCCGCAAGGGCCCCGGCAGCGGCGCGTAGGCGCCCGTCATCGACACCAAGGTTTTCCAGCCGCCGGGCGATGGCAACCGCGATGTCCGCCGGATCGAGCAGCTTCACCGACGAGAACAGCTTCTGCCCGGCCTCGTCCACCTTGCCGAAGATCCGCGGCCGCTCGGCGCGGTTGACCAGGAGGGCGGCGGCTTGCTGCTCGAGGAAGCTCTTCTTCTCCTCGATCACAAGGAGCGCGTCGTGGCCCTCGGCGAAGGCGACCAAGCCTTCCGGTTCGAGCGGCCAGATGCAGCCCACCTTGTAAAGTGAGATCCCGAGTGCTGCGGCACCCTCCTGGCTCAATCCGAGCAGGGCCAGCGCCTGGCGCACGTCACCGTAGCTCTTGCCCGCCGCAACGAGCCCGAGCCGCGGCTGCGGCGCCTGGAAGATGGTGCGGTCAATCCCGTTGGCGCGGACAAAGGCGTGAACGCGTGGCAGGCGGGACTCGACCGCAGTCTGCTCTTCAAGGAGCGGGCTGTAGGATCCGAGACCGATGTGGACGTCGCCGGCACCAGGCGGCGGGAGGACGGGCGCGAACTCGTCGAGCGCCAAGTCGACGGTCATCGTCTGCTCGGCCGTCTCGTTGACGCATTTTATCCCGACCCAGGCGCCGCTGTAGCGCGACAGCGCGTAACCGAGCAGGCCGAAGGTGACGACCTCGGCCGCGGTCGCAGGATAAAGCGACGGGATGAGGCACGTCGCCATCGCCTGCTCGCTCTGGTGGGCGACGGTCGAGGACTTCCCCGCGTGGTCGTCACCGTAGAAACAGAGCACGCCGCCCTTTGGGCTCGTGCCGGCGTAGTTGCCGTGCTTCAACGCATCGCACGACCGGTCGACCCCTGGCCCTTTGCCATACCAAGCGGCGAACACGCCTTCGAACCGTGGGTCCGGCAGCAGGCCGACCTGCTGCGTGCCGCGCATCGCCGTCGCGGCGATGTCCTCGTTCACGCCAGGCTGGAAGCGGATCTCCGCTTCCTTGAGCCGGTCGCGGATGGACCACAGGGTCGTGTCGACGCTGCCGAGCGGCGACCCGCGGTAACCGGAGACGTAGCCTGCCGTCCTGAGGCCTTGCGACCGGTCAAGCTCCGACTGCGCCAGGAGCACGCGCGCGATGGCCTGCGTCCCGTTCATGAGGACCGGGCCACGCGTAGCCGTCCATTTGTCGTCGAGCGTGACAGTCGACCCGTCAATCCGACGTTCGGCCCGAGGCGCCTTTTTCGCCTTTGTTTCTTTTTCCTCGCGGGGACCACTTGTCACGGCCCACTTGTCGTCGAGCGCGGCGCTCGGCCCCTCGGACCGGGGTTCAGCCTGATTTGCTTGTGTCTCTCCCATGCGGGATTCTTAGCGCGCGATCTTCGCTGCGCACTGTCAAGCAGCCGACAATCAATAAAGGTCTTTGGCGCGCCGCTTCAGCGCGCTCATGTCGCGAAGGAGGACAGTTCCGTAGGCTACTTCAACAAGCCCATCGTCCTGAAACTCCCTCAGGAGCTTGTTGACCCATTGCCGCGTCGCGCCGACCATCAGCCCAAGCTCCGACTGCGAGACGTGGACAGTGGGCAATCCAGCCTCATTCGGCCGGGCCATCTCCAAAAGCCGAAGCGCGAGGCGGTTTGGCAGTGCGTCCAACCTCGCGTCCGCGACGTCCTCGCTGAGAAGGCGCATGTAGCCGCAAAGCAGGCGCAACAAGGCTTCGTCGAAGGCCCGGTGCATTCGAAGCGCATTGAAAGCAGCCCGGCCTAGGACCTGGACTTCGACATTGCTGTAGGCTTGCGCTGTGTGTGGAAGCCCCTTGCCGTCGATCAGGTCGCTGTAGCCGAAACAGTCGTTCGGCTCATAGTGGATGTATACAACCTCCCGTCCGTCGCGATCGATAAACGTCAGGCGGACAGTGCCGGCCACAATACGGTAGAACTCGCAGGCAGTATCCCCCTGGGAGTAGATCGTTTGACCTTCCGAATAACGGCGAGTGCTAGCCTTGTCCAAGAACAGCGGACGGAGGGACTCCGGCAGGAGCGGAATGATATCGAAACGTTCGCGCGCTGGAAGTAGGGAAGCGCTCGGTTGCGCGTGGTTCTTGGCCATTGACGAACACCCCCCGGTGGCGCGCGCCATCAAGGCGTTGAACCCGCGCCTTCTGGCCGATTGGGCGTCCAAGCTAGGGGGCTGTCAAGGACTCGGGAACTCGTAGAGGCGTGCCGGATTTTCGCCGAGGATGCGCTGGCGGGTTGCAGTGTCTGGGAACCACCCCGCCAACAGGTTGAGCGTCCGCCCATCGTCGGTTTGATACGGGGGCCTTACGTCAGTCGCTTTGTAGGTCGCCGAGGCTGGGCCGCCCGGATGAGGCCAGTCACTACCCCAGAGGATCCGGCTCGCGTTCGCGGCGACCAGTGCCCAAGCCAAGGATGTTAGCCCCGGATAGTCGGGCGCTTCACCGGAGGCCCGATACGGGGCGGACACCTTCACGTAGGCCTTGCCTGAGCGGAGGAGGTCGAGGATCGCATCGAAGCCAGGCTGGTCAACGCCGCGCGTCCCGCTTGCGCCGGCAAAATGGTCGAATACGACCGGAACTGGTAGCTGCCCGAATTCCTCCTTCATCTCCGAAATGACGGAAAGGCGAGTGTAGATCTGGATGTGCCAGGGTCTGCCCTCGATCTGCTTGAGAGCGGTCTCCAGGATACGCTTCGCGGCCGCCGGGTCGGTGACGCCAGCCGTGTCCAGGTTCAAGCGAACGCCACGCACCCCGGCCTTATGCATGGCGTCGAGGTCCGCAGCGCTGGTGCTTGGCCCGATCACGGCGACGCCCCTCGCCCGCTTCGGCCCGAGCTGGCGCATGCCGTCGAGCATCGCGGAGTTGTCGGCGCCGTAGACGCTCGGCTGGACGATGACGACACGATCGAGATGGAGCGCTTGCTGCAGCGTCAGGAGGTCGTCTGCAGTGGCGAGGGGAGGCGTATAGGCCCGGCCTTCCCAGAACGGAAAGCGGCCTGGGTCCGGGAAGACGTGCACGTGGCAGTCACAGGCCCCGGGCGGCACCGCGAAGGAAACAGGCGTCCCGACCGTCGGGGCGGCCTGTGCCAGGACGGAGCGCGCGCGCAACCCGGCAACGCTCGCCGCGGAAGCACCCGCGAGCCCTTGACGGCGCGTCAGCACGGAAGCCGCCTAGTCCTGCCAGGTTGCGTCGATCTCTTCTACGCCGGCGGCGTCCATCGCCGCTTGCAGGTTCAGGATGTCGAACAGAACCTTGCCTTCCTTGATCGCTGCGCGGATTTTGACCTCTCGTGCAGCGCGCGCCTTGGCTTTCTCGATCGCCTGCGGCAGGAGCTTCGGCGGGATGCAGATGACGCCATCGTCGTCGGCTACGATGACGTCGCCGGGGTTGACCAGCACACCGCCGCAGACAACGGGAACGTTGATCATGCCGGGGCCGCTCTTGTTGGTGTGGCCGGAATGCACGCCGCTCGACCAGACCGGGAAACGCATGGCGGTGAGCGCGTCCGTGTCGCGGATACAGCTTTCGACGACGACGCCGCGGGCGCCGGACTGCCGGGCCGCGAGCGCGATCAGTTCCGCGAACATAACCTGCGGCCCGGTGCCGCCGTTCGTCATCACGATGACCTGGCCCGGTTTGACCATCTGCGCCGCCTTGTGGCCAAGCAGGCCATCGCCCGGAAACACGCTGACGGTCATGGCCTGGCCGGAGATGCGGATGCCGCGGTTCAGCGGGCGGATCGCCGGACTGAACAGGGCGAGGCGACCAGAAATGGGATCCATCGATTCGTGCAGGTCGGCGACCGCGTAGTTGCCGGCCTCCTCAACGAGCGCTGGATCGCATGGGGGAATGCGGTGGTAAATCCTCGACGTCATGGGTTCCTCCAATTCATGCCTTGTCCGGGCAGCGCACCCTGGGATCCAGCCCCGCCAAAGAACGGCTGCTGTCAGGCGACCGACATTCAAGCAGCGGCAACGGCCTCGTTCAGGAGGACAGTGTCGCGCGGGTCCGCCCAGACACTTCGCTGTTGATGAAGTATTCCGGCTTGCGCCCGGACAGCACCGACAAGGCCGCGTTTGCTGCAGCTAAAGACGTCTTGCTGCGCGCGATCGCGCTGCCGCCGCCGATGTGCGGCGACAGGATGACGTTGCCGAGCGCGAACAACGGGTGGTCGGAGGGCGGTGGCTCCTGCTCGAAGACGTCGAGACCTGCCCCCTTGATCCGGCCCGCTTTGAGCGCCTCGATCAGCGCTGCCTCGTCGATGATGCCGCCACGAGAGGTGTTCACGATGACCGCGGTCGGCTTCATCGCCGCAAGCTCGGCGGCGCCGATCAGGTGGCGCGTCTTCTCGTTGAGCGGCAAGTGGAGCGAGACGATGTCCGCGCGCCCGAGCAGATCCGGAAGCGCGTCCATCTTCTCAATGCCGAGGGCCTGCATGGTGTCGGCCGACATCATCGGATCAAACGCCAGCACCTTCGCATTGAAACCTTTGCCGACCATGTGCGCCGCGTGGCGGCCGATGTTGCCGAGCCCGACCAAGCCGACCGTCATCTCCCACAAATCGCGCAGCGACGATGCCATTTTCTCCCGTTGCTGGTAGCCGCCTGCCCGCACAATCCTGTCGACGTTCAAGACATCCCGCTGCACCGCCAGCATCAAAGCCACGGCGTGCTGGGCGACCGCAAAGGCGTTGGCGTCACCGGAGTTGGCGACGACAATGCCGCGCTCGGTCGCCGCCGGTATGTCGATGGAGTCCATGCCGGCGCCATGCTTGGCGACCACTTTGAGGTGGGGCGCCTTGTCCATCCGTGCTGAGGTAAGCGGCATGGAACGGATGACGACGGCATCGCTCTTCGCAAGTGCCGCCTCGATTTCCGCGTCGGACGCGACAGGGTGGTGCACGCCTTCGATCACGTCGGCGTGCATCTTGAGCAGGTTGATCCCGTCCTGGTGCATCGGCTGGGAGAGGAAGACGGTCGGCTTGCTCACGATTTAGGTTCTCCTGGGACTCGGCCGCTGCACGGCCTGTAGAAACGCCCGGGTTCGTTCCCACCAAGGACTCGGCACGCTAGCCGCTCACGTTGATGACGATCTTCCCGATGTGACTGCCGCTTCGCAGGCGTTCGAAGGCGGATCGGGCGTCCCCGAAGGCGAAGACACGGTCGATGACCGGCTTGATCCCGGTCCCGCCGACGGCGCGGACCAGATCCTCCGCAGCCGCTCGATCCCCGACGCCGATCGAGCGCACCGTGGCGCCACTGCCTTTCAGGTGGAAGTAGTCAATTCCGGGGTTGTCTTGCGACAGGAACCCAATCAGCACCACCTCGCCGCCCCAGCGAACTGCGTGGAGCGACTCGTTGACCGTGGCGGGACCGCCAACCTCAACCACACAATCGACGCCGATGCCGGAGGTCAGCTCTTTTTTCACGTGCTGCCCCCAAAGCGGGATTTCCGAGTAGTTGATGACGTGGTCCGCACCAAGCGCCCGCAACCGTTCGGCCTTGCCGGCACTTGAGGTCGTGCCGATCACGGTGGCCCCGAGCGCCTTGGCGAGCTGCACTGCGAAAATCGACACGCCGCCGGTTCCAAGCGTCAGCACGGTCTGCCCGACGCGGATCGGCACAGGGCCGGACAGCGCGCTCCACGCCGTCGTCGCGGCGCAGGGAAGGGTTGATCCCTCCGCAAAGGAAAGCATGCCGGGCAGCGGTACCAGCGCCTCCTGTGACACAACCTTGTACTCGGCCAGCCAACCCTCGGACCCGCTGCCGTAGGTCTCGCTCCCCATTGTGAAATGCGGCCGGCCGCCGAACCAGCGCGGATGGAAGGTGCTGATCACCCGATCGCCGGGTCTGAAGCGCGTCACGCCGTCGCCGACCGCCGCGATCTCGCCCGCAGCGTCGCTGCACGGCACGAGCCCGGCCTTCGCGGCCCAAACATAGTTGCCCAGCACCACCGAAAGGTCACGATAGTTGAGCGAGACGGCGTGAACCTTGACGAGCACTTCCCCGCGCTGCGGCTCGGGCATCGGCTCGTCGTGGATCGTCAAGTCGTTCAGGCTCTTGAGATCATCGAAGCGATAGGCACGCACGGCGAAGCTCCTCGTCCAAGCACCGGCAACAGGACGGCGCGGTTGTTCGGCTCTCCCGGCCTGTTCAGCCGGCGGCCGCCTGTGCCGGGAGTTCGGACGAGACGCCGCCGCGGAAGCGCGCACCGGGATGGTCGGCGGGCAGTCGCGGATCGTGGGTCTCGCTGATGTTCTCCCGCAGCGTTTTGGCCGCGTATTCCGTTGGCACTCGGCCGCGCCGCTGCAGCTCCGGCACGACCAACTCCACGAATTCGGGCATCGCCCGCAATGGCATGTGATCGTAGAAGTTGAAGCCGTCGAGGTCGGCCTCGTCCACCATCGCCTCGAGCTTGTCGGCGACCGTCTTCGGCGAGCCTACGACCGTGAGCGCGCCGAGCGACTCCGCCATCTTCTCGGCCACCTGACGCGGCGTCCAGACGCGATTGGGATCGCGCTTGGTGAAGCGCTCGAGGAAGGAGCGGATGCCGTGGGTCTCGACGAACTCGAGCGGCTTGTCGATATCGATGCTGCCGAAGTCGAGCTGCATCAACGAGGATTGGCGCGCGAGCGTGCCTTCGATGCTGATGTACTTGACCAGGTCTTCGAACTTCGCCTTGGCAGCCTCGTCGGTTGGCGCGGTCACCACGGACACGCCCGCCATGAACTTGACGCCCTGGGGATCGCGGCCGTTCTCGGCCGCGAGGGCACGCGACTCCTTCACAAAAGTGGCCATGCGCTTCACGTCGGTGTCGACCAGGAAAACCGCCTCGGCGTGCTTGGCGCCGAACACTTTGCCGGCGGACGAGGCGCCGGCCTGGAACAAGACGGGCGTCCGCTGGAGGGACGGCTCGCACAGAAATGGATCGGGAACCTTGAAGTATTTGCCCTTGTGGTTGGCCGGGTGCACCTTGCTGGGATCGACGAACATGCCGGCGCTGACGGTCGTTGACGACTGCGTCGTCCTCCCAGCTGCCTTCCCACAATCGGTAGACCGCCTCCATGAACTCGTCCGCCATTGCGTAGCGCTCGTCGTGCGGCACTTGCTTGCTCGAGACCGAGGTTGCGCGCCGCGCTCTCTGTCACGGAGGTGACGATGTTCCAGCCGACCCGGCCCTTGGTCAGGTGATCGAGCGTGGTCATCTTGCGGGCGAAGCTGTAGGGCTGTTCGTAAGTGGTGGATACGGTCAGGCCGAAGCCCACATGCTCGGTCGCCGCCGCCATGGCGGAGACTGCCATCAGCGGATCGTTGAGCGGCACCGCGATCGCGTTGCGGAGCGCTGCATCGGGGCTGCGCTTGTAGGTGTCGTAGATGCCAGGGAAATCCGCGATGAACAGGGCGTCGAAGCCGCCTTTCTCGAGCGTCTTGGCCGTTTCGATCCAGTAGTCCAAATCCTTGTAGCGGTGAGCCTGGCTATCCGGATGGCGCCACAACCCGATCGCGGTGTGGCCGACCCCGGCGATCTTGAACGCGTTCAGATGGATCCGTTTCATCCCTTCCCTCCGGCACCACATGCGCTTGGACCGCGTTAGCTTTGGCTGTCGCTTGTCGACCAAGCTCCTGCGGAGCCACCGAGATTTGTCGACTTGGTGTCACGAGTTCTAGCCGATCGGCGAGGACATCACTGTCAAGCCGTCGACATTGTAGGCCAGAACTGCCGCGTCAGATGGGCCGGATGTGGCTGAACCGATCGTTGGCCTTGTAGGCGTCCTCCGCATCCTCCCCCCGGAGGATCAGCTCACGTGTGCGATCCTCAATGGTCATCACTTTCTCAGCGTCTTCCAGGATTGTCTCGATGCCATGGGAGGGGACGATGATCGTGCCGTCGCCGTCGCTGACCACCATGTCGCCCCCGGAGATGCGCACGGTGGAGGAGGTCTGCCCTGGGAGCGAGACGCTCACGTCCAGCTCGACATAGGCAAAGTTGCCGCCGCTGCTGACCGGCGTTACGAACACTGCCCGGACCGGGATACCGGACGCCGCTATGCTTTCCCTGTCTCGGTAGCCGCCGTCGGAGACGATGCCCCGGCATCCGCGCGCTTTCAGGGATGCTGTCATGTTCTCTCCCAACACCCCGGACGGCCGGTAACCGCCCGACGCGATGACCAGGACCGAGCCGGTTCGAAAGCGCCGGTACATTTCGAACCTGAGGTCTTCTTGGCCGGGCCCTCCCATCTTTCGCTCGCCCCGGACGCAAAACGCCGGACCCGCGAACGGCGGTAAGCCGTCCAGCGCCCTGATCTCTTGGTTCAGCACCTGGTGAGGCTTTCCAGCCTTGACCAACACGTCGTTGAGTACGGCAACCGGAATGGCCCGATACCGATCAGCCAAATCAGATGTTGTCATTGCATCCCTCAATTTGCGAATCTGGAGTCCGATCAGTCTGTTGCGCCCACGACGCCTTGTGGCATCAAGAAGCTAAGGTGGGCGCGGGTGCGGCCAATCGGGTGATGACGGCATCGGCATCGCGGAGCGCTGTCGCTACGTCGGCGTCGGACGCCTTGCCGTAATGGAACTCCTTGACCTCGCAATCGGGTCGCAGCAGATCGAGGCCGACCGTGTTGATGGGAGATGAAACAACAACGACGGGCGTGACATAGCCGCTTCCTCCACGTATCGAAGGCCCTTATTCCGGGCGTTCTCAGACCAATCAGCAGTCTCCTCGCACTTCGTAGAAAACTCTATCAGCTCTCGTACTTGAGTGCTGGCACATGCGCGGCGGAGGCGGGGAAGCTTACGAAGTTCGTCAGCAAGCGAGCCTAAATTCGTGCCCCCCGACCCTGTCCTAGCCGCTCGCCTTCGGTTTCGTTCTGGGCAAGAACGGCGCCGGTTCGCTCGCCTGTCTTCAACATCAGGGTCAGCTTGGCTACCTCGTCGAGGGCACGCCGCTGCTCCGGCGCAACCGATGCCGCAGCGGCCGCGCCTGGTTCCCCTCCGGCCCGCAGCATCTGCCGCACCCCCTCCTCGCCGAAGCGCTTGGTCACCGCCGCCCCAAACGCCCGCAGCTCGGACGCGACCGGCCTGTCCGCCTGCACCGTCTTCCAGGCTTCGCCACGCACCCGCTCGTTCGGAGCCATGCCCACCACCCTGAGAGCCGCTTCGGCCTGTATCGACAGGCGCGGGACGCCGGTTCTGTCGGCCGCGCGCTGCGCTTCCACGCTGCTGCGGTAGGCGCGCTCCGCCCTGCCTTCTGCCTCGCCGATGCGCAGGAGGCTCGGGCCGATCGCGCCGGCCGCACGCTGGGCCATCTCCCGTTCTCCGCGCGCCTTGCCGCCGGCAAGCCAGCCTTCCTTGCCCCGCAGCTCGCCCAAAAACGTGGGATCGGCCGCCACCCGCGCCGCGGCACTGGTCCACCCCTGGCGCTTGGCCAGTTCGTCCAGCGTGGCGTGCGCCTGATGCGGATCCTTGTAGGCGCCTTGCAGGTAGCTCCAGCGCGCCTCGCGCTCGCGCTGCACCGCCCTGTCCGCCGCCACCGCTGCCGCGACCTCGCCTGGTGTAGCGCTACGACCAAGGCTGTCCCGCCCCTGCCCGGTTGGGTCCGTGTAGGGCGCGATAAGCCAGGCTTGGGCCGGCTCTGCCGCCGTGCGCTGCCCCCTCCTGGACGCTGCGGCTCTCGCATCGTCGGCGCGCTCGCCTGCGCCCTGGCGCTTGGTTGGGCGGGACGCCTCCGACGCCCCCTGCCCTTCCCTCGACCGCGACAGTCTCCGTGTTCCTGGCCCGCAGTTCCGGCGCCAGTTCGTCCGCCGTGGCCCACGCCACCGAGGCCGCGCGCACCTCGCCGCGTCCCATCTGCCCCGCAAGCTGGCGGGCGTCGCGCGCCGTCTCGATGCTGACGAACACCTGTGCGCTCTCGCGTTGCCGGGTGAGCGCCACGTAGCTCGCCGCCGCCCGCCAGTGGTGCGTGTGCAGCAGGTACGTGTGGTCCAGGGTCTTGCCCTGCCCCTTGTGGATCGTCCCCGCGTAGCCGTGCCGGAAGCCGTCGAACTCCGATGCCGACCACGCGACGATCAGCCCCTCCCTGCCTGCCGGCGCGTCCAGCCGCGCCCGCACCTGCCCCGTCGCCGCGTCCAGGCCGGTGACGGTGCCGGCGTTGCCGTTGTGGATGCCGAGCTTCTTGGCAGTGTCGGTGAACTGCACCCGGTCCCCGATCGCGAAGGCCATCTCGCCGTGCTTGGTCGCCAGCATCACGTCCGGGCTGGCCAGCTCGCCGCGGTCGCGCCGCACCTGCCGCAGCTCGGCGTTGAGCTGCGACACATCGACGTTGGTGTAGGCGAACACGAACCGGCTCGCCTGCGGGTCGGCCGCGCTGTCCGCCTTCCACTTCGCGACGAGCGCAGCGCGCGCGGAACTCCTGATCCGCCGTCCACGCCACCGCCCCGTGCCGGTCGAATGCCGCGACCGCGGCGTCGAACCGGCCCTCGGCCAGGTCGCGCGCCGCCTGCCGCTGCCAGTCCACCTTCTGGCGCGTCACCTCGGTGATCTCGGCCGCCCCGTGCTGCTGCCGCAGCTCGGTGAACAGCCCGCCGCGCTCGATGGAGGCGAGCTGGCGGTCGTCGCCGGCGAGGACCACTTTCGCGCCGGCAGCCTTGGCCTCGGCCAGCAGCTCGCCGGTCACCCGGCTGTCCAGCATCGCCGCCTCGTCCACCACCAGCACTGTCCGCCTATCCCAGGCGGCAGGCCGCTCCCCGCCGGGGCTGCGGCCGTTCTTGATCGCGAACAGGGCCGAGTGGACCGTCCCTGCCTCGCGGAACCCGTCCCCCTTCAGGTCCTGCGCCACCGCGTTGGTGGGGGCCAATCCAACGACACGGTGCCCGGCCCGCTCGTATGCGTCCCGCACCGCGGCGAGGGTAAAACTCTTCCCTGTCCCTGCCCTTCCCTCGACCAGCTTCAGGCCGCCGGCCGAGACCGCGTGCTCGAAGGCGGCGCGCTGGTCGTCGCGCAAGCCGCGCGAGGCGAGCGCCGCCTCCTGGTGCCGGGCGTCCACGCCCCGGTGGTGGCGGGCGCCGGCCACCGCCGCCCCCTCCGCCAGCGCGTGCCGCTCCTGCTCCCGGACCTGCCGCGTCGTGAACCGCCCGGCCGCCTCGCCGGTCTCGCGGTCGTGCAGGGCGAGCACGTCGCGGTGGCCCAGCGCCGCCGCCTTCGCCGCCGCGATATCGCGCGCCGCCTCCGAATCGGGCGTCCGGTCCGGCCCGAGGCCGAGGTGCTTGAGGAGGTAGCGGTCAAGGTCGCGCTCGCTGAAAGTGGCGTTGTTGCGGGTCAGCGCCGCCAGCACCTGCTCCGGGTCCCGCGCCGCCGCCTCGTTCGCAGTGCGCAGCGCCTCGGCGCGGGCGACGGCGGGAGAGTCCACCTTGCGCATCCGCACCGGACCGATGTGCTCGCCCGGGTGCGCGGCCGTCGCGTCCACTCGCAGCGCGATGCCATGCTCCTGGAACCAGCAGTCCTGGTGCGCCCGCCACGTCTCGCCCCAGGCCTCGGCATCTGTCACCAGGGTACGAACGCCAGCCTTCCGCACCTCGGGATCGAGATCGCGCGCCTTCCGGGCCGCGAACCCGTCGCCGTCGAGCCGCCGCGTGGTGACCAGCAGGTGGGCGTGCCAGTTGGTGTGGTCGCCGCCGGTGGCCCAGGTCCCACCTGTGCCCTCGGCAAAGGCGCTCTCTCCTTCGCCCCTGTCCTTGTGCGGCGCGTGCACATCGAGCTGCACCGCCAGGCCCTTGGACACGAAGTGCTCGGCGGCGAAGCTGCGGGCCAGCTCGACCCGGTCGTCCGTGGAGAGTTCCCGGTCGGCCGGCAGCGCCAGCACCAGCTCGCGCGCGACCTGGCTGTCCTTCCGCCGCTCGGCGGCTTCGGCCGTGTTCCACAGCGCCGCGCAGTCGGCGAGGCGGGCGTCCGCGCCTTCGGGCAACAGGATTTCGTGATGTTCGGGGGCGTCGCGGTGGCGGAAGGAGAACAGCTCGCCGGTGCGTTCCGCTTCGATCGCCGCGCGAGCGTTGTAGGCCGCCGAGCACACCGCGTTGCCGCCGGAGCTGCGGGAGACGTAGCGGGCGCGGGCGAAGGCGATCGCCATGCCGGGACGCTATCGTTTCGGTTTCCCCCTCGCAACCCCGCGTCGTGCCAGCGACGCATATTGCGTCTGCTCCGCTGCGCTCCGGCTCGCTGCCCTCGCCATAGCTCCGGGGCAGAACCCGCCGCGCGGTCGTTGGGCGAGACAGGGCGAGCCACACCCTCAAGGGACGACCTCGATCCGAGGGCCAAGATCACCGGTGCGGTCAATCCTTGTGATTATGCGTGCTCGCCGACTCCGACAATGAGCCCATCACGCTAGCTGAAAGCGGGCGAACGGGCCGGCGCGGTCTTTGCCCAACGCATCGCCGTCAGCCGGACTACCGAGTCCAGCGCTGTTGCTGTTCAGGCGGGACCGAGACTGCTGTGACCGCACTTGGCCGTCGTTGGTCCGCAGCGTGGCGCACAGGCCTTCATGCAGCCACGAACTTGTCCCCAGCCCGGGGAATTGGCTGTGGGATCTTGAGAGCCCGACGTGGGGTATTGCGATAAAAAGAGGGTTTTCCCGTGGGGTTTTGCGATTTACTTACAACTATAAGAACAACTATCTTCAACTAGCTCGCATCTCAAAACCCCACGTTGACCAAGTGGACAAATGCCCTCACTCTTGCCTCGCGCACTGGTGATTTGGAGCTCACGGGATGGCAGACGCGGCAAAAGGGGTGCGGCAACTAGTTCTGCATCATGGTCGCGCCAGTGCTCGGCAGATGGTCGATCCTCCCGAAATTCCGCTAGTGAGAATTGCCGGCGAAGTCCTAGGCGATGAGAAGGGGCGGATCGGCTACAGCTATTCTGGTCTTTGCCTAACATCGCTACCGCATCGAAAGCTCGCTGATGACGAACCTTGGCAACGTACCGTTGGGCCGCTGACCCTCCTGGTCGAGCCTGGCCGTGCTCGTCGAGAGGACGGATCGCTCCACTTCGCCGGTGTTCCTTACGGCGCCCGGGCGCGCCTGATCCTGATCTATCTGCAAACTCAGGCGATCCTTACTCAAAGCCGTGAAGTAAGCCTGGGACGGTCGATGCGCGAATGGATGGGGCGCATGGGTATCTCGATCGGGGGTGAGACGGCAGCAGGGTTACGCGAGCAGGCCCGACGTATCACTCATTGCTCGATGCAATTCTTCTGGGTCACAGGCGGCGACCGTTCGGCGACGGTGACGGGCAAGCGGAATATCATCAACACAGGCCTATTCTTTCATGACCGAGGTCGCGGTGCTCCTCGGCAGGACTCTCTCTTCGAAGACCGTGTGCTGCTTGATGCTGATTTCTTCGACCAGCTCCGCCGCCATCCGGTGCCGATTCTCGACGCCGCAATCCAGCAGTTGAAGGACAGCTCCGCCGCGCTCGATATTTACGTCTGGCTGGCGTACCGGCTGCATCATTTGGATCGACGTACGGCGATCGGCTGGCGCGACCTGCATCAGCAGTTCGGCGGCACATACCGTAACATTTGGCAGTGGAAGCCGCGCTTCCTGCAATCTCTAGCAGAGGCAGTCGCAGCGTACCCGGAGGCAGAGGTCGATGTCGAAGAGGATCATATCCTGCTTCACCCCTCGCCGCCGCCCGTCAAAAAGATCAGTGTGGGGTTTTGAGATGCTGGCGAAAGTCAGTAATAGCTTGATTTAGGCACACTTCTTCCATCTCAAAACCCCACATTCGATTACACCAATCCCCGAAGTTGATGTAAAACACATGCCCCACGTCACGAGGGCGACTCTTGACATGCCGGTCGAGAAAATCAATAGAAGACTATGATGCGACTGCGTTCTTCCGGAGCGCGCTGAGGTCTCGCTGCCGGATATTCCGCCCATGACCCGCGATCAGACCCTGCCTGCTGCTTCCTTCACCGCCAAGGAACGCGACCTGGTCCGCCATGCCTTTGGCCAGTTCTTCGGCACCTTCCCCAGCGTCGCCGACGGCATCCTGCTGCGCACCTGGCGGGCCGGCGAGCGGGCGGGACAGCCCAAGATCCCACCTGCAATGCAGGGCATGATCGATCGTGGTCTGGTCGAAATCCGGCCGATGCGGCATCGCTTCCGGGCTTTTTTCACCGCAGCGGGAACCGAGGAGCTGCGCCTCCTTGTCCTCGACCGCCGGGCCATTGATCCGGTCAGGTTCCGCCACCTGCGGCAGGAACTCGGGATCGAGCCCGACCGACCTGTGCCAGCGGAAAACCCGCCAAGCTAGCCTTCGTTGCCCTTTGGCACGGCCGGTCAGCTTCGCGCGACCGATCGCGAAAAGCATGACCGGACCCAGCTCAGGGTTCGTGTCGATGCTGTGCATCCATAGCTGCTATGCGGCAGCGGGCCTCTGGCGCGTCAAAAGGACGCCTGTGGCGGAGGCCTTATCTGATCGCAGGAGCACCGGATGGACGTGAGCAGCGAGGTGGCGGAGCGCATTGAGCGACGCCCGATGCGCTCGGGCTCCGGCCCGAGGAGGTGGACACGAAAGTCGGGCTGCCACTGGGCACCACCGAACGTCTCCGGGAGAGCCGCGGGCCAATCCCCGGCGGCAGGTTCCTCCGCGGGCTCTGCGCCGCGCTCGACACGAGCGAGGAATACCTGCTCGGCCTGGAGCCCGGCGATCTGGTGCTGGCGGAGTTGCTTGTCGAGCCGCAGGGGGAGCTTGGCCTGCTCGCCCCCGACGAGGAAGCCTTGCTGCACAACTACCGCAGTCTTTCCGTCCCCTTGCGCGCCGCAGTCGCCCTCCTTGTCGCCAAGGCGGCCGGCGTGGAAGACGAGCAAGCCGAGGCGCGCGATCTGCGAAACGCCGTCAAGCCGCAGGACGCTCGCCAGTCCCGCAAGGCCAAGCGCCCCGACACACCGCGACTGTTCGGCTGATGCTGCCAGCCAGCCGGCGACAGGCGAGATGTGACCATGGGCGCCTCTGCGCTGAGCCCTTCGTGAGACGTTGAGGACCGTCTCACATCAGAGGCATCGGACGGAACCGGCGATGTTCTTGTATTGTTCTCTTCTGCGGGATGCGGCACTCTGGTGCGGTGCCGCCCGTCATTCCGACCAGACCCGCCCTCCTTGCGGCACGGCTGGGCGACCTTGCCGAGTGGAACCTTCTCGTGCGATGCCCCTGCCGCTCCTACCCGCGCAGTGTTCCCATCGCTGACATCGCCCTTGAGCGCGGCCGCCGCATGACCCTCGGCCATGTCGTGGCGCGGCTGCGCTGCGCCCAGTGCGGCAAGCCGCCAGCCTCTGTCCAGGCCAGTCCAGGAAGCCCGTTCGGGCCGCGCGCATGGAAAATCACCCTGACCTAGCCACCTCGTCGCGGCCCGGCGCCCCGGCTCGGTGTCGCCCTGGCTTCAGCGGCCATGCTTGGCACCGCGGCCTCACCCGGCTGGCCGCGATCATGCTGGCGGGCATGGCCGTGCTCTCCCCTGCCCCGGCCCTGGCCTGGGGAGACGAAGGGCACCGGATCATCGCCCTGATCGCCTATGCCCATCTCACGCCCACGGTGCGCGAGAGGGTGGACGCGATCCTGCGCGCGGACACCGACACGCTCACCGAGCCCGACATCGCCAGCCGGGCGACCTGGGCCGACAAGTTCCGCGACAGCGACCGGCACACCTCGCAGCAGCGCTACCGGCTCACCCGCGCCTGGCACTTCGTCGACCTCGAGATCGACCACCCGGACCTCGACGCGGCCTGCTTCGGCCATCCCGCTCCCGCGGTGCCGGCGAGCGAGGGCCCGGCGAACGCGTGCGTCGTCGACCGGATCGAGGCGTTCGCGGCCGAGCTCGGCAACCTGCCCCCCGGTGCGCCGGAGCGGACCATCGCCTTCAAGTTCGTCCTGCACCTGGTGGGCGACATCCATCAGCCGCTGCATGCGGCCGACAACCACGACAGCGGCGGCAACGGCGTGCTGGTGCTGTTCAACAAGCGCACGGTCGCGCGGCCGCTGCACGCCTACTGGGACACCGATGTCGTGCGGCGGCTGGGCAAGGATCCGGCGCAGGTGGCGGCCTCGCTCGATCAGCGGTTCAGGGATCAGTGCGACGGGTGGATGCAGGGCACGCCCGCGGACTGGGCGATGGAGTCGTTCGCGCTGGCGCGGGACGTCGCCTACCAGGTCGGCGAGCCGACGACGGACGAGCGCGACCAGCCGGCGTTCCAGCTGGACTCAAGCTACCAGCGCACGGCGACCGCCGTTGCCGCCGAGCAGCTCGCAAAGGCGGGCTGCCGGCTGGCGATGGTGCTGAACCAGGCGCTGCGCTGAGCCATTTCCTCTCTGGCTTGTCGGAAAGCGGTGCCGGCGCAGTCCTGAAGCCAGTCAGGCGCCGAACTGCACGTCGTGCAGGCGGCGATACGCGCCGCCCGCCGCCAGCAGCTCGCCGTGGCGGCCCTGCTCGACGACGCCGCTTCCGTCCACCACGACGATCTGGTCGGCGTCGCGGATCGTCGCCAGGCGGTGCGCGACGACGAGGCTGGTGCGGCCGGCAGCGAGCTCGGCCAGCGATTGCTGGATCGCGCGCTCGGTCTCGCTGTCGAGCGCGCTGGTCGCCTCGTCGAGGATGAGGATCGGCGGGTTCTTCAGGAACATGCGCGCGATCGCCACGCGCTGGCGCTGGCCGCCGGAGAGCTTCACGCCGCGCTCGCCGAGCACCGTGTCCAGCCCCTGCGGCAGGTCGGCGATCGTCCCGGCCAGGCGGGCGCGGCCGGCGGCCTGCAGGATCTCCGCCTCGCTCGCGCCGAGACGCCCGTAGGCGATGTTCTCGCGCAGCGTGCCGGCGAACAGGAACACGTCCTGCTGCACGACGCCGATCTGCCGCCGCAGCGATTCCAGCGTCATCGCGCGGATGTCCGATGCCGTCGATGGTGATGCGGCCGCCCTGGATGTCGTAGAAGCGGGGCAGCAGCGCGCAGAGCGTGCTCTTGCCGGCGCCGGACGGGCCGACGAAGGCGACGGTCTGGCCCGCCGCGATGCGCAGGTTGACGTCGCGCAGCACCGGGCGAGCCGGGGTCGTAGCCGAACGTCACGGCGTCATACACGATGTCGCCGGCGAGCGGCGGCGCGGGGCGGGCGCCGGGGAGGTCGACCAGCATCGGCTCGGTGTCCATCAGCTCGCAGTAGCGGCGAAAGCCGGCGATCCCCTTGGGATAGGTCTCCAGCACGGCGCTGATCTTCTCGACGGGGCGGAAGAACACGCCGACCAGCAACAGGAAGCCGACGAAGCCGCCGGGCGTCAGCTGGTCGTGCAGGACGAACCAGGTGCCCGCGACCATGACGAGCATCTGGGTCGCGCGCATCGAAAGGTAGGTCAGCGCCGTGCTCGCCGCCATCAGGCGGTAGCCCTGCAGCTTGGTGCGCCGGTAGGCGTCGTTCTCGCGGGCGAACAGGCGCCGCTCGTGCGCCTCGTTGGCGAAGGACTGGACGACGCGCATGCCGCCGATGTTCTCCTCGACCCGCGCGTTGAAGGCGCCGATCCCGGCGAAGATCGCCCGGAAGTTCTGCGTCATGCGGTTGCCGTAGCGGATGGCGAGGAACAGGATCGGCGGCACGACAACGGCGGTGAGGAGCGCCAGGCCGGCGTTGACGGCGAACATCAGCACGAACGCGCCGACGAACGTCATCACGGCGATGAACAGGTCCTCCGGGCCGTGGTGGGCGACCTCGCCGATGTCCTCGAGGTCCTTGGTGACGCGGGCGATCAGGTGGCCGGTCTTCTGCTCGTCGTAGAACGAGAAGGACAGGCGCTGCAGGTGGGCGAAGGCGCGGCGGCGCATCTCCGTCTCGAGCGCGATCCCGAGCACGTGGCCCCAGTAGGTGACGATCGCCATCAGGGCGGTGTTGAGCAGGTAGAGCAGGACGAGCCCGGATGCGCAGAGGGCGATGAGCTGCCAGTCGCGGCCGGGGAGCAGCCGGTCGACGAAGACGCGGACGGCGAGCGGGAAGGCGAGCTCCAGCAGGCCGGACAGCACGGCGCAGCCGAAGTCGAGCATGAACAGCTTGCGGTGCGGGCGGTAGTAGCTGGCGAAGCGGCGCAGGAGGGACATGGCGACCGGTCTTATAGAAGGTTTCGGCCCGGCAGCCATCGTCAGGGGAGCATGGGACCTTCTGGAGTGTCCGCATGCCCGCGCCGGGCCGGGTTCCGCGGTCAGTCAGCTTGGCGTCCCGCGCGGCATCCAGCCTTGCCGCGGCGATGGGACCGGGCTTGTACGGCGTGCTGCACGACGCTTCGGGTCGCTGTGGCCTCCCGCTGCTGGTTGCCGCGGTGCTGGACGTGCTGCCCGCCGCACTCGTGGTGCTTGGCCGGCGCATGCCTCTTTGCTGCCGGCGTGAGTTTCCTCAGCCAAAGTCGCTCAGTCTCACGTGGCCGCCACGGCCTCGATCTTGATCATGAAATCCGGCCCGTGGGGGGATGCGTGTCGCGGTATGTGCCAGAGTTGGTGCGACGTCCGCGCCGCAAGACTGAGCGGGACCGGGTGGTCCATCTCGTAGTGGTGCACCCCGCGCGGGATGCCGTATTCGCGGTAGACCCGCGCTTTCAGATGCCCAGACGTGTAGCGGTGCGCCCGGGAGTAGCCCCTCCTGGCAAAACACCGCTGGGTCCTGCGTCTCCACACCGCGTCGGGGGTAAGCTGGGATCGGGCCGGATCGGATCCTTGCATGGCTCCCGAGCGTGCGCATAAGATATGCTATAAGTGATTATGTTGTGCGGTATAAAAGTTGGGTGCTGGGGCAGCCAGCACGAGCAAGCCGCCGGAAGTTCCGCTGAAGTCGAGAGGGCCACTCAGAGCGTCGCAGCCGACCGGAGCCAACACCGACTGATGAAGACTGGCTGCTTACCTCCGCAAGAGAGCAGGCGTGTGTCACCGCCTGGTAGCCGCTTGCGTCTGTCCGTTCCCGGTCAGAGATTTCGCGCTTTGCCCCTTGGCGAGTTCCATCCGAACTGGCTGGCATCGCCGGTGCCGTGCCAGCGAGTCGCATAGGAGCCAATGACCCAGACCTAAAACCGAAGGCCGCCCGAAGGCGGCCCCCAAATTCCGGCAGAGCCGGGATAATCTGTCCTGAGAACCAGATTCTCCCTTCTCTCCGTGCTTTTTGCAAGCCCTGACTTGCGGCGGGAGAGCTTTGCCGTGCGGGTGCCGCGCCCTGGCCCTCGGTTAACCGAGGAACACTCGACATGCGCCGTCCAATCGAATCCCGCCTGCTCGACCTGATCGAAACCCACCCGCGTGCTGCCGCGCTGCCGCCCGCCGCTGCCCAGTCTGCATCACCTGAATCTCTCTCGCTTATTCAAGCCAGACCTTGGGATGCACCGAGTGCATTACGAGGGCATCATTGCGGCTTGCTCCCGTGGCCGGCTGCACCGAGGATTTGCCCGATAAGGATCTGCTGGCCGTGCTCAGCGTGCCGGTAGGCGCGTACAAGGACGAACGGCGGGCGCGTGCATAGAACCGACATAGTTTATGTCGGTTTCGGCGTTTGGAGTCTGCAGCGCCTCGATCACCTGGCAGATGCCGTGAACCGGGCACCAGGTACAGCGAGGCGAACACCCTGCCCTTTCCCGGCACATTCTACCCTTGGCCATTGCGGTTCTGGTTCGGCGAGCAGATGCAGCCCGCCGCGCGTGCCTCGGGACTGCCGGGCGGCGGGGGTGGATTGTCGTTGCTATGGGGCTGGGTCACACCGACGGCGGATGTCATTGCCGTGGTCCCCTGTCAACGGCGATGGAGACAGCGGGATCGCGCAGTCATTCGGCGCCTCGCTTCCGGGACCGCTCCAAGGCCTTCCGGCTCTCAGCGATAATAACGGCTGTGTGAGCCCGTTCGATTCTGCTCAATTCGATCAACCGCCGCGATCGCTCAATGAGCTTGCGGGATTGTTCAACAGGGGATCGGGCTTCGGCACGGGAAAGTCCCGCTGTCAGTGCATCATGCAACGCACGGCGCTCCCTGCCCGGCGAACACGATCATGACACCGCCACAACTCGCCGTGAGGCGACCGGGTCGGTGGGTTCCGTATGTAGATCGGCGCTGCTACCGGGCAACTGCGGCCGGGCTTTATTCCCGAGGGCTCGGTGCACTTACGGTTCGCTCTCTAGCACTAGCGGCCGGTTCGCTCACTAGCACTAGCGGCCGGGCTCATGCCCGGCCTTCTCTTCGGCAGAGGCACCAAACATGCCGGACGACCTTGAACTCGACGCGCTCCTTGATCACCAGGCTGATATCGAGCGCTGCGTTGTCCGGGACACGACCGCCCTCGCCCTTGCCCAGCAGCGGCTTGCGACCAGCCAGCGCGAGCTAGACGAGGTGCGGGCGCATCTGTTGCGCATCGATCCGTAGAGTAACCCGCGTGAGCACGGCGCCTTGGCCAGGCTGTCGATGAGGTCGGCGAGCGGGGAGAAGTAGACGCTGCGCTCGGCGCGGATGGCCTCGACGCCGAGTGCGGAGGCCAGATGGGTTTACCGGTGCCGGACGGAACAGCGTCATGCTGCCGGGTGTCTGAGATCGGAAGTGCGGATCACGTGTCCGTATCATCCCCGTGCGGCGAGATAGTGGCTGTGCTGGAAAGCAAGCAGCATGGTGGCGCAACGCACTTCGTGGTCGGCCAACCTGACCGGGCATCAGCGCATCCAGATACTCGCGCGAAGCGCTGCTGCAGCTCGACCAGAGCGCCCGGGGGGGCGATCTGGAACAGCTCCTGCGTGGCGCACAGGTTGGTTCCGCATGACGCCCCCGATGAGCCCGGTCATGCTCTGCTGCAGACCCTGCAAGCCACCATTGGCGGCGTTGGGCAGCGTCATGAACGCGCGCACAGGTGCTCACTGTAACCGAAGCCGGGGCGGTCGAAAATGATCAACCGGTGCCTCTGCAACAGAAGTGTGGGCGATGCCGCTGGTGTTCCAGTCGTCCCCGGTCACGGCATTTGACGAGCCACTGGCCCGCCCGCCCCGGCTACTTTGCCGTTGGCTATGGTGCAACGCAGCATAGATGGGGGTGGGTTGCCAAAGAGGCCAGAGCGGGAGGTTTTGTCGCCAGCCTCCATGGCCTAGCCTCGTTCTCCCCTGTCCTGCCCTCTTTTGCTCCTTTCAGGTTAATCGGGCCGCTGGGACGCCGATATCGCACCCATGCCGCCGCCGGGGCTGATGCTCGGCAGCCATGCGCGCCACCGCTCAAGCCACCACGAAGGCGCGCCAGGATGCTCGGCCCGTTGCCTCGCGCAGCACGCCGGCGGCGACCAGCTCCTTGAGCAGGCCGAGTGCCGCCTGCGGGCTGATCCGGAGCTGATCCGCCAAGCCGCGAGCCGTGAGCACGGGAAGCCGCAGCGCAAGGACAGCGGCGGCCGGCAGCTGCGAGCGCGCGGTGCGGCGCAGGGTTGCGGCCCGTTCGGCGGCGGTCTGCAAACGGGTGAGCTCCTGCCCGGCGCACTGGGTGGCGTCGGTGATGACGCCGAGGAAGTCCGCCACCCAGAGGGGCCCGGTCGTCAGGGCCAGGGAGTCGAGTTGCCGCGGCGTTGCCGACCAGATGGGCAGCGCGATCGCCGGCGTCGCGTCGGACCAGCGCCAGATGCAGGCGGCCAGGAACACGGCGGCGGTAGCCAGCCGATCTCCCCTCCCCTCCTCCGGGTGCTGCCACTCCGGCCACGCCTGCGCCGCCTGCGCGGCCAGCACCAGGGCCGGCAATGCGCCCCCTGCGGCCGCGCTGGACGCGGCGGCGCGACGGCTGGCGAAGCGGCCGAGCCAGTCCGCCAATCCGTCCTCGGTCTGCGCGTGGTCGCCCAGTTGCGCCAGCAGCTGGCGTAACGACGCGGTCTCCGCGAGTGGCGCCCAGCTGCGGTGCTCGGCCAGCCGCCGCCATAGCCGGCCGAGCTGCAGCGCCTGGGCAATGGCGCGATCCTCCGCCACCGCGGACGCCATCGCGTCTGCCGCCGCCGCGCCCGCGTGCGTCGTGGCCGGCAGGGCGTCGCGCAGTCGGCCGGCCATCGCCGCGGCGATGAGCGAGCCGGTCAGCCCGGCCTCCCGCAGGCCGAGATCGATCGGGTGGACCCAGGTGGCGTGCTGGTGGGCAAGCCAGCCGGCGGCCTCGCGCAGCGCTATGCGCGCCCGCAGGCCTTCCCCTACAGCGGGATCGGCGGTCTCCAATCGAGCGTCGAGCCGGGCGAGCGCGGCGCTGGCCCCGGCCAGGGGCAACAAAAGCGCTTCGGCGTCCAGCACGGTGGCGGGTTCCTGGAACCCGCCGGCTCGTGGCGCCGGACCCGTTTCGGGCGGCTCGTCCGCCGGCTCGTCCTCCCAGGGATGCCGGAACCAGTTTTCCTCCTGGTCCTCGTCCTCCTTCTCCCCTGCCCCAGTCTGCATGCGGCCGGCTCCGGTTAACCTGCTGACTTCCCTTGCCGGAAAACATGTTCTGAAAGCAACCAGCCCTGTTGCTTTCGCTACTCCGGGACTTTGCCGCGTAACTTGCGTTAAGGGCGGCTAAATACCCCGGCGCCAGGCAACCTCGCGCGGAGCATAGGGTTTGTATTCCGCGGTCTCCGGATCATCGTCGGGGGGTTTGGGGCGGTCGCTCAGGTCGACCAGGCGCAGGGCGGCTTCTCTTCGCGGGGAAAGGCCCCTGCCCTGCTAGGCGCCCCGCCCATGGAGAGCCTGCAGGACCGCACGGGATTTCCGCCTCTGCCGCCGCCCTCCCGCAACTTTTCGTCATACGTCATATTGTAGGTCGTCATACCGTCGGACGCCCTTGTCCGCACAGCTTTGACGCCGCAGATTGGGTCATACCGTATTCTGGTCCCTACGTCATACTCGCCCGCTCATCTCTCTGTCGTACGGGTCATGCCGGGTTACTGTAAAACGGTCCTACCGTATCCGCCCTTTGGCGCGTCCGGGTTACCGTATGACAAGACTGTGCGTCATACGGTATTGCGATTCATACATGGTTTAGATTAACACTATCAGACATTGGACGGTAAGATCGTCATACCGTCTCTTCGGAGAGCGGAGCATGGGACGGATAATCACCGTTTCGTCGAGCAAGGGTGGCTGCTCGAAGAGCGCTATCATCATGATCTTAAGCGGTAACTTGGCAGGGGCCGGGTATAGCGTCGCGGTCATCGACGCCGATCCGAACGCTTGCTACTTCCAATGGCACAAGCTGTATGAGGGACCACCGATCGACTGTACCTGCGAGATCCGGCAAGAGGAGATCGTCGATGCCGCCCAGGCAAAGGCTGCAGCCTTCGACGTGGTGCTGATCGACACGGCTGGGTTCGGAAACACGACGGCAGCTTTCGCCGCCGGCACCGCCGACCTCGTGCTCATTCCCGTTATGCCGGATCGCGCCAGCGCCGTGGAGGCGATGCGGACGGCCCGGCAGGTGGAGGCATTCGGGAAGGCGGGGAACAGGAAGATACCGCTTCGGATCGTCCGTTCTCGTTGGAATCCGCGCGGCTTGGTCGAACGGGCGGTTCTCGGCGACCTGGACGCAGCAAAGTTGCCATTGATCGAGCAGCACCTGAGCGATCTGTCCGACTTTGGCAAGCTGTCGCTGTCGGGGAGGGTGCCTCTCACCGGGAAGGTGGGAGGGCAGGCTGCAAATATGGTCGGCGAGTTGGTCGCTCTTAAGGCTATCCCAGCCAAGCCGGCGAGGAAGGCAGCATGAGCTTCAAGCCGAAGCGAATCGAAGAGCCCGAAGATGATGAGCCCCGTCCATCGAGCGCCGAAATAGCGGCGACCATTGGCCCGCTCGCAACCAGGTTGATACCTACCGCGCCGCAGCCGGCCTATGTCCCGCCGCCAGCACCCGAGCTCCCCGCGAAGGCTGAGCCATCGCTGATGATGTCGTTCAAGGCATCAAAGAGCTTTGCTCGAACGCTTGCCCACGCGGCGGAGCCGGAGGGCGGCTTGCGGAGGCTGATCGCCCGCGTTTTCTCCGAGGCAGGTTATCCGGTGCCAGAGGCTGATCTGAAGGGGACGAAGAAGCGTCGGACGTATGACTGACTTACCGTAAGACGGTTAGAATGCCTCAGCCGAGCGGAAGGGGAGGGAAGCAGGGCGGTCCCGCGCCTCCTGCCGCACGGGAGACAACCGAGCCGGCGGCTCCACCACGGCCGGCACAGAGCCGCGAAGATCCCGCTCATCGTGGCGAGCAGGAAGCCGAGGCGAGCTCAGTCGAAGGTGCCGACACATTTGACCTGGGCCGACGTTTTGAAAGCAACCCGCGGTTTCCCTCGCATCTCCGCAAATTCGTCAGAGGGTTACACGCTGGCTGACCCATATTCCCGGTTGGGGTCAAAAAGTGGGCTTAATCCTGACCGCTGGACCGTGGCAACTCGCATTGCTCCCTGCATGAGAGGCGAAACGCGCACTCACCGGGCACGGGCATCCTACCGGGGCCGTTTTGCGGCGAGACCGGCGCGGATCAAGCCTCGGGGCAGAGATGAAACGTCCGTAGCGCACCCACTCCCGATATTGTAAAAACCCGCATGCCTCGCCTCATCGGCTACGCCCGTGTCTCCACCGACCAGCAGGGGACCGACCCGCAGAAAGACGAGTTGCGCGCCGCGGGCTGCGCCGAGGTGCATGAGGAGCACGCATCCGGCGCCGATCGGTCCCGGCCCGTGCTCGCCGAGCTTCTTCGCAGCATTCGGCCCGACGAAACCCTGGTCGTGGTGCGCCTCGATCGGCTGGCCCGCTCGGTCGCCCATTTGCTCGCCGTCATCGAACAACTGGAAGCCAAGGGCGCGCATTTCCGCTCGCTGCGCGACCCGATCGACACCACGACGCCGCAGGGGATGTTCTCGCTTCAGGTTCTCGGCGCCGTCGCCCAGCTTGAGCGGGCGCTGATCTCCGAGCGGACGAAAGCCGGGCTGAGGGCAGCGCGAACGCGGGGCAGGGTAGGGGGCAACCCCGGACTGACCGCCCGTGACCCGGAGGCGATCAGGAAGGCGAGCGCGGCGATGCGGAAGGTCCATCTCGACCGTTTCCTCGCCAGCTTGGATGAATGGCTGCCGACCGTGCGCCGGATGCGGCCTCAGCAGCCCTGGGGCGACGTGGTGCGCGTGCTGAACCGATCGGGCGCTAAGTGGACGACGGCTCGCCTGCGCCTCACCGTGAAACGGCTGGCGGAGGAAGGCATCGTCGAGCGCGAGCTTCTCGACCCGGCACCGCGCCGGCCGGCGAGCGAGAGGCTGGTGACGCTGGTCTCGGCCATCTCCGCCGCCGCGCCGGACAAGACGTTGCAGCAGATCGCCGCTCAGTTGGAGGCCATGCGCGAGCGGACGCCAAGGGGAGGCACGCGCTGGCACGCCTCATCGGTGAAACATTTGTTGGACCGGGGAAGGCCCCACATTGGTCCTGGGCCGGCGCTTGAGTGACAGCCTCGCCTCTACCACCCCGATTCGCCATCTTGAGCTACGCTCCGGTGTGGCATACCTGCCAGACCTGACAGGGGAAGACATGACCGCGTCAAAGAAGGACGGCCCCGGCGAGAGCCGCAGCGGCCGCGACATGGAACTGAAGGCTGCGGCACGAGCGAGCACGAAGGCGATTGCCACCCTACGGGCCCGTCGTACGGCGAAGATCGAGCGAGCTTTGAGCGAGGCCAATCGCAAGACGGGCCTGTTCGCCAGAAAGTAGATGCCATCCAATGATCGGGAGGTCTTCCGCCACTTCAGGGATGATCCAGAACTTAGCCCCGAACTTGCAAGCCTCGCCTATGCCGCCTACGCGTCCCAACGCTACGACTGGGTCGAGCTGTTCGAAACTCGGAAGGGCCGACCTCCGAACTCCGACGAAGTGGACGAGTGGATCGCCAGCTTGCCGCTTTCACGCCTCGAGGACATCAAGCGGTCGGCCGCAGACACGTTCGACCTCGCAGCCACCGCCTACATGGCGGACCGAACCGAAGAAGCAATGGCGCAGGCTGTTCGCGAGTCCGTTCTCGGCGAGGTCAGAGAACTTGCTGCCCAGATCAAGGCGGCCACCTCGTTCCGATCGACGTGGCTCCCGAACTTATTCGTCGGCGTGATTGCATCATTCGCTTTCGCGCTGATCGTGCTTGTTGGGGCGGCGATCTATCAACGTGATCCATCCCTGTTTGCGTTGTTCAAGAGGTGAGCTCGACCGACATGAGATCGGGAACACGAGCCGTGCGCCGAAGCGACGTTCGGATTAGCCTCAACCCCGATCTTTCCGTCTCCGGCCTGCTCCTTCTGCCGGACCGGGCTTGTGCCTGTTACGTCATGGCGCACGGGGCGGGGGCGGCCATGACGCACCGGTTCATGGAGGCAGTGGCGGACGGCCTCGCCCATGGAGGGGTGGCGACGCTGCGCTACCAATTTCCCTACATAGAGAAAGGATCAAATCGGCCGGACAGCCCGGCGGTCGCGCGCGCCACAGTAAGGGCAGCCGTGGATGACGCCGCCAAGCTGGCCACTGGCCTGCCTCTCTTCGCGGGCGGCAAGTCCTTCGGCGGCCGCATGACATCCCAAGCGCAGGCAGAGAGCCCGCTGTCCGGCGTTCGCGGCCTCGTCTTCTTTGGGTTTCCACTGCACCCGGCGGGGAAGCCGTCCGATGAGCGAGCGCGGCACCTCGCCGACGTGCAGGTGCCGATGCTCTTCCTGCAGGGGACGCGCGACACACTGGCCGAGATGCGGCTGCTCGCGCCGCTGGTGGAGCGGCTGGGAATGCTGGCGAGCCTTCGGCGTCTTGAAGGCGCCAATCACTCCTTCCACGTTCCGGTGCGATCCGGACGGACGGACAAGGAGTTGCTCGCCAGTGCCCTGGACGCGGTTGTCGGCTGGATGCAGCCTCTCCTGTAAATAGGAGGAATCTCTCGATGCGGAATGGGGTAGCCATCCACGGACCGGCCACTCCGAGGCCGGACTGGAAAGCCACGACACGTTCATTGCGCGGCTCAGGCGCGAGCACCCGCGCAAGGTGGGGTTCTGGTCCTTGCTTGACAGCGTACGGTAGAAACTCGCGACGCGGCTGCGGGAGTCGGACGCCGGATCGTCAGCTCGACCTTCTCGACCCAAACCCGCCGCCGGCACGACGCCGACGTGAAGCTCGTTGCCACAACAAACGTGGTCCACGATGACCAGTCTTGTGACTCGGCTAGACGCGAGCTAGACGCGCAAGCGGCCAAGCATACCTCGGTTAATATAACATGAGATCGGAGAAAGCTTAGAAGAATTCGGCAAACAGCCGAAGTGGCTCTCCTAAAAACTGCCTGCTAAATATAAGTATTGTTAGCCGCCCTTAACGCAAGTTGTTCGGCAAACTGCCGGAGATGCGAAAACAACATAGCTGGTTGCTTTCAGAACAGGTTTTCTTGCATGGAGAAACAGCACGTTGGCGAGGACAGGCGGCATGCCGGCCGGGGCAGGGGAGGGGGAGGACGAGGAGGAAGAGTGGTTCTGGCATCCCTGGGAGGACGAGCCGGCGGACGCGCTGGGCGGACTGGGCGCGGTGTTGCGCGCGGGCGGTATTTCGGACCGCGACGCCGCGCCGCCGGACGCCACGGCGCTGCTCGGGTCGCTCGCCGCGCGAGCGGCGCACTCGCTCGGCTCGATGCCCAACTGGACGCCAGCCGTGGCCGAAGGCCTGCGGGCGCGTCTCGCCCTGCGTGAGGCCGCCGGCTGGCTCGTGCACCAGCACGGCAGCTGGGTCCACCCGATCGACTTCGGTTGCGGGAGGCTGGGCTGACCAGCTCGATCGGCGTCGCGGCAGCCGCCAGCCAGCTGGCGAAGGCACTGCCGGCGACCACGCATGCCGGCGCGACACCGATTGCCGACGCCGTGGTGGAGGAGATCGACGTGCATGCGGCGCTGCGGCTCGGTAGCCTGTGGTGGCAGCTTGAGGAATAAGGTAGCTGGGCGCGCATGGAAAATCACCCTGACCTAGCCGCCTCGTCGCGGCCCGGTGACTTAACCCGGGTTCGCCCCGGCCTCAGCAGCCGCAGCGCTACAGGCTCACCCGCCCTGGCATTTCGTCGACCTGGAGATCGACCGCCCGACCTCGACGCGGCCTGCTTCGGCCATCCGGCTCCCGCGGTGCCGGCAAGCGATGGCCCGGCGAACGCGTGGATGGTCCAACGTCCTTCTTGACCGTCTGCCAAGTCTTGCGGGCGGTCTCCGGCAGCACTCGCTTGGAGACCTCGACGGCAGCCGGCCTGGCTGAACGCCTCGACCAGCGCCGTCCAGTTCGGCCGATCCTTTCCAAAGGCGGCGGACAGCTCGGCAAAGTTCTCGCGCATCCAGATGTACAAGGGCGACCGGCTGCTAATCATAACCCGGCTCTCCACTTTGCCGTGGCGAGCAATTCCAGCCGTGATCGTCGGCCTCTCCCTGCGGGACTCGCGCATCGGCTTGGAGGCGCCCTCCGCCTGCGGAACATCCGCGGACGTGGCGCGCCCGCCGGTAGGGGTTCTTGCTGGAGCTCTCCCGCGTCCTGGCCATAGGTCTTGAAGATCCGCACCGCCCCGCGAGGTGCCCACCTCGTTGGCGTGCAGGACACGGTCATTCCAGCATATGCTGCGAACCGCCATCGCGCTTAGCATGCTGACGGCGTAGACAAAAACGAGGCTGGTGTGCCTGCCGAAGGCCTGGGCATGAAAGGCTGACAGAACCGCATAGGATCATAGGATGGAGCGTGGTCTGGGCCCGGCGGAGAAGGGAAAGAACCCCGGCGATTTTTCACTGACCCTCGCGTGCCAGTTTGGATCATGTTGCTATGGATCTGACTGAATTCTTGAGACGAGTTCGCGACCATGGCGTCGGCGCGTGTGACGTTCCGGCTCTAGACGAGCACTTCCTGGACGCTCTCTATGAGGGCTGGAGGAATTTCTTCGAGAGCGACGAAGCGACTTTGTTCAGGGCGCCGGCCGGCGCCCTGAACGGCTACTTTCCCTGGCTCGCCGAGAGAGCGGTTGGCGCTGACCAGCCGGACTCGAAGGAGTTCTTCCATGTGATGCGAGGGCATCCAGTGCCATCTAGCGTGGCCGGCTTAACTTGGGCAGCCTTCGAGACTCTCCGGAACGCTGCGGGCATATGCCTAAGCGCTCTCGACGCATCCCTCGGCCGGGGCGGCATCCTCTCTCGTATGCTCGCTGACGATTGCCGCGTAGTGCTTCGCATTGCGCACTACCGAAGTCCGACAGCAGGCGCGCAACCCTTTGCCGCGCCGCACACCGATATAGATTTACTGACGCTACTGCCGCCGGCGACGGACTCCGGGCTTCAGGTAAGAAGCCGCTCCGGAGATTGGATGGATGTGATTGTTCCGCCGGGGCGCGCCATCGTCTTTGTGGGCGATATGCTCGCCGAGGCGACAGGGGGCGAATTGCCGTCGACCGTGCACCGGGTTGCAACATGCAGAGGCGGAAAACTCTCGCTCTCCCTATTTGCAAACCCGCCAGACAAGACGCGGCTCTCAGTGCAGCGAAGCGCGGGTGAACTGTTTCGGCTTCGCCTTCGCGAGATGGGCAACGACCATGCTTGAAGACTGGCTCGACGAGAAGATCGCGCATGCGTGGAGCAACGCGGTGTCCGAGTACGGCGATATATTTCAACAAGCGATCGTGAAGCCGTTCATTCTCGGCACGCTTATGGCCATCCACAAGCAAAGATCTCTGGACAGCAAAAACCTGGGTACAATTTCAGCCAGTGCAGGCCACAACACCTATTGGCTGCTGGGCACTCTGCTTAGTAAGCTGGACCCAGCAGCCCAGGAATGCAACCAGGACATCTTGGCCCGCGCCTGGGCGCAGTCTCTGGAAGAACACCAGCCAGATCTCACGGGCCTTCGGTTGCTCGACCTTGGAGGCGGTGAAGCATATCTTGGTCACTGGCTTGCCGATCGCGGCGCTGATGTGACCAGCGTCGACGGCTGTCATCTACTGGTCGAGATGGCGGAGAGCAGGGCGAAGCGCAGGCGGTCCAGGCGCGGCGCCCTCCGATCGCTCAAGGGTGACCTCACCGACGCCAGCCCTGACCACGAACCCGAATGGCTGCGCCCGCTCCCTCGACAGGGCGTCTGCCATGATGCCGAAGCACCCACGACGAGACCGGCAGTGTACGATGCGGTCGTCTGTATAGCGGGTACTTGACCACCTGAACGCTGCCGCCGTCCGGGATCTTCTCGGCGCGATCACGCGATGGGTTGCGGAGACCGGATCTCGGGGAACGCCTTTTATTGTCTGCACGCTCAATCCCGATTTTTTCTACGGTGCCGGAGAGAAAACTCACGGACGGGATCCAGTTGAATCGCCTGAGGCGGAGCAGATCGCACGACTTGGTCCCGCTCAGCAAGACGTCAGGATTTTCCCTCGCTCTTGGCTGCGATACGAGCAGTTCTTTGCGGACGCACGCTTCCACGTGCTGCGATGCGATCCCATTCCGCTAGCGATGTTTCCTCCCGCGTTGCTGGAAAGATTCTATGAGGAAGCTCATCTGGACCGCGTTCCTGCCGGCGGCCCCTTTGTCTGCTGGTTGCTCGCAGCCGGGCCGATGGGACATCGCCTCGACTTGGATGAGGCCAAACGCCGGCTGGAAACTCTTAAAGCATTCAGGCTGGCGACTGTGCAGTGGAACACGCTTCAGCGCGAGGTCGAGGAGGCGCCGGCTGATGGAATCCGCGAGATCGTGCTCCACCCGGGCGAGCCGCTCGCGCTAGCGCACAACATTCCTCATGGCCTGTGGCTGATCGAATGCGGCGAGCTAGAACTGATCGTGAGAGGCGAGTCCCGCCAGGTATTCCGCAAAGGCGAATTCATCGGCGAGCTCGAGAGTGGGATCGATCTTTTCAACTCCCGCCTCCTGTACGAGGTGCGCGTTGCCGCCGGGACGAAAGGAGGCACAGCGCCCAAAACCAAGATCCTGCGGATAGGCCGGCGGACGCTGCGTCACCTGATCGATTTCGGCGAGGGCGACTTCGGTACTGAGCTGTTCAGGACGCTGCGGGATCGGGTAGCGTCATACGCTTGGGTGTACCACAAAGCGATTCACGCCAAACGAGACCTGGTGGGAGGCGAAACCAAGGACCGGCTCCCGGGGGCGGTCGCTCCGTTCGACCCGCAGAACTTCGAATATCTCGCACGTATGCTGCTGCTCGGGATGACCATAGCCGCCGGCCAGCAGCGCGCATTGGCTCGTCCGCCGCCTCTCATCGGAACCGCATTTTTTGCCGACCTGATCAAACTCCGCAACACAGTTTACGGCGGTCCTCACGATGCTACGAAGCCTCGGGCTCGAACGCTACGCGGCGCGGGCCGCGATCAGTTCGAACAGGACGGATGTCTCGGCTTGATCCTTCCTCACGTAGCAGAGGTCGTCGAGGATCAGCAGATGGTATTTGTCCAGCTTGTCGATGACGCTCTCCAGCGAGAGCGCCTGACGGGCCTGCTGCAGGCGTTGCACGAGATCGATCGTGCGGGTGAACAGGACGCGGTAGCCGCTTTCGACGAGAGCGTGACCCAATGCCGCACCGAGATGCGACTTCCCCGACCCGCTCGGGCCGAACAACAGGATCGTGCCGCCCCTGTCGATCCAGCCGTCGCCGCTGGCCAGCGCGGTGACGTGCGCACGGCTGATCATGGGCACTGCCGTGAAGTCGAAGCTGTCCAGCGTCTTGCCGGGTGGCAGATGCGCCTCGATCAGATGTCGCTGGACGCGGCGCTGAACACGTTCGGCCAGTTCCAGCTCGGCAAGCGTTGCCAGCAGCCGCGCTGCCGGCCAGCCCTCGCGGTCGGCCCGCTCGGTAAAGCTCTGCCACATGGCGGCGATGGTCGGCAGCCGCAGCTCCCGGAGCAGCAGCGGCAACCGCGCGGTGTCGACCTTGATCATGTCGCCGGGGCTGTCGTTCACGCGGCGGCTCCCATCGACGGCAGAAGGACGTCGTAGCTGGCGACCGAAGGAAGCGTGATGGCGATGTCGGGCAATGTCCCGGCCGCTGGCGCGAAGCGCCGCTGCAGGGCGGCCACGTCGATAACGGCAGAACCGGCCGCCCCCGGGCGTTGCATCTGCTCGTCGAGTGCGGCGGCGAGCTCGGCTTCGCAGCCGCGCTCATGCGCGAGGGCCAGGAGCGACACCATCGACTTGCAGGCGGCTCGCGGATTGCCGGCCGCGAGCAGTCTCTCCCAGGCCAGACGATAGGGAGCACGTGGGAACAGCGCGTCGCGATAGACCAGGTTGAGCAGCGCCATCGGCTTGCAGCGCAGGCTGGATGATGTGCCGATAGTCGACGACGTGACCATGCCGTCCCGCGCCGTGGCTGCGGCCTCGCCGCAAGGTCAATGCCGGGCTCTGGCCGACGAAGCATTCCAATCGGTCGTCGTAGAGCCGCACCCGCAGACGGAAGCCGATCAGGCGCGAGGGCACGGTGTAGAACACCTTGCGCAGAACAAAGCCGCTGCTGGAGGTCACGAACACCGTGGCCTCGTCGTAGTCGGTGGTTCGGGCAGGCGGCAGCGGGCGCAGGGCGGCGCATTCCAGCCGGACCATCTTGCCGCGGCGGGCATTGCGGCGGCCGACGAGGTCGGCGATCCAGATACGATAGGTACCGAGAGTGTCGAACTCGGCGTTGCCGCGCAGCAGCAAGGCTTGGGCGACAGCGCGCTTGAGGTGACCGTGCTGGCTCTCGATGGTGCCGTTCTCATGCGCCACGCCGACATTGTTGCGGGTCGGCGTCATCCCATAGTGAGCGCACAACGCCTCGTAGCGACGTGTCTGGTCGGCGCGGGCGTCGTCGTCGAGATTGCGGAACGCAGCGGAGAGGCTATCCGAGCGGTGCTCGACCGGCGCGCCGCCAAGCGACCAGAGCGCGTTCTGCAGGCCGACGGCGAGTGCGGTGAAGCTTTCCCCGCCGAGCACCGGCTCCGCATGCTCCCAAGCGGAGTAGGCAAGGACGAAGTGATACAGCCGGTGGCTCTGGCGCTCGCCGCCGATGCTGACGCCGAGATCGCCCATGTCGGTGAAGTCCGAGAGCCCCTGCTGTCCCGGCACATGGCCCTGACGGAAGATCACCTCACGGTCGGCGCCGTGTTCGGCCCGCCAGGCGCGAACCCGGCGCTCCAGGCTGCGGCGCAGTCGGTCCCAGTCATGATCAGGGTGCCGGCGCTGCATCTCTTCAAGCAGAGCGATCGGCCGCAGGCCGGGATGGCTCTCGAGCATCGGGCGGATCTCACTGTCCCACAGCCCGTCGAACGGATCCGGCCCCTGGCGACGGGCTCGACGCTCGACGGTCTGCCGCGACGGGGCGTGCCGGTCCGTCTCGATGCGACGGGACGTCCGTTCGCTGAAGCCGGCCATGGCCGCGACGACGCGTTGCGGATGATAACGACGAAACTCCATGAATAATCTCACCTGCTGGCGTGTGACGTGTCGTCCGGGCACTTCGGTCCCTCGTCTCGGTCGAGGAGCCAATCCTGCCCGCACACGCCGTGGCCACAGACGCGGGCCTCCGCCCGCCTCGCCGGTCAGACTGCCAAGGGTCGGGCTTCGCCCGCCATTCGGCCAGTCCAACCGGCCATCCGTCCGTGTCGCTCACCGGCCATCAGAGCTGTCGCGCAACAGTTCGCATTGGCGTCGCGACCGGCCTCGTCATAGTTGGCGACCTGATAGGGTCCGGAGCGGCGCAGCAGCACCCGGCCATCGGCGAGACACCGAACCTCGCCGCGCGGCTACAGGCGCTGGCCGAGTCCGACACGGTCGTGGTGAGCGAGGCGACCCGGTCGCAGCTCGGCCGACTATTCGAGCTCGAGGAGCTCGGCCCCGTCACGCTGAAGGGGTTTGAAACGCCGGTGACAGCCTGGTGGGCGCGTGGGGAGACCGGGGCATCAAGCCACTCCGAGACGGTCTACACGAACGCGCTCACGCCCCTAGTGGGACGCGACGAGGAACTGGATTTGCTGCTGCAGCCGTGGCAGCACGCAAAACTCGGCGAAGGCCAAGTCGTGCTGCTGTCCGGCGAAGCGGGCATCGGCAAATCGCGTTTGCTCGCCGCTCTCGAGGAGCAGCTGATCAGCGAGCCGCATGTCAGCCTGCGCTATTTCTGCTCGCCCTATCATCAGGACACCGCGCTCCATCCAATCATCGCCCGATTGGAACAGGAGGCAGGTTTTTCCCGCGGCGACACCTCCAAGAACCGTTTGGCGAAGCTGGAAGCGATGCTGGCGCCCACCGGTCCACCGCTGGAGGACGTGGCCTCCCTTGCGGGGTTACTGTCGATCCCGACGGATCGGCGCTATCCAACCCTGGAGCCGAGCCCGCGACGACGCAAGGAGCGGACATTTACCACATTGCTCCGTTGCCTGAGGAGGTTTGCAGGCACCGGGCCGGTGCTGATCCTGTTCGAGGACGCACACTGGTCGGACCCGACCTCGCTCGAATTGCTGGATGCAGTGATCAACCAGGTTGCGGGACTTCCTGTGCTGCTCGTCGTCTCCTTCCGCCCTGATTTCTCGGCACGCTGGTTCGGTCGCCCCGGTGTGAGCTTGACAACCCTGAGCCAGCTCGACCGGCGGGACGCAACGGCGCTCGCCAGGCAGGTCGTGGCGAACCACTTCCTGCCATTGGCACTGCTAAATCGCATCGTGTTGCAGGCCGACGGCGTGCCGTTGTTTATCGAGGAGCTGACCAAGACGGTGCTGGCGTCAGCTGCCTTTGTGGAGCGGCGCGGAGTCGCCAATCCGTTGGCAGTCCCGAGCACGTTACAGGCTGCGCTGACGGCACGTCTCGACCGGCTCCCCGCCGCGAAGCAGGTCGCCCAAATGGGTGCGGTGATCGGGCGGGAGTTCCACCACGATCTACTGCTGGCTATCTCGTCACTCCCAAAGCAATTCCTGGAGCAAGGGCTTGAGAACCTCGTAGCATCTGGACTGGCTGTCTGTCGCGGGACGCCGCCCCACGCGACCTATGCCTTCAGGCATGCGCTGCTGCGAGATGCTGCATACGAAATGCTCCTGCGCGGCCCGAAGCGGGAACTGCATGCACGGATCGCGGCCGTTCTGGAAGAGCGATTTCCAGACGTCGTAGAACAGGATCCTGTTGTGCTGGCACAACACTATACCCAGGCCGGCACGGCTGAACGAGCCATCGCTTACTGGATTAAGGCAGGACGGAAGTCGATGGCGCGATCGGCTACGATTGAGGCCGCCGCGCAGTTTCGGCACGGGCTCGATCTCTTGCCGGAACTGCCGGACGGGTCGCTGCGCTGGCGGATGGAACTCGAACTGAAGGGTTCTCGATCCGCAGCTCGCTGGAATAAGGTGACCAGAAGAGGCCGGTTGGGACCGCCGGGAAGCGACCGCTGACATCTCGCCGTCGTATTTCTCCCGGCCTGCGCCAAAACCGCACCTTCCACCGCGTTCAGCATCATAAACCGGCGCGGATCCCGCCCGACCCACGAGAGATCGTCAAGTAGAATGAGAAAATCACGAGCCTCGCCGAGACCGCAATCAGTAGCCGAGGGCCATATCGGTGGCCGACGCAAGAAGCTGGATACCGCCAAGCGGCGCGAGATCGCCGAAGCGTCATCTCCGGCCGCAAGACCGGCGCTGAGATGGCTAGGCTCTACAACGTCAGCGCCCCAACCGTATCACGCATCCTCGCCGCGCACCGCACCGGCCCGGTGGCTTAGCGTACGATTTTGAACAGATCGTCCGCTGACCCCTACGTCTTCACTCAATCCAGCAGCAGTCAAAGTCCTGGCTGGGCGGATAGAGTGGGATCGGTTTTTCCTTATAGGAGAACGAGAAGTCTCGGTTTCGGAACCAGGCCTTCGAACCGTCGACCACTACCTCCATCAAATTAGTGTCACCGCAGTGTATTTGGGGTGTCCCTGTAAGCCGAACATGGTTTCCCTTCGGGATTCGATGCGGATCGTCCGGCGCGATCTGATGAGTTTCGTCAGAAAAAGCGTCCTTCGGATCCTTTTTGTCGACCTTGCAAGCGACGCTGTTGCTGTCGGCTACGGCAGTAACATCGACTTTCCCTACCGCCGCCGCACGAATAACGTTGGGGAGCACCGCCACCGGAACTACTGTTACACCCCTACGTGATGGGCTTTCCTGATACGGCGTGGAGCCGAAGCTACCAACGTTGTGGCGCGCATAAAGCTTCACTGGAATGTCATGGCTTTCACACTCGACGAGGTACTCGCGGCCTCTATCAAGGCTGATGGTTAAAGGCCTATCCGGTTCGACCCGTCCTCGATAATTTCCGAAGACGCTGAGTTCGCAACCATACTGCTCGGCGTGGAACGTAACCTCGTCCGCCCTGGACATCCGAGCTGCAAATATCGCTGACAGAAGTGTGAATCCTCCCAGTAGTGCAATGCGCATCATGTGTGGTTAGTCCCGTCTTTCTCCGGGGAGCGACCCTCTGCAACACCAGATTGGCCAGCGTTGAGCATTCTCCTGATCGCATCGTCAGCTCGGGTCATCGGGTCGCACAGAAAAGCGGCCAACGCGCCGGCGGCCACTTGAAGGTAAGGGTTCAGATGTGCAGGAAAGAACCCGAACACGGCCTTGAAGACTGAGACCAGCCCAACGGCAGCCGAGATCCAACTAACGACAAAAACCGGCCTGAACGGCGAGACTACGGGAAGCAGGTCCGAGAGAATACCGAAACGGACGCCGACTGTCAGAATAAGCAGCATCAGGCAGCTACCGATAGCCACGCCGGTCAAAGAAAGCCATTCAGAATCGGGAGCCTTGTGTTCTGACCTGAAATTCCAAGTCGTAACTGCTGCCGCCACGGCACCAGCGATCGCAATTTCCGTCTCAGGCCAGCGCTTGTCTGGGTCCCCCCGCCAGACCTGAAGGTAAATCGTTCCCGGAATGTAGTAGTCCCGGTTTAGCTGAGGCACTAGCGTATCGACCAAAAGCTTGTTGTAAAACGCGGCTTTGCTTAGCTTGCCGGTGCCCGTTGCAATCGCCGGTAGAATTATGGCGTCGACCGACTGCCGAGCATGGACTCCAGAAAAGAGATCGCCTAGCCCGCTGGCGACCGCATTACTAATGCAGGTCTGGTAGTCCGCTTCCCGCCCGGAGATCCCGTAACGCGCCCAACATGGAGATTGGTCTGCGTTCGACGCCTCCACAACAGCGGACATACGCGCAACAGCGTGAATGTGGAATTCTTTCCGGTAAACTCCTTGACACTCATTGATAGAGGTTGATCCTAACTGCTGCGAAAACTCTTCAGTGGGGATCGCACATCCCGCGGTCACTGGGCTACTCAGATTGCCTGTGCTGGAGCGGCGCTCGTCGACTGACGAAACTAATATTAAATCGCGTCCGAGCGTGCGCCAAACCTCTCGAGGCTCGATCGAACGATCGAAGAATTGTCCCTCAACAAGAACGACCAGTATGCGACTTCCATCGCTCTGGACGAACTGTGCTAACGGTAGCCGAGAGCCCGCCTTGGGGCCGTCTCCGTCGCTGATCTGCTGCAGTGCCCGTTGGAGATCAATCGCAGGTGATTCTGGAGCGGAAACTTGGGGTAAGATGCGGGCCCAATCGGACGGATATTCACGCTGAATCCGCGACAAACCATATGCCGCTACAAGCGCCAAGATCACTGCCAGCGCCAGGATCGAAAATCGCGTCCGAGGAGGCATGACCATTCTGTCCTTGGCATCGTCACTTAATAGTATGTCCCAATCGAACACGGAATCGACAAAACTTCGCAATCCAATGACCTGCTCCCCGCTTTCCGGACAGCGCAGGATGGCACAGCGATCGGCGAGGTGTGCCGCAAGGCGGAGGTCTTGCCGCCGCGATACGAGCAATATCGTCTAGCTAGCTACACTTGATTGCCACTGACGCCCCATGCTGGGTCTCCTGACACATGGAAAATTCACGCGGCAGAAGGAACTGTCTAACTGCGTCGGTGCCCCCGTAGCGGCAAACCAAGAAGAGCCGCCGTTTCGACCGCTTCTGGAAAGCAAGGTCCCACTTGCCGCCAACAGGCACCAAATCGGCCTGCTCCGTGGGTTCTCCATCAAAGACCGATGCACGGATCAAGTGATGCCGCAACCTGAGCTGTACGATTTGAACTGGGCAGCTGACCGGCGCCCTGCCTGCCACATCGTCCGTAATCGTAAAAGTAGCGAGTAAACCGAACGCAATTCTATGCAATAACATAGAACTGGTCACCGTCATTTACCGGCAAGGAGCCGGCAAAGCGTATAAGCCGTTGGTGGACCGGCTGCACCGCAGGACGCTTCCACTGGTCATACACCACTAGTGACGTGAGTTAGGGGTTTCCTGTCACATTCTCTCCCTAAACAGCCCCGAGCGTCGGGACTGTTGTTTGGTGGGAGGTGGCGATGCCCAGCCCGCATGCGGTTGCCATCAGCTTGTCGGGCGGCGAGCGCGCAACCCTGGAAAGCTGGACGCGGCGGCGCAAGACGGCGCAGGCGCTGGCGATGCGAGCCCGCATCGTGCTGGCCTGTGCCGAGCCGGGGACGACGAATGGCGCGGTGGCCCAGGCGTTGGGCGTGAGCCGTCCGACCGTGGCGACCTGGCGCAAGCGCTTTGCCGCGCGCGGGCCGGACGGGTTGCTCGATGAGCCCCGGCCTGGCGCACCGCGCACGATCACCGATGAGCAGGTCGAGCGGGCGGTCGTCACCACGCTGGAGAGCACGCCGCCCAACGCCACGCACTGGAGCACGCGCAGCCTGGCCCAGGCGGTCGGGCTGAGCCAGTCGGCGGTGGTGCGCATCTGGCACGCCTTCGCCCTCCAGCCGCACCGGACAGAGACCTTCAAGCTCTCGCGCGACCCGCTGTTCGTGGACAAGGTACGCGACATCGTCGGCCTCTACATGGCCCCGCCTGACCGCGCCCTGGTGCTGTGCGTGGACGAGAAGCCGTCCATCCAGGCCACCGAGCGCACCGCGCCGGTGCTGCCAATGCGCCCGGGCCAAGTCGAGCGGCGGACCCACGACTACGTCCGCCATGGCACCACAGACCTGTTCGCTGCCCTCGACGTGAAGACCGGCACGGTGATCGGCGCCTGCCGCCACCGGCATCGTGCGGTGGAGTTTCGCGCCTTTCTCGATCAGATCGAGGACAGCGTGCCGCCCAAGCTGGACGTGCATCTCGTGCTCGACAACGCCTCCACCCACAAGGCCCCGACCATCCAGCGCTGGCTGGCCAAGCGCCCGCGCTACCACCTGCACTTCACGCCGACCTCAGCCTCCTGGCTCAACCTGGTGGAGGCCTGGTTCGCCCTGCTCACCGCCCGCCAACTCCGCCGTGGCGTCTTTCGCAGCACCCGCGCCCTGGGGCAGGCGATCCGCCACTACATCGCAAGCACCAACGAGAACCCAAAGCCCTTCGTCTGGACCAAATCCGCCGACGACATCCTCGCCAGCGTCCAACGCTTCTGCCAACGAACTTCTAACTCGCACCACTAGGCCATGTTGATCTTGGCTGATGTAGATTGCCGCATGCGATCTTCCGTCGGTGTGATTCCCATATGTCCCATTCGCGTCGAAGGTTGCGATCGCAGTGCCGGGTTGAATAGCAGGATTTAAAGCTGGTCCTTGATGATGGTGATGTTCCGTCCCTTTGGGTCGAGCTTCAGTGCCTTCACGAACGCCGTCAGGCTGTGTTCCACCTCGACGACCTGAGAGGCGTGTATCATCGCCTCACGGTTGAGATAGGCCAGCAGCAGCCGGGGCTTCGGGCCGTAGGGCAACCCAAGCTGCACGAACTGGCCTCTCTCGGGATGCCACGCGCTGCCGGCGATGACCTGCAAGCCGACCTGGCCGTTGCTGCGCTCCCACAGCCGAACGTCGTCACCGGGATTCCGATACGGCAGGCCGGTCTGACAGAACACGGTATGAGCGTAGAGGATCGAACTCCGGGTCGGCGGTCGCGGCGTCGGCTCCGTCCAGCAGCCGGGTCAGTCGTTTGTCCCGGGTGCTGCGTGGATCGGGACCAGGCTGTTTTTCGCCGCTCATGCAGCAAGTTCCCCGACCGGAAACGTCCGGTCACCGCGCTTCTACGCATCAACATCTCATGGTTACGTCCATAGGTCTATTGTCATGTCCATAGGCCGAGACGCCGCAATGGCAGGCTGGAACGGCGGCTATTTCTTCCGGCCGGGGCGCGAAAGCGGTGTCAGCAGCTCGTTGACAGTTTTGCCGACGATCGGCGCCAACGCCGCCATCGTTTGAATCGTGGCGTTGAGGCGACCTGCTTCCGCGAGCGAGATGCTGCCTTGATTGACACCGCTGAGTTTCGCTGCTTGAGACTGGGACAGGCCGGCCGCTAGGCGCGCGAGCCGGAAGTTGTGGCCGAAAACCGCCTGAAGGTCGTCTGGAACCGCCTCGCCGTCTGGCTCATGCCGCAGCTTCGATGCGGCAACGTCCTGATGCCACTCGGGCACGATGTTGTACAGCGAGACGCCGATAGCTCGCGCAAGGCGGCGCAACATCGAGAGCTTCAAATCCGTGCGGCCGGCTTCCATGGCCGGGAGCTTGGTTTGCAAGATGCCCGCACGCTTGGCCAACTCGGCTTGTGTGAGGCCGGCGGCCGCGCGTGCCGCCTTCAGCCGTTGGCCAAACAACTCGATCATGGCTGCTTCGGCAGGCTTGCCTGCCTTGCGCTTCGTCGGCACCTTCGGGACGGCAGCTTTCCTTACGGAGGAGGTGGGTGGCGACGCCTTGCGCAGCGCCGCCGAGGCGGCCTCCTTTGATGGCCGGCTCATGATCTCAGTCCAGCCAACAGCTACGGCTCCCCCCGAGGCCCAGAGCTAGGCGGCGCGGCCACACCATGGTATGGCCGTAATGGATAGCCGAACCGGCTGCAAGCCTAGCGTGCGTCGAAACGGTTGAGCGATTCTTTTTTAAGCACGCGAGCGTTTTTAAGAGGGACCCGCGTCAATCAGCGGATCTCAGCAAACTGCGAGCGTGGAATCGGTTTCAAAATAGAAAGCATGCTCCTGCCGCTATTAGCGGCTCCGAACCTTGACCAAGGATTCAGAAGTGCGTTCGCTATGACCCCGCGCAGCGGGCCAACGCCTCTCGAGCAAGAGGGACCGGTTGGAACTCGATCCATGACCATGACGCGAGAGCAGGCGGCAGCCTGTTGGGAGACAAATGCCGAGACCTGGACGCGCCATGCGCGGGCGGGATTCGACGTGTACCGGGATCGCGTGAACACGCCGGCCTTCCTCGCCATGTTGCCGCCAATCGCCGGGCTGCGCGGCCTCGACATCGGCTGCGGCGAGGGCGGCAACACGCGCCAGCTCGCCCGGCGCGGCGCACGCATGACAGCGCTCGACGTCTCACCCACCTTTCTCCGGCACGCCCGAGAGGCGGAGAGGGAGGAGCCGCTCGGCATCGAGTACGTCCATGCCGATGCGGCTTGCCTGCCCTTCGCCGACGGAGCGTTCGACTTCGCCACCGCCTTCATGTCGCTGATGGACATGCCGGAGCAGACGCCGGTCTTGGCCGAAGCCTACCGGGTGCTGCGGCCCGGCGGCTTCCTGCAGTTCTCCATCCTGCACCCGTGCTTCGTGCCGCCACACCGCCGCGTGCTGCGGGAGGCGGATGGCGTAACGGTGCGCGCGATCGAGATCGGCGGCTACTTCGAGACCATAGACGGGCGGGTGGACCGCTGGTGGTTCGGCGCCGTCTCGCCGGAGGAGCGCACCCGGGTCGCGCCATTTCAGGAACCGCGCTTCCACCGCACGCTGAGCACCTGGATCAACCTTGTCATCGAGGCAGGCTTCGTGCTGGAGCGCCTCGGCGAGCCTTGCGCGGATGAGGCGACCGCAGAGGCAGAGCCAGCCGTCGCCGATACGCGCACCGCGCCGTTGTTCCTCCATGTGCGCGGACGCAGACCGCCGGCCGAAGGGCAGCGCCGCTGAAGTCGCATCAGGCTCGATCGAAGACAGCGCCGCAGCTTGGTCGCCCACAAGGCTTGGCTAATTACATGCGTTCAGGACCGGATTTCGGCCGTGCTCGCCAAGCTGACCTGAACACTGCGCACAGGGCCAAGCTGATCAATGCGGAACTCAGCGCGGCTCGGTTGGTGGCGCGACAGCCCCGATATCTCCTGTTCCCCTGACGATCGCGGGCGGGCCGGAAAGCTTTTAAGACCCGACCATGTCCCTCCTGCGCCGCTTCGCCAGCTACTACCGCCCGCATCGCAAGCTGTTCGTGCTCGACTTCGGCTGCGCCGTGCTGTCCCTTCCCGCTCGCCGTGCGCGCCTTCGTGGACCGGCTGCTCCCCGGCCGCGACTGGCAGCTTATCGCCCTCTGCGCATCCGGGCTCGTCCTGCTCTACCTGCTCAACACCGCCTTGATGGCGATCGTCACCTACTGGGGCCACGTGCTCGGGATCGCGCTCGAGACGGAGATGCGCCGCCGCGCCTTCGCCCACCTGCAGCGCCTGTCCTTCGCGTTCTACGACGAGCAGAAGACCGGCCACCTGATCGCCCGCGTCACCAAGGACCTCGAGGACATCGGCGAGGTCGCCCACCACGGCCCGGAGGACCTGTTCATCGCCGTGATGACCTTCGCCGGCGCGTTCGCGCTGATGTTCGCCGTCAACGCTAACCTGGCGCTCATCACCGCCGTTGTCGTGCCGCCGATCCTGTTCCTCGCCATCCGCTACGGCAACCGCATGACGCAGAACTTCCGGGCGATCTTCGCCGGGATCGGCGCCTTCAACGCGCGGGTCGAGGAGAACATCGGCGGGATGCGCGTCGTCCAGTCCTTCGCCAACGAGGCGCACGAGCGGCGCCTGTTCGCCCGCGAGAACGACGCCTACCGGCGCACTAAGCTGCAGGGCTACCGGCTGATGGCGGCGAGCACGGCGCTGACCTACCTGGCGATGCGCGCGACCCAGATGCTCGTCATGGTCGCGGGCACCTGGTTCGTCCTGCACGACCAGCTGACGCCCGGCGGCTTCGTCGGCTTCCTGCTGCTGGTCGGCGTGTTCTTCCGCCCCGTCGAGAAGATCAGCGCCGTGCTGGAGACCTATCCCAAGGGGATCGCCGGCTTTCGCCGCTACTGCGAGCTGATGGACACCGAGCCGATGCTGGTCGACCGCCCCGGCGCCCGCCCAGCGCCGCCGCTCGCCGGCGACATCGTGTATGACGCCGTGACGTTCGGCTACGACCCCGCTCGCCCGGTGCTGCGCGACGTCAGCCTGCGCATCGCGGCGGGCCAGACCGTCGCCTTCGTCGGCCCGTCCGGCGCCGGCAAGAGCACGCTTTGCGCGCTGCTGCCGCGCTTCTACGACATCGGGGGCGGCCGCATCACGATCGACGGCATGGACATCCGCGCGATGACGCTGGACTCGCTGCGCCGCCAGGTCGGCGTCGTGCAGCAGGACGTGTTCCTGTTCGCCGGCACGCTGCGCGAGAATATCGCTTACGGGCGTCTCGGCGCGAACGAGGCGGAGATCCTGCAGGCCGCCGGCCGCGCCCGCCTGGCCGGGACGATCGCCGGCCTGCCGCAGGGGCTGGACACCGTGCTCGGCGAGCGCGGCGTCAAGCTCTCCGGCGGCCAACGCCAGCGGGTGGCGATCGCCCGCATGTTCCTGAAGAACCCGCCGATCCTCATCCTCGACGAGGCGACGAGCGCGCTCGACAGCGAGACCGAGCGCGCGATCCAGCAATCGCTGGCCGAGCTTGCCGCCGGCCGCACCAGCCTCGTCGTCGCGCACCGCCTGGCCACAATCCGCGACGCCGACCAGATCATCGTGGTGGACGGAAGCGGCGTCGTCGAGCAGGGCCGCCACGGCGAGCTGCTGGCGGCGGGCGGCGCGTATCGCCGTCTGCACGACGTGCAGTTCGGCGCATGACTGGCTTCAGGATTACGCCTGCATCGTTTTCGACAAGCCAGAGAGAAATGGCTCAGCGCAGCGCCTGGTCCAGCACCATCGCCAGCCGGCAGCCCGCCTTTCCGAGCTGCTCGGCGGCAACGGCGGTCGCCGCCCGCTGGTAGCTCGAGTCCAGTTGGAAGGCCGGCTGGTCGCGCTCATCCGTGGTCGGCTCGCCGACGTCGTAGGCAACGTCCCGCGCCAACGCGAACGACTCCATCGCCCAGTCTGCGGGCGTGCCCTGCATCCATCCCTCGCACCGATCCCTGAACCGTTGATCGAGCGAGACCGCTACCTCTGTGGGATCCTTGCCCAGCTTCCGCACGACATCGGTGTCCCAGTAGGCGTGCAGCCGCCGCGCGACGGTGCGCTTGTTGAACAGCACCAGCACGCCGTTGCCGCCGCTGTCGTGGTTGTCCGCCGCATGCAGCGGCTGGTGGATGTCGCCCACCAGGTGCAGGACGAACTTGAAGGCGACACTCCGCTCCGGCGCGCCGGGGGGCAGGGTGCCGAGCTCGGCGGCGAACGCCTCGATCCGGTCGGAGACGCAGGCGTTCGCCGGGCCATTGCTCGCCGGCACCGCGGAAGGAGGATGGCCAAAGCAGGCCGCGTCGAGGTCCGGGCGGTCGACCTCGAGGTCGACGAAATGCCAGGCGCGGGTGAGCCGGTAGCGCTGCTGGGAGGTGTGCCGGTCGCTGTCGCGGAACTTGTCGGCCCAGGTCGCCCGGCTGGCGATGTCGGGCTCGGTGAGCGTGTCGGTGTCCGCCCGCAGGATCGCGTCCACGCGATCACGCACCGTGGCCGTGAGATGGGCATAGGCGATCAGGGCGACGATCCGGTGCCCTTCGTCTCCCCAGGCCAGCGCTGGGGTGGGGGAGAGTGCGGCCACGCCCGCCAGCATGGCTGCGGCCAATCGGGTGAGGCCGCGATGCCAAACGTGGCCGCCAAGGCGAGGGCGTCCCCGAGCTGAGGCACCGGGCCGCGACCAAGTGGCTAGGTCAGGGTGATTTTCCATGCGCGCGACCCGAATGGAGATCCTGGACTGGCCTGGACAGAGGCTGGCGGCTTGCCGCACTGGGCGCACCGCAGCCGCCCCACGACATGGCCGAGGGTCATGCGGCGGCCGCGCTCCAGCGCGATGTCAGCAATGGGAACACTGCGCGGGTAGGAGCGGCAGGGGCATCGTACCAGGAGATTCCACTCGGCAAGGTCGCCCAGCCGTGCCGCAAGAAGGGCGGGTCTGGTCGGAATGACGGGCGGCACCGCACCAGAATGCCGCACCCCGCATGAGAGAACAATACAGGAACACTATCGGCTCGATACAATGCCTCTGATGCGAGAAGGTTGTTCAACGTCTCACGAAGGGCTCAGCGCAGGAGGTGCCCTTGCTACATCTCACCGATAGCCGGCTGGCTGGCAGCATCAGCCGACCAGTCGCGGTCTGCGGGGCGCTTGGGCTTGCGGGACTGGCGAGCTTCCTGTGGCTGGACGGCCTTCCGCAGATCGCGCGCCGCGGCCTGCTCGTCCTCCACGCCGGCCGCCTTGGCGACAAGGAGGGCGACGGCGGCCCGCAGGGGGACGGAGAGGCTGCGGTAGTTGTGCAGCAAGGCCTCCTCGTCGGGGGCGAGCAAGCCGAGCTCCCCTTGCGGCTCGACCAGCAACTCCGCCGGCACCAGGTCGCCGGGCTCCAGGCCGAGCAGGTATTCCTCGTTCGTATCGAGCGCGGCGCAGAGCCCCCGGAGGAACCTGCCGCCGGGAATCGGCCCGCGGTTTTCCCGGAGACGTTCGGTGGTGCCCAGCGGCAGCCCGACTTGCGTGTCAACCTCCTCGGGCCGGAGCCCCAGCGCATCGAGACGTCGCTCAATGGGCTCCGCCACTTCGCTGCTCACGTCCATCAGGTGCTCCCGCGACCAGATAAGGCCTTCCACCACCGTCGTCCTTTGATTTGACGTGGTAGAGGCCCGCTGCCGCATAGCAGCGTGGATACGCAGCATCGACATCCAGCCTGAGCTGGCGTCCGGTCATGCTTCTCGCGATCGGTCGCGCGAGGCTGACCGGCCGTGCCGAGGGCAACGAAGGCTAGCTCGGCGGGTTTTCCGCCGGGACAGGTCCGTCAGGCTCGATCCCGAGTTCCTGCCGCAGGTGACGGAACCTGACCGGATCAATGGCCCGGCGATCGAGGACAAGGAGGCGCAGCTCCTCGGTTCCCGCTTGGGTGAAAAAAGCCCGGAAGCCATGCCGCAGCGGTCGGATCTCGACCAGACCGCGGTCGATCATGCCCCGCAGGGCTGGTGGGATCTTCGGCTGTCCCGCTCGCTCGCCGGCCCGCCAGGTCCGCAGCAGGATGCCGTCGGCGACGCTGGGAAGGGTGCCGAAGAACTGGCCGAACGCATGGCGGATCAGGTCGCGTTCCTTGGCGGTGAAGGAAGCAGAAGACAGGGTCTGATCGCAGGCCATAGCCAGCATATCGGGTCCACAATGCGCGATGTCCATGCGCCGCAGCCTGCTGCGACCGGGGAAGGACCGCCGATACTCCAAGCGCGAGTGCTACAAACCTCAGCATAATAGATCGTGCACGCGATGACGCAGGTGCCGGAAGCGGCGCTGAGGTGCGGCACGCAAAATCTTTAGAGCCAATCTCCGGCAATCTGCTGTGCAGTGTGGCGCGATCGCTCTTTGAGATTCTTTCAGATGCCTAGCCATCCGAGTTCGCCTCATGGGGGTTACTCACAACAACCGAATTGTCCGGTGGGATATTGCTAGGGAAGTGTGGGAGTTTGCTTGGAAATGCGGCTTCCCCCGTGGGGTCTTGCTAGATAGTACAATTAGATAGCAATTAGATTTCTTCTATTGGTCACTAGCAAAACCCCACGTTGCGGTCCGTTTCGATCCCCGGCATCTTGCGCAGAGTGAAGGGATGTCGAGTCGAGGGCTCGGGGAATGCCAGACGCGGCAAGAGGCGTGCGACAGTTGGTGCTGCTTCACGGTCGCGACGCCGCTCGTGATATGGTCGAGCCGGAGTCCGAGCCGCTCATACGCATTGCCAGCGAGGTTCTCGGCGATGAGAAGGGCCAGTCAGGCTATAGTTATTCCGGCTTGTGCCTGACCTCTCTACCTCATCGGAAGCTAGCTGATGATGCCGCCTGGGAGCGCACTGTAGGGCCGCTCACTCTTATCATCGAGCCCGGACGGATGAAGATTGGAAGTGGACCATCGAAGCTGTTGGGCGTGCCCTATGGGGCACGAGCGCGGCTAATCCTGATTTATTTGCAAACCCAGGCTGTACCTTACGCAAAGTCGGGAAGTCAGCCTTGGCCGCTCGATGCGCGAATGGATGGGTCGGCTTGGGTTGTCAGTAGGCGGCGAGACGGCGGCCGCCCTCCGAGAGCAAGCGCGTCGCATCGCCACCTGCTCGATGCGTTTTTCATGGGAGCGAGCAGCAAAGCACGGAGATAGCTCGGCAACGATGATGACGAACGAACGCATTATTCGTTCCGGGTTATTTTTCCATGATACTAGCCGGGACGATGGTCGGCAGGAAACACTGTTCGAGGATCGAGTGCTACTCGATATAGAGTTCTTCGAACAGTTGAGGCGCCACCCGGTTCCGCTGCGAGACGCAGCAATTCAGCAACTTAAGGACAGCTCTACCGCACTCGATGTATATGTTTGGCTGGCCTACCGGCTGCATCACTTGGAGCGCCGAACACCGATAAGTTGGCGGGACATGTACGAGCAATTCGGCGGGGCTTATCGCCAAATGTGGGCCTGGAAGCAGCGCTTTCGGCAGTCGCTTGCCGAGGCCGTGGCGGCCTATCCCGAGGCACGGGTGGACGTGGAGGACACCCACGTCATGCTCCATCCGAGCCCGCCGCCTGTCAGAAAGATCACCGGTTAATGAGCAAAGCGTGGGGTTTTGCTAGATGAGTTGCCTCGAACAATCAAAGGGGTGGCGGCCAAGGATCCTGTCTGCTTGTAAGACCAGGAACGACCTAGCAAAACCCCACGCCTAGCCGCTGGCGACTTCACCTCGCTGGCCACTCCCAACTCGTTAATTGCAGAACACCCGCCCTACAGCACTAAGGCAATTCTTGACACGCCGACCGAGAAAATCAACCGAAGACTTCTGATCTGGATGCCGTTTGTTAGATCGGAAAGGATCAGCGGGATCAAAAGGGGCGGCGAGGCCGGTGCCGCCACCACCAAGCGGAAGCCAGCGGCACAGGGCGGCGATGGCGTCCTTGCCAAGCGGGGCCGGGAAGGTGGGCACCATACCTTCGACCTGCTTCTTGTCGCCGGTGCCGTCGCGCAGGAACAGCAGGGCGCCGTAGAGGGCATTGGTGTCGAGTTCGAGCAGGCCGGCCTTGTCGAGGAGGGCGCCGGCTTCCCATGAGGCGGCGGGGTGCGTTGCTTGCGCTCGTCGAGCTTGAGCTTGGCTTCCGCCTCCGCCAGCCGGGCTTTTTGCTATTCGTGCGCGCGCAGGCGCTCGGCAGGCGTGCGGGCCATGGCGTCTCCGGTCCCGTCGTTCGTGCTTATGACGAAAGGAACTAGCCCGGGTCTATCTCTGGTTTGGAGCGCGGCCCGGATATCCAGCTTGACGGCTAGGATCAAGTGCAGCAAGCAAGCCAGCGCTGGTGCCTTATTCTGAGTATCGTTCTCTATTGCCTACCAGGCTAGGTTATCACATCCTATAGTTGATGATGATCGGGTTAGTATAACCTCAGGGTCGTGATCCTGCCACAGCGAGACGAACTGCCCGCAGACGGCGGCCTATGGCTGGCTGTGGGCGAGAGCCTGCGAGAGCAGAGCCCGGGCGGGGTCGCGGCCACGACCCTGCCAACGACGACTTCCGCCTGCTTGCCGATCACATCCCGACGCTGGCCGGGATGGCCAACGGCGACGGCTACTTCTTCTGGTACAACCGGCGCTGGCACGAGTACCTGCGGCACGACGCCCGAGCAAATGGAGGGCTGGGGGTGGCAGTCCGTGCATGACCCTGCCGTCTGCCCGACGTGCTGGCGCGCTGGCGCGCCTCGATCGCCACCGGCACGCGGACGCAGAGGTGTGCAAGGAGTGCCGGGAGACGGCGGGAGGCGAGCCGGAGAGGGGCGGCGAAGGCGAGGCGGTGCTGTTCGTCGAGGACGAGGCAAGCGTGAGGCAAGCGTACGGGCGCTGGCGGCCGAGCGGCTGCGCGAGCTGGGCTACCGGGTGGTAGAGGCCGTGGATGGTCCTGCGGCGCTGCACGTGCTGCGCTCGGACGCGCGCCTGGACCTGCTGGTGACCGACGTGGGCCTGCCCGGTGGCCTGAACGGGCGGCAGGTCGCCGACGCGGCGCGCGAGTGCCGGCCCGCACTCCCCGTTCTGTTCATCACTGGCTACGCCGGGAGCACTCTGGAGACGCAGCTCGCGCCGCGTATGGGTGTGATGGGCAAACCGTTCACGCTGGACGCGCTGGCCGAGCAGATTAGGACCATGCTGGAGACGGCGCCCGCCTCGTGAGCCCGACTGAGCTGGCCTTTCGTTGATGCGGTCAGCACGGGGTAGCCGTCAACGCCCCCGCCCCGCGTTCTGCCCCGGAGCCGAGCCAAAGGCGAGCGCAGCGGAGCAGACGCAATATGCGTCGCGGGGGCGACGCGGGTTGAAACGGGACCGAAAGCAAGGCTAGCGTCCCGGCATGGCCATCGCCTTCGCCCGCGCCCGCTATCTCTCCCGCGCCGCCGGCGGCAACGCGGTGCGCTCGGCGGCCTACAACGCCCGCGAGGCGATCGAGGCCGAGCGCACCGGCGAGCTTTTCTCCTTCCGCCACCGTGACGCCCCCGAGCACCACGAAATCCTGCTGCCCGAAGGCGCGGACGCCCGCCTCGCCATCTCCGCCGCCTTGTGGAACGCGGCGGAGATGGCGGAGCGGAGAAAGGACAGCCAGGTCGCCCGCGAGATCGTGCTGGCGCTGCCGGCCGACCGGGAGCTCTCCACCGAGGACCGGATCGAGCTGGCCCGCTCGTTCGCCGAGCAGCACTTCGTGGCCAAGGGCCTCGCCGTCCAGCTCGACGTGCACGCGCCGCACAAGGAGCGGGGCGAGGCCGAGGGCGCGTTTGCCGAAGGCACCGGCGGTGCCGGCAGCACGGGCGGCGACCACACCAACTGGCACGCCCACCTGCTGGTCACCACGCGCCGCATCGAAGGCGGCCAGCTGTCGGCCAGGAAGGCGCGCGATCTGGACCCCGAGGTCTGCCGCGCCGGCGTTCGTACTCTGGTGACGGACGCCGAGGCCTGGGGCGAAACCTGGCGGGCGCACCAGGACCGCTTCTTCCAGGAGCACGGCATCGCGCTGCGGGTGGACGCGACGGCGGCGCACCCCGGCGAGCATATCGGCCCGGTGCGGATGCGCAAGGTGGACTCTCCCGCCGTGGCGCGCGCCGAGGCGCTGCGCACGCGAACGAGGCGGCGGCGCGGGACCCCGAGCAAGTGCTTGGCGGCGCTGACGCGGAACAACGCCACCTTCACCGAGCGCGAGCTCGACCGCTACCTCGCCAAGCACCTTGGCGGTGGTCCGGACGGGACACCGGATGCGGAAACAGCGCGCGCACATCGCGGCCGCAAAAGCGGCAGTGCTGGGACATCCCGACGTGCGCGCCCTGCACGACCGCGAGACGGGCGAGGCGGCCGGGCGGTTCACCACGCGGACGGTGCGCGAGCAGGAGCGCGCGGCGCTGGCGGATGGGGCTGCTGTGGCCGGTGCGCGGCACCATCAGGTGTGAGAGCCCGACACCAGGAGGCGGCGCTCGCCGCCCGCAGCTTGCGCGACGACCAGCGCGCGGCGTTCGAGCACGCGGTCTGCACCGGCGGGCTGAAGCTGATCGAGGGCCGGGCCGGCACGGGCAAGAGTTTTACCCTCGCCGCGGTGCGCGAGGCGCACGAGGCGGCGGGTTATCGTGTCGTGGGATTGGCCCCCACCAACGCGGTGGCGCAGGACCTGAAGGCGGACGGGTTCCGCGAGGCGGGCACCGTCCACTCGGCCCTGTTCGCGATCAAGAACGGCCGCAGTCCCGGCTGGGACAAGCGGACCGTCCTCATCGTGGACGAGGCGGCGATGCTGGACAGCCGGGTGACCGGCGAGCTGCTGGCGGAAGCCAGGCGCGCCGGGGCCAAGGTGATCCTCGCCGGCGACGACCGCCAGCTCGCCAGCATCGAGCGCGGCGGGCTGTTCGCCGAGCTGCGGCAACGGCACGGCGCGGCCGAGATCACCGAGGTCACGCGCCAGAAGGTGGACTGGCAGCGGCAGGCGGCGCGCGACCTGGCCGAGGGCCGGTTCGACGCAGCGGTGCAGGCGTTCGACCGCCATGGCGCGGTGACGTGGACGGCGGACGGGGAGGCGGCACGGGCCGCGTTGGTGGCGCGATGGAAGGCGGACACGCTGGCCGAGCCGAGGAAAAGCCGGTTCGTGTTCGCCTACACCAACGCCGACGTGTCGCAGCTCAACGCCGAGCTGCGGCAGGTACGGCGCGAGCGCGGCGAGCTGGCCAGCCCGGACGTGCGATTCGAGACCAAGCACGGCGCGGCCGACTTCGCCATCGGGGACCGGGTGCAGTTCACCGACACGGACAAGAAGCGGCACATCTACAACGGCAATGCCGGGGTCATCACCGGCATCGACGCGCGCACCGGGCAGCTCACGGCGCGGCTGGACGCTGCGGCCGGTGCGCCGGGTCGGGAGGTCACCTGGTCGGCGGCGGAGTTTTCCGGGTTCCGGCACGGCTACGCGGGGACGATCTACAAGGGCCAGGGCAAGACGCTGGACCACACGTATCTGCTGCACACGCATCACTGGCGGGCGGCGGCGAGCTATGTGGCACTGACCCGGCAGCGCGAGAGCGCGCAGGTGTTTGTGGCGGCGGACACGGCCAAGGACGCCCGGCAGCTCGCGCGGCAGATGGGCCGCGGCGAGGTGCGCGCCGCGTCCGTCGCGTGGGCCACGCCGGACGAGGTGTCGGAGACACCGCGGCCCGAGCTGCGGCAGCGTGCTCGGGGAAGGGCAGGGCACGGGCGAGGCGGTTCGGCAAGCCTCTCCGGCTCCGGCTGCCCGGCCAAGTGCCCGCACCGGCGCTGCCGATCCGGCACGCGCGTCCTGGGGTCGGGTCGCAGACGGCGCAGTTCAGAAGGCGACTGCGCAGCCCCCCGAGGCGAAGGCAGAGGTGGGGCAGGGGCAGCCTGCCCAGGGGTGGCTCATCGCGCCCTACGTGGACCCGTCCGGCCAAGGTCGGGACAGCCTTGGCCGCGGCGCCAGCCCCGGCGAGGTCGCGGCGGCGGTGGCGGTGGACAAGGCGGTGCAGCGCGAGCGCGAGGCGCGGTGGAGCTATCTGCAAGGCGCCTACCGCGACCCGCACGCCGCCCGCGCGGCGCTGGACGAGTTGGTCAAAGGCCAGGGGTGGACGAGCGCCGCGGCCCGGGTCGCGGCCGACCCGCTCCAGCTCGGGGAGCTGCGCGGCAAGGAGGGGTTCTTCGCCGGCGCGAAAGCGCGCGCGGAGCGGGAAGCGGCGCAGCGCGCGGTCGGCGCGATCGGGCCGAGCCTGAAGCGGATCGGTGAAGCCGAGGCCAGGGCGGAGCGGACCTATCGCGCGGGCGTGCAAACGCAGCGCGCGGCGGACGCGACCGGCATCCCGCGCCTGTCCGCCGTTGCCAAGGCGGCGATCGGCGCCATGGCTGCAACGACAGACGAGAAGGCGCGCGGCGAGGCTTGGCGGGCCGTGCAGGCGGACGAGCGTGTTGCCGGCGAGCTGCGGGCCTTTGGCGCTGCGGTGGAGCAGCGGTTCGGGGAGGAGGGCCTACGTGCCATGCTGCGGGCCGGGGGACGACCGGGCGCAGTCACAGCGGCATCCGTCGCGCCCGAGCAGCGGCCGGAACTGGACCGGGTGATCAAACTGACCTTGACGATGAAGGAAGGAGAGCAGGCCGCCATTGCTGCCGCGCAACGCCAGGCCGCAAGCGAGCGGCAGGGACAGCGCCGAGGAATGCGGATATGACAATGCGTCTTGATGGCATTAACGGCCGAGACGAGCTTCGAAGAAGCGCGCGATGTCGGTGGAGAAAGTTTTATGATCGGACCAAGGAACGTCTGACGCAGGAGATAGAGACGCAGGAGATAGAACGGATACGCTTGTGAATAATCTTAAAGTCGATTCCCTTATTGCGGCCGGGCATTGGATTCCGCACTTGAACTTGCCGCCAGAGCGAGCCGTGCCAAGGCGGGAAGTGATGCCGCGCCCGTCCTGTGCATGATGGAAGCCCGGTGATTTTCGACCGTACGCTGGCTTATGCCGAGGTCAGCTGCGATGTTCTTGCTGGGGTGGCCAGCCAGCACCAGGGCCATGATCTCCCTTTGCCGCGGCGTGAGCCCGGCCACCTGCGCCGCCGCCCCGTCGTGCCAAGCAGCAAGCTTGGCGGCGTCAAGTGACCGCTCCAGCGCGCGGGCGACGCTGGCCAGCAGGCTCGGCCGGTCCACCGGCTTCTCGATGAAGTCCGATGCGCCCGCTTTCATGGCGCGGATCGCCATCGGTACGTCGCTTTGCCCGGTGATCACGATGGCCGGTAGGGCATGGCCTGCAGCACGCAGTTGCTCTAGCAGGTCGATGCCGCTCACGCCGGGGAGTGCCGCGTCGATGACCAGGCAAGCGGCGACACCGGGACGAAAGGCCTGGAGGAATGCCTCGCCGCTGGGAAAGCCTGCGACCGTCCCGCCGTCACTCTCCAGCACCTCCATGATCGCGCCACGCACGCCGTCATCGTCGTCCACCACGAAGATCACCGGCTGCCCGGTGTCTGGCGCCATCGACGCGCGCGCAATAGCCTGCCGCAGTTCGGGGAGGCCCACCGGCTTGCTCAACAGGGCGCACCCCCCTTGGGCCACGGCGCGCAGCGTGGCACTGGAGATGTCTCCCGTCAGGATGATCACCGGCAGCGCCCGGCCGGCTGCCGCCCGGATAGCGGCCGCCAACTCCAGCCCATTCGGGCCGTCGGGAAGGTTGTAGTCGGCCAGCACCAGGTCGGGCATGCTGCGCGCCACGCACTCCAGCGCCCGCGGACCATCCGGCGCTGTCGTGACCTGGTGGCCTTGGCTGTGCAGCAACTCTCCCAGCATCTCTCCGAGGTCAGGATCATCCTCCACGACCAGGATTCTGAGCACGGCACCGCTGCCGGCCATCTCTGGCCGAGCCGCTGGAGAATGCGCCGCTGCAGCCCGGGCAAGGCGTGGCAGTTCGATCGAGAAGCTGGAGCCATGGCCGAAGCGGGACAAGACCCTTACCGGGTGGCCCAGCAGGTCGCCCAGCCGCTTCACGATGGACAGCCCGAGGCCGAGGCCGCGGCTTCGCTGCCGCGCCGCGTTCCCCACCTGGTAATGCTCTTCGAAGATCGTCGCGAGGTCGGCATCCTGAATGCCGATGCCGGTGTCCCAGACCTCCACCGTGAGCGCCCCGCCGTGCCTGCGGCAGCCGAGCAGGACGCGGCCTTCCGAGGTGTACTTGATCGCGTTGGACAACACATTGCGGATCATCTGCTCCAACAGCTTCGGGTCGCTCCGCACCTGCTGCCCGCAGGGGACGACCCGCAGCTGAATGGCTTTTGCCTCCGCATGGTAGGTGAACTCGCCGCGCAACCGTTCCAGCAGGTCTTGGATGGCAAAAACCGAGACATCCGGCTGCACCGCGCCCGCCTCGATCTCGTTGATGTCGAGCAGGGTGTCCAGCATGCCCGTCACCGTGCTCAACGTGGTGTTTTGCCGGGCGACCAAGCCTTTGGCCTTCTCGCCCGTGACGGTCTCGGCGAGGAGGGCTTGAAGCAGGGCAAGCGTTTGCAACGGCTGGCGCAGATCATGGCTGGCAACGGCCAGGAAGCGCGATTTCGCGGCGTTGGCCGCTTCCGCTTCCATCTTGGCGGCCTCCAGCGCCCGGCCTGCGGCCTTGCGCGCCGTGATATCGGTGAAGGTGATCACGACCCCCTCCACGCGGCCGGCGCCTGTACGGTAGGGCAGGATGCGGCGGCGGAACCAAGTTCCATCCGCGGCCTCGATTTCCCGCTCCAGCGGCTCCAGCCGGTCCTGCACGGCTTTCACGTCGCCGGTCAGCGCGCCGTCCGGCGTCAGCGCCGCAAAATCCGTCAGCTTGCGGCCCACGTCGCTCGGGATGATGGCGAACAGCGCCTTGATGGCGGGGGTGAAGAACCGGATGCGGCCGTCCAGGTCGAGGAACAGGGTCGCGACATTGGTGCTGTATAGCACGTTCTGCAGGTCGTCGGATGTCGTGCGCTGGCGCTCCAGCGTCTCCTGCAACTGGCTGTTCACCGCCGTCAGTTCCTCGTTGAGCGACTGCAACTCCTCCTTGGAGGCGACCATCTCCTCGTTGGTGGATTGGTATTCCTCGTTGACCGACAACGCCTCCTCGTTGATCGCGCGCTGCTCCTCACCCGAGAGTTCCAGGTCCCGCACCGTCCCCTGCAGCTCAGCCCGGGTAGCGTCCAGCTCACGCTCAAGCTCGGCCACGCGGGAGGTCTGGCCTGGCGGCAGCGGAATGCCGTCGCCGCGTTCCGGCCGGTCCGCGTCCAGGAAGCAGACCAGCAGCATCTGCTCGCCCGCCTCCACCACAGGATGCACGGCGAGGCTGAACGGCCGGCTCCCGTCGTCGCCGACCACCAGGCCCGAATCCAATACCTTGACCTTGACATCCCGCGCCCTCCGAAGGGCCGCGCGCAGTTTCCCGCGCAAGCCGGACCGCGCCATCGCCAGCAGGTCGTGGGTGGCATGACCCGACGGCAGGCGGAGGTAGCGGTCCGTTGGGCCAAGCGAGAACAGCACCGTGTTCGCCGTATCGACCAGGACAGAGGCGGGAGCATAGGCCTCCATCACCAGCCGCCGGCCGAGTTCGGCCAAGGCGGCCGGGCGCACGAGCGCTGCCGGCGTTGCCGCCTGCCGGACCCGTCTTTCCTCGCCGGGCCGGACCAGGGCCGTGCCCGCAGGCCGGGCAGGCTGTCCCGGCCTGCTCGGTGAGCTACGTCCGATGCGCCGGTAGATGCGCTCGGCCTTGGCGGCGGCCTCGAACCGGCCGTCGGCCCCGAGCGGACTTTCGGCGCTGCCGAGCAGCAGAATACCGCCATCACGCAACGCGAAATGGAACGCGTCGATCACGCGGGCCTGAGCATCCGGACGCAGGTAGATGAGCAGGTTGCGGCACGACACCATGTCGAGATGGGAGAACGGCGGATCGGCCAGGACGTCCTGCACCGTGAACACGATGGCGGCGCGCAGATCCGGGGTCGCGCGCCATCCAGCGCTCTCACGCACGAAGAAGCGCGCCAGGCGCTCCGGCGAGACGACCTCCTCGATCGCGGCAGGATAGGCGCCATCCCGGGCGGCTGTGATTGCCTCGGCATCGACGTCGGACGCGAACACCTGCAGCTTAATCGGGCGCTCCGCGGCCTCGATCTGCTCTAGCAACAGAATGGCGAGCGAATAGGTTTCCTCGCCCGTGCTGCACCCAGCAACCCAGACGCGCAATGGCTGGCCGATTTGATGGGCCTTGACCAGATCCGGGATGGTCGTCCGTGCCAAGGCGTCGAACACGGCCGGATCGCGGAAGAAGCTGGTGACGTGGATCAGCAGGTCGCCCGCCAGTGCATCCAGTTCAGCGCGATCGGCCTGCAGCATGGCGTGGTATCGGCCCATGTCGGTTGACCGAAGACCGGCCAGCGCCATACGCCGGCTGATCCGGCGTCCCAGGGTGCCGGATTTGTAGAGTGCGAAGTCGTGGCCCGTCTCGACCCGCAGCAGATCAAGGATGTCCGGCAGGCTTCGGACACTCACCTCATCGGGTTGCGCGCCAGCCGCCTCGCTGTCCGCCGGGCCGGCGAAGGGAACACGATAGGCGGACAGCGCGGCGGGAATGCCAGCCAACGGCAGCACGAAATCCGCCATGCCGGTCTCGATCGCACTGCGGGGCATGCCGTCATAGCCCGCCTCCGCCGGGTCCTGCACGGCCACGATACCGCGGTGCGCCTTGATGGAGCGTAGGCCGGCACTGCCGTCCATCCCGGTTCCGGACAGCACGACGCAGGCAGCGCGCTCGCCATAGTGCCGGGCGAGCGAGTGGAGCAGGAAGTCGAACGGCATGCGGGCGCCCTGGCGCACGGGAGGGCTGGTCAGATGCAGCACGCCCTCCCTGACGGACAGGTAGGCCCCTGGTGGCATGACGTATAGGTGCCCGGGCATGACCGGCATGCCTTCCGCCGCCTCGCAAACAACGAGCGTGGTGTGCGGGGCCAGCAGAGCCGCCATCATGCTATCGCTGCTTGGGTCGAGGTGCTGGACGAGGATGAGGGCTATTCCGGTGTCCGGCGGCCATGCCTCGATCAACTGGGTGGCCGCTTCAAGGCCACCCGCAGAAGCGCCGATGCCAATGAAGGCCAGCCCGCTTGGCTCCGGCATGGGAGCAGCGGTCGCATGCGATAACTGGACTGGCTGAGGCAAGAGCCGAGACATCGCGGCCTTCCGGTGCTGTTAAGCCTCGCACGGCAGACCGTAGCACATCCGGGCGGCGGCTGATCGTTTCTCGCCGGGTATCTGCCCTCTAAGTAGTTTCCGTCCCTGCCAGGCCATCACGGACGTCTGTAATCGGGACGGCATGGCCCTGCCGCACTCCGATCAACGCGCTTTACGGACACAATCGGCTGCTGCCCTCGACGGAATTCAATTGCTGAAGGCGCCGCTAATCCCAGTGCTGCGTCCGAACGTATGCGCGCAGACCCTGCTCAAAGAAGAGATCAACGCCTGGGTCAATGAAGGCGGCCGAGGCGATGATGAGGACCCATGAGGCGGCTTCGCATTCTGCTGGTCGAGGATGACGCAGTCATCAGCGCCCTTGTCGCTGAAGTACTTGCCGAGTTGGGGCATGACATTTGCGGCACCGCAAGGACGGAGCTGGAAGCCATTGATGCGGCCGCGCGGCACGCCCCCGACCTCATGATCGTCGACGCTTATCTGAAGGCCGGGAGTGGCGTATCCGCAATGAACGCCATTCTCCGGCGGACCGCTATGCCCCACATCTTCATGACGGGCGGCCCGCGGCAGATCATCCCGGCTAACGCCACCGTGCTCTACAAGCCTTTTGGCAGGATTGGCCTGACGGCGGCGCTGGATAGCGTCGCCCGGCAGATCGCGGCACTCGGGGCGGCGACAGCGACACCGCGAGATTCCGGCTCTTCGAGGTCGCAGCCCAGGCCCCGTTCATGATGAGGCTGTCTGTTCTCGCCTGCACGGTCTTCGCCGTCTCAGTATCGCCTGACCTGGTCTGCAGCAAAGCGCCGCATGACGCCACTCCCAACAAGCTAGCAGGAAGACGATGAAACTTCATTCCAAAGACTTCCGTGTGCGAGAGGGTGATGACGTCTGCCTGGATAAGTGGGCAACAAGGGTCGAACCCGCCTACACATCCAAAGAGGCCTATCAGAAACTCCTGGCAGAGCATGTGAAGCAGCTGAGCTCGCTGCAGCAAATGCTCTACGCGTCGAACCGCTACGCGGTGCTGCTGATCTTTCAGGCCATGGACGCGGCCGGCAAGGATGGCGCGATCAGGCACGTCATGTCCGGCGTCAATCCCCAGGGCTGCCAGGTGTTCAGCTTCAAGCATCCCAGCGCCACGGAACTGCAGCACGACTTTCTCTGGCGCACGACGCGCGAGCTGCCGGAACGCGGCCATATCGGGATCTTCAACCGGTCCTACTACGAGGAAGTGCTGATCGCCCGGGTGCATCACGAAATCCTCGCCAGCGAGGACATCGCCGGATGACCGGCAGCATGGGAAAGCGATCTGGCATCGACCGCTACCGGTCCATCCTGGATCTCGAGCACCATCTCGCCCGCAACGGCACGCGCATCATCAAGTTCTTCCTGCATCTCTCCAAAGAGGAGCAACGCAAGCGCTTCCTTGCAGCGCATCGATCAGCCTGAGAAGAACTGGAAATTCAGCGCGGCGGACATCAAGGAGCGGGCCTACTGGAAGGAGTACATGGCGGCCTACGAATCCTGCCTGAGCGCCACGAGCACGAAGCACGCGCCTTGGTATGTCGTGCCAGCGGACGACAAGGAGAACGCCAGGCTGATCGTCTCCAAGATCATCCTCGATACGCTCGACGACTTGAACATCGCCTATCCGGTCGCGAGCGACGCGCGCCGAGACCGAGTTGCTGGCGATCCGTAAGGAACTTGTAGAATGAACCTGGTTCTTTCGCTGGCGCTGTTTCCCCTCCGGGCACGGCCGCGGATCAGCCTCAACTGCCTGGCCGCGGCCATCTTCGACGTCGATGGCGTGCTGCTCGCCTCGCCGCATGAACGGGCCTGGCGAGAGGCGTTGGTTGGCCTCGCCGACCCCGCTCGCTTCACCACGGCGCTGTATCAGGCCCATGTCGCCGGCAAACCGCGTCTCCCCGGCGCCCGCGCCGCCCTGGAGGCCTTGGGAGTGCCCGATGCTGGGCGGCAGGTGGCGGCCTATGCGGCGCGCAAGCAGGCGCGCCTTGAGGAGTTCATCCATGGCGGCAGCATCGCGGCGTTTCCCGGACGCGCTCCGCTTCGTGCAGGCGTTGAGGTGCTCGGATGGCCGATGGCGGTCGCCTCGTCATCGAAGAACGCCAACGCGATGCTGCAAAAGGTCCAGCTTGCCGACGGCAGCAGCCTGCACGACGCGTTCGGCGTCAACGTCTGCGGACGGGACCTGCGCGCCGGCAAGCCCGACCCCGAGATCTTCCTGCTGGCCGCGGCGGAACTGAAGATGCCGCCGGCACGCTGCTTCGTGGCCGAGGACGCCCCCGCCGGCATTCAGGCCGCCCGCGCCGGCGGCATGGCGGGGCTTGGCGTGGCACGGCTCGGCGATGCGGCCCTGCTGCGGGCGCAGGACGCCACGCTGGTCGTCGCCGGCCTCGACGAGGTCGCGACGGATGAGCTTGCCCGCGGGCGTCTGGCGCGGCGGCCGGCATGAACGCGCCCACGGTGTCTGGCCCACGCACGATGGACAGTGCGCTGCAGCCGACGGCCGACCCTGCCTGGGTCATCGAACAGCGCGGGTTCGACCCACTTCGCGACGGCAGCCGCCAGTCCGGTTCGCCGTCAGCAACGGCTTCCTCGGCATCCGCGGCGCCCGCGCCGTCAACCGGGGGCCGACCGGCCTGGTGCCGCCATGTACCTACGTCGCCGGCTTGTTCGACGTAAGGGGCTCCGAGCAGCCCATCCCGGCCTTGGTTCCGGTCGCCGACTGGCTGCGGGTGGACGTCGCGTGCACCGGGTGGGCGGGCCGTGCTGCATCCCGAGGACGTGTCGTCCCATTACCGGACGCTCGACCTGCGGCGTGGCGCCTTGCTGTCGGGCGGCCGCCTCCTCGCCATGCCCGGGCTTGTGGTCCGCCTGCGGATGCTGCGCCTTGTCTCCTTGAGCGAGCGGGCAATCGGGCTGCAACTGATGCAGATGGAGGTCGAGGAGGGCGAATTTGATATTTCGCTTTCGGCGTCATTCGACGACGTAGATTTCGGCCTGGATGCCGACCGGATCGAACGGGATCTCGGGGTATGGCGCACACGGGCGACGGGCAAGCGCATCGCCATGGCCTCGGCATCCTCGCTGCGGCTCGATGGCGATATGCTGACGCCGGCTCAGCCGGGTCCGTTTCAGTCGGTCTGGAGCTGGCGGACGCGCCCGGGCCAGATCGCGTGTTTCGAGCGCTTGGTCGCCGTGGCGCGAGGCGACGCCGCGGCGGACGACCCGGAGTGCGAGGTCCGGGGCAAGCTGGACGCCTCCCGCAGCATGGGCTGGCGCCGTGTGCTCGATGCGCATGGCGAAGCCTGGGCCGATCGCTGGCGGTGTTCCGCCATTTCCCTCACCGGCGACCCTGCCGCCGAGCAGGCGCTTCGGTTCGCCGCCTATCATCTTAACGGGGCGGCCAACCCTGGCGACCCAACGGTGTCGATCGCCGCCCGGGCGCTGACCGGACCCGACTACATGGGGCACGTGTTCTGGGACACGGAAATCTACTTGCTGCCGTTCTATTGCCTCACCTGGCCGGAGCTGCTCGGGCCATGCTGATGTATCGCTTTGGCACCTTGCCCGCGGCCCGGGCGAAAGCGGCCGGCATGGGATGGCGCGGCGCCATGTTCGCCTGGGAGTCGGCGGACACGGGTGTCGAGACGACGCCCGAGCAGGCGATCGGCCCCGACCGAAAGGTGGTGCAGATCCTCTGTGGCAAGCAGGAACAGCATATCACCGCGGACGTGGCCTACGCCGTTTGGCACTATTGGCAGGCGACCGTCGACGAGGGCTTCCTGCGCGACGCGGGCGCCAGATCCTGCTCGAGGCAGGGCGGTTCTGGGCCAGCCGGGGGGGCTTGAGGCGGATGGCCTACGCCACATCCGTGGCGTGACCGGGCCGGACCAGTACCTAGAGACCATCGATGACAACGCATTCACCGATGTCATGGCGCGTTGGACCATCCGCCGTGCAGTTGAGGTTGCGCCCTGTGCGCGAGCGCTGGCCCAGCACGTGGGACTGACCTCCACCCGACTGGACCTGGGTGATCTCAAGCTGGAGCAGTGGCAGGGGGTCGCCGAAGCGATAGCGACGGGGCTCGACCGCTCGACGGGCCTATTCGAGCAATTCGAGGGTTATTTCGACCTGACCCATAGACCTGGCGAGCTACGCCGGCCGGTCGGTGCCGATGGATGTCGTGCTGGGACGGGAGCGGACCGAAAAATCGCAGGTCGTCAAGCAGGCGGACGTTGTGGCGCTGCTAGGATTGCTGCCTGAGGAGTTCGCCGGGGACACCGGTGCGGCAGCTCCGCCTACTCCACCTCGCTGTAGCCATGGCAGCTCCCTGAGCCGAGCCATGCACGGGCTGGTCGCGGCAAGGCTGGGCCGATCCGAGCTGGCCTTGGGTTTCCTGCGCGAAACCTCGGCGATCGACCTGGCCGACACCCACGCCGCCATCGACGGCGGCGTGGTTATCGCAGCGCTCGGTGGCGTCTGGATGATCGCGGTGCTTGGCTTCGCCGGCCTGACACTCCTGCCCGATGCCCTGGCGATCGACCCGCAGCTGCCAGCCGGCTGGTCGAGCCTGGAGTTCGCCTGCCAGTGGCGCGGCCGCCTGCTCAGGCTCCGCGTCGACCAAGCTGAGCAGGGTTTGACGGCCTCGTTGGAGATTGGCGAACCGATGACACTCGTCGTCCAAGGCATACCGCATACGCTCAGTCGCGATGGCAATTTTCAGCTCCGCCTGCGCGACCCCCGGGCATGATTGAGCCAGGATTGCGAGTAACTTCTCAAGGGATCTGCAGAAGCCCAGGTAGCGATAATCCGCCGTCATGTGTCATTCAGCCGCCTCTACCGGGCGACCGCGCGGGCAGCGTCGAGGAATAATCCTTTCGGTAACACGGCTGTCTTCCCCAGCCTTCTCGATCACATCCATGAACGGCTTCATAATGTCAATCAGCATCGGGAAGACGACGGTCGAGTTCTGCTCGGCGCCGATCTCGGTCAAGGTTTGCAGATAACGTAGCTGCATGGCGGCCGGGATGCTGCCAAGGATCTTGGCGGCGTCGACCAGCGTTTGCGAGGCCTGGAACTCGGCTTCCGCGTGGATGATCTTGGCCCGGCGGTCGCACTGGCCTCCGCCTGCTTGGCAATAGCGCGGACCATGTTGTCG
>CAVWQV010000007.1:0-192590 GCA_963757115.1 uncultured Alphaproteobacteria bacterium | reverse complement strand
GCTGGTCGCCGCGGAGAGCGACGGCCCGGCGCTCGCTCCGGATCAACGCCCGCAGTGCGAGCGGATGGATCTCGAGATTTCGGTCCCGGGCGACCTGGAGGATGCGCAGCATCTGGATCGGGTGCTCGGCAAACTCGTGCCCGGGCAATGACAGGAGCTGACCTTCGGCGAGCACGAAGCCAGCCTCGAGCAGCGCCTTGTCGGTTTCTGCCGCGATGGCAGGGGGCCCGAGTGCGGCCCGGGTCAACGCCGGCTCAAGCACGCGGGTGATGCGGGTAATCTCGCGGACGGTGAGGAAATAGTGGCGCATGAAGCGCTCCACACCATCTTGCCGCCCGTGCCGCGTATACCCCATGCGGGCGCCGACGACCGGCTGCAGATCGAAGGTCAGGCGCTCCTCGGCGCGGCCGGCGACGTAGTGGAGGTGGAACCGCACGGTCCACAGGAACTCCCACGACCGCCGGGCGTGCTTGGCTTCCGTTTCGCTGATGAGGCCGCCCGCCGGGCCGTTCGGGGTGGCAAGCTCCCCCATCGTTACGGTATCGAAGATGTAGCGCGCGATCCAATACAGCGTTTGCATGTCGCGGAGGCCGCCGCGGCCTTCCTTGACGTTCGGCTCTACCATGAAGGCACTTTCGCCGAACCGCCGATGCCGCGCGGCGCGCTCCGCTTGCTTGGCCGCGATGAACTCACCGGCGCCGCCGTCTTGGCAGCTCTGGCGGAAGCGCTTGTGAAAGTCGGCGAAGAGCGCCTTGTCGCCGGCCAAGCGCCGTGCGTCCAGCAAGGAAGTTCGAACGGTCACGTCTCGGCCGGCTTCGGCGAGGCACTGCTCCACCGATCGTGTGGCGTGCCCAACCTTCAGGCCGAGATCCCACATGAAATACAGCATGTATTCGACGATCTGGAGCGTTCCGGAACTGGGCGCGACCGACGTGATGAACAGAAGATCGATGTCACTGAATGGCGCGAGTGCCCCCCGCCCGTAGCCTCCGGTGGCGGCGACAGTGAACTTTTCCGCCGGCTTGTTGGCGCCGGCCACGGCGTGCTCGAACAGCGCGGCGACCAGTCCGTCGATCAGCGAACCGAGCCTGCGCGCTGCCTCGAGGCCGCTGATCTGCTCATGTTCGAACGCTTCCTGCACGTGGGTCTGAATGCGGGCGAGATGGCGGCGGAATGCCCCCAGAACCGCTTCGCGCGAGAGATTCCCCGCGTCCACTGCTAGGGAAGCCAGGGTGTCGGAGAGGGCGCCGCCGCCGGCGGCCGGCGGTTTCGGGTTGGTGGCGGGCGTCAACATTCGTCTGATGCTACTGCGTCAATGCTGTCGGGAACAGGAATCAGCGATTTAATTTCGTAGAGTATCTCCAGCGCCTCTTTTGGCGTCATTTGGTCGGGGTCGATGTTGGCGAGTGCCACGCGCACCGGATCGAGGATCGGCGATTGTGCCGGTGGCGACGCGCGGGGCGGCGCGGCGGCGAACAGCGGCAGTTCGGCAAGTGGCGCGCGTGCCAGCCCCACCCCGCCGCCGTCGCGTTCCATCGCGGCCAGCAGTGCCGCCGCCCGGTGCACGACGGGGGCGGGTACGCCGGCCAGCTCGGCGACATGCACGCCCCAGCTCCGCCCCGCCGCTCCCGGTGCGACCTCATGGAGAAACACCACGCTGCCGCGCCATTCCTTGACCCGCATCGTGTGCGGGGCGAGGCGCGGCAGCTCCGACGCGAGGCCGGCAAGCTCGTGGAAGTGGGTGGCGAAAATGGTGCGACACCGGACAGTGGAATGGAGCGCCTCCAGCACGGCCCAGGCAATCGCGAGGCCGTCCAGCGTCGCCGTGCCGCGCCCGATTTCGTCCACCACGACGAGCGAGCGCGGCCCGGCCCCGTGCAGGATGGCGGCGGTCTCGGTCATTTCGACCATGAACGTGCTGCGTCCGCGCGCGAGGTCGTCGGCGGCGCCAACGCGGCTGAACAGCCGGTCCACGACGCCGATCCTGGCGCTGGCCGCGGGGACGGGCAGCCCGGCTTGCGCCAGCACGACGGCCAGCGCGTTCTGCCGAAGAAAAGTGGACTTGCCCGCCATGTTGGGGCCGGTCAGCAGCAGCAAACGCTTGGCGGGCGGCAGTTCGCAATCGTTCGGGACGAAAGCGGCCGCGCCGGCGAGGGCCGCCTCTACGACGGGGTGACGGGCGGCGCGGAGGGAGAAGGCCTCGTCCTCTTTGACCTCGGGGCGGCACCAGGTCTCCGGCTCGGCCAGCTTCGCCGCGGCTTGGGCGACATCGAGCACGGCGAGCGCGTCGGCACAGGCCGCCAACGCGTCGGCGACGGCGAGTGCCTGGGAAACGAGGTCCGCCCACAGGGCGCGTTCTCGGGCGCCGGCCCGCTCGTCGGCTTCGGTGATGGCGCGATCGAGCTCGGACAGCTCCGGCAGCGTGAACCTCGCTCCGTTCGCCATGCCCTGCCGTAATGTCAGCTCCGGCCGGTCTCGCAGCGCCTCGACGGCGGCGGCGGGCGCCTCGATGACATAGCCGAGCTGGGCGTGATGGCGGATCTTGAGGCCGGCGACCCCGAAGCGCTGCGCGTACTCGAGCTGTCGGCTCGGCGATCACCCGCCGGCTGTCGTCGCGCAACGCCCGCTCGGCGTCGAGCGAGGCGTCGTACCCCGGCCGGACCGTGTTGCCGTCCTCCAGGCGGGTCGGCGCCGGGTCGGCGAGCGCGTCGGCTAGGCGTTCGCGAAGCCCGGGCGCGGCCCGCAAGGCCGGACAGGCAACGCGGAGCTCCCCCGCGAGCGGGGCAGGCAGCGCTTCGGCGGCGGCCGCCGCGGCGGCAAGGCCGTCCCGAATGGCGGCCAGATCGCGGGGGGCGCCGCGGCCGAGCGCGAGACGGCCGAGTGCCCGCGCCATATCGGGGGCCGACTTGAGCGCCGCACGCAGCGCCGCTGCGGGCACGGGGTTGGCGAGAAGCCACGACCAGGCATCCTGCCGCGCTGCGATCGCCTCGGGATCGGTGAGCGGCCCGGCTATCCGGGTGGCAAGCAGCCGCTTGCCGGCTGCCGTAAGCGTGCGGTCGACGGTGGCGAGCAGGGTGTGGGCGGTGCCCCCGTCCCGCGCCCTGACAAGCTCGAGGCTCGCCCGCGTCGCGGCGTCCATCGCGAGCTGGCCCGCCTCGCCCTGCGGCGCGGGGCGGGACAGGCGCGGCTTGGCTCCGGTCTGCGTTGCCTGGACGTAGTCGAACGCCAGCAGGGCGGCGACGGCCTCCACATCGGCGAACGCGCCCAGCGCATCGAGGCTTGCCACGCCAAAAGCCTCCGCGAGCCGCCGCCGCGCAACCAGGGGCGGCGACGGCGTGGCATCGGGGGCGGAACGCGACGCCCATTCGCCGAGGTCGAGCCCCGCAGGCGCGATCACCTCCACGGGTTCGAGCCGCTCAAGAAGTGCGGGAAGGTCGCGCGACGGGAGGCGGGCAGTTTCGAACAGGCCGGTCGATACGTCGAGCCAAGCGGCGCCGAGGCCGCCTGGGTCGCGCGCGAGCGCGAGCAACAGGTTGGGCCGGCCCGCTTCCAGCAAGGCGTCTTCCGTCAAGGTGCCGGGGGTGACAAGCCGGACCACGTCACGCCGGATCGGCGCCTTGGCATTGCGCGCGCGAGCAGCGCGGGGTTCTTCCATCTGCTCGGCGACCGCAACGCGGAAGCCGCGCCGGATGAGGCGCGCGAGGTAGCTTTCGGCGGCGTGAACCGGCACCCCGCACATCGGAATGGGGGATCCGCCGTGCTCCCCCCGCGCGGTGAGCGCGATGTCGAGTGCGGCGGCGGCGGCTTCGGCGTCGGCGAAGAACATCTCGTAGAAGTCGCCCATGCGGAAAAAGAGCAAGGCCTCCGGGTGCTGTTCTTTGAGCTCGAACCAGCGCGCCATTGCGGGCGTGGCGGGGTGGCGCGGACTGGGCGGTTGCGGCTCCGGGTGCATCGACGGCAGGTGTAGCCTCACGCTTGGCGGACGACGATGCCCGGCACCCCCGTCGAACGCGCCGAACCTGCCTCCCACACCTCATTGGAGGCGAGGGACGCCTTGCTCGAGGAACCGAGGGTCGCTGTGCTCGAGAAAGTAGTCGGCCGGATAAACGCGGACCAGCTCGCGCGGAAACCGAGGCGGCGCATCCAGGTTTTCAGCGCGTGGATTTCCTTCGGGACATTTTCGGCACATTAGGACACGTCAGCACGGCCCAGGAGTGCGCGCGGGCTGCTCTCATTTTCGCCTATGGCCTTCTGGTGATCCGGCTAGCCGGCCGACGGGTGTTCGGGAAGTGGTCGGCGCTCGACATTATCGTTTCCATTGTCGTCGGCTCCAACCTTAGCCGGGCGCTGACCGGAAGCGCCCCGCTGCTCGGCACCTTCGCTGCGACCGCGCTCCTGATGGCGCTGCATTGGCTGCTCGCGCATTTGGCCGCCTGGCACCCGGCGCTGTCGCACCTCGTCGAGGGCCGTCCGTTTCGGCTCGCCGAAGGCGGGAACCTCAGGCAAGAAGCGCTGCTCGCGCCACGCCGTCACGGAAGCCGATCTGAACGAGGCGCTGCGCCAGGCCGGCATCGAGCGGGTCGACGAAACCCGGGCCATCGTCATCGAGCCGAGCGGCCGTATTGCGATCCTCAAGCGAGGCTGACCCTGCTCGAGGTGATCAAGACCAGGCGGCGGCGCGGCGGTCTGGTCCTGCTGGCGCGGGACCGCCGGCGACCCTACGCCGTGCGGTCGACGCCCACGCCGAGGGCGGCTTGCGCAGCCGCTAGCCGAGCCACCGGCACCCGATACGGGCTGCATGAAACGTAATCGAGCCCGATCTCCTCGCAGAAAGCGATGGAGGCAGGGTCGCCGCCGTGCTCGCCGCAGATCCCGAGCTTGAGCGCGTTCTTGACGGAGCGCCCCTTGTCGGTGGCGTAGCGGATCATCGCGCCCACGCCCTCCACGTCGATGGAGATGAACGGGTCCTTCGGCAGAATGCCCTTCTCCACGTAGTAGGGCAGGAACTTTCCCGCGTCGTCGCGCGAAAGGCCGAACACGGTTTGCGTCAGGTCGTTGGTGCCGAACGAGAAAAAGTCGGCAACCTCGGCGATGCGATCGGCGATGATCGCGGCGCGGGGGAGCTCGATCATGGTGCCGACGCTGTAGTCGATCGACTTGCCGGCGCGGCTGAAAACCTCTTTCGCCATGCGCTCGACCTGCGCGCGCGTGATTTCGAGCTCCCGCCGCATCCCGACCAGCGGGATCATGATCTCGGGCACCGGCGCCTTGCCCGTTTCCTCCGCCACGGCGAGCGCGCCCTCGAAGATCGCCCGAGCCTGCATCTCGTAGATTTCGGGATACGTCACGCCGAGACGGCAGCCGCGGTGGCCCAGCATCGGGTTGGCCTCGGCGAGCTCGCTGATCCGCCGGTGCATCGCGTCCACGTCCGTGCCGAGGGCTGCCGCCACTTCGGCGAGCTCCGCCTCGCCGTGCGGGAGGAATTCGTGCAACGGCGGGTCGAGCAGCCGGACGGTGACCGGGAGCCCCGCCATGATGCGTGAACAGCTGACGGAAATCCTCGCGCTGGAACGGCAGCAATTTCTCGAGCGCCGTGCGGCGGCCCGCCTCGTCGCTCGCCATGATCATCTGCCGAACTGCGCCGATGCGCGCGGGATCGAAGAACATGTGCTCGGTGCGGCAAAGGCCGATGCCTTCAGCGCCGAACTTGCGCGCGGTTTCGGCGTCCAGCGGAGTTTCGGCGTTGGCGCGCACGCGGAGCCGGCGCAGGCCGTCCGCCCACTCCATGAGGGTCGCGAAGTCGCCTGACATGGCGGGCTCGATCATCGCGACGGAGCCCGCGAACACCTCGCCCGTGGCGCCATCGAGCGTAATGGTGTCTCCCGCATTGAAGGTGCGGCCGCCGGTGGACAGCGTTTGTGCGCCGTAATCGACGTTGATGCTGCCGACGCCCGCGACGCAGGGCCGGCCCATGCCACGGGCCACTACGGCCGCGTGACTGGTCATGCCGCCGCGCGTGGTCAGGATGCCGCGGGCCGCGTGCATGCCATGGATGTCCTCCGGGCTGGTCTCGATCCGCACCAGGATCACCGCCTCGCCCTTCGCCGCGCGGCTTTCCGCCTCGTCGGCGTTGAACAGCACCGCGCCGGAGGCGGCCCCAGGGCTGGCGGGCAGCCCCTTGGCGAGCAGGGTGCGGGGCGCGTTCGGGTCGAGCATCGGGTGCAGCAGCTGGTCGAGCGAGGACGGAACCACGCGCTTGACCGCTTCCTCCCGGTCGATGAGGCCCGCCTCGGCCATCTCCACGGCGATCCGGAGGCTGGCCGCCGCGGTCCGCTTGCCGCTCCGGGTCTGCAGCATGTAGAGCCGGTTCTGCTGCACGGTGAACTCGATGTCCTGCATGTCGCGGTAGTGCTGCTCGAGCTTCTCGCGCACCTCCACGAGCTCGGCGTACGCCTGCGGCAGCGCCTCCTCCATGGACACCTCACCGGGCTCGGCGCGCTGGCGTGACAAGGGCTGCGGCGTCCGGATGCCGGCGACTACGTCCTCGCCCTGCGCGTTCACCAGGAACTCGCCGTAGAACAGGTTCTCGCCGGTCGAGGGGTCGCGGGTGAAGCAGACCCCCGTCGCGCAATCGTCGCCCATGTTGCCGAACACCATGGCCTGCACGTTGACGGCAGTGCCCCAGCTCGCGGGGATGTCGTGGAGGCGGCGATAGGTGTTGGCGCGCGGGTTCATCCAGGAGCCGAACACGGCGCCGATGGCACCCCAAAGCTGCGCGGACGGCTCCTGCGGGAAGGGTCGGCCGGTCTCGTTGTGGACCATGTCCTTGTAGCCTTCCACCACGTGGCGCCAGTCCTCCGCGGTGAGCGCGGTGTCCTCGGTGACGCCGCCCGCCTCGATCTTGGCCTGCTCGATGATCTCCTCGAACCGATGGTGATCGACCCCGAGCACGACGGAGCCGTACATCTGGATGAAGCGGCGATAGCTGTCCCATGCGAAGCGCTCGTCGCCGGACGCCTGGGCGAGGCCCTCCACGGTACGGTCGTTGAGGCCAAGGTTGAGCACCGTGTCCATCATGCCGGGCATCGACACGCGGGCGCCCGACCGGACGGAAACCAGCAGCGGCCGCTCGGGGTCGCCGAAGCGGAGGCCGACCGCGTTTTCAACCAAGGACAGGGCAGCGCGAACCTCGTCATCGAGCTCCCTCCGGGTAACGGCGGTCGTTCTCGTAGAACGCGGTGCAAACCTCCGTGGTGATGGTGAAGCCGGGCGGCACCGGCAGGCCGATGCTGGCCATTTCCGCGAGATTGGCGCCCTTGCCGCCCAGGAGGTTGCGCATATCGGCGCGGCCCTCGTTGCGGCCCGCGCCGAAGCTGTACACCCACTTGGTCATGCCGTCCGGTGCTCCTGAGCGTTCGATGACCGCCTTACCACACGCCACGCCCGGGTCGATCCGGCACGATCCCGTGCGGTTTCCGCATTGCTTATAAGGCCTAGCCTTCGATCCGGGAAAAATCCGCGACGCGGTCCATGGTGGCCTTCACCGCCGACAGGAGCCGGAGGCGGTTGCGGCGCAATTCCGGCTCGGGTGCGTTCACCGTGACGTGGTCGAAAAACGCGTCGAGCGGAGGCCGGAGCCGAGCCATCGCCGACATCGCGCGGCCGTAATCTTCCCGCTCGAGCATGTCCGGCAGGCGTATCGCGAGATCGCCGAGCGCGGACGCGACCGCCTCCTCCTGCGCCGTGCGGATCAGCGACGCCTCGGGGAGGCCGTCATGCGGGCCGTCCTTACGATCCTCGATGCGCAAAATGTTGGCGGCCCGCCGATACGCAATCAGGAGGTTGGCCCCGTCATCCGTGCCGAGGAGTTCCGTCACGGCATCCGCGCGCGCGAGCAGACGGTTGATGTCGTCATCGGCGCCCGCCGCGAACACCGCCGCCAGCACGTCGTGCCGCGCGCCGTCCGCGCGGAGCTGGACCCGCAGCCGCTCGGCCAGGAAGTCGAGTATCTCGATCGCGATTTGATTGGTCGGCTGCCCACCCGCGTCCACCTTGAGGGTAAGCTGATTGGCAACGGTTACTCGGTCCAGCGCTTGGTCGAGCAGCGGGAGAAGGCGCAGCCGCAATCGGTTCTCGCGAACGATCCGGATCACCCCGAGTGCGGCGCGACGAAGCGCATACGGGTCGCCGGAGCCGGACGGCTTCTCGCCGATGGCGAAGAAGCCGGCGAGCAAGTCGAGCTTGTCGGCCAGGGCGAGCGCCACCGACACGGGCGCGTTCGGCACGGCGTCGGAGGGACCTTTGGGGGCGTAGTGGTCACGGATCGCGTCCGCGACCTCCGGCCGCTCGCCGTCATGCAAGGCGTAATAGCGGCCCATCACGCCTTGCAACTCGGGGAACTCGCCTACCATGCCGGTCACCAGGTCGGCCTTGGCGAGATGGGCTGCCCGCTTCGCATCGGAGCCGTTCGCCCCCACGGCTCGCGCGACCTCGACGGACAGCAGTTCGATCCGCCGCACCCGATCGCCCAAGCTGCCGAGCTTGGCGTGGAAGGTGATTGCGTCGAGCGCCGGCACCCGGTCGGCAAGCGGCGTGCGTCGGTCCAGATCCCAGAAATGCCGGGCGTCGGCGAAGCGGGCGCGCAGCACGCGCTCGTTGCCGGCGATCGTGGCTCGCCCGCCATCGACTGGCTCGGTGTTCGCCACGAAAGCGAAGAACGGCGCCGCCTCGCCCGACGGCGAGCGCAGCGCGAAGTAGCGCTGGTTGGCCCGCATCGAGACCTGCATGACCTCGGGCGGCAGGTCCATGAAAGCGGGGTCGATGCGCCCGAGCAGCGGCACCGGCCACTCCACCAAGCCGGCCACCTCGTCGAGCAGCCCCGGGTCATCGACCACCGCGAGCCCGCGTTCAGCGGCAAGCCGCGCCACGCCTTCGGCGATGACGCACTTGCGTTCGGCCGCTTCCACCAGGACGTGGCGGGCGCGCAGCTTCGCCGCCCAGTCCGCCGCCGAGCGTACCGCGACCGGGCCGGGCGAAAGGAAGCGGTGGCCCTCCGTTTGATTCCCGCTCGTCAGACCGTGGCCGTCGTCATCCCCTTCGCGGAGATCGAACGGCACCACCTCGCCGTCCAGCAGGCAGACGATCCGGCGCAGCGGGCGGACCCAGGTGAAGGCGCTCGACCCACCCCAGCGCATCGATTTCGGCCACGGAAAGCGACGGAGCAACGGCGGCAGCGCGCGGGCGATGATGGTCGACGCGCCGACCGCCTCAGCTCGCCCGGTCCAGCACCCAGTAGTCGCCTTCGCGGCGCAGTTCGTCGCGCGCCGCTCCGTGCTTGCGAATAAAACCCGCGAGCGCCTGTTCGGGCGCGTTCGCGCGCGGCCCGCGCTCGACGACGCGGGTGCTCTCGGTGGCTCCGGCCACTTCCGCCCCGAGCGCTATCCGGCGCGGGCCGTAGAACGTGGCAACGCCACGCGGCCGCAGATCCTTAAGACCTTCGCCAACCAGCCGCGCCAGATCATCCGCACCACGCGCCTGCATGCGCGCGGGGATTTCTTCGCTGAACAGCTCCAGGAAAAGCTCTGGCAAGGTGGTTCCCAAGCTATTTTAGCCAGGGCTACACCGTCCAGGTCATCAGCCCGGACTGGAACCGCCCCTGGTGGTGATGCCCGGACTTGATCCCGGCATCAATGCCATGGGCGGATCGGTTGCCGGACCACCCCGGACCTGGTCCGGGCCGGCAATGACGTCGCGGACGTCATCATGGTCCGCTGGACCCGCTTAAACGGCCGTCAATCGATCTAGGATGCGATGACGCCCTGCCGGTCGCCGTCGTCCCAGCAATGGTTGGCCGGGATGCCCGGGCCGTTGCTGACGCGGAGGGCGCGGCCCAGCGCCTCGGTCCGATCGGCCCAAACCTGCTGCCGCTTGTGTCGAAGGTGCTCCCGGAGTGCGACGACGACGGCGCTGGTGGGGCTCTCGCCGGTCAGCGCGGACAACTCGTGAACTAGATTGAAAGCTTCCTCACTCTCAGACATAGGATTACGCTCGCTACGGTTGTATGGACGTTACTCTTTTCGCGGCCAGAACCTAGCGGCACTTGAAACGGTTGTCACGACCTCTCCCCCGCAAGCCAGCCATCGCAGCAGCCCTTGGCAAGGGCCCGCACCCGACCGATGTAGCTCGCCCGCTCCGCAACGCTGATAACACCGCGCGCGTCGAGCAGATTGAACAGATGGCTCGCCTTGATGCACTGGTCGTACGCCGGCAGGGGCAGCCGATGCTCGAGCAAAGCCGCGCATTCCCGTTCGGCATCCGCGAAATGCCGGACCAGCATCGCCGTGTCCGCCCGCTCGAAGTTGTAGGCGCTGTACTCCCGCTCAGCACGCAGGAACACGTCGCCATAGGTTACGCCGGCCCCGTTGAAGTCGAGGTCGTAGACCCGCTCCACGTTCTGCACATACATTGCCAGCCGTTCGAGGCCGTAGGTCATCTCGAAGCTTGGCAGTGCTACGGGAATGCCGCCGACCTGCTGGAAATAAGTGAACTGGCCGACCTCCATCCCGTCGCACCATACCTCCCAGCCGAGGCCCCAGGCGCCGAGCGTGGGGCTTTCCCAGTCGTCCTCGACGAAGCGGAAATCATGCACCGCGGGGTCGAGCCCCATTTCGCGATAGCTCGCGAGCAGCAGCTCCTGCGCATCCGCCGGGCTCGGCTTCATGATCACCTGGTATTGGTAGAAGTGTTGCATCCGGTTCGGATTGTCGCCGTAGCGTCCGTCGGACGGCCTGCGGCTCGGCTGCACGTAGGCGGCGTTCCACGGCCGCGGCCCGACGGCGCGCAGCGTGGTCGCCGGGTGAAACGTTCCGGCACCCATCTCCATGTCGTAGGGCTGGAGGAGAACGCAGCCCCGCCGACCCCAGAAGCCGTGCAGGGTTTGGATGAGATCCTGAAAGCTCGGTGGTTTGGCGGGGTCCATCGGCGTCACGTGCGGCGGGCCGCCTTTAAGCACCCCGAACGCGCGGCAGCAAGGAGACGGACCTGAGGCGGCGCGACTGGGTCGGTCTGACCGCCGTCGCGCTGGCGTTGCTGGCGCTGTTCGCGCTACCGCCGGCTCGGGGTCGAGCCACGCACTTGGCTGGCGCTTTGCGCGGCACCCGCCCCGCCGCTCGCATGCGCGCCGAGGGCGACGCTGCTTTGGATGCAAAATCGCCATGTCTGGGGCGTTGGAGCGCTGCTGCTCGGGCTCTGGGCGTTCCGGGGGGCGCCCTTCGTCGTGTCCGTGGTTTCGGTTGCGACCGGGGCGGCAGCAGTGCTGAGCTACAACGCGACCTGGGGCATGGTCGGAGCGGCCCTCGGCGCCTGGGCCTGGATCACGCGCGAGCCCGGGGCAGCGCCGTGAGCGCCCCCCGGAACAGCAGCGGGGCGGCGAGCACCAGGGCGGCCGCGGTCCAGAGCAGTGATTGCAGGTTCGCCGGGCCCTCGCGGACGGCGCTCGCGACGGCGGCGGCCGCAAGGACCCCGCCCACCCAGTTCTCCTCGCGCCCACCCCCGCCGTGGGGGAGGTCGTGCAATGCCGCCCGCGCCAGCACGCACGCGACCGGGACGGCGAACGCAGGCAACGGGAAATCCCGGTAGCGCGGGTCGAACAGCAGCAGGAGCTGCAACACGGCCGCCGTCCAGGCGAACAGGAACGAGAGATCGTCGAAGACAGACGCGGCGGAGGGCTGCCCCGGCCGCCCGCCACGCAGTAGTCGGCGAATTGCCCTCGTCGTCTCGCGACCGCTGCGGCCGGGCGGCGGACGCGCACCCGAGAGCAGAGCCGCTGCGCGGTCAATCATGAGGGCCGCGAGCAACGCCTGCCCTCCGAGGTTCACCGTGGCGGCGAGCAGCTGGTGGCCGTCGTAGACCACCGGGACGGTACCCGCCCCGGCGAACGCGAGCGCATTGCCGAGCAGGGCGGCAAGGATTGCGAGCTGCACTTGGGCGCCAGCGCGAAGGCTCCGCCGGCGCAGCCCTGCCGTCAGAAGCACCAAGCCGAACACGAGCCCGAACGCCGCCTCCGACCGCCATGCCGGGTTCTCCACGACGGCTCCGTCAAGCGGGAACTTCGGCGTGCGGTCGGCCGTCCAGAGGCCCCAATTCGCGCCGACCGTCCCTTCGCTTCGGTATTTCCAACCCTGATCGAACGCTTCGATCAGGTTGTAGTCGAAGCCCTCCGCGTCCGCGAGTGCAACGAAACGGCGGAGGAACACGGCTTGTGCCACGCGGCCAGGTGCGGCGTCCCGCCGCCAGCGGCCCCGGCTCGGCCAGCCGGTCTCGCCGATCGCGACCGGCTTGCCGGGGAACAGCGCCCGCATGTCCCGGTAGACCGCGTGGACATGGGCCACGGCGCGGTCGACGCCGGTCGGCTCGTCCTCCCAGTAGGGCAGCAGATGGACGGTCACCACATCGACGTGCGGCGCCACTTCGGGGAACTGGCGCCAGAACTCCCAGACGTCTGCATAGGTCACCGGCTGACGCACCGCGGCCCGCACCTGGTCGATCGCCACGATCAGATCGGCGACGGAAAGGTCGCGGCGCAGCAGCACCTCGTTGCCGACCACCACACGCTCGACCGTTTCCGGATGCGCGCGGGCCAGGGCGATGCCGCGTGCGATCTCGCGTGCGTTACGCGCCCGGTCGGCGCCGAGCCAAATTCCCTGCCAGACCTTGAGCCCGTGTCGCTCCGCCATTGCCGGCAGATCGTAATCGCCTTCGGTTGCCGCATAGGTGCGAACGGCACGCACATGCCCGGCGAGCAGGGCGAGATCGGCTTCCACCTCGGCCGCACTCGGGAACACCCCCGCCAGCGGAGACTGGCCCGCGCGAAACGCCGCGAACGAAACTGAGTTAAAACGCTTCGACGGAAATGGCACATCTCCGGCCTGCGGGCGGTTCGGCAGCCACCAGGCCAGAGCGGATAGCCCGGCGAGCAGGAACAGCACCGGCGCGAGGAGCGGAGAAGGGCGCGACATCGGAGCTCGATAGACGTGGCCTCCGGTGGCGAAAGCAAGGCGGAAGGGACCACTCATGGCGATCGACGGGCTCGACGACGACGCGATCCGGCGGCTGCTGGGCGAAACGCGGCGAATCGCGGTGGTCGGCGCGTCCGCGCGGCCAAACCGGCCCTCCTATGGCGTGTTCGCGTTCCTGGTCGAGCGGGGCTACGACGTTACCGGGGTAAATCCGCAAGCCGCCGGACAAAGATTGCACGGCCGCCCCGTGGTGGAGTGCCTCGACGATGCCGGCGCGCTCGACATGGTGGACGTATTCCGTCGCAGCGCCCTCGTGGCCCCGGTGGTGGACGACGCGATCCGGCTCGGCGCCAGGACTGTTTGGATGCAACTTGGCGTGATCGACGAAGCGGCCGCCTCCCGTGCGCGGGACCGTGGCCTGACGGTGGTAATGGATCGTTGCCCCGTGATCGAGATACGCCGGCTCGGCCTTCGCCGCTTGAAGCCGCACGCCGCGCGGGCCACATCGACGGTAGCTTCACCGTAACGGTCAACAGCCAGGGGTGCCATGACCAACGAGGAACGCGACATCATCACCAGCCTCATTGAGCGGGTCAGCGGGGCGCCAGGAACGGGGTTCGGCTCGGCTGCCGGGGGCGCCGCTCCCGCGTTGCCGCCGATCGACAAGGAGGCCGACGCGCTGATCGCGGAGCTGTTCGCGAAGTACCCGGAAGCGCGCTATCGGTTGACGCAGACGGCTTTCGTGCAGGAGCACGCTTTGGCCGAGGCGCAGAACCGTATCCAGCGACTGGAAGCCGCGCTGCAGCAGGCCCAGCAGGCGGCGCAGTCGCAGCCGAAAAGCGGCGGTTTCCTGAGCGGCTTGTTTGGCGGAGGCGGCGGCTCGGCTCCGCGGCCGCAGCAGCCGCAAGCGCAGCCCGCGTGGAACCAGGGCGCGCCCGCAGGGAGCACAAGGACAATATGCCGCGCCACCTCCGCAGTACGCGCCGGGCTATCAGCAGGGGATGTTCCAGCGGTCGGGTTCCGGGTTCCTCGGCTCGGCGCTGACCACGGCGGCCGGAGTCGCCGGCGGGTTGGTGGCCGGCAACGCGCTCATGAACCTGTTTTCGCCGCATCAGGGTGCCGGGGCTGATCTCGGTGGCGGTGGGCTTGGCGGCGCTGGGCTCGGCGGCGGCGAGGCGAGCCCCTGGGGATCGCCCGCCGCGGGCACTGACCAGGGATACGTCGACCAGGGCAGCTGGACCACGCCGGACCAGGGAGCGCCCGACCAGGCGAGCTGGGGCGGCGATCCCGGCGGCGGCGATCAATCCTCGTGGGACGCCGGCGGCGGGGGCGGCGATCAGTCGTCCTGGGATAGCGGCGGCGGTGGCGGCATGGACGACAACACGTAGGCCGTTTCGTTCTCCCTGCTGCCATGCCCGGACTTGATCCGGGCATCAGGTTCAATCGAAGACTGTTCGGCTCGCCTGGTGGTCGGTTGACCCGGCTACCAGGAACCGATTAGCCGGTGGTCGGAATACGCCTGGGACGCTGGCGTCAGTATTCGAATTGATAAGTCAGCCCGATGCTGCTTCCGCCTGAGTCGGCAGGAGTGGCTCCGGGATTGGTGTTCTGGCCGGTGCCGACCGTGCCTTCCAGTTTGAGACCGCGATAGAGGTCTACCTGCACCAAGCCTTGCGTGCTGGTGCTGCTCGCACCCTGCCGAGCGCCCACGAACACGCCCGGCGCAACGTAGCGGCCGGCCTGCAAAGTGGCGCTGCCGCTCGTGTTGCTCCCCACCGAGAGCTGGTCGAGCCCGAGCTTCTTGCGTGCCGTATCGAGCGGGCTCGCGACGTCCGGGCCGACGCCCGAGAATTGGGCGAGCGCCGCCGCGATCGAGGCCAGCTCGAACGGGCTCAGCGACGAGGCGCTGCGGTGGAATAGAAGATACGCCAGCACCTCGTCCTGCGGCAGCTCGGGCGTGCTGGTGAGCGTGATTTTGGGCGCGCTCGCGGTGCCGCCGACGTTGAGGTTGGCCGTCACTGAGCCGTTGGTGCTGCTGGCAACGAAATCGAGGCTCGGGTCGGTCAAGCTGCCGCCGTTGAAGCTCACCTCGCCCTTGGTGAAGGTGAGCGTCGTCCCGGCGACGCTGAAAGTGCCCTGCCGCATGGTGAACCCGCCAAGCGGCTGCGGCTTGATGCTGGTGCCCCGCAGGCGCAAGCGCCCAGCCATCTCGGCAAACAGCCCGCGGCCGCGCACGAATATGGCCCGCTCCGCTTCGATCGTCAGATCAAGCCCGATTTCGGGTCCAGGTGCGGGCGGGGCGGGCGGCTTCTCTCCGGGCCGGACGACGTGCAACACGGCGATCGAGGGTGGCATGCGTTCGGGGATGGAGATGTCCGCACTGCGGATGTGGATGTTCCCCGCCAAGGCGAGCTCGGCCGAAAGCGCGCCCCGCAGGGTCAGGTTGGCGTCGAGCGTCACCGTGATCCGGTCGCCCGCGAGCGGCTTGGCGTTGTTCGCGGTGATGGTGATGTCGACGGCTTTGCTGGGCGCGAGCACGGCCAGGGTGCCTGCCACGCTCATCGTGCCTGGTCCGGCGCGGGCGGTGAATCGCGCGATGCGCACCGTGTCGCCCGCCAGCGCGACCTCCGCGACGATGTCCGTGAGGTGTGCGCCTTGCGCGAAGTCCTGAACCTCGCCGCCCGAGAGCCGGGCTGCGCCGGACAGGCGCGGCGCCCCGAGCGTCCCCGCGACCCCGGCGTCGAGCGCCAACTGGCCTCGGGCGCGCCGCCCGTCAGGGGCAAGTATCGGATCGAGCATGGCCAAATCGACATTGCCCACCGCGCGCAAATCGAGCGGACGCGCGGGGTCGATCGGCGCCGTCCCGGTCACGGTAAGGGTGGTGAGCCGGCCCGCCGTCAGCCGCGTGTCGATCCGGGCACTGCCGCCCGCGAGGTCGGCGTTGGCGAGAAGGTTGGCCGCCGGAAGCCCGCGCCCCGGCCCGGTCCGCATCCTGAGTCCCGTCGCTTCCAGCCGCACGGTCCCATTAGGCCGCGCCGTCGTGCCGGTGAGTTTCGCGTCGGCGCGCAAAGTGCCGTCCGCGTCGATCTGCGGTGCGAACGGCTTGACCAAGTCCGGTGTTACGTTGCGCAGTCCGACGGTGGCATCGAGGGTTGGCGAGACGCGGCCGGTGACCTCGATCGTCGCCTCATGCAACCCGAGCCGCAGCCGGTCCAGCACCACGCCGTCGGCGAACCCGATCCGCACTGGAGCCAGGAGCCGCAACGCCTCCCCTTTCCAGGTGGCGCTCAAGCTCGCGACCTTCGCCTCCCGGGCGGTCGCATTCAGTACCGTCGCGGTTTCGATCGTGGCGTCCCCGCCCGCAATATTGCGCGCGTTTGCCGACAGCTTGGCCGCCAGCGCCGTTTGTGGGCCGCTCACGGTCAGCTTGGCCGCGCCGGAGATTTCCTTGGCGGCGATCCCTTCCACCGTGAGCACGCCATTCGAAACCGACGGCGTGCCGGCCGGATCGAGCACCGTGGCGTCGAGATTGGCCCGTGCGACCGTTGCCGTCCCGGCCAGCCCGGCGTCGCGCGCCTCCAGCTTGAGCCGCGCCTCGGGCTTTCCTCCGCTTGCCTCGGTGGAGAGATTAGCCGTTACCGCCCCGGTGAGCGGCTGGCCGAGCAGCGGTCGCAGGTCGTCGAGCTTGGCCATGCGGAGATCGAGCTTCCCGAGCGGCAGGGTGGCGCCCGGCGGCAAAACGAGTGCGGCTTCCGCGTGAGCGCTCTTCCAGTCCGTCTTGCTGATGTCGATATGCAGCGCGCCGTCCGGTCCCCGCTCGGCCGCCGCGGCAAGCGAAAGCGGCGCTCCGGCAAGCGTGCCCTCGGCGGTGACGCGTCCGGTCGGCGCGCCGGGAAGATGCGCGGCCGCCAAATGGGCGTGCAGCGGCCCGCGCGGCAGCTTTTGTACCGCGACGTCGCCATCGAGATCGGCTTCCGCGGTCAGGTCCTCGAGTGGGCCGGCGACGTGGCCGCGCCCCGCAAGATCGCCGCCGATGGTGGGCGCCAGCACGGCGAGGTCTGACAGCTTCACGGACCAGTCCAGATCGACGTTCTGCCCCGTCTTCCCCCCGTGTGCCGCAAGCGAGACGGTCTTGCCGTCGATCGTCAGATGCGAGATCGCGAGGTCTGCGCCCTTGAGCGACCCGGCCAACGAGAGCTTCGCCGCGTCTCCGAGCAGCCCCGGCACCGGCGCCATCCCGCCGGTCACGCCCACGGTGCCGTCGATCGTCGCGTCCGTCGTCCCCTCGTGCTGTGCGGCATGGATTGCAAGGTTGGATCGGCCGCGCACATCGACGCCGCCGATCGCGGCGAACGGGGCGAGGTCGGGCAGGTCCAGCGTCGCGTCCACGGCGAGGTTGCCGCCCGTGTGGGCCGTCCCGTTTGCGGCGAGGAGCTTGTGGTCGAGGGTGAACGCCACCGGGCGGTCGGGCGCGTCCAGGCGCGCATCGGCGGTGAGCCGCACGGGTCCGCCTGCGAGCAGGTCGGGCTTCGGGCCGGGGATGCGGAGGCCGTCGAGTGTGGCCTGCAGTTGCGCCGCACCCTTGTCGCCGTGCAGGTCGGCGGCGATCGACCCGATGGATGCGCCCCCCGCTTCGAGCGCCGCGATGCGCAGCGTGCCGCTCGCCGCCGGTTGGGTGAACTTGCCGCGCACGTCCGCGTCCAAATCCACCGACTGCCAGGACAGCCCGGGTGCCGGCGTCATTGCCGGCGCGTGCGCCGCGATCTTGGCGTTGGCCGCCTCGTGGGTGAGGTCGACGGTGCCGTCCACGTCGGCGCGGAGCGGGCCCGCGCTCAGGGCGAGCTTGGTGCCGATCGCGTCACGCGGTCCGGCAAGGGTGGCATCAAGCGCGATCGCACCGAGGTCGGGCAGACCGGCAAAGCTGGAGATCAGCCCGTGCTGTGGCTCGCGCACCGTCGCCGTCGCGTCGATGCGGGCAGGGGAGAGATTGCCCTTCACCGCGTAGCTCGCATCGCCGTCAACGGTGCGCACGGTGAGGTCGGCACTGCCCTGCTGCAGGGACGCCAGCGAGGCGCCGCCCGCGACCTCGAGCGCCATCGGAATGGCCCGTCACCGGGGCCCCGAGATCGACCCGGTCCACCTTCAATTGCCGGATGGTCACCGATACAGGCAGGTTGAAGCCGCCGCCGGACGGCTGCGACGGCGGGCCGGAGGCGACCGGCAGACGGGCGAGGTCCACATGCGCCGCTTGCAGCCGGTCGATCAGCGCTTCACGACCGACCAACCGGAGCGGCGACCAGTCGAGCGCGATGTCCTCGATGGTGGCGTACGTCCCCGTCTTGTCGCGCAGCTCGAGCCGCTGGAGGCGAAGCGCGTCGGGGAACCGGCCACCAAGGCCGGCGAGGCGAACCGTGCCCCCGGTGAGGGAGGCGACCTGGCTTTCGATCAGCGCCCGCCCCGGTCCGATGTTGGCGAGCAGCAGCACCACCGCGACCAGCAGCACCGGGATCGCGATGATGATGGCGAGCAGGATGAGCAGGATGCGAAGCAGGCGGCGCATCCGAGGTAGCTAGCACGTCCCTCAGAGCCGTGGCTCCCATGTCCAAATGGTCATGCGTGGGTTTGAGCTGTCAGATGCCCCCGGGCGAGCCCCCCTGGTGGCGCGACATGCCCGTCATCGACTATCGGGGGACATACAGGCAGGGCGACTGAAGTCAGTCATGGGCCGAGGGCTGCCCGTCTGCTTGAAGCGGGCGGGGGCAGTGAAGCGGACATTCGCACCGGACTTCTGCACCCGCCAAGCCATTGACGAAGCTAACGCTGCGGCGTGGTGCGTAATTCTTCGTTTGCAACAAGTGACAATACTTCAGAGCTGCTACCGAAAGGGATGCGCTCCGCCGTGCAGACGGGGCGCGTTTGCCTAGCGAGGTCGGCTGAAGCTCGGGACGATAGACGACGTCTGCGTGTGCGGCCGTGATGCGTCTTGTGATCCTGCCCGAAAAAAAGGATTTCGCCTGGTTGGAGCGGTCGTCCGGCGGTTCGGAGGTGACCGGCCAAGTGAGCACGGAGGTCGTTCACTGTACTGGGTGCGGGCGCAAAGCGCCTAGCACCCGGCCCAAAGGGACACGCGCGGGCCGCCTAGTCGAAAAAGTCCTCGTCGATTTTCTTGATGTGCAGGGTATCCTCGATGCGGCACCCGACATTGTGGCGGATCATAAGCTTTGTAAGTTGCTCACTGTCGATCAGGACAATCCGCTTGCTCAAAAACTCCGCTGTCTCCCGCGCGGACGCCGAAAAAGTCGAGGTGGTCACGAACAGGCCCTTCGTCGCCTTGTGCCGATCGAGGCTGCCGAAAAAATCCCGGATCGCCCCGGCTCCGATGTTATTGCCGTCGGCGTAGCGTTTGGCCTGAATGTAAACTCGGTCTAGCCCGAGGGCGTCCTGATCGATCACACCATCAACACCGTCGTCACCGCTGCGGCCAATCGCGCGGCCTGCATCGGCAGCAGAGCCGCCGAAACCCATGCTAAGCAGCAAGTTGACGATCAGGCGCTCAAAAAAGTCGGGCGGTGCTGCGCGGATGCGGTCGAGAAGCTCCTGCGCAAGCGAGGCATCAATCCGCCGGTGCGCCACGCGCATGATCTCGTCGGGAGTTTCCGTTTGTCCCGTCAGGGCCGGTTCTGCCGGGATGCTATCCCGCGCCTCGCTTTGGGCCGACTTCTCCTTGAACTGCCTGAATTCGTCAAACTGATTGAGGAAGTCGATATCGATGCGTCCGGGATTCGAGCCGATTATCTGCTGCCCGCGTGGCGTGATTTTGAAATGGCCGCGGCGCGTGCTTTCAAGCAAGCCCGCCTTGCCAAGGTAGGTTTTTGCCCAATGCACGCGGTTGCTAAACACAGTTTGCCTACCCGAAGGAAGTAGCTGGGCGCGTTCTTCGGGAGTGAGGCCGAGTTTCTGGGCCAGCTTTTCAACAGCGTCGCTAATACGGATTTCTCCATTCGCCGACACAAGAAGAACCGGAAGCATTAGCGACTGATAATCTGGGATGGCCATGCCGGACTTTAGCCTTCGATGATCCTTTGTGGAATGGGCGTTGGTGTGTAGCTCGTTGCAACCAAGACGAGATTGCTATCGGCGGAGAGTGCTTCGTTCACGGACCCGGTAGGAATCCGCAACTCCAAACGCAGGTATGGGCGAGGACCAGTCATATGCCTGCACATTTAATGGCTCACCTGGGGCAGCGCATGCCACGGCTTGGTGCGTAAAGCGACCGCAGTAATAGGCCCTTCGGTTCCTCACCTCGCAGGCCCGGTGTTTCTCGCTTCTTTCGTGAGGCGATGTCGAAAGCCGCATATCGGCCATTAAGGAAACTCCGGCGCGGCGCGGGATTTCGGGAATGTCGCACCATGCCCAGCGTCCACTATCGGGCATGGCGTGGCCGCCCGGCGACGGCCGCAACTGGCGCAGAGCAGACCTGGATGTCGCGGTACTTCAGGTCCGGCAAAACGGCGTGGCGCCATGGACGCGAGCACTGCCGAGTTCAGAACGCCTCGCCGATGCCGATGTAAAACTCCAAGGTGTCCGACCCTGTCTGCTTGCTGAGTGGCACGGCGATGTCGGCGCGGATCGGGCCGATCGGGGTATAGTAGCGCGCGCCGACGCCGGCCCCGGCCCGCCAGGTGCCCGAGCCGGGGCCACCATTTGCCGAGACCTGGCCCACGTCCATGAATGCGGCGGCACCGAAACTTCCGACAATGCGCTGCCTCAACTCGACGGTGCCGGCGACCACGGACGTTCCACCCTCGGGGTTGTTGCTGATCGGGAAGTGCGGTCCGACCGACTGATAGCGATAGCCGCGCACTGTGCCGCTGCCGCCGGCGTAGAATTGCTTGTCGGGCGGCAGCTCGAACTGCGTCGCTCCTTCCGCGTCGCCGATCAGCCCGCGCAAGGCCACGATAGAGCGCCCGGGGTTGGTCAGATTGAAGCGGGCAAGGTCGATATACGTCGAGCCGGACGCCTGAAGCAGCACGAAGGTGCTGTCCGGCGTGCCGAGCGATTCGGTGGGAGTGACCGACGCCGCCGCGCGAATGCCGCGGGTCGGCTCGAATAGGTTGTCGGTGCTGTCGTATTTCGCCGTGATCGGAAGGCCGATGAGCGTGTAGTCGCGCCCGACCCCTTCCTGGGTGATGTGCTCCTGCTCGAAGGCAACGCCGGCGCTGCCGCTCCAGTGCTCGGAGAACTTGCGGTTCACCAAAAGGTCGGCGGTGACGGCCTTCTGGTCGTAGGCTTGCAGGGACTGCTTGATCGCACCCAGATCGGCCTGCAGCTGCTGATCGCGCTGCAGGAAATCCGGCCTGATGAACTGGATGAGGGCATTGTAGCCGGGCCGCCGCTGAGCGCTGCCGCCGCCCTGGAACCCAGCGGTCAGGTTGAGCTGCTCGGCGTTGCCGAACAGGTTACGGTCAGACCAAGTGGCGGTGAGGCCGATGCCGAGGTCGGTCGCATAGGCCGCGCCGAACGTGACGACGTGGCGCTTTCGCTCCGACACCGCGAAGGTCAGGGGCAGCTCCCCTTCCTTGTCGAGCGCGGTCGCGGGCTCGGCGCGCACGGACGCGAACACCCCCTGTGCGGCGAGGTCCTGCCGCGCTTTCTCGATGGCCTCGGGGCTGAACTGTTGCCCCTGATGCACGAGCAGGCGGTCTCGCACGAACGATTCGTTCACGCCTTTGAGGCCGGTGATCGTGATGGGGCCGAGATCGACGCGCGGGCCGGCCTGCACCGTGTAGCGTATGTCCAGCGATTGCTGCGCTTCCTGCAGGGTCGCCACCGGCTCGCTGACGGTGGCGAGCGCGTAGCCCTGGCTGCGGAGCGTATCGAGCAGCCGCGTGCGGGCGGCGAGCACGTCGGCGGCGATCGCCGGCTGTCCGGGCTTGAGACCGAGCGTGTCGCGGGCGGCTTGGGGCAGGGTGCCGTCCACCGCTACGCTGCCGAGGTGGAACTGGGGGCCGGTCTCCACCGAGACGACGATCGGGGGCGGGCGGCTTGGCCGGCGCTGCTTGCAGGGCATCAGGCAGCCCCTGGTCATCGAGCGGCCGTCCAGCGATCGTGAGATGCACGGTGCCCTTGTAGAAGCCGAAGCTCTGCAACGCGGTCTTGAACCGGCCCACGTCCTCCTGGGCGCGCGCGATCAAGGCGAACGGGCCGACGGGGGCGCTCTCGCGCAAGGAGACCAGCACGGAGGAGCCCTTCAATGCGGCGTCGAGCGCCGCGTTGCCGGTCGGCTTGATCGATACCTCGTAGGGCTCCGGGTCGGCCGCGCGGGTCGGGGCGGGCGACCGCACGAGGAATGCCGCCCCGAGCAGGAGCGCCGCCATGCGTGTGCGGCGCGAGAGGAACGGGGATCGTGGCATTGCCGGCAATCTAGCCGCTCGAGAACGCCGGTCCCAACCCCTTCGCGAACGGGACGGCTTTTTCCCACCTTTCTCCCAAGCTCAGGGCAAGTCGGGGGACGACCGGTGCGGCCTGGTCACGACCAAAAGGCTTTCCCGCTCCCGCGAGCGGGGCGAAACTGCGGGGGATGCCCTCGCTTGCCATGCCCCGCACCTCGCCCCGGACCCGCCTCACCGCCCTGATCGTCGCCTGCGCGCTCTTCATGCAGAACCTCGACTCCACCGTGATCGCGACGGCGCTGCCCACCATGGCGCGGGCGTTCGGGGCCGATCCGGTGCGGATGAACGTGGCCCTCACCGCCTACCTGTTAAGCCTCGCGGTGTTCATTCCGGCGTCCGGCTGGATGGCCGACCGGTTCGGCACCCGCACCGTGTTCCGTGCCGCGATCGGCGTGTTCACCGTTGGCTCCGTGCTGTGCGGCCGGGCCGAATTGCTCCCGTTCCTGGTCGCCTCGCGCGTGTTGCAAGGCATGGGCGGGGCGATGATGGTTCCGGTGGGCCGGCTCGTGCTGCTGCGATCGGCGCCGAAGAGCGAGCTGGTCGCGGCGATGGCCTGGCTCACCATGCCGGCGATGATCGGTCCGGTGCTCGGCCCACCAATCGGCGGCCTGATCGTGACCTATTTCTCCTGGCGCTGGCTGTTCGACATCAACGTGCCGATTGGCCTGCTCGGCATCATCCTGGTCACGATGTTCGTCGAGGATGTGCGCGAGCCGGGGGCCGGGGCGCTCGACCTGCGCGGCCTGGCGCTGAGCGGGGTGGGCCTCGCGGCCCTGCTGTTCGGGCTCGAGACGACGGGCCGCGGTGTGGTCGGATTACCCCTTAGTCTCGGGATGATAGGAGCGGGGGCGCTGGCCTGGACGCTCTACTGGCTGCACGCCCGCCGCCATCCCCGGCCGCTGCTCGATTTCTCGCTCACGCGCGAGCCGACCTTCGCCGTTTCCATCTTCGCCGGCACCTTGTTCCGTGTCGGGGTCGGCGCGACGCCGTTCCTGCTGCCGATGATGTTCCAGCTCGGCTTCGGCGACAGCGCCGCCGAGAGCGGGGCGATCACCTTCGCGTCCGCCGCCGGAGCGTTTGTGATGAAGCCGGTAGCGATCCGCGCTCTCCGGCTTCTGGGTTTCCGCAACACGCTGGTGTGGAACGCGGCATTGTGCGCGGTCTTGCTCGCCATCTGCGCCGGGTTCCGCCCGACTTGGCCCGTGGCGGCAATCTACGCGGTGCTGCTGGTGAGCGGCTTCTTCAGGTCGCTCCAGTTCACCGCCTACAGCACGCTGGCGTACGCGGAAATCCCGCGCACGCGGATGAGTGCGGCGACCAGCCTGTTCAGTACATCGCAGTATCTGTGCCAGGTGCTCGGGATTGCCACGGGGGCGGCGCTCGTCGAGCTGGGGAAGTGGCTGCACGGCCGTCCGGCGCCCGCGCTTGGCGACTTCGCTTTCGCCTTCCTCGGCGTAGCGGCCTTGACCGCGCTCGCGGCGCCGTTCTCATCCTTCATGCCGCGCACTGCGGGTGACGAGATCGCCGGCCGGGTGCAGCATCAGGGCTGAGGCGTGCGGTTCAACGCCTCCACCACCGCGACGGCCTCGCCCAGGCTGTTCGCCATTTCCGTCGGGATCAGGACGGTTGTGCCGCGCTCCTTGTTCATCTCGTAGAGCAGGTTCATCTGCCGAAGCTTGAGCGCGATCGGGTCCTTCGCGTAAAGGCGCGCGGCTTCCAGCACCTGTGCCGCGATCGCCTGCTCTGCCGAGGCCAGGGTGACGCGCGCGGTCTTCTCTCGCTCGGCCTGCGCTTGGCGGCTCATCGCGTCCTGCAACTCGCGCGGGATCGCCACGTCCTTGATCTCGACGGACACGACGCTGACCCCCCAGGTCCCGGTCTTTTCGGCGATCGTGACGCGAAGCTGCTCGTCGGCGGCGCGTCGGTCGGAGAGCAGGCGCGAAAGGTCGGACGCACCGATCATTTCCCGGAGGCTGGTCTGCGCTACCCGCTCCACCGCCTGGCGGTAGTCGGCGATCCGCACGGCAGCCTGCTCGGCGTCGCGAACCTGCCAGAACACGATCGCGTCCACCCCGACCGCCACCGTGTCCCGGGTGAGCGCCTGTTCGGCGGTGATCGTGGTGGTCAGCACCCGCATGTCGACCACCGCCGCCACTGCGTCGACCACCGGGAACACGAGATAGACGCCCGGGCCCTTCACCGCGTGGAAACGCCCGAGCCGCAGCACCACCGCGCGCTGCCACTCTGACGCGATGCGGATGCTGCGGGCGATGATCACCAGTACGACGATGATGACGATGAACGGGGGGATGATTTCTGCGCCCATGATGGCGCGCTATAGCACGCCTGGGCCGGTGTCCCGCGAACTGCCGGCGCGATATGCCGTTCGGGCCGAGGAAGGAACATTGCCAGTGACAGAAATCCGCAAGCTTCAGCCGCACGACCCGGTGCCGGAGGACGGGCGGCATGTGACCGTGATCCGCCGCTTCGACGAGGACGACCCGCACCGCGTGGTGGTGGAGCTGGTCATCGCGCGCAGCGGATCGCGGCAGGAACCGCGCCTGGCGTTGCGGGCCGACGGGACGCCGATGGACGTCAGGGAAGCGCTCGAAGCCGCTCGCCGGGTGGCGGAAGAGGAGAAGCTCGACGGGATCTACGTGATCGACCGCCTGGCCGGGCCGCGCGAGCGGGAAATCCTGCGCAGCCACGGCGACCACTCGGTCGATATGGGCAAGCTTGACGATTTCGACCTCGAGGAGGGCGAGCGCGGGCCCGACATGCGCGACCGCCGAACCTGACGCGCTCGCGGCTGCATGCCATTCGCTAGGATTTGGTAAAGGGCCCGCGGGATGCGCGTCATCGCGGACGCGCATCCCGCCGCGACCCGATTGCGGTCAGCCGGACGTTGTCGTGGCTTTGGAAGCGTCGCTCGCGGAGCTCCCGTTGCCGCTTGCGGCGGAGCTTCCGGAGAGCTGCGCGGTGTCCTGGTTCTGGCCCGTCGAAGGCTGACTTGCGCTAGCCTGCGGTCGGCTGCCCTGCACCTCGATGCGACGGCTTCTCGCCTGCGCCTGCATCTTCGGCAGCGTGATTTCGAGCACCCCGTTCTCGAACTTGGCCTGCACCTGGTCCGACTGCACGTGGAACGGCAAGCGGAGCGCGCGCTGGAAGGTGCCGAAGCTCCGTTCGCTGAAATGGACGCCCTCCTTCTCCTGCTTGCGTTCCTGACGCTTTTCGGCCCGGATCGTCAGCACGTCCTCGTTTAAGCTGACCTCGATGTCTTTTTCGGCGACCCCGGGCAGCTCCGCTTTCACCCTGAGTTCCTTGTCGGTCTCGCTGACATCCATGTGCGGGGCCAGCATCGCGCCGCCGCCTTCGGACTGTCCTCCGGCCGACGCCACGCCGCCGCCGCGGGCAACGTCGTCGAACAGCCGGTTCATCTCACGATGCAAGGTCATGAACGGGTCCGCCGGCCAGCCGCCGAGCAAGCCGCCGGAGGAGAAGGGGACTGGATACCGCGCCATGTTTTTCCTCCTTTCTAGCCACGGACCGATGGTCCGCTGGCCACGTAATCGGCGCGCCCTCGGTCGAGTTGCTCAGGCATCAAACATGTTCACACACGTTCACATGACCGCTGTGCGGTCTCGCAGGACGGCTCTGCGATGTAGCAAACATCGGTTCGGACGCAGCTGCTACGAAAGCTGGGCCAGAGCGCGCCACTCGACTTCCGTCAAAGTCCGTACGCCCAAATCCGCGGCTTTGCGTGCCTTGCTGCCGGCGTCGGCACCAAGCACCACATAGTCCGTCTTTTTCGACACGCTGTCGGTCACCTTGGCACCGAGCGCCTCGGCGCGCGCCTTGGCCTCGGGGCGGCTCATCGTCTCGAGCGTGCCGGTAAACACCACCACCTTGCCGGCAAGCGCGCCGTCGCCTGTACGCGCCGTCTCGATCGGGGTGACGGTCAGCTCGCCGACAAGCTCGTCGACGACTTGGAGGTTGCGTTCCTCGCCAAAGAAGCTGGCGAGCTCATCGGCGATCGCGTCGCCGATGCCGAGAATGCTGCCCAGCGCCGCCCGCTCTTCCGAGCCGGCTACCGCGGCGGCCAGCATCTGCGCGCGCCAGGTCGGCAGGTCGCCGTAGTGCCGGGCCAGTAGCTTCGCGTTCTGCTCGCCGATGCGGCGGATACCAAGCGCGTAGATGAAGCGGTCGAGCCCGATTGTGCGTCGCGCCTCGATCGCGCGCGAGAGATTGCGCGCCGACACCGTACCCCAGCCCTCCCGTGCCGCGATCTCCGCCTCGCGCGCGGGCAGGTGGAACAGGTCCGCCGGACTATGGAGCCAACCCTCGTCGTAGAACTCGCGCACCGTCTTCTCGCCCAATCCCTCGATGTCGAATGCGGGGCGTGAGACAAAGTGGATCAGTCGCTCGACGCGCTGCGCCGGGCAGATCAGCCCTCCGGTGCAGCGCCGCACCACTTCGCCAAGCGGTCGCACCGCCTGGCTGCCGCACGCGGGGCAGGTTTCGGGGTAGACGAACGGGGTCGCGCCAGGCGGCCGGCGCTCCAGCACCACGGACAGGATTTGCGGGATGACGTCGCCCGCGCGCTGCAACACCACCGTGTCGCCGATGCGGACATCCTTTCGCGCGATCTCGTCCTCGTTGTGCAGGGTGGCGCGCGCAACAAGCACGCCGCCGACATTCACGGGCTCCAGCGCCGCCACGGGCGTGAGCGACCCCGTGCGTCCGACGGAGATCAGAATGTCCTGCAGCAAGGTGGTCGCCTGCTCGGCCGGGAATTTCCAGGCGATCGCCCAGCGTGGCGTCCGGCCGACGAAGCCCAAGCGCCGCTGCAACGCGAGATCGTCGATCTTGTACACCACGCCGTCGATGTCGTAGGGCAGGCTCGCGCGCTCGGCCGCGATCCGGGCGTGGAACGCCGCCGCCTCTTCGGCGCCGCTGAGGCGGGCGGCGAGCGGGTTGACCTGAAAGCCCCAGGCCCGGAGACGTTCGAGATACTCCCAATGCGTGCCGGCAACCGGCTCGCTTGCGTCGCCCATCGCGTAGGCGAACAGCGACAACGGCCGTTGCGCGGTGATCGCCGGGTCGAGCTGGCGCAGGCTGCCCGCCGCGCCGTTGCGCGGGTTGGCGAGCAAGCGCTGCCCGGCCGCCTCGAGCGTCGCGTTCAACTGCAGAAAGTCCGCCTTGGTCATGAATACTTCGCCCCGGATCTCGATCAGTGCAGGCGCGGAACCCGCGAGACGGTTTGGGACGCCGCTTACGGTGCGAAGATTGGCGGTGACATCCTCGCCTTCGTTGCCGTCCCCGCGCGTCGCGCCCCGGACGAAGCGGCCGTGCTCGTAGGTGAGATTGATCCCGAGCCCGTCGATCTTCGCCTCTCCGACCAGCGCGAGGGCGGCGTCGGTCGGAAGCCCGAGGAACCGGCGCGCGCGGGCGACGAACTCTGCGAAGTCGGCGGCGTCGAACGCGTTCCCGAGGCTGGTCATCGGGGTGCGGTGACGCACTTTGGCAAAACCGCCGCTCGGTGGGGCTCCCACGCGATTGGAGGGCGAATCGGGGCGCTTGAGCGCAGGAAAAGCGGCTTCGATCGCGGCGTTGCGGCGGCGGAGCGCGTCATAGGCGGCGTCCGTGATCGTCGGCGCGTCCTGCTGATGGTAGGCCCGGTCGTGTTCGGCGATCTCGGCCGCAAGCCGCGCCAGTTCGACCGTCGCTTCGGCGTCGGTCAGCCCGGCGGCGGGGTCGTCGGCGAGCGGCGGCTTGCCGCGCGGCTTGCGGCTCAAGCCGGAGCGCCCAGCAGGTCGTCGGCGGCGGCTCGCGCCGCTTCGGTCACGGTCTCGCCGGCCAGCATCCGCGCGATCTCCTCGCGTCGGCTGCTGGGATCGAGCCGATCCACGGAGGTGGACGCCCGCCCGCGCACGGCCAGCTTGGCGACCCGGAGATGCGCCGCGCCGCGCGCCGCCACTTGCGGGCTGTGCGTCACCACCAGCACCTGCACTCGTTCAGCGACGCGCGCGAGCCGTTCGCCAACAGCCGCGGCGGTGGCGCCGCCGACCCCGGCATCGACCTCGTCAAACACCAGGGTGGGCACGGTCGAGCCGCTCGACAGCACGACCTTTAGCGCGAGCATGAGCCGGGATAGCTCGCCCCCCGAGGCGACGCGCGCCAGCGGCCCCGGCTCCTGGCCCGGGTTGGTCGCGATCAGAAAGCGCACGCCGTCCGTCCCGCCCGGCCCCCAGGCGGCCTCGTCCAGCGGGTTCACCTCGACCACGAAGCGGGCCTTGTCGAGACGGAGCGGTGGCAGTTCGGCGGCGACCGCGCGCGCGAGCTTTCCCGCGACCGACCGCCGGGCGGCGGACAACGCGTTCGCGGCCGTTTGATACTCGGCGCGGGCCTGCGCGGCCGCGACCTCCAGCGCGGCGACCTGCGCCGAGCCGGAATCCAAGGCCGCGAGGCGGGCGCGCAGGCCGCCCAGCAGCTCCGGCAGTTCAACAACCGTGACCGCATACTTCCGCGCCGCGGCGCGCAGCGCGAACAGCCGCTCCTCGGCCGCTTCCAGCGCGCGCGGCTCCGCCTCGACTTCATCCGCGAGGCGCGCCAGTAGCGCTTCCGCCTCGGCCAGCGCCTCTTCCGTGCGCTCGAGTGCCGCGAGCGCGTCGGCCGCCGGGTTGGAGGCTTCTCCCGCTGAGGGCATTCGCTGCAAGGCGCGGCTTGCCGCCCGGATCGCGGCGCCGGGGCCGCCCATGCGGCGGTCACGGGGCGCCAGTTCTGCGACGGCCGCGGCGATCGCCTCGGCACGTCGTTCGCCTAGCTGGAGCCGCTGCCGCTCGGCCGCGAGCCGTTCCTCCTCGCCCGGCTCGGGCGACAAGGTGGCGAGCTCGCTTTCCGCGTGCCGTAGCCAATCTTCGTCCCGCGTTGCGGCCGCGGCGGCATCACGGGCTTGGGCCAGCTCGTCCGTCGCGTCCCGCCATGCCCGCCAGGCTAACGCCACCGTCTGACCGAACGCGGGCGCCACGCCGAAGGCGTCCAGCAGGCCGGCGTGGCCGGACGGATCGGCGAGCCCCATCTGGTCGTGCTGGCCTTGCACTTCGACCAGCAAGATGCCGGCACGGCGAAGCAGGGCGATGCTGGCCGGCTGATCGTTGACGAAGCCGCGCGATCGGCCGTCGGCGCCGACCACGCGACGCAATACGAGCTCGTCCTCCGCGTTGAGGCCGTGCTCGCTCAACAGCTCCAGCGCCGGATGACCGCGCGGTGGCGCGAAGCTCGCGCTGACGCTTGCCTGTTGCACGCCCGAGCGGACGAGGCCCGCCTCGGCGCGTCCGCCGAGGGCAAGGCCCAGGCTGTCGAGCAGGATGGACTTGCCAGCACCCGTCTCGCCGGTCAGCACGGTCAAGCCGGGTCCGAAGCGCAAATCCAGCTTCTCGATCAGCACCACGTCGCGAATGGAGAGCGCGGTGAGCATCGAGAGGCGCGTTTATGCGGACCGTTCAGCGGTCATGGTCGGCCCTGCGCGGACCTTGCCTGTGGTGCGGCGACCGCCACGAGGACGCATCCTTAGATAGACGATCATTAGAAGATCGTGTCCCAGGCGCGGGCGAAGAAACTCGGCGACGCCTTCGGGTTGGGAGCCTCGCCGGCCTGGAGCAGGTGGTCGTCGCGGAGCTGGTTGTAGCTGTCCTTGTACCACGGATTGCCCGGGTAGTTGTAACCGAGCACCGTCGCCGTTTTCTTCGCCTGATCGCGCAGCCCGAGCTTGAGATAGATCTCGGTCAGCCGGTGCAATGCTTCCGGTACGTGATTGGTAGTCTGGTAATCATCCACCACGCGCTGGAAGCGCCCGACCGCCGCTCCATACAGGTGCTGCTGCTCGTACCAGCGACCCACCTCCATCTCCTTGCCGGCGAGGTGGTCCCGCGCGAGGTCAATCTTCAGCCGCGCGTCGCGCGCGTAAGCGCTGTCCGGGAAGCGGTTCACCACTTCCTGCAGCGCGTTCATCGCAAGCTCGGTGCCCTTCTGGTCCCGCTGAATGTCGGCGATCTGCTCGTAATAGCAGAGTGCCCGCAGGTAGTAGGCGTAGGCGATGTCCCGATGAGCGGGATGCAGCTGGACGAAGCGATCCAGCGTGCCGATCGCCTCCGTGTAGTCGGCCCGCTGGTATTGCGTGTACCCCTGCATGAGCTGCGCATTCACCGCCCACGAAGAGTAGGGATAGTATTGCTCGACCGCGTCGAACTGGGTGTTGGCGGTCTCATACCGCTGCGCGTTCAACGCATCCACGCCGTTGTTGTAGATCTGCTCCGGCGGAATTTTCGTGTAGTCCAACTTCTCCTCGGTCGTTTCCGACTTCCCGGACCAAGGCAGGACCGAACTCAATGTGCTGCACCCACCGAGCAGGAGGCCCAGGGCGAGCAGGGGAGGGGCCAAACGCGTGGCGGTGCGGATCGGCATGGAAGCGGCTGGTCCTGTTTCCGTCGCAGCGCTTATAGCATCGGCGCCGGAGCCGCGAAGAGGCCCGGCCCCGTCTAAGCGGCCGCGGGCAACGCCGGAAGCGGGTCGGTCGTCAAGCGCCATGCCGACGGGTCGTCGAACAAGGCGCGAAGCAGGCGATTGTTGAGCGTGTGGCCCGAGCGGTGCGCACGGAAGCGGCCGTGCAACCGGGCGCCCGCGAGCGCGAGATCGCCCACCGCATCCACGAGCTTGTGGCGGACAAACTCGTCAGCCATCCGCAACCCGCCCGGGTTCAGCACGTGCGCGCCATCGACCACGACCGCGTTGTCGAGCGTGCCGCCTTGCGCGAGGCCCGCTTCCCGCAACCTGGCAACCGCAGCCGCTTCCGTGAATGTCCGTGCTGGGGCGAGCTCGCGCCGGAATGTCGAAGGCTCCAGTTGCAAGGACAACGATTGGCGTCCGATCGCCTCGGCAGCGAAGTCGATCGACATCGACATCGCAAACCCTTCGCCGCCGGGACCCGCCGGGAGCAGCTCGGCAGACGCTGCGCCCTCCTCCACCCGCACGGGGCGCAGCACGTCGATCTGCGGACGGTCGGCGTCCTGGTCGACGATGCCGGCACAATCGATCAGGAAAACGAACGGAGCCGCTGAACCGTCCAGAATGGGCAGTTCCGGCCCATCGATCTCGGCCAGGACGTTGTCCACGCCGCAGCCGGCCAGCGCCGCAAGCAAGTGTTCAACCGTGCTGAGCCGAGCTGAGGAGCTGGGCGTACCCAACACCGTGCAAAGGCGGGTGTCGACGACTTGATCGAACCCGGCCGCGAACTCCGCACCGATATCGGTGCGGACAAACCGTACCCCGCTTCCAGCCTCGGCCGGCCGCAAGGTCAACGCGACTCGCCGTCCGGAATGGACGCCGACGCCGACGCAGCTGATTGCGCTGCGCAGCTGTACGCTGCCGTCGCCCGCAATCCGCAAGCTGGTTTAGGTAGAAGCCGGACAATCCATCCATTGCATTAAACCGTCAACGAATTGGCCGGCGGGTAAGCACGGCCGGAACGTAAGCTAGGGCTCTGCGCTCCGGCCATCCAGTCAATGATTATTGCTAAGTGTTTCCCTGTAAGTCCTTGTCCTTGTGGTAGTCATGACGACTGCCGGCGCAGGAAGGCCGGGATGTCGAGCGCCACGTCCTCGCCCGTCGCGGGCCGCACGGAAGCGCGGATCGGCTCGGGTCTCGGTTCGGGTTCGGCCGTTGCCGCCGCGTGCGCTTCGGCGTCCGTTTCGCCTATCTCGGCCGCGAGGGGGGCGGCGCCGACCCACGTCGTCCGCAGCCGTCCGGTGACGGTCTGGAAGATGCTGCGGCGCGGCTCGGTGCCATTCAAACCGCCCTGAGCGTGGGTTGCCTGCTGGCGCGGCGGGTCCGCAAAAAGGCCGCCGCGCGACGAGCCGGTGGTCGCCATCGACCGATGCGGCGCAGCCGGGGGCGCTGCATGTTCCGGCGAAACCTCGGCCCGCACCGGCGCCGCCGGCGCGGTGGCCGCAGCCGGGTAGGACGTGGCCGGCCGGTTCAATCCGCGGGCCATCGCCGGCCCCTTCGCGATCGACTGCGCACCGGACCCGACGCCCGTCGACGCAGGCGGGATCGGCGGCGGCACGGCGGCCCCGCCCATCGCCACCAGGCGCGGCTTCTGCTGTTCGGAGGGCACCATGCTGTCGATCCCGGTCGCGACCACCGAAACGCGAACCTTGCCGAGCAGGCTTTCGTCGATCGCCGAGCCGAAGATGATGTTCGCATCTTCGTCGACTTCCTCGCGGATGCGGTTCGCCGCCTGATCCACCTCGAACAATGTCATGTCCTCGCCGCCCGTGATGTTGATCAGCAGGCCGCGCGCGCCCGACATGGAGGTGTCCTCAAGCAGCGGGTTGCTGATCGCGGCCTCGGCGGCGCGGATCGCGCGGTTGTCGCCTTCGGCCTCGCCCGTGCCCATCATCGCCTTGCCCATCTCCGCCATCACGGTGCGGATGTCAGCGAAGTCGAGGTTCACGAGGCCGGGCGCCATCATGAGGTCGGTGACGCCGCGCACGCCCATGTAGAGCACGTGATCCGCCATCTTGAAGGCGTCCTTCCACGTGGTCCGCTCGTTGGCCATGCGGAAGAGATTCTGGTTCGGGATGACGATCAGCGTGTCGACGTATTGCTGGAGGTCCTCGATGCCCTGCTCGGCGGCGCGGGCGCGGCGACTGCCCTCGAAGCTGAACGGCTTAGTCACGACGCCGACCGTCAGGATGTTTCGCTCGCGCGCCATCCGCGCGATGACGGGAGCCGCTCCAGTGCCGGTACCGCCGCCCATGCCGGCGGTGATGAACACCATGTGCGCGCCGTCCAGATGACGGTAGAGCTCATCGGCCGCCTCCTCGGCCGCGGCTTGGCCGATCTCCGGCTTGGCACCGGCGCCCAAGCCTTGCGTGATGTGCGGGCCGAGCTGGATGCGGCGGTCGGCGCGGCTGTGCATGAGCTGTTGCGCGTCCGTGTTGGCGACGACGAACTCCACCCCCTGCAGGTTGAGCGCGATCATGTTGTCCACCGCGTTCGTGCCGCCGCCGCCCACGCCGATGACGGTGATCCTCGGCGTGAAGTCGGTGTGTGACGTTTGCGGAATAGTCAGGTTCAGGGTCATCGGGGCTCTCCCACCGTGTAGGGGTTGTGTTGGCGTGCGTTGATCGGAGCGGGGATGTCCGCTGTCACACGCGCTCCTTGAGGAAGTTGACGAACCGGCGGAACCTGCCGGGAGGTTGCGCGGCTTCGAGATCGACGTCGTGCATCGTGCGGCCGACGCCCGCGGTCCAGGCGAGCAGGCCGGCTGCGGTGGCGAAGGCCGGGCCGGACGCGCTGTCGGGCAGGCCGCGCAATCCCGCCGGGCGGCCGATGCGGACCTGCCGGCCGAAGATGCGCGCCGCCATCTCACCGGCGCCGCCGAGCAGGGACGCGCCGCCCGTCAGCACGACGCGCGAGCCGGCGGCGCGCGACAGGCCGGACGCGTCGATGCGCTCCTTGACCATCTCGAAGGTTTCTTCGAGGCGCGGGCGGATGATGTTGACCACCATGCTGCGCGGCACCTTGGCGATGTGGTGCTCTTCCTCGCCGACCAGCGGCACGGGCAGCATCTCGCGCTCGTCGTCAGCACAGGTCTGCGCGTTACCGTAGAGCGTCTTGAGCCGCTCCGCGTGCGCGACCGGGGTCGACAGCAGGCGAGCCAAATCGTTGGTAACGTGAACGCCGCCCAACGGCAGTTGCGCCGTGTGCAGCAGTTGGCCCTCGGCGAACACCGCAACGCCCGTGGTGCCGCCCCCCATGTCGATCACCGTAACGCCGAGTTCGCGCTCGTCGGGAACCAGGGTCGATAGGCCCGCTGCCATCGGGGCGGAGACGAGTTCCCCGAGATCGAGGTCGCAGCGCGCGATGCAGGCGGCGAGGCTGCGCAGCGCCGTGCTGGCGGCATCAACGATATGGAGCCGGGCGGTGAGGGTTTCGCAGAACAGCCCGCGCGGGTCACCGATGCCTTGCGTGTGGTCTACCGAGAAGCTGAGCGGCAGTGCATGAATGATGTCGCGGCCGTCCACGGCGGCCCGGGCACGTCCTTCGTGCACGACGCGCTTGACGTCCGCCTCGTCGACGGCGCGGCCGGCTACCGGCCACTGAACATTGAACAGCCGGCTTTCCGGCTGGCCGCAGCTGAGATTGACGAGCACGGCGCGCAGGCGGGTGTCCGCCATGTCCTCAGCCTGGCCCACGGACGCGCGCACGGCGCGTTCGGCCGCGTCGAGATCGACGATGCCGCCGCCGCGCACGCCGCGCCCCTTGTGACAGCCGAAGCCGAGCACGCGCAGGTACCGTCGCTTTCCACCCGGCCAATCAAGGTGGTGACCTTGGTGGTGCCGATGTCGAGCACCCCGAATGGCCCGCTGCGGCCGTTACGCGGCCGTTGCGGCTCCTCCGGTCCGGTGACCGGGGGCGGCAGGACGGCCCGGCGCGACATGTCGTTCATCGCGCCCTCATGTCGGCTTGCGCGCCGCCGGCGGGGCGGGGCGGGGCGTTCCGGTATCTGCCTTCGCTGCCTCGGGTTGGGGGCGGATGACGAGCCGGTCGGGCAGGCGCATGTCCACCGCCGCGAGCGGCCGTTCAAGCAGCGCATGGTCCTGCTGCAACGCGAGCAGCCGGTCGAGCGCGGCGATTTCCGCGCCCTCCGGCAGCATGATGTCCGTGCCCCCGTCGGTGCGCAGGTTCCACCGCCGCTCGCCGATCCGCGTCGCGGCGGTCACGCGCGACTGAAGGGCGGGTCGCGCGGAAAGCGCGTCGAGCAGGGTCGCCGCCGCAGCCGGAGCGCCCGGGCCGACCACGAGCGGGAGGGTACCGAACTGCGCCGCGTTCTGATCGGCGACGATCTGTCCGTCGCGGTCGATCACGACGAACTTGCCGCCATTCTGCCAGATCGCGAACGGACGCCGCTCCTGGAGGTTCACGACGATGGTGCTCGGCAGTTGGCGCTCCACGGTCGCGTGCTCGACCCAGGCGAGCGTCTCGATGCGCGCGCGCGCCGCCGCGACGGAGAAGCCCAGAATTGGCGCTCCCATCGAGACGCCGAGGGCCGCGCGCAGCAACGGCTCGGGCGTGTTGGCGCGGCCCTCGATCCGGACCTCCCGCACGCGGAAGCCGAACGCTTCGGTCGCCACGCCGAGCCGGTCGCGCAAGGTGGTCAGCGTGCCTGCGCCGCCCGGTCCGCCGCGGAACAGCCCGGCGAGCATTGCAAGCAGCACGACCCCGACCACGCCGATACTCGCCGGACGAAGCAAGCGACGGTGACGGCGCCACAGGATCTTCCACCGCCCGGGGCGGTCGCTGATGCTGTTGCGTGGAGTGCGGGTCACGCGCGACATGCGGCGTTCTCCACCATCCATGCGCAGAGCTGCGAAAAGCTCATGCCGAGATGCGCTGCCTGCTCGGGCAGCAGGGAGGTCGGCGTGAGGCCAGGCTGCGTATTGATCTCCAGCAGCACGAGGCGTCCCGGCGTGTGCTCGGTATCATCGTAACGGAAATCCGCGCGCGATGCCCCACGGCAGCCGAGTGCTCGGTGCGCCGCGACCGCCATGTCCATCGCCCGGCGATAGGTTTCGGCATCAACTGCGGCCGGCACCACGTGACGCGACCCGCCGGCGGCATATTTCGAACTCGTAATCATAGAAACTGTGCGCGGCGATGATCTCCGTGACGGCGAGCGCGCGGTCGCCCATCACGCCGACGGTAAGCTCACGGCCGGGGATGTATTCCTCCACCAACGCTTCGTCGCCGAATTGCCAGCCTTGGGCGATGGCGGCGCGGCGGTTGTCCCCGTCGCGCACAATGTGGACGCCGACCGACGAGCCCTCGTTGACAGGTTTGACTACGAAGGGGCGCGGCATCGGGTCGGCAGCTTCGAGCGCGATCGTTCCGACCAGCACCCCGCGCGCGACCGGCAGGCCGGCGGCGGCGAAGACCGCCTTGGCAGCGAGCTTGTCCATCGCCAGCGCGGAGGCGCGCACGCCGGAGTGGGTGTAGGGAATGCCGAGCCAGTCGAGCACGCCCTGAATCGCGCCGTCCTCGCCGAAGCGCCCATGGAGTGCGTTGAACACCGCGTCCGGCGCGGGCGTGAGCGCGTCGACCAGCGCGCGCAGATCGGCCCCGACGTCGATCGCCTTCACGCCGAAACCCGCCTCGCGCAGGGCGGCGATCACCTGCTCGCCCGAGGAAAGGCTGACCTCCCGTTCGGCCGAGATGCCGCCATAGAGCACCGCGACTCGGGTCATGGCCAACCACCCGGCAGGCCGATGCGATGGATCTCCCATTCCAGCTGCACGCCGGACGCGGCGAGGACGCGACGGCGGACCTCCTCGCCCAGACCTTCGAGGTCGGCGGCGGTTGCCTCGCCCGTGTTGATCAGGAAGTTGCAGTGTTTCTCCGAAACTTGCGCCCCGTTGCGGCGAAGGCCCCGGCAACCCGCGGCGTCGATCAGCTCCCAGGCTTTCGCGTCCGGCGGATTGCGGAACGTCGAGCCACCGGTACGCGCGCGCACGGGTTGGCTTTGTTCGCGATCGTCGCGGATCGCCGCCATGCGGGCGGCGATCGCGGAAGCGTGGCCGGGATGCGCGCGCAGCCGCGCCCGCACGACGACGCTGCCCGCCGACAGGCGTGATTGGCGGTAGGCGAAATCAAGCGCAGCCGCGGACAGGCGCACGATGTCGCCCGAGCGCGTGACGATCTCCGCCCAGTCGAGCGCGTGCGCGATCTCGCCGCCATAGGCGCCCGCGTTCATCGCCACCGCGCCGCCGATGCTGCCCGGAATGCCGGACAGGAACTCTAGCCCGGCAAGTCCTGCCGCGGCCGCGTGCTCGGCTACCGTCACGTCGAGCGCCGCCGCCCCGGCGATGACGCCGTCCGTCTCCAGCTTGATCGCAGAGAAGCCGCGCGCGAGTCGGATCACTACGCCCCGCAAGCCGCCGTCGCGGATGATGAGATTGGAGCAGGCTCCGATGATGTGCACCGGGACCGAGTGCGGCAGCGCGCCCAGGAACGCCGCCAGGTCCTTCGCGTCCGCCGGGCGCACCAGCGCTTCGGCCTGGCCGCCCACTCGGAACCACGTCGTCGGCGCGAGCGGAGCCTGTTCCTGCACCCGGCCGCGTAACGGCGGCAAACTGGCGGCCAGCGTCGGAAGGAGTTCGGCCGCAGCGGTCATGATGCGCGCCGCCCGCTCGCCCCGGCCTGCAATTCTGCAAGCTCAGCCGGCAGCGATTGCGCCCATTGCGTGATGTTGCCGGCGCCGAGGCATACCACGTAGTCGCCCGGCCGGGCGATCGCGTGGACCATCTCGGCCAAGTGCGACGGGCCCGGTAACGCCACCACGCTGCGATGGCCGCGCGCGCGCATCCCATCCACCAGCGCGTCGCGGCTCACCTCGGGGATCGGCGTTTCGCCGGCCGAGTAGATCTCCGCCACGATCACGGTGCCCGCGTCGTTCATGCAGGTGCAGAACTCTTCGAACAGGGATTGCAGCCGGGTGTAGCGATGCGGTTGCACCACCGCGACCACGTCGCGTGCGCCAGCCTGTCGTGCCGCCTTCAGCACGGCGGCGATCTCCACCGGATGGTGTCCGTAATCGTCGATCACGGTTATGCCGCCCGCTTCGCCCGTCTTGGTGAAGCGGCGCTTCACGCCACGAAAGGCGAGGAGGGCGCTCCGCAACGTTGCATCGTCGATGTCCATCTCCAGGCCGACCGCGATCGCAGCGAGCGCGTTCTGGACGTTGTGCTGGCCAAGCATCGGCAAGCGGAACGGTGCCGTGCGCCGGGCGCGGTTCTTGGCGCGGTCGGCGACCACGACCTCGAACGTGCAGCCGAGCTTGTCCGTCATTACGCGCTCGGCCCGCACATCGGCCTGCGGCGAGAAACCGTAGGTGACGAGACGATGGTCCGACAGGCGCGGGATCATCTGCTGCACGGCCGGGTGATCGATGCAGAGCACGGCGAAGCCGTAGAATGGAATGTTCCCAATGAACTGGTCGTAGCCGGCGACCATGGCCTCGGCCGTGCCCCAATGGTCGAGATGCTCCGGGTCCATGTTGGTGATTACGGCGATCACCGCGGGAAGTCGGAGGAAGCTGCCGTCGCTTTCGTCGGCCTCCACCACCATCCACTCGCCCGACCCAAGCCGCGTGTTGGTGCCGTACGCGTTGACGATACCGCCGTTGATCACGGTCGGATCGAGGTGCGCGGCTTCCAGCACGGCGGCGATCATGCTCGTCGTGGTCGTCTTGCCGTGCGTGCCGCCGATCGCCACGGACCATTTGAGCCGCATCAGCTCAGCGAGCATTTCGGCCCGACGCACCACCGGGATCAGCCGCGCGCGCGCCGCCTGGATCTCCGGGTTGTCGCGCCGGACGGCGGTGGACACGACCACCACCTGCGCTTCGCCGAGATTGGCGGCGTCGTGACCGATGGCGACAGGAATGCCGGCCTCACGCAAGCGGCGCACGTTGGCGCTGTCGGCGATGTCGCTGCCTTGCACCGAATAGCCGAGATTGTGCAGCACCTCGGCGATCCCTGACATGCCGATGCCGCCGATGCCGACGAAGTGCAAAGTGCCGATGGTTAGCGGCAGCGCTCTCATCGCGACGCCTCCTGCGTCGTGCAGGTCTCGACGAGATCGGCAAGCCGCGCCGCCGCGTCTGCTCGGGCCTCGGCACGCGCGGCGGCCGCGGCGCGGGCGAGCACGCCCGGCTCTTCCAGCAGCGCTTGAATGCGGGCGGCAAGGTCGGACGCGGAGAGCGAGGATTGCGGCACCACCCACGCTGCCCCGGTAGCGGCGAGGGCGCGCGCGTTGGCGCTCTGATGGTCGTCGATCGCACCGGGCAGCGGAACCAGGATTGCGGGTCGGCCGGCGACGGCCAGTTCAGCAACGGTGGAAGCGCCCGCTCGCGCGATCACCAGCGATGCGGCGGCGAGACGCGCTGCGACGTCCGGGAAGAAGGTTGCAAGCTCCGCAGAGATACCGGCCTCGGAGTACGCCGCGCGCACCCGCTCGAGATCCTCGGGCCGGCATTGCTGCGCGACCGACACGCGCGACCGTAGCGCGTCGGGCAGCAGCGCGGCGGCCGCCGGCACCACGTCGCTGAACACACGCGCGCCGAGCGAGCCGCCGAGCACAAGAAGCCGTACGCCCGGTTCGTAGGGCTGCCATTCGATCGCCCCACGCACCGGGTTGCCGGTCAGCACCGAATGAGCGCCGGCCGGCACGCCGACGGTTTGCTCGAAGCTCAGCGCGAGCGTGGTGGCATAGCGGGAAAGGAAGCGGTTGGCCCGTCCGAGCACCGCGTTCTGCTCGTGCAGCAGCACCGGCGGCTGGCGGCGGAGCGAGCGGGCGCCGAGCGTGGGTGCGACCGACGGGTAGCCGCCGAAGCCGACAACGGCCGCGGCATCGATGCGAGCCAGCGTCCGGCGGGCCTGCACCGTACCCGCCGCGACGGCGAGCGCGGCCTTGCCGCCGCGCCATGCGCCGCGCCCCGCGACGCCGGCACCACGCAAGACGTATCGCTCGCGTCCGGCGAAGCTGCCGCTGTCGAGCCCGCTCGCCCGCCCGTCGGTCATCAGCGCGACCCGGTGGCCGCGACCGACCAGTTCGGCGGCGAGCGCCTCGGCGGGAAAGAAGTGGCCGCCGGTGCCGCCTGCGGCGATGACCACCGGCCGTGCCATCGGGCCTCTCATGGCACGTCCCCGTGGTGTCGCCGCCGGGTGAGGGCGAGCAGCATGCCGATGCCGAGCGCGATCGCAAGCACGGACGACCCGCCGTAGGAGATGAACGGCAGGGTCATACCCTTGGTCGGGATGAGATGCAGGGTGGACGCCATGTTGACGAAGGCCTGCAAGCCGAAGCCCGCCACCAAGCCCGTGGAGGCGAGAACGATGAACAGGTCCGGCTCCTGCAGCAGCCGAAGCAGGCCGCGCAGCACGATGAAGGCGAACAGCGCGGCGATGACCAGGCAAATGATCATGCCGAACTCCTCCCCCGCGACGGCGTAAACGAAGTCGGCGTGCGCGTCCGGCAGCACGTCCTTCACGTGGCCCTCGCCGGGGCCGCGCCCGAGCAGCCCGCCGTTGCCGAACGCCTCCAGCGCCGTCGTCACCTGGTAGTGGTCGCCCACCGCCGGATCGAGGAAGCGCTGCACGCGGCTCTGTACATGCGGGAACAGCGCATAGGCGCTGACGGCCGCGCCGGCGAGGCCGAGCACGCCCACCCCGACGAAGGCGAGGTTCATCCCGCCCACGAACAGTTGCGCGAAGAACACCGCCGTCACGACGGCGAGCATCCCGATGTCGGGCTGCGACTTCAGCAGCAACACGATCACACCGAAGCCGACCAGGGCGAGAATCATGCCGGGAAACCGTGGCGTGCGCCGGCCTTCGGCGATCAGCCACGCGGCGGTCACGGCAAAGCAGGGTTTAAGGAACTCGGACGGCTGGAGGGAGAGGCCCGGCAGCGCGATCCAGCGGCGGGCTCCCTTGATCTCGGCGCCGATCACCATGGTCGCGGCGGTGAGCGCCAGCGCGACGCCGCAGCCGATGATGGCGAGCCGGCGGACCTCGCGCGGCGACAGCAACGACACTCCAACCACCACCGCTCCCGCGAGGGCCAGGAACACCACCTGCTTGAGGATGAACATGTCGCGCGACTGGCCGATGCGCTCTGCGACAGCCGGCGAGGCGGCCAACATCATGACGTAGCCGAAACCGATCAGCGTGGTGACGGCGAGCAGGGTCCAGCGGTCGACCGTCCACCACCACCGGCCAAGTGTGGAAGTGTCGGCGCGCGAAAGAGCGGGCACTAGGCCGCGCTCCGGCGGGCGAGTGCCGCCACGAGATCGGCGAAGCGGTCGCCGCGCGCATCGTATCCCGGGAACTGGTCGAAGCTCGCGCAGGCTGGCGACAGCAATACGGTGCGCAGGTCGCTGGCGCGCGCGGCGGCGAAAGCGGCGGGAACCGCGGCTTCCAACGTCCCGACGATCTCGTGCGGAACGCCGTGCGCAGCAAGCGTTGCAGCGAGTGGCGGCGCGTCCTCACCGATCAGCACGGCGCGGACGACGCGCGGGAAGTGTTCCGCTAGCGACGCGATGCCGCCTTCCTTGGCGACACCGCCTGCGATCCAGACCACCCGATCGTAGCAGCCGAGCGCGCGGGCGGCGGCGTCCGCGTTGGTGGCCTTGCTGTCGTTGACGAAATCGACGCCGCCGACGCTGCCCACGCGCTGTTGGCGGTGCGGCAGACCGGGGAAGGTGGCGATGCCGCGCGCGATCGCGTCGTCTGACACGCTGAGCGCGCGGGCCATGACGACGACAGCCGCCGCGTTCTGCGCGTTGTGTGCCCCGGGCAGGGCCGGGTTTCCCGCCACCCAACCCTCTCCCCCAAGGGAGTCAGCGCTTTCTCCATCTCCCGCGTGCGCGAGATCGCCGGGGTGAGGGCGCCCGGACACCGTAACTACCCGCCCCGGCAACCCTCGCCGCCACTCCGCCATAGCGCGCGATGGCGCATCATCGACGCCGATCACCGCGAGATCGCCCGCGCCCTGCCGCGCAAAGATCGCACGTTTGGCGGCAGCATAGCCGTCCATATCGCCGTGGCGATCCAGATGGTCGGGGCTGAGATTGAGCATCGTCGCTACATCGAAGCGAACGGTCGCGATTCGCTCCAACATGTAAGACGACATTTCGAGTAAGTAGACGCCGTGGTCCGGCAGCAGCGGCAAAGCCAGAGCCGCCGGCCCGAGATTGCCACCGGCGGCAACACGCTCGCCAGCCGTCTCGAGAACATGCGCGAGCAGCGCGGTCGTCGTGGATTTGCCATTGGTCCCGGTGATGCCGACGAAACGCGCCTGCGAACCCGCCATCCGCGCCGCCTGAAACAGGAGCTCGGCGTCCGACCAGATCGGCACGCCGGCGCGCGTGGCGTGAAACGCGATAGGGTGCGGCTCCGGCAAGCGATGCGGAATGCCCGGTGACAGCACGAGTGCATCGAAGTTGAACCGCTCGCGAAGCGGATCGCGCACCGGCACGCCGGCCGCTCTCGCCGCCTCCCGCCTAGCAGCGGCGTCGTCCCAGGCGAACACGTCGGCTCCCATCGCCTTTAGCGTGGCCGCTGCGGGCACGCCGTTGCGGCCGAGCCCCACCACGGCGAAGCGGCGTCCTGCAAACAAGCCAGGGGGGAATGCGCCGCTCACCGGATCTTCAGCGTGGCAAGCCCGGCCAAGGCCAGGATGACGGAGATGATCCAGAACCGAATTACGATGGTGGGCTCGGCCCACCCCTTCTTCTCGAAGTGGTGGTGCAGCGGCGCCATCAGGAACACGCGACGTCCGGTGCGCTTGTACCAGAACACCTGGACGATGACGGACACGGTTTCGAGGACGAACAGTCCGCCTACGATCAGCAGCACGATCTCGTGCTTGGTCGCGACCGCGACGGCGCCGAGCGCCCCGCCCAAGGCGAGGCTGCCCGTGTCGCCCATGAACACGGCCGCCGGCGGCGCATTGAACCAGAGAAACCCGATTCCCGCACCAATCAGCGCCGCCAGGAACACGCCGAGCTCGCCCGCGCCAGGGACCGGATTGAGCTGCAAATAGTCGGCGAACACGCGGTTGCCGACGAGATAGGCGATCAACGCGAACACGCCGGCGGCGATGATCGTCGGCACGATCGCGAGCCCGTCCAACCCGTCGGTGAGGTTGACCGCATTCGATGCGCCCAACATCACCAGCATCCCAAACACCGGAAAGAACGGTCCCAGCGGGATCAGCACCTCCTTGAAGAAAGGGATCGCAACGCCGGTGCCGGACGCGCCTCGCGTCGAGTATGCGATAGCGGACGCCGCGATGAGGCCGATCACTGTTTGCGCGAAGAGCTTCGTCCGGCCGGACACGCCCCGATGGTTGCGCTTGGTCAGTTTCATATAGTCGTCGGCGAAGCCGAGCGCGCCGTAGCCCAACGTCACGAACAGCGTGGCCCAGACGTAGATGTTGCGGAGGTCGGCCCACAGCAGCGTGGACGCCGTCAGCGTGGAGAGGATCAGCACGCCCCCCATGGTCGGCGTGCCCTTCTTCTCGATCAGGTGCCGCTCCGGCCCGTCCAGCCGGATGGGCTGGCCTTGCCGTTGCACCGACTTGAGCCAGCGGATCGTCATGGGGCCGAGTACGAAGCTCACCATGAGTGCGGTGAGGCAGGCGGCTCCCGAGCGGAACGTGATGTAGCGGACCAGGTTGAACAGGAAGAACTGATCGGCGAGCGGGCGGAACAGGTCGTACAGCATCAGCCCGCCCTCGCCACTTGCTCGGCGGCGCCGAGGGCGGCGATCACCTCCTTCATGCGGCTGCCGAGGCTACCCTTGACCAGGATCGCGTCGCCCGGCGACGCGGCGGCAGCGACAAGGGGTGCGAGGGAGGCGGCATCCGGCGCGTGCGCGCCGCGGCGTGTGGGCGGCACGGCCTCGAACAGGTGGCGGCTCAGCGGCCCACACGCGAACAGGATGTCGGCGGCTTCCGTCACGTCGGCCGCGAGTGCGCGATGCTCGCGCGCACCCGCATCCCCAAGCTCGAGCATGTCGCCCAGCACCGCGACCCGGCGAGCGGCCGGTTGCAACGCCAGCACGGCGAGGGCGGCCCGCACGGAGGCGCCGTTGGCGTTGTAGCTTTCGTCGAGCAGCAGCGCCGGCCCGCCCGGAAGCTTCAGCGTGCGCCGCACGCCCCGGCCGGCAACGGGGACGAAGTCGGCCAGCGCCTCCGCCGCGCGACGGATGTCGCCGCCCAGCGCGAGCACGGCCGCAAGTGCCGCAAGTGCGTTGAGCGCCATGTGGCGGCCCGGCACCGGCAACCGGAGGTCGAGCGTGCGACCTTCGATCGAAGCGGCGATGCGGGTGCCCTCGGCGTCGGCCGCCGCTTCCACCAGCCGGACGTCCGCGCCGCGCGCCTCGCCGAACAGCACTACCCGGAGACCAGGGGTGCTGGGGCGAAGGCGCGCGAGCAACGGTGTGTCGGCCGGGAGAACCAAGGCGCCGTCCGGTGCCAGCCCGGCCGCGATAGCGCCCTTCTCGTCGGCGATCGCCTCCAGACTGCCGAGATGGCCGATATGCGCGGCGGCCAGCGCCGTGATGACCGCCACATGCGGCCGCGCAAGTTGCGAAAGCGGGGCGATCTCGCCCGGATGGTTCATGCCGATCTCGGCCACGCAGAACGTGGCGTCCGCCGGAAGCCGCGCCAAGGTCAGCGGCACGCCCCAATGATTGTTGTGGGACGCCTCGGCGGCGTGGGTCTTGCCCTGAGCGGCGAGGGCCGTGCGCAGCATCTCCTTGGTGGTGGTCTTGCCGACGCTGCCGGTGACAGCGACGAGACGGCCATTGAAGCGCGCGCGCCCGAAGCGGGCGAGCTTGCCGAGGCCGTCCAGCGTGTCTTCCACCTCGAGGAGCGGACCGTTTGCGGTGATCGGCCGATGCACCAAGGCCCCGGCGGCTCCGCGTTCGCCGGCGTCCGCGACGAACTCATGGCCGTCCCGGTGTTCGCCCACCAGGGCGACGAAGAGGTCGCCCGGCCGGACGGTGCGGCTGTCGATCGACACGCCCCCGGCCGCGAAGGGGGCAGAAAATATACCGCCCGTGGCTCGCCGAAGATCGTCCGCCGTCCAGAGAATGGTCATGCCACCGCCTCACCCAGCCTGCTGTTCCCACTCCCGCTGGCGGGAGAGGGGCGGGTGAGGGTGCGGATCACGCTCAAATCGTCAAATGGGACCACAGTCGAGCCCACTGTCTGGCCCTGCTCGTGACCCTTGCCGGCGACCGCGAGCACGTCACCCGGGCCGAGCGCGTTCAGCGCCGCCTCGATCGCCCGAGCCCGGTCGCCGATCTCCCGGGCGCCCGGGCAGGCCGCGAGGATCGCGCGGCGGATGGCAGCCGGGTCCTCGGAGCGCGGGTTGTCGTCGGTGATCACCGCGGCATCTGCGAGCCGGGCGGCCGCCTCCCCCATCAGAGGACGTTTGCCGCGGTCGCGATCCCCGCCTGCGCCGAACACCACCACGAGCCGCCGCGCCGTGTGCGGCCGGAGCGCCGTCAGCAGCCGCTCCAGGGCGTCGGGCGTGTGGGCGTAGTCGACATACGCTGCCGCACCATTGGGCAGCCGCGCGGCAAGCTCCATCCGCCCGCGCACACCCGACAGCCTGGGCAATCGATCCAGCACCTCGCCTTCGCCGGTCGCCATGGCGAGCGCCGCCGCGACAAGCACGTTGTCGACCTGGAAGCGGCCGGGCAGGGCAAGCGGAACTTCGCGCCGTTGCCCGGCAGCCTCCAACTCGATGACCTGCCCGTCCGGACGCGGCATAGCGCGCAGGAGCCGGATGGCGGTGCCCGCCTCGCCCACGGTGCAGAGGTCGAGTTGCCGTCGGCTCGCGATAGCTGCCAGGGCGTCGCGTGTGTCTCGGTCGGCCGTGTCGCTGAGCACGGCGGGCGCGCCGTGCGGCAGCAGTTCGGCAAACAGGCGCAGCTTGGCCGCGCGATACCGCTCGAGCGTGCCGTGATAGTCGAGATGGTCGCGCGTCAGATTGGTGAAGCCGCCGGCACGCAGCGCCGCCCCGTCGAGCCGGAACTGATCGAGCCCGTGCGAGGACGCCTCCATCGCCGCCCGCATCACACCGGCGCGCGCGAGGTCGGCCAGGACGCGGGCGAGTGAAATCGGGTCGGGAGTGGTGAGGCCGGCGCCCGGCTCGAACCCCGGCGCCGACAGTCCGAGCGTGCCGAGGCTCGCCGCCTTGTGGCCGCCGAGAGCCCAGATCTGCCGCAGGAACTCCACCGTGCTGGTCTTGCCATTGGTGCCGGTCACGGCGACCACCGTGTCGGGCTGCTGCCCGGCCAAGGCGGCCGCGATCTCGGCTAAGCGGCGACGCGGCTCGGGGTCCTCGATCAGGGGACGCCGAGGAATGCCGGCGGGCCAGACGGTTCCGGGGGGTGCCAGCACGGCGGCGGCACCGCGCGCAACCGCCTCGGCGATGAACGCCCGGCCGTCCCGGGTGGCGCCAGGAAGCGCCGCGAACAGGAAGCCGGGAGCGACTTCCCGACTATCGGCCGTGACGCCGGCGAGGGGCGGAAGCGCCTGCATCTTCAGCGCGCTTCGGCCGGGAACTGGGCGAGTTCGAACCCGCCGCTGCCGTCCGCCTCATGCCGGAGATCGCGGGGTGGGTGCGGGGCGGGGACGGCGGGCGCGGTCTCGCCGCCCTTGACGCTCGCCGGGACTGCGCCGGGCTTGCCCGGGGCCGCGTTGACCATCGGGGTGCGGGCGGGGCGGCCCGGTCGCAGCGGAATGAACAGCGCGCGGTCGATCGCTTGCTTGTCGGCGATGTCGGGCAGCAATCCCAGCATGGGGCCGATGCGCGCGATCACGCGACCGGCGGCGGGTGCCGCGACCCAGCCCGCCGTCGCGTAGCCGTGCGTGCTCGCATTGGCGTGCGGCTCGTCGAGCATCATGTAGACCGCGAACCGCGGCGCGTTCATCGGGAACACGCTCATGAAGGCTGCGACGTTGGCGTGCTTCTTGTAGCCGTGCGCGCCCACCTTTTCGGCCGTGCCCGTCTTGCCGCCGGGGTAGTAGCCAGGCACCTCCGCCGACTTGCCGAAGCCGTCCGTGACCACCAGGCGCATCAACTTGCGCATCGTGTCGGACGTGGTGGCCTGCATCACCCGGCTGCCGATCTCGGTGGCGCCGTCCGACTCGGATTGCAGGATGGTGGGCTTGACCAGAATCCCGCCATTGGCGACAGCCGCCGTGCCGCGCACCACATGGAGCGGCGAGATCGCTATGCCGTGGCCGAAGCCAACCGTGAGCGTGACGACTTCCTTCCAGTTCGCGGCAGGCGGGATGATCGGCTGGCCCGCTTCCGGCAGCTCGACGCCGACGCGGCCGAACATTCCCATGCCACGCAGCCAGTTGCGCTGCCGCTCGGCACCCATCTGCTGGGCAATGTGGGCCGCTCCGAGATTGGACGAGTAGGCCAGCACCTCGGGCAGATAGAGCCAGCGGTGCTTGCCCTCGAAGTCGCTGATGGTGAAGCGTCCGATGTGGATGTCGTGGGACGCGTCGAACTCGTTCCAGATATTTACCAGTCCGGAATCGAGGGCCATGGAGGCGGTTTGCAGCTTGAACGTGCTGCCGGGCTCGTACATGCCGGTCACGGCGCGGTTGAAGCGTTCGTCCGGCGTCGCGGAGCCCACGTGGTTGGCGTCGTAGTCTGGCAGGCTGACCATCGCCAGCACCTCACCGGTGCGCACATCCATGACGATGCCGCATGCACCGATCGCCTTGAACTCCTCCATTGCCGCGAGCAACTCGTCGCGCACGACGGACTGCACGCGGACGTCGAGCGACAAGCGAAGCGGTGACGGGTCGGTGCGCAGCCGCTCGTTGAACTCACGCTCCACCCCGGCGACGCCGTTGCCGTCTACGTCCACGCCGCCGAGCACCTGCGCCGCGGTGCGGCCCATCGGGTAGTGGCGCCGCTCCGTCGACTCGAAATAGACGCCGGGAATGCCGAGCGTGTTGACCCGAAGCTGCTCCCTCGGCGTGAGCTGGCGCGCGAGATAGACGAACTGCTTGGCCTCGTTCAGCCGCGTCTTCACCTCCGCTTCATCGAGTCGCGGCAAGACGCCCTTCAGCTTGTGCGCCGCGTCGGCCGTGTCGATCATTTCGCGCGGGTTGGCGTAGAGTGCGGCCGTCGGCAGCGATACCGCGAGGATCTCGCCGTTCCGATCCGTCACCGTCGCCCTGGGCCCACGCGGGCCGGCCGGGCCGGGCTTGGGCGCCTCGAACAGCTCCGCAACCGGCGTTTCGGTGCGGTGCGGCGGCACTGGCTGGATGACGGTCGCATCGGCGAGCTTGAGCACGACGGCGAGAAACAGCACCGCAAAACCGAGTGCGGCCATCACCAGCCGCCCGCGCGTGCGCTCCATTGCAGCACGGCGGGTCAGGTCGGGTGCGGTGACCCGCACCGTTTCCAACTGCGGCACCGCCGCGTCCCGCGGTGCCCCGACCCTCGGGGCGGGGGCGCCGGGTGGCGGCGGGGGCGTATCGGCGGCCATCCTGGCCTAACCGCCGCCGTTGCTGACGTTCACGGGCGCGAACGGCACGGGGGGAGCGATGCCGGTCCGGGAGATGCCGAGCACGGACTGCACGACGGGGGCCGGAGTCGGAGCCAAATAGGGCGGCGGCAGCGGCCGCGGCGCCGCGACGGGCGTGAGCGCGGAGCGGGTCTCGGCCGCTGCGACGCGCCCGGGGCTCACAAACGGGGTGGCCCGGCGCTCCGGCGCGCGCGGCGCGGCCGTCGCCACCCTGACGGGCGGCGCAGGGCGCGGCGCGGGCGGCGGCACCGTCGCGGCCACCTCATGCTTGGGCGGCTCGGGCCTCGGCGCCTCGGGCTTGGGCGGCTCGGGCCTGGCTTGCGGCGTTGCCGCAGCGGCGGCCCTCGGCGGTTCGGGCTCGGGCGCGGCGGCGACGGGGGTTCCGTCCTCCGTCGTATCCTCGCCCTTCGCCTCCGGCGCGCGCACGGGCGGCAAGCGCTTGTCGAGTTCCGCCATGGTGGTGAACTGGCCGGGCGTGACCGGTTTCAGGGCAAGGAAGTGCTCGGCGAGCGTTGCCAGCCGTTCGGGGTCGTTCTCCAGGGTCCACTCGGCGCGGAGCACACCGGTCCGCGCTTGAGCGGCGTCGCGGGCTTGGATTGTGGACTCGATCTGGCGGTCAAGCAGCTGCGCGCGATGCTTCTCCTGATAGAGATACAGCCCCGACCCGAGGGCCAGAACCATGCAAACGCACGTGAAAGGGCGGATCATCCGTCGGTCCCCGGGAGGACGGCCGAAGCTGGGGCAAGGCACTCGAGGGCGCGAAGCCGGGCGCTGCGCGCACGGGGATTGGCGCGCACCTCCGCATCCGCCGGACGGAGCGCCCGCGGCGTGAGCAGCCGAAAGCGCGGTGGGGCGGGTCGGTGGAGGCCACGTGGATCGTGGCGCGAGGGCGCGGGGGCGCGGCCCGCCGCATGACCCATGAACCGCTTCACGATACGGTCCTCGAGCGAGTGGAACGCAACCACGACGAGCCTGCCGCCCGTGTTCAGCAGTGCTGCGGCCTGCGCCAGGGCGCGCTCGATCTCGCCCAACTCGTCGTTCACGCGGATGCGGAGCGCCTGGAAGCTGCGGGTCGCGGGATCGATGCCCGCCGCGTCCTTCGGCAGGACGGAGCGAATGATCGAGGCAAGCCGGCCGGTGGTTTCGATCGGCTTCTCGGCGCGCGCCGAGACGATAGCGCGGGCGACCCGGCGGGCGCGGCGCTCCTCGCCGAACGCTTCGAGGAGATCGGCCAGCTCAGCCTCCGGCAGCGAATTGACGAGATCGGCCGCGGTGACGCCGGCGCGGCTCATCCGCATGTCGAGCGGGCCATCGCCGCGAAAGCTGAAGCCGCGTACCGGATCGTCGATCTGATGGGAGGAGACCCCGAGGTCGAGCACGATCCCATCGAGCGATGAGACGCCGGATTCTGACAACAGCGAAAGCATGGAGCCGAAACTTCCATGCACCAGCCGCAATCGTTCGGGAAAGCGGGCGGCCAACGCCGCGCCGCGCGCAATCGCGTCCGGGTCGCGGTCAATCGCATACAAAGTGCAGCACGCCGCTTCAAGGATCGCCTCGGCGTAGCCACCACCGCCGAACGTCCCGTCAAGGTAGGTGCCGCCCGCGTGCGGCGCGAGGGTGGCCAACACCTCGGTCAGCATCACCGGCACGTGCCCCGCTTGGCTCACGACGGCGCTCGCGCGCTGGGCGGAGGATTGCCGGGCAGCGTCAAGCTTCGCGCGCGGACGCGCTCGCGCGCCGTGGCCAGCCTGCGCTTGCCCGCTTCGGGTTCCCAGATCTGAAAACTCGGGCCGAGGCCGATGAACACGACGGCGTCGGTCAACGCGGCATGAGCGGCGAGCGTCTCCGGCAGGACGATGCGGCCCTCCTTGTCCGATTCGGCTGGGAACGCATCGGCATACAACGCGGCAGCGAGGTCGTCATGGTCGTCGCTGAACAGATCGATGCGGTCGAGTGGCGTGGCGAAGCTTTGAAACACGTCGACGGGCCACCCCTCGATGCAAGCATGGTTGTGCGACGGACGCAGCACAAGCTGAGCGCCTTCGACCCCGGCCGCCTCGGCGCGGGCGCGAAGGATGGCCCGAAACGACGCCGGAACGGATACGCGGCCCTTGGCGTCCAACCGGTTTTGGTGGGTGCCGAGGAAGCTGCTCATCCGCCCGGATTGGTTCCTTCAACCCAACGCCGGCGCCGATCGCTCCCGACGTGTTTGGGTCATCGTGGGATATCATGGGAAATTATGGGGGGTCAAAGAAAATTCGGACGGTTTCCATTCTGCGGGACGCTGAACGGATTGCTCCTTGAAGCGCTTGCGTCACCTGCTTCATTGCGCGGGCTCGTTCGTTTCGCTGTGAGGAGGACGTATTCACCATTTGTTCTTGGGTGGGACTGTGGAAGGGCACCAACGGGGAAGGGTGTCAACGAGGAGGTGCCAACGGGGAAGGGTGCCAGACGGCCTGTAAGCCGGGTTCTGTCCGCACCGTCGTGAGACGGCGGCGCGGGACGGCCATTCCTCTGGGACACGCCTTACGGCGTGCCTCGCGCGACCAACCCGGGCGGCGGGTCGGGAATGCCCCTGCGCGCGCCGGGCGGACGTTGCCTGCCGGCCGCGCTGGCCGCCCCTATTCGGTCTTGCTCCCGGTGGGGTTTACCCTGCCGCCCCTGTTGCCAGGGGCGCGGTGCGCTCTTGCCGCACCGTTTCGCCCTTGCCGGCGGGGCGTCAAGCCTTGCGCCGGCGGTTTGATTTCTGTGGCACTTTCCCTGGGGTCGCCCCCGCCGGCCGTTAGCCGGCACCGTATTCCCGTGGAGCCCGGACTTTCCTCCAACACCCGAAGGCGTCAGCGGCCGTCCGGCCGTCTGGCGCGCAGCACATGCGATCTGGCGCGTGCCGCGTCAAGCTGGCCGCCTCGCCTGCGACCGCTCAAAGCTGCCGCGCCCGGAACGTGTCGCACTGCAACGGGTCGCCGGTCTGCACGCCTTGCTTGAACCACCGGACGCGCTGCGCCGAGCTGCCGTGGGTGAAGCTATCCGGGACCACGTACCCACGCGAACGCTGCTGCAGCCGGTCGTCGCCGATCGCGCTCGCCGCGTTGATGCCCTGCTCGATATCGCCCTGCTCCAAGATATGCGTGCTGGCATTGGCGCGATTGGCCCAGACCCCGGCGAAGCAGTCCGCCTGCAACTCGGTACGGACCGACGAGTCGTTGGAACGATCGCCGGTATCTAGGAGGCCGAGCTGGTTCTGTACGTGATGACCGATCTCGTGCGCGATGACGTAGGCGCGCGGGAAATCGCCGGGGGCGCCGAGCTTGGCCTGCATGTCCCGGAAGAACCCGGTGTCGAGATACACTTGGCGGTCGTTGGGACAATAGAATGGCCCCGTTGCCGTTTGCGCCAGGCCGCAGGCGGACTGCGTAGCGCCCGAGAACAGGACTAAAACTGGCGCCTGATAGTGTCGGCCCGACTGTTGGAAAATATCGCTCCACACCGACTCGGTCGAGCCGAGCACCTGGGCCACGAACCGGCGCTGCGCGTCCTCGGGGCCCGCCTGCTGCCCATCGCCTGTCGGGGCTTGCGATTGCGACTGCGTGCCAGACTGCTGCTGCTCCACGATGCTGAGGAGGGTGCGGGGATCGACCCCGAAGATGAGTCCCAGCACCACCACGGCGACGAGGCCCAGGCCGCCAATCCCCCCGGCCCGCACGATCCCGGGTGATCCGCGGCGGTCGTCGATGTTCTCGCTTTCCGGCTGATCGTCGAGGCGCATGTCTTACTCCAACTCAGGACCGGTGCCGTCGGCGCACGGGCTGAAAATTGCGCGCGCCGCGCGTCGTATTCCATCCCGTCATCACAACGAGCGCCGATTCGATACGTTCGTCAATCATCCAACGCGTGGGTGTCGTGGACGCGAGCCGGCGTTCCGCCTTCATTGCCCTTGGCACAGACGCGCGAACTCCAAGCAGCCGGGCCAACGTGCCCGCATCGGCCTGTCCGGTGACGGCCTCCGGCCGCCAATGCCGTTGAAACGCACGAAGCACGGTGGAAAGCGCTGGATCGAGCGCGCCCTCGGGGGCGACGCGGTAACCGATGTCGCCGAGCGCGCGGCGCACGTCGCGGAGGTTCGTGGCATCGCGCACGATCCCTCCGGTGCCGAGGTCGGGCGCCTCGAACGGCCACAGGCCGACGCCGTTCGCTGCCAGTTGCTCCCAATCGAACAGCTCGCCCGGGTCCTGCTTGCGATCCGGGGCGATGTCGCTGTGCGCAACGACGTTGCGGGACGGGATCGGATGGCGCGAAAGGATCGATAGACAGAGATCGCACAAGGCGGCCATCTGCAGAACGGGAAATTCCCGGTAGCCCCACTCGTGACCGGGGTTGACGACCTCGATGCCGATGGAGCGGTTGTTCAGTTCGGTGGCGCCGCGCCAGTAGGAAATGCCGGCGTGAAAGGCGCGTCGCTCCTCGGGCACCAGACGGAATACCGCGCCGTCCTCGTCCACGAAGTAGTGCGCCGACACCTTGGCGGCCGGATCGCGCAAGCGGTCGAGCGCCGCACGCGCGCTTTCCATACCGGTGTAGTGCAGCACCAGAATGTCGGTGTCGGTCCCGGCCGGGCGCTCATCGAAGTTGGGGCTCGGCAGCTCTCGGAACGCCGCCTCCGGCGAGATGCTCACAGCCCCCGTTCGCGCTTGATACGGTCCCAGGCCGCGTTGACCCGCGCGACCTTCTCGCTGGCGCGCGCGATGAACTCGGCCGGCACACCACGGGATGCGAGGCTATCGGGATGGTTTTCCCGCATCAGCTGCTTCCATGTGGCGCGCAGCTCCTCGTCCGAGGCCGAGCGCCCGACCCCGAGCACCGCGTACGGATCGCCGTCCTGCGACGGCGGCTCGCGCGGAACGGCTCCCCGCGCGCGATCCCAGGCCCTTTGGTCGAGACCGAAGCCGGTGTGCGTGCGCGACAGGAAGTCGAGCTCGGCGCGGTTCACCGGCCCGTCGGCGCGGGCGATCACGAACAACGCTGCGAGCACGTCCTCGAGCACGCCGCGATTGTCGGCGAATGCCTCGCCGAGCTGGTCGGCGTAGGACGTGAAGCCTTCGGGGCTGTCCCGCGCCTGATCGAACAGCCGGCCGATGTCGCGCAGCGACTCCGAAGGAATGCGAAACGACCGCTTAAAGGCATCGATCTCCTCGCGCTTCACCGAGCCGTCCACCTTGGCGAGCTTGGCCGCCAGCACGACAACGCTGAGCGCGAACAATTGCTCGCGCTGGCCGAGCAGGGCGGCGATCCGCGCCGGGCTGATGCCGAACTCGCCCAAACGGAAGTTTGCAACATTGCCGCTGTCCGCCGCGTGGCCGAGCGCTGCGCCGACCATGGCTCCGACTGGGCCGCCCATGGCGAAGCCCGCCACCCCGCCGATGATCTTGCCCCAGTAGCTCACGGTGCCCGGTCCATGCCGATACGCTATCACGCGATGGTTTACAGCGGCAAAAGACCTTGCCTTGCTTGCGGCAACCCATGTGCGCATCCTCCGGCCGTCGCGGGGACAAGAATGCGAGATGGGCTGGCAGTTCTGGATCGATCGCGGAGGCACATTCACCGACATCGTGGCGCGTGATCCGGACGGGCGGCTTTCGACCCACAAGCTGTTGAGCGAAAACCCCGGCCGCTATCGGGACGCCGCCATCGCGGGGATCCGTGCCGTGCTCGGCCTGCGCCACGATCAGCCGATCCCGGCCGATCGGGTCGACGCCGTGCGCATGGGTACTACCGTCGCCACCAACGCCCTGCTCGAACGGCGGGGCGAGCGAACCTTGCTCGTCGTGAACCGCGGCTTCGCGGACGCGCTCCGCATCGGCAACCAGGCGCGTCCGCGCCTGTTCGACCTGGCGATCCGGCTGCCCGAGCTGCTGCACGAGCGCGTCGCCGAGATCGGCGGACGGGTCGGTCGCGGACGGGGCCGAGGTCGCGCCGCTCGACGAGGACGAGGCCCGCCGGATCTTCGCCGAAGCGCGGGAGGCCGGCATCGAAGCCTGCGCGATCGTGCTCATGCACGCCTGGAAATATCCCGAGCACGAGCGGCGGCTGGCCGCAGCTCGCGCGGGCCGCCGGCTTCGCCCAGGTGTCCGCAAGCCATGAGGTGAGTCCGCTGCTGCGCTTGATCCCGCGCGGCGACACGACGGTGGTCGACGCCTATCTCTCCCCCGTCCTGCGGCGCTATGTCCGAGCGGTCGCGGCCGAGCTGACGGCGTGCGGCTGTCTTTCATGCAGTCGAACGGCGGCCTCGCCGAGGCGCACGGCTTCGGCGGCAAGGACGCGATCCTATCCGGGCCGGCGGGCGGCATTGTCGGCGCGGCGCGGACCGCCGCGATGGCCGGGCTCGACCGGATCGTCGGCTTCGACATGGGCGGCACCTCCACCGATGTGCACTCTATGCGGGCGGGTTCGAGCGCGACCTTCGAGACGCGCGGTCGCGGGTGTGCGGCTGCGCGCGCCGATGATGGCGATCAACACCGTCGCGGCCGGCGGCGGCTCGTCTGCATTTCGACGGCGCCCGGCTGCGGGTCGGTCCGGACAGCGCCGGGGCCGATCCCGGGCCCGGCCTGCTACCGCCGCGGCGGTCCGCTCACCGTCACCGACGCCAATGTCTGCGTCGGCAAGATCCAGCCCGACGCATTTCCCGGCGATGTTCGGGCCGGATGGCGACCAGCCGCTGGATGCCGACGCGGTGCGGGAGCGGGTTCGCCGCGCTCGCCGAGCAGGTCGCGGCTGCGACCGGGACCAGGCGATCCGCGCGCGCTGGCCGAAGGCTTCCTGCAGATCGCGGTCGCCAACATGGCCAACGCCATCAAGCAGATCTCCGTGCAGAAGGGCCACGACGTCACCCGCTTCGCCCTGGCCTGCTTCGGCGGCGCGGCCGGCCAGCACGCCTGCCTCGTCGCTGACGCGCTCGGCATGCACACGGTGCTGATCCATCCGCTGGCCGGCGTGCTGTCCGCCTACGGCATGGGGCTGGCCGAACAAACCGCTATGCGCGAGCAGGCGGTGGAAGTGCCGCTCGACGCGGCCTCATCGCCGCGCTGCAGCGGACCGCCGACGCGCCCGCCAGAGCGGCGGCGAGGCGCTCGCCGAACAGGGCGCCGGACCCGGCCTTGTTCCGCACCGAGCAGCGTGTGCACCTGCGCTACGCGGGAACCGATGCGGCGCTCATCGTGCGCCGTTCGGCGCGATGGACGCGATGCGCGCGAGCTTCGACGCGCATCACGGCCCGGTTCGGTTTCGCGACCCCGGAGCGCGCGCTCCTGTCGAATCGGTCGCCGTGGAAGCGTCGACGCCCGGCGAGCCGGTCGAGGCGACATCCGCTCGCGGCGCGCGGCAGCGACGCTCCGGCGACCGGCCGGCCGTGTCGAGATCTTCAGCGACGGGGGCCGCACGATGCCACGCCGGTGTTCGAACGGACCGCACTCTGCGCCGGGCGACATTATCTCCGGCCCTGCGCTGATCAGTGAGGCGAACGCGACCACGGTCGTGGAGCCGGGATGGCATGCCGCGGTCACCGCCGCGCGACGACATGGTGCTGCGCCGTATCGACGCCGCTGGCGCCAGCGGCCGCCGGGAGCGCGCGGCCGATCCGGTGCGCTCGAACTGTTCAACAACCTGTTCATGAACATCGCCGAGCAGACCGGTGCGGTGCTGCAGAACACGGCCATGAGCGTGAACATCAAGGAGCGGCTCGATTTCTCCTGCGCCGTTTTCGACGCCGACGGCGCGCTGGTCGCCAATGCGCCGCATGTGCCGGTGCATCTCGGCGCGATGGGCGACAGCGTGCGCAGCGTGCTGCGCAAGCGCGCGCGGGCAGCGCTCAAGCCGGGCGACGTCATCGCGCTGAACAACCCGTATCGAAGGCGGCACGCATCTTCCGGACATCACTGTTATCACGCCGGTGTTCGACGCGGACGGGACCGCGACATCGCTGTTCTTTGTCGGCTGCACGCGGCCACCATGCCGATGTCGGCGGCAGCACGCCCGGGCTCCACGCCGCCCTTTTCGCGACGCCTGGAGGAGGAGGGCGTCGTGATCGACGATTTCCTGCTGGTCGTCGGCGGCGCGTTCCGGGAAGCGGAATTCCGCGCGTTGCTGCGGATGCGCGATACCCGGCGCGCAGCCCGGACGCCGAACATCGCCGACATGCGTGCGCAGGTCGCGGCCAATGAACGCGGCGCGCAGGAGTTGCACCGCGCGGTCGCAGCAGCACGGCCGTGACCGGTCGCGCGCGCTACATGCGCCACGTGATGGACAACGCCGAGGAATGCGTGCGCCGCGTGCTCGACGCGGATCGGCGACGGCGATTTCGCCTACGACGATGGACGACGGCAGCGTTGCTGCGCGTGCGGTCAGCGTCGACCGGCGCGGCGCGCAGTGCGACTGTCGATTTCACTGGCACCTGCGCCGCAAAGAACCGACAATTTCAACGCCCCGCCGGCGGTGCTGCGCGCCGCCGTGCTTTATGTATTCCGCTGTCTTGTCGATGATGACATCCCGCTCAATGATGGCTGCCTGCGCCGCTCGCGGATCGTGGTCCCGCCCGGCACGTTTCTGTCCCCGGCGCCGGGCGCCGCCGTCGTCGCCGGCAACGCCGAGGTTTCGCAGGCGACCTGCAACGCCCTGTTCGGCGCGCTCGGGGCCCTGGCATGCAGCCAGGGCACGATGAACAACCTCCTGTTCGGCGACGCCACCCGCCAATACTACGAGACCATCTGCGGCGGCGCGGGAGCCGGCCCCGGGTTCGACGGGGCGTCCGCCGTGCAGACGCACATGACCAACACCCGCATGACCGATCCCGAAGTGCTCGAATTGCGCTATCCCGTGCGGGTCGAGCGTTCGCCATCCGCCGCGGTCCGGCGGCGAGGGCGCGCGTGGCGGCGACGGCGCGGTGCGCCGGCTCCGCTTTCTCGACCCGATGACGGCGGTTCTTGTTTCCTCGCGGCGGACCGTCCCTCCGTTCGGGCTGCATGGCGGCAGCCCCGGCGCCTGCCGGCCGGCAATGGGTCGAGCGCGCCAGCGGCGGCATGGAGACGCCGCTCCGCGGAACCGACCGCGTGGAACTCGCGGCCGGCGACGTGGTGACGATCGAAACTCCCGGCGGGGGCGGCTGGGGCAACACCGACTAGCGCGCGAGCGTGCCGGATCAGCCGAGCGAAGGCCGCGCCTGCGGGGCGAAGCCCGACTTCTCTTCCAGCACGCGGGAAGCAAGCCGGATGAGATGGCGCGCCGTCGCGACGCAGCCGACTTGTCCGGCCTGCTCGGCAAGCGAGATCAGCCGGTCGGAGATGACCAAGGGGCTGATCGGGGGCTGGTCGGCACCGGTCGGGCCGGGCGCTTTGAGCGGGTTAACCATGTTCGTTCCTCGTAAGCGTTCCTGCCCGGCCAGTGCGCGGGCAAGAGAACTTATAGCGAACAAACTTGCTGCGTGGTTAATGCGAAATCGAGTTTTTCCGAATTGCCAACAACCGTAGCGCGGATGCCAGGGGGTGGCCGGGCGGCCGGGCGGCGTCGGCTTCCGCGACGAGGCGGAAAGCCGGATTTGGCGGGCGGCGGCGATGTCGGTCAGCACCGCCCAGAACTCCGGCTCGAGCGCAACGCTGGTGCGGTGCCCGGCAAGCGAGAAGCTGCGCTTGACCAGCCCGCTCAGCCTGCTGCTTCCGCGAGCACGCGCCACCGCCCAGCTTGCCGCCTCTGCCACGACCGGGTCGGGATCGTCGCGAGCGCGCGCGGCGGCCGGCCGGAGCGCCGGGTCGCCGGCGTTGCCGATCGCGATCAGCACGTTGCGCACGAAGCGGTTGCGGCCGATCCGCTTGACCGGGATCCGGCGAACAGCGTCCGGAAGCCGGCGTCGTCCAAAGCAGCCAGCTCGGCGAGCGCGGGGCGCGTGAGGTCGGCGCGGGCGCGGAGCTTGTCGTGCGGCGTTGCGCGGGCGAAGCGGTTCCATGGGCAGACCGCGAGGCAATCGTCGCAGCCGTAGATCCGGTTGCCGAGCAGCGGGCGCAGCTCGTGCGGGATCGGCCCGTGATGCTCGATGGTGAGGTAGGAGATGCAGCGCGTAGCGTCGAGCCGATAGGGCGCCGGGAACGCCGCCGGTCGGGCAGACGTCCAGGCAGCGCGCGCAGGAGCCGCAGCGATCGGCGTGCGGCGGATCGGGCGTCGATCGCGAGCGTGGTGTAGATCTCGCCCAGGAACAGCCAGGAGCCGTGGCGCGCGCGAGACGAGGTTGGTGTGCTTGCCCTGCCAGCCGAGCCCGGCCTGCCTGCGCGAGCGGCTTTTCCATCACGGGCGCGGTGTCGACGAACACCTTCACCGCCGGCGCCGAAGCGCGACGCCGACGAACTGCGCGAGATGCTTCAGCATCCCTTTGACCACGTCGTGATAGTCGCGGTTGCGGGCGTAGACGGAGATGGCGCCGCGATCGGGCCGACGCAGCACGACGCAGCGGGTCGTCCGGCCGGAGCATAGGAGAGCCCGAGCACGATGACGCTCCGCGCTTCGGGCCAAAGCGCTTGCGGGTGGCTGCGCTGGGTCGGCGCGGTCGGCGAGCCAGCCCATGTCGCCGTGCTGGCCGGCCGCGAGGAAGTCGCGCAGCCGGCTGCGCGCCTCAGCACCCAGCTCGGCGCGGCAGAACCCGACCGCGTCGAAACCGAGGCCGAGGGCGCGGTCGCGGATCAGCGCTTTGGTCAACCGCGGCCACGGTAGGGCGACACTTCCTGCGGCGGGATCCAGGCGCCCTCCGGCGGCGCGCCGGTCTGCCAGAACACGTCGATCGGCATGCCGCCGCGCGGATACCAATAGGCGCCGATGCGCAGCCACACAGGCTCCAGCAGCTGCACCAGTCGCTCGGCGATCTGCATGGTGCAGGCCTCGTGGAACGCGCCGTGATTGCGGAAGCTTTGAGGAACAGCTTGAGCGACTTGCTCTCCACGATCCAGTCACGCGGGATGTAGTCGAGCACGATGTGCGCGAAATCCGGCTGGCCGGTGATCGGGCAAAGCGAGGTGAACTCGGGGCGTGAAGCGGACCACGTAATGCCGGCCCTTGCGGGGCTCGGCACGCGCTCGAGCCGCGCCTCGTCGGGATGCGTCGGCTGCTCGACCGTGCGGCCGAGCTGGGTCAGGCGGCTGGTCTCCGTCATGCCGCGTCCTCGGCGCGCCCCAACCGGCGCGCACCGCGTCCATATGGGCGCGAAGGCGACCTTCGGCGATGGCCGCCCGCATCCCTCGCATCAACTCCTGGAAGTATTGGAGGTTATGCCAGGTCAGCAGCATCGGGCCGAGCATCTCGCCGGCGCGGAACAGATGGTGCAGATAGGCGCGCCCGTGCCGCGTGCAGGCGGGGCAGCGGCATAAGGGGTCGAGGGGGTGTCGTCGGCCGCGAAGCGGGCATTGCGCAGGTTGGCCACACCCCAGGACGTGAAGGCCCGCGCGGTGCGGCCACCGCGCGTCGGGATCACGCAGTCGAACATGTCGACCCCGCGTGCCACGGCGCCGAGCAGATCGTCCGGCGTGCCGACGCCCATGAGGTAGCGCGGCCTGTCCGCGGCAGGTGCGGCACGGTGCCTCGAGCGCTCCGAACATGGCCGCCTGGCCTTCGCCCACGGCGAGGCCGCCGAGCGCGTAGCCGTCGAAGCCGATCGCGCGCAGCGCCGCCGCGCCGGCGGCGCGAAGGTCGGGGAAGGTGCTGCCCTGGACGATGCCGAACAGCCCGTAGCCGGCGCGCGGCACAAACGCCTCCTTGGAGCGCGCCGCCCAGCGCTGCGTGAGGTCCAGCGAAGCGCCCGCCGTCGCTCGCGTGGCGGGGAAGGGCGTGCATTCGTCGAACGCCATGGTGATCGTCGCGTCGAGCAGGTGCTGGATCTCGATCGAGCGCGCGGGCGTCAGACGGTGCGCCGAGCCGTCGAGGTGCGAACGGAACGTCACGCCGTCATGCGTCCAGCTGCGCAGACTGGCGAGCGACATGACCTGGAAGCCGCCGCTGTCCGTCAGGATCGGGCCGGGCCAGTCCATGAACCGGTGCAGTCCGCCGAGCTCAGCCACCCGCTCGGCGCCGGGGCGCAGCATGAGGTGGTAGGTGTTGCCGAGCACCACGACGCGCGCCGTCGCGCGCACCGCGTCGGCGGTCATCGCCTTCACCGTGCCCGCGGTGCCGACCGGCATGAACACCGGGGTGTCGATCGGCCCGTGCGCGGTCTGTAGCCGGCCGGCGCGCGCGGCGCCGTCGGTTGCGAGGAGGGTGAAGGCGAGGCTCACGCGTGGGCTTTTAGCGCGCCGGCCCCGCCGGCGTGAGGGTCAACCCACGAGGGCGGGCCGCAGCGCGTCCACTTTCGCCACCGACGCCGGATCGGCCAGGAAGCGGGCCAGATCCTCGGGCGTGCCGAGCCCGTCCATCCCGTCGCCGATGGCGCCCACGTCGAACGTGCCGACGCGGGAGCCGTCCGCAATCATCTCGTTGTACACAGGGGCGAGATAGAACTCCCCGCGCACGCGCCGGCCGGCCGCGATCATCCGGCGAGCGGCGGCGCAGAACGCGTCGCCTCGCGCAAAGCCGTAGACGCCGACGGTCGCGATATCGGAGATCACCTCCTTCTCGGCGATCCGGGTGACGAGGCCGTCCGGACCGCACGCCGCGAATGACCATTTCGGGTCGACGGCGCGCATGGTCATGATCAGTCCGTCAAGCGCGCCAAGCTCCTTCACGAAGGCGGTCATGTCGGCTTGGACGAACTGGTCGCAGTTGGCCACGATGAGCGGGCCGGTCTGGTCGATCAGGTCGGCCGCCTCGAGCACGGTGCAGGCCGCTCCATCCGTGGTCGCGGCAACCGTGCGGACCGCGCACCCAGGGGAGAGCTCAGCGAGCACGTCGGCCAGCCCGTAAGCGCGCACGTGCTCCTGCTTGCAGATGAACACGAGCCGGTGCGGCTGGTGCGGCCGCAGGTTGCGCACCACGAGCTCGATCATCGGCATCCCGTGCACGGGAACCAGCGGCTTCGGCACCCTAAATCCCGCTTCGGCGAAGCGCCGGCCGTCGCCCGCCATGGGGATCACGATGGTCAGCACGGCAGGGGCGCTCGGTCGCGCTCGACCGGGTTCACGCTGCGGCCCGCTCGGCGCCGAGCCACCCGGCGAACAACGCGGGCCGCACGTCATCGGGGGAATTGACCCGCAACAGCCAAGCACCCGAGGCAGTAGCGGCGGTAACCCCGACCTCGCTGTCCTCGACGATGAGCGTCTCCGCCGGGTCCACCCGGAGCTGGCGCATCGCCTCGATATAGATCGCCGGGTCGGGCTTAGGCATCGGCACGTCTTCGGCCGAAAGCACGACATGGAACAAGGAGCGGAGCCCGCTTCGCCGCAGCAGCAGGTCCACGTTGCTCCGCGTGGCATTGGAAGCGACGGCGAGACAATAGCCGGCCGCGCGCAATCCCTGAACGGCGGCGCGGACGTGAAGCACCGGCCGGCAGCGCTGCGCGGCGATGCCGCCGAGATGCGCCTGCTTCGACGCGGAGATCATTGGATGGAGGCCGGGGCAAAGGCCTCGCTCGGCGGTAAGGATCGCCAGCTTCACCCGCGTCGGCAGCCCGTCGAAGCGGGCGAGGTGCTCGGCGCGGCCGATGGCGTGGCCATGCTCGGCCAAGGCGAGGTTAAGCGCGTCATAGTGCCAGTCGCGCGCGTCGACGAGCACGCCGTCCATGTCGAACACCACTGCGGCGATCGGTGGCGCGAGAGCGTCAAGCATGAAATCACGGCCTTCGCGGCGTCGGGGTGATCGGTGCAGAGCAGGACGTCGTCGCTCTGCTTCCAGCGTGCATCCCGGATCGCGCGCCATCGCGCGAGCGGGTCGCGCCCGTGCAACTCGGGCGACACGATCGCGACCCGGCGTGAAGCCCGCAGATGTGCCGCGACGAGATCGGCGGTCCACCAATCGTCGGCGAACGCATCGAGCCAGACGCCCGCGGCTTCCGCGAGCAGGATCGGCTCCGGTTCGATGTCGCTTTGCCTGGCGAAGCAGGGGAGACCCGCGTAGCGGCGCTGCTCGGGCGCCGACATGTCGAAAAAGAACACGTCAAGCTCGCGGGTGCGGTCGAACCAGGGCGCAAAGGCGGCAGCGAGACCGTCAGCCTTGACGTTGACGGCGATCGCGGTGCCGGGCGGTACCGAACGCGGGTCCAACAGCCGGTCGAGCGCGGGCGCGCTCGCGGCCGGCGGGTCGTGCGACACGACGAGCGTTCCGTCCCGGTCGCGCACATCCGTCTCAAGCCCGAAGCCGCACGCGAACGCGCGCCGGAAAGCCCCTTCCGTGTTCATCTCGGCGGGCTCGCGCCAGAAACCGCGATGGGCCAGGAACTTCATGCAAACGCCCGGAAGCCGGCGGCTTCCCGGTCGCGGCGCAGCGCTGCCAGATTGTCCTGCATGGTCTGGTGGAGCGAGGCGGCGGCGTTCGGCTCGGCCTGCCAGTAAGCGCGCAAAGACGCCATCCCGGCCTCGCTGATGCATTCGTAGGGGGGAATGATCGCGTGCATCCGCGGCGGCAGCAGTACGCCCGCTGCCCGTTCGTCAAACGTGTCGAACGCGGCAAGCAGGCACCGCATGGAGGTTTCGAACGGCGCGAAGCGCAGATCCTCGACCGATTCGATAACGGCGTCCACGCCCGCGGCGGCGAGGAAGCGCACGCACACATACTGCTCGGGCGAAAGGCGCGGTCCGACGAAGCGGCCGGTAAGGCAAGGCGGATGGAACACGTCGTCAAGCGTGGCTGGGGGCGCGGACCAGAGTTTGCGCAAGTCCTGCGTAGTGCCGAACTGGACGAGGTCGGACGGGTGGTATTGGAAGCCGGTGGTGAGCGGGTTCTTGGTGCCGAGGGAGGCGACCTGGATGCGTGCCGTCAGACCCAGCGCGGGATCGTCCGGCGGCGCGAGCGGCAGGCGCACCATGCCGTCCGACGCCAGCAACGTGTCCGTGCGCGTCTTGATCGCCAGCGAGCGCGTCGCGGCGGCAAGCCCTCTCGCCGTGGAGCGGACCATGCGGTTGACGTTGTTGACCCGGAACCAGGCCTGCTCGAGTGGGCCCGGGTCCGGGCTGAGCACCAGGTGGTCCGGCTCGAGCTCCTCGACGTCCTCATCCTCCCACGTGGAAAGGATGATCTCGGCCCCCGGGAGATGGGCGCGGATCGAGGCCAGCACTTCCCGCGTGGCGTAGCCGCCACGGTCCGTTCGGTGGCGCACCGGTCCTTGTACTACCACCGAGATGTCGGCGCTCGTCGGCATCCGTCCTGTTCCGTATTGCACGGGGAGGATGCACGGGGTTGGCTAACGGCCTCTTAAACGGGCGGTGCCGGATGCCGTTGCCGGACCTGATTTTCCGGTCCCTCGCGCGAAATCTCGCTCAGCAGGCGGCCCAGTGTCGATGTCACGGGTGTCCGTCGTCATCCGGAGTTCGTGGTCAGGGGCACCATGATCCGGCAGCGCACGCCGTCCGGGCCGAACTCGAGGTTGGTCTCTGCGCCGAGCTGGTACGGAAGCGCGCGCGTGATGAGTTCGCAGCCGTAGCCCATTCGCTTCGGCCCGCCTTCGGGCATCGCAACGCCGCTCTCCCGCCACTCAAGCCGGGCGCACCGCGTCGCGCCGTGCCCCTCGATGCCCCAAGCCACTGCGAGCCTGGCCCCGGGCTGGCCCAGCGCGCCATACTTGACCGCATTCGTCGCCAGCTCGTGAAGCGCGAGGGCCAGGGCTTGCGCCGAAGTGGCAGCAAGCGACATGGGTGGGCCGTTCACCAGGATGCTCCTGGGATCATGCCCGGCGTCGCCGTGCGCTTGCAGCTCGGCCTCGACGAGTTCCTGTATGTCGATCGTTTGATGGTCGGTTGGGGCCAGCAGGCTTTGCACGCGGCTTAACGCTCGCAACCGGCTCTCGAACTCCTCCGCGAACTCCTCGACCGACGTGCTGCTGCGCAGCCTTTGGCGGGCGAGCGACTGCACGACTGCCAGGAGATTGCGGGTTCGGTGCTGCAGTTCGGCGAGCAGCACTTTCTGCTGGTCCTGCAAGGTCCGCAGGTCGTGGATATCGGCCGAGGTGCCGACCCACTCGGGCGAGTTGGCACCGCCTTCGAGCGGCACCGCGCGGGTCTGGTGCCAGCGGAAGCCGCCGCCGCCGTGCTTTGAGCGTCGGATGCGGTGCTCGACGTAGTACTCGCCCTTGGCCTGCGCCTCGTTCCAGGCGGCGAGCGTCGCCTCGCGATCATCGGGATGGATGGCCTCGAGCCAGCCCAGCCCGAGGCTGTCGGCGAAGGACAAGCCGGTGAACACGCACCATTGGGGGCTGGGCCACGTCCTCGCGCCGGCCGGCTTCGAGCGGAACACGAGCTGCGGGATGCTGGTAGCGAGAACGCGGAATAACTCCTCGCTTTCCTGCAGCCGCTCGTCGGCGCGATGTTGGGCCGTGCGATCGCGCAGGATTTTGACGAAGCCGCGGCTTGGATCGGTGAGAGGCATGAGCAGGCCGGACGCCCAGAAGCGCGTGCCGTCCTTGCGCATCTGCCAGCGCTCGTCCTCGGCGCGGCCGTGAGCGAGCGCGGTCCGCCGCTCCTCCGCCGCCCCGCTTGCCCCGCCCTCTTCAGGCGGGAACATCACATCCGCCGAGCGGCCGACGATTTCTTGTTCGGCAAAGCCGAGCAGGCGCTCGGCCCCCGGGTTCCAGCTTGTCGTGATCCCATTCGGGTCCGTCGTGAAGATCGCGAAGTCCGTCGCGCTCTCGAACAGGAGGCGGAGAAGCTCCGTGTCGTCCGGAGCAGAAAGATGACGGCTATCTTGTTCCGTATCGGGCACGCGCGACCTCCGACCCAGAGCCGGCGCGCGTTGCTGTCATGTGCGCCTGTTGCTCGGGTGAAAAGCAATCGCCGGCTCCGCCCCCGAGTTCCTGAGGCTGCTGTTACGTTGGGGCTGGGCTCCCCGGCTCGATCCCGGTGTTCCAGCCCGGCAACTAGCTACGAGCCGCCGCGCCCGCATTGACTTCGGCGCCGCTCGCGCGACCGAAGCCAAGCAGGCGAGCGGCCGGGGCGATGGTCCAGCCCTGCAGCATGAGCGAGGCGACCACCAGCACGAAAATAGCGTCGAACAGGCGGATGTTGCGGGTGGGGTCTGCCAGCGCGGGAAGGATGCTGAGATAGATCGGCACGGCGCCGCGCAGTCCCACCCAAGACGCGAAGCCGATCTCCCGCCACCCGTAGCCGAACGGTAGGAGGCAGGGCAGCACTGCGACTGGGCGGGCAACGAAGATCAGCACGAGCGCGCCGCCTGCCCCCGCGACGAGCTGGCCAAGGAGGTGGGACGGCGTGACCAACAGGCCGAGCATGAGGAACAGCACGATCTGCGACAGCCAAGCCATGCCTTCGAAAAACGTCTCGACCTCGTGCCTCGCCTCATGCCGGGTCGCGCCCGTAATCAGGGCGGCGATGTAGATGGCCAGAAAGCCGCTCGTACCGGCGCTCTGCGCCAAGCCGAACAGCGCCAGCGCGCCCGCCAGGACCAGCACCGTGGCGAGCGCCGCCTCTAGCCGCAGCCGACGGAGCATGAGCGAAAGCAACCATCCACCGGCACACCCGAATGCCGCCCCGCCGAGCATCTCGAGGCCGAACAGCAGTGCGGCGTTGCCGAACGTCGTCCAGCCGGGCTCGGCCAGCATGTGGATCAGCAGGATCGTCAGGAACACCGACATCGGATCGTTGAGGCCCGATTCGACCTCCAGCAACGCGGAGACCCGCTCTGGTAGCGCCACCTGCGCGCGGCGAAGCAATGTGCTCACTGCAGCCGCGTCGGTCGGTGCGGAAACCGCGCCGGCGAGCAGCGCGCCCGCCAGCGGCACCGATGGTTCGATCAGCAGCACAAAGCCGCCCATGACGCCGGCGGTGGCGGCCACCCCGACCGTCGCCAGCACGAAAGCGGGCCAGAACGCGAGGCGGAGTGTCGGGATGCGGGTCTTCACCCCGCCCTCGAACAGGATGATCGCAAGCGCAATGCTGCCGATCAGGTAGGCGGCGTAGAAATCGTCGAACGGGACCCCGAGCCCGTCCTCGCCGACCAGCATCCCAAGCGCCAGAAACACCAGCAGCACGGGCGCGCCGAACCGGCGTGAGACGAGACCGGCCAGGATGCTGAGCAAGCCCAGAAGGCCGCCGGCGGCGATCAACTCGTGCGCCTTTGCGGTCAGCGCGTGACCGACCGCCAGGCCCTCCGGCGAGGCGTTCGCAATCATCCCGGCGTCATCGGCTCAGCCCCGCCGGAAACCGCCGCGCTGGAAGCCTTGGCCACCGAACCGGCCCCCGCCCGTTTGCCGCTGTTGCATCGCTCCCTGCTGACGCGCGAAGCGGTCCTGGTCAAGCTGATGAAAGTCCGCGCCGTTGGCTCCCTGGCTTGCGCCGAGGCTGGTTTGCTGGGACCCGCCTCGACGATAGTTATTGGAGCCGCTTTGCGTCGTGGTGGACGGGTGGACCGACTGCCAGCTGCCATTGTTCCAGCTCGACCAGCCGCTGCTGGAATGCTGATACACATGGCCGTTATGGCCGGCGTAGACGTCGCCCCCCGGTGTCTTCACCACGCCGGCGTTGTTGCCGTGCGCTCCGTGTACGCCCGCACCCGCCGCGCCGGTGCTCGACTGAAATCCGCCCACCGTTCCGCGGCTGTTGCTCGCACTCGCGGTGTTCACGGTCTTGTTGGGGCCGGAAACGACGCTCGATCCCCAGCGCCCGTACGGATTGGCATTCTGCGTGGTGCTGCCGGAGGTGCCGTAACGGGGGTTGTAGAAGCTCGCATTCGCCGTGCCCCCGTTCGGACCCCACACCGCGCTGCCGCGCGCATAGCCGCCCGTTGTCGGATTGTAAGCCGACCACGCGCCCGCCCCGCCATAGGGTCCGTAGACGGCGGCTCCCCTGGCGTAGGCGCCGGTATACGGGTTGTAGGCTGCTCCGGCCCGGGCGACGCCGCCATACGGCCCGTACACCACGCCTCCGCGCGCATAGGCCCCGGTGGCGGGGTTGTAGTACGCGCGCCCGGCGTAGGAATACGGATACGGCAGATAGGCGGGAACCGGGCCCGCTATCACCACCGGCGGGTAATAGTAGCCGGTGCCGTAGACCAGCACGCCGGCGGTGACGAAGCCCATCAGGTAGCCGGCGGTGTAGCCGTAGGTCACGGCGGTCGGCGTCGCGGCGTACGGCTTGACGAACGTGACGTTGTACATCGGGCTGCTCGGCGGGATGGCGTAGGCCGCCTCGCGGCACGCTTTCGGCCAGCGCCCACGGCCCTTTCGGCGTCGGCGCGACAAACCAGGCGCCCTGGTAGCACGCGAAATACTTGCCGCCGATCTCCAGGACCTCAAAGGTGGTGTTCACCGCATAGCGGACGCTGGTGCCGGGGATCGGCTTGAAGTCGGGCTCTCCCACGTAGACGACATCGAGCTTGGCGGTCGCCCGCTGCAACGTCGCCTGACGCGGGATCTGCGCCTGCAGCACGGCTTGCTGCGCCTGCGCGGTCCCCGGCACCGACGGCAGCACACCCCCCGCTGATCCCTCCGGAGGAATGCGAGCGAAATCGTCGGGCAGTTCCGGTGTTGCGAACGCCCACGGCCCATCCAGCGATGCCGCCGAGAACCAACGCCCCGAGAACAGCACGTAGTAATGTCCATTGCCGCCGTATCGGAACAAAGTCGCGTCGGTGTTCTTGACCCGCTCCAGCGCCGTGCCGGGGATCCGCTCGAATGCCGGAGGGCCGTTCGTGACGATGATCTCGGCGGGCTTGGTGCTGACGAAGATCGTCGGCGCGTCCTCCGCCTTCACGGTCCGGCCCGGAATGCTGCTGCGAATGTCCGCAAAGTTCGGAGTGTCAGCCAGCTTGGCGAACCCGTCCGGCAGCTTGGGTGCCGGTTGAAACGGACCGGAAAATGCGGGTGCAACGAGCCAGGCGCCGTTGTTGAGCAGATACCACCTGCCACCGCTATCGGCCGGGTCGACGATCACCTCCCAATTGGTGTTCACCGCGAACGTGAAGCCGGTGTTTCCCGCCGGTGCCAGCACTGGGTCGCCGTCGAACACCACGAGGCTGGCGGGGCGCTTGCTGTAGAAGATGGTCGGCGGGCTGTTGTCGATAGACGGCGCAGCCCCCGTTGCCGGAATCTCCTTGACCCCGAGGAGAACTGTGTCGAGCGGCACTTCCTTGACGCTCATCTCCTGGGGCAGCAGCGTCCTGATCTTGGCTTCCAGTTGCGCGGCCTGCCCGGTATCGAGGCTCGGGAACTTTGAGGAAAGCAGCTTCGGATCGGACAGGGTGACGGTGCGGGTCGCGAGGTCCGTTTCGGTTGCGACCTGCACGTCGATGGTACCGAGGATAGGAGGTTTGCCGGATGGCGTGATCGCGATCGCCGCCCGCGCGGTGAGTGGGCCTTGCCCTGCCCAAGAGATCACTTGCGGCTGATAGACGACCGTCGAGGCTCCGTCAGCGACGATCGTGTGGGGCCACAGGGCGGCCGTCGGCGTGGCCGGTTGCGGCGCTGCGAATGCGGGAAAGCCGGCCAGACCCAGCCACACGGCCACAAGCAGCGCCACCGCGATTGGCGCCGAACGACCCATCGCCAACGCGCGCATCTTCTAGCGTCCTCCCCGCAGCGACTCGAGCGCCTCCTGACAGCCGGGCGAGAGCGAGGGGGCGTTCTCCTTCAGGCAAGCGATGGCCCGACCGCCGCCCGGGCGAATGCCATGGCAATAGGTGCGAAAGTCCATCCCGCAGGCCTGGCGCAGCCCTCCGCTGCCGGCGTGGGCTCCACCGCCCTGCGGCATCGGCGCTGGCGCGGCAGGTGCCGCCGACTCCGAACCGCCGCCCGCCGAACCGCCGCCCGCCGCCGCGACGGCGCGGCCGCAGGCCGGCGACAGGCTCTCGGCGTTCTGCTGCAAGCAAGCCAGCGCCGCGGAACCGCCGGTCGGCACCGAGGAGCAATGCGCCTGGTAGTCCGACCGGCACGACTGGCGGATGGCGTTGATCTGTGCCTGGGTCGGCCGCTGCTGTGCGAGGGCCGGAACAAGGGTTGCAAAGAACACGAGGCCGGACACGGCAATCCGCGCCGCGCTATTTCCAAGCATGAATGTCTCCTGTTTTCTCATGGCGGCGCCGGTCATCGCCCGGCCGCCTGCATCCAGCCCTGGGATTGGAACAGTTGCCGGAGTTTCGGCGCCAGCGCATCGGCGACCCGGCGGGCGTTGTCGGTGTCGCCTGCCTGCCGCCGTTCGCTCACCTCATGGAGGCCCAGGCTCGTGGCGGCGGAGGCGGCAACACCTGTGCCGGCCGCACCCCCCGCGCCCATCGTCTCTGCCGCGCCCGGCGCGTGCCCGCTATCGGCGTCTGCCTGAAAAGTTTCGAGCAGTTGGGGCTTGGCCGGCCCGCGCTGGTAGAAAACCTGCACATCCGCGCCGAGGCTGCTTTTCCCGGCGCCAAGCCCGACCAGCGTGCGCCGGGTGCGGTTGCCCTGGTCGATCGAAACGATCTGGCCTTCGACCAGCACCACGTTCTCGGTGGAAGGCACTTCGGAGCCGAACGCCCGTTCGGCAGGCAGGCCGTAGCCGCGCAGGTCCCGGACCAGATCGGTGGCCAGGGAGGAAGTCGCCGTGCGCGCGGTCTGCACTTTCGTCGCGCTCGCCGGCGTGTCGCTGAGCGCCTGTGTCAGTCGCGCCCGGATGCCCTGATCGAGGCGGACGTCCTCGGGAACCACTGCGAAGTCGCGCACCAGAATCCGGTCAGGGTGCGGCAGCGTTGGACCTTCGTAGTTTTGCCCGCTTTGCACGCGGCCCTGATTGCAGGCGGCGCAGGTGAGTATCAGAAAACCGATCAGCCACGGTCTCGCATGGGCCGCCGCCATGTTGGTTCCTTTCAGACTGGGATGAAGCGCATTGCCTAGTCCGCCGCTTGGGCAAGAGGAGCGGGCCGCTTCCCGCTCGACCGCCGCTCCTCAAGGCGTTGCAGCACGACGAAGAACGACGGCACGAACAGGACGGTGAGGCAGGTCGATGCGATCATTCCGCTGAACACGCTGAGCCCGAGCGAAGCCCGCGCGCTAGCGCCGGCGCCGGTCGCGGTCACGAGTGGGACGACGCCCAGGATGAAGGCGATGGAGGTCATGAGGATCGGCCGAAGCCGGGCGCTCGCCGCAGCAAGTGCCGCGTCAAGAATTGGCTTGCCGTGCAGAAGCCGTTGCTCCCGGGCCACTTCCACGATCAGGATCGCGTTCTTGGCCGAGAGCGCGATCAGAAGCAGCAGCCCGATCTGCGTGTAAAGATTGTTCGCGACGCCGATCGCGGTGAGTGCCGCCAGCGGTCCGAGCAATGCCAAGGGCACGGCCAGGATCACCGTCAACGGCGCGATCCAGCTTTCGTAGGTGCCCGCGAGGCAAAGATAGACCAGCAGCAGCGCCAGCGCGAACGCATAGTATAGCTGATTGCCGACCGCCTTCTCCTGGTAGGACATCGCCGACCACTCATAGCCGGTGCCGCGCGGCAACGCCGCGGTCGCAATCTGGTCCATGAGCTCGATGGCTTGCCCCGAGCTGAAACCGTCGGCCGGGGCGCCCAGGATCGTCGCGGACGGATAGAGATTGTAGAGCCCGATCAGCGAAGGGCCGGTCGTGGGTTCCAACCGCAGCAAGGCGCCCAGCGGCACCATCTTGCCCGACGCGTTGCGCACGCTCAGTTGCTCGATGTCCTCGGGCTTGAGGCGGAACGGCGCGTCCGCCTGCACATAGACCTGGAACGTTCGTCCGAACTTGTTGAACTGGTTGACGTAGCTCGAACCAAGGTACGACCCGAGTGCCGCAAGAACGTCGTTGACGGAAACCCCCAGCGTCTCGGCCTTCACCCGGTCCAGAATCAGCTTAACCTGCGGCACGTTGGCGCGGATGGAAGTGATGATGCGCTGCAGGCCCGACTGGCTTCGCGCATCCGCCGCAATGCGGTCCGTAAGCGAAGCGAGCTTGCGGTAATCGAGGCTGCCGTCGCGGAGTTCTACCTGCATGGTGAAGCCGCCGGCGTTGCCGATGCCCTGGATGGGCGGCGGGGGCAGCACGAACGCGGTCCCGTCGCCCAACTGGTCCAGCGCGCCGGTGAGTTGCGTGTAGATGGCGCGCAGGTTCGGCCGCTTGCTCCAGTCCTTCAGGATCACGTACGCGACCCCCGCATTGGCGAGGGATGCGTTGCTGTCGAGCACCGAGACCCCGGCGATCTCTACCACTTGCTCGACGCCCTTTATCGCGCGCGCGATCCGGCTTGCCTCGGCGAGGGTGCGCTGGGTGCGCTCGATCGATGCGCCGTCAGCAAGCTGCACTCCGACGATGAGGTAGCCCTGGTCCTCCACGGGGATGAACCCGGTCGGCACCCGCGAGATCCCCCAAATGGCCAGAACTGCCAGGGCCAGCGAGATCGCCACCATCAACGTGCTGCGGCGGATCATGCGGGCGATCAGTTTGGCGTACGCCCGCTCCAGTGCTCCATAGCCACGGTCGAAGCTGCGCGACAGGAAACCGCGCTCCGACGCGGGAACCGGGGGGCGCAACCATACTGCGCATTGCATCGGCTTGAGCGTCGCGGCGTTGACGGCGCTGATAAGCGCGGTCGCGGCGATCACCAGCGCGAACTGCGCGTACATCCTTCCGGTCAGTCCCGGAAGGAACGCAGCGGGGATGAACACCGCCATCAGCACCAGGGTGATGCCCACGATGGGGCCGAACAGCTCGCCCATCGCGCGGATCGCCGCGTCGTGGCCCGACAGGCCCCGTCCCACGTAGTGTGCCGCGCCCTCGACCACCACGATTGCGTCGTCCACGACGATGCCGACCGCGAGCACGATGGCGAACAAGGTCGACAGATTGATGGTAAACCCGAGCGCCGCCATCGCGGCGAAGGCGCCGATGATGGTGACCGGCACCGTCGTCGCGGGCACCAGTGTCGCGCGCCAGTCCTGCAGAAAGACAAGGATGACGACCAGGACCAGGATCGCGGCCTCGATCAGGGTCTTGTAGACCTCGTGGATGGACGCGCTGACGAACCGGGTTGTGTCGAACGGAATGGCGAACCGCAAACCCTGCGGAAAGCTGCGCGAAAGCTCCGCCATCCGCGCCTGCACGCGGTGCGCCACGTCGAGCGCGTTAGCGCCCGGAGACTGAAACACCGCTAACCCCGCCGCCGGACGGCCATCGAGCTGGAACGCCTGCGAATAGGATTGCGCGCCCAGCTCGACGCGCGCGACGTCCCGCACCCGGGTGATGCGGCCGCCGCCGGTGCTGTCAGCCTTGATGATGATATCGCCGAATTGCTCCGGGTCGGCGAGCCGGCCGAGCACCGTCACGGTGTACTGGAAATCCTGCCCGGCAGGCGCCGGCGGTGTTCCGACCTGGCCGGCGGTGACTTGCTGGTTCTGCTGCTGTATCGCCCCGATCAGGTCCTGCGGCGTCAGCCCTCGTGCGTAGAGCTTCTCCGGATCCATCCAGATCCGCATCGAGGTACTGACCCACTCCGAAAACGTTGACGTTGCCGACCCCTGGCACGCGCGACAGCTCGTTCAGCAGGTTGATGGTCGCGTAGTTGCTGAGATAAAGGCCGTCGTAGCGCCCGTCGGGGGCTGTGAGCGTAACGATTTGCAGGATCGCGGTCGATTTCTGCTGCACCGTGACACCCTGCGCCTGCACTGGCTGCGGCAGGGCGGCAAGGGCGCTCGAAACCCGGTTCTGCACCAGCACCTGGGCTGCATTGAGGTCAGTGCCGATCTCGAACGTGACCACCAGCGAGTAGGTGCCATCGTTCGTGCTGGTCGATTGCATGTAGAGCATGTGCTCCACGCCGTTCACCTGCTGTTCGATCGGCAGAGCGACGGTCTGCATCAACGTATCAGCGCTGGCGCCGGGATAACGCGTCGTCACGCTTACCGTGGGCGGAACGACGGACGGATATTGCGCAACGGGGAGGCTGAACATCGCGACGGCGCCGATCAGCACCGTCAGGATCGCCAGCACGTTGGCGAGAACCGGGCGCTCGATGAAGAACTTGGAGATCATCGCCGTCGCGTCATTTTCCGGCCAAAGCCGCCGCGTGGCCGTCGAGCGCGATCTGCGCAGGGCTCGGCTCAACCTTGCTGCCGACCACGGCGCGTTGCACGCCCTCGACCACGACCCGGTCTGCTGGCGCAAGCCCGGACAGGATGGCGCGCAAGCTGCCGACGGATGGCCCCGTTTGCACGCTGCGTTGCTCGACCACGTCGTCCCCGTTCACCACCAGCACGTAGCGGCCGCCTTGATCGGCGCCCAAGGCGCGCTCCGGCACCAGCAGGGTCGATCGCTTCTCGTCCGCCGGGATGCGCACGCGGACGAAGTTGCCCACCAGCAGCGCGCGGTCGGGGTTGGCGAAGACGCCACGCGCCGACAAGGTGCCGGTGGTGGGATCGAGCTGCGGCTCGACGTAGTCCAGTTTTCCTCGATGCGGAAATCCGTCTTCGTTCAGCAGCCCCACTTCCACCGGGACCTCCGGCAGGTCACGGACCGTCAGCCCGCGACGCGTTAGTCCGGCGCGAATGCGCGAAACGTCCTGTTCGCTCAGTGTGAAGTCCACGTAAATCGGATCGAGCTGGATGATCTGCGCGAGCTTGGTCGGACTGCTCGCTCCCACGAGCTCACCAGCCGAAACCAGATGGGCCGTCACCACGCCATCGAATGGCGCCGTGACGCGCGTGTAACCGAGATTGATGGCGGCTATGGTGACGCCGGCCTGGTTGTTGAGGAGGTTGGCACGGAGCACGTCACGGTTGGAGCGCGCCTGGTCGACCGAGGATTGCGAAGAGAAGTCGCTGCGGCCGAGACTGGCTTGCCGGTTGAACTCCGCCTCCGCTTGGGTGAGTTGCGCCTGCGTGGCGGCGACTGCCGCTTGCGCCTGCTGATACTTCGCCTCGTACGGCGCGGGCTCGATGACGAACAGCGTGTCCCCCTGATGGGCGACCGCGCCGTCCTTGTAGGCTATGCTGGTGAGCGCGCCCTGCACGCGGGCGACCAGATCGACCGAGTTGGTGCTCGCGACGTTGCCGGTGGCGTCGAGCCACGGGGTGATCTCCTGCTGGAGCGGCTGGGCCACGCCAACGCGCGGCGGCGGTGGGGCGACGAAGCTGTTCTTCTGCTTGCACCCCGAAGTCATGACGGCCGCGAGAAGCAGGGCAAACGCAGCATAAAGCCGCATCCGCCCGGCGCGCCCCGCACTGCGCGTCCAAACAGCATCGAGAACGCCCGGCATGTGACCCCTCCCCTCAATATTGAGCCGAAATATTGGCGGGAGTGCAACTTCTAGCTGATGTTCATCAGGCCCGGGCCGGGCTGCTCAGGCCGGTAAAGAGGAGGTTCGCAACGATAGAAAGCGGACCCGAACAGCGTCAGTCGCCAAGCTGGCGTCCAGAGCCTCGGCTCCGCAGATGACTTCAGGAGCGGCGGAGCCGTGCCGCGGGCACCTCAGTGCCCGATCATCCAAGGCCGCCTTGCGCCCTGGGAGCCTCGGCGCTCGGCGGAGCCGGGCGTCGCGTCGCGGATAGCTCCCGAGCGATAGCTCGGAGGAGGCAGCGTGGCCGGAGGCACGACGGGGCGCGTTCGCCGCGCGCTCGTTCACTCCGACGGCTCGCCGCACGGCCGGATCGACCGCGCCCAGAGCCGGGGCGTGTAACAGCGCCCGGGGAGCAGGCGATCCGCAATCAGGGCAGTCTTGCGACGCCGCGTACTCGACCAGGGGGCGGATGGCGGTGAATGGCCCGCAAGCGGCGCAGAGATAGTCGTAGGACGGCATCTCCCCCGCCTTCTTACCGGTCAGGCGCGAGCGGCATGTCGACGCCGCCCCTGACGCCGCCGCTCGGGCCGTCAGCACCAGGGTTGATGTCGAAGTCGAAGATCTCCGTCGGCAACCACAGGGTGGCGCAGGAATTCGGAATGTCGACGACCCCGCTGATATGGCCCTGCACCGGCGCCGTCCCGAGGATTGAGTAGGCCTGCGCCCGCGAGTATCCGAACTTCGTCATGTACTCGATCGCGTTCAGGCAGGCCTGCCGGTATGAAACGTTGACGTCGAGGTAATGCTGCGCACCCAACTCGTCGACCGAGATGCCCTCGAAGATCAGGTAATCGGTGTAGACCGGCTTGATCACGCTCGGCTTGAAAATCGGGTTCTTGATGCCGTACTTGGCCATGCCGCCCTTGATCAGTTCCACCTTGAGGTGAATCCAGCCGGGCATCTCGATTGCGCCACAGAACGTGATCTCGCCGTCGCCTTGGCTAAAATGAAGATCGCCCATCGAAAGTCCGGCCCCCGGAACGTAGACCGGGAAGAACACCCGGGCACCGCGCGAGAGATCCTTAATATCGCAATTGCCGCCGTGCTCGCGGGGCGGGACGGTTCGGGCGCCGGCGGCGGCGGCCGCCGCCTTGGCCTCGCCCGTGAGGCGGCCCATGTGCGCGGTCGGCCCGAACGGCGGGTTGGCGAGCGGCGGCACGCGCGAGGGATTGGTCGCGATCAACCCGACCTCGCGCTTGTTCCAAGTTTCGAGCAGCTTCGAGTCCGGCAGGCAGCCGATAAGCCCCGGATGGATCAGGCCGGCGAAGCGCACGCCCGGGACATGCCGCGACGTCGTGAACATGCCGTGGAAGTCCCAGATCGACTTCTGCGCCTGTGGAAAGTGATCGGTGAGGAACCCGCCGCCGTTCTGTTTCGAGAAGAAGCCATTGAACCCCCACGCATTGTGCGGAAAGGCACCGATGTCGAGGAAGTCGACCACCAGCAGGTCGCCCGGCTCGGCACCCTCGACACCGACCGGCCCGCTGAGGAAATGCACGATCGAGAGGTCGATATCGCGCACGTCGGCGGCCGAATTGTCGTTCTTGATAAAACCGCCGGTCCAATCGTAGCACTCGATGACGAAATCCTGTCCGGGCTTAACGGTGGCGACCATCGGGATCTCTGGGTGCCAGCGATTGTGTATCATGTCGTTGTCGTAAGGGGATTGCGACAGATCGACCTTGATCAGCGTATCGGGCATGGTGTCTCCAGGGGGCGGAGCGAGGCCCCGTCAATCCGGTGCAAAAGTTTCGGCGGTTTTCTTACGCGCGCGCAAGCTCCTGCCGACGACCGGCTGGTCGAGTATCGGCGGCGACGGATCCTGAATCAGTAGCATCCCGATCTCGAGCCCTCGCTTTGACTGTCGCTGAGACACTCGGCGAGGCTGTCGACGGGATGCGAGGTGCGCCACCCCGTCGAGGAGGTGGCGCTTCGATCGAGCGGCTCGGGTAGTTCGGCTCAGCGATCCCGGTCGGCATCTGAATCCGGCGTTTTCGCCGCCGGCGCGGCAGACTTCGTCTGGGCTGCCTCCTCCCGCTCACGGATCTTGGCGTCTTTCTTGGCTTTCTTGATGCGATCGCGCTCGGTCTTCTGAAAGCTGTAGTTTACCTTAGGGGGCATCTGCGCCTCATTGTCGTTTCTATGGGGATGCGGGAGTAACCGTCGGCCTCCCACCGCATATTTATCCCAGCAACACGCCAGCTTTGCACAGAATGCATCTGAGCGTGCGATGGCGAGCGCCGTTCCGAAACTCGCCACTTGCATTCAAGAGATCGAGGGCTTCTTTCCTTTGTCGGCCTGCTCAGCGCGGGCCTTCCATCGCGCCATATCAGCTTCTTTGCTGAACATTACGCGGACCCCCTTCCCGCCCCGGCTTACCCGGACATTTCCCCCGTTACGTGCCTTGTGCTCCGCAAGCCAGTCCTTGAATTCCGGATCTTCGCTTGCCCGTCCTTCAAATTCGAGGACTCCGGCGATTTGCTCCTCATTGCGACGCTTGACCATTGCTTCGTACCTCGTAGACGCGCTGCGGCCGCAGGGGCGGACGCGGCTTCGGATTGGGATGTGAGTGATATATAGGTATCGAACTCGGGAAACGCCGTAATGCCGCAATTGGGCGTAGGCCGGCAAGCCAAGCCCTACGCGGGGGCTCACCAAGCAGGTGCGGGACAGGCGGCGCTGGCGCCGGAGCTATGGATCCCCCCAGGAATAGCGACGACGGCTGCCGGACCGCATCCGGCCCCACAAGGCGCCGGCTCAGGGCCGGCCGGAGGAAATTATGCCTGAGGCACTGACCGATTCTCGTGAGGTAAAACAGCTGCTCGATCGCGTGGCGGGACTCGACCAGAAAGGCGGAAACGACCGGCTGAAGCGCATCGTACACAAGGTCGCGACCGACATCTGCCGCACGATCGAAGAATTCGATGTCACCCCGACCGAGTTCTGGACAGCAGTGAGCTACCTGACGCGACTCGGCCAGGCGAATGAGGTGGGGCTGCTGGTGCCCGGCCTTGGCATCGAGACGTTCCTCGACTCGGTCATGGACGAGAAGGAGCGCCGCGCCGGCCTTGACGGTGGCACGCCGCGCACCATCGAGGGGCCGCTCTACATCACCGACGCGCCGCGCTCGAAAGCCGAGGCGCGGCTCGACCAGGACCCCGAGCAGGGTGAAGTATTGTTCATGGAGGGGCAGGTCAGGGACGTCCGCGGCAAGCCCGTCGCCGGTGCGATCGTGGACGTTTGGCACGCCAATACGAAGGGCGGCTACTCCTTCTTCGACCCGTCGCAGAGTCCCTATAACCTGCGCCGGCGCATCGAGACGGATGCCGAGGGACGGTACCGGCTGCGCACGATCATGCCGTCGGGATATGGCTGCCCGCCGGACGGGCCGACGCAGCAGCTGCTCACCGCGCTCGGCCGCCATGGCCGTCGTCCGGCGCACATCCACTTCTTCGTCGAGGCGCCCGGCTTCCGAAAGCTGACTACGCAAATCAATATCTCGGACGACCCGTACCTGCACGACGATTTCGCGTTCGCGACGCGCGAGGGGCTGATCCCCGAGCTCGTCCGTCATACCGATCCGGCGGAGATCAAAGCCCGCGGCCTGAACCAGCCGTTTGCAACGATCAACTTCGACTTCACGCTGAACCCCGAGGCCGGGAACCTGCCCGAGGCGGTGGTGGTGCGCGAGCACGCCAGGGCCGCCTAAGCGGAACACTCCACGCGCGGCGCCGCCCCCGCACGCTGCCGCGCGTCCCACTTCCGAGAGAAGGAACCCGCATGCCGGACGTCATGCCTGCCGTGCGCGACCTGCTTCGCGATCTCGCGATCGTCGAGCTGCGAAGCACCATCGTCGATGTCCCGACAGTGCGCCGGCACAAACTGTCGCAAACCTCGGTCACCGCGCAGAGCTACGTCATCGTGGAGGTGCGGCTCGCCAACGGCGCGGAAGGGATTGGCGAGGCGGCGACGCTTGGCGGCCCGCGCTGGAGCGAGGAGAGCGTTGAGGCGATCAAGGCCAATATCGACGCCTATCTCGCGCCGGCCATCCTGGGGCTCTCCGCCGCCGGGCTCGAGGCGGTGGGGCTCCGGCTCGATCAGGCGGCCAAGCGCAACAACGCTGCCAAGGCAGCGATCGAAACGGCGCTGTTCGACGCGGTCGGCAAGAGCCTCGGCGTGCCCGCCGCGGCGCTGCTTGGCGGGGCTGTACCGAGACCGATTCCCGGTGCTGTGGACCCTCGCCTCAGGCGATCCTGCGCAGGAGATCGAGGAGGCCGAGGGGAAGCTCGCGGCGCGGCTGCATCGAACATTCAAAGTGAAGATTGGCGCGCTGGAGCCGGCAGCCGACATGGCGCGCATGCGCACGCTCGTTCGCGCGCTCGAGGGCCGAGCCGATCTGATCGTCGACGCGAACCAAGCCTGGGACGAGACCGTCGCCGCACGTCGACTGCCCGAACTTGCCGAGCTCGGCGTCAAGCTGGTCGAGCAACCGGTGCCAGCCTGGAACATCGAAGCGATGGCACGGCTGAGGGCGCGGCCCGGCACGCCACCGCTACTGGCCGACGAGTGTGTGTTCGACGCGCACGACATGCTCGCGGTGGCGCGCGCGGCGGCAGCCGATGCGGTCTCGCTCAAATTGGTGAAGCATGCCGGTCTCCTCGGCGTCCGCAAAGTTGCGGCCGTCGCTGAGGCGGCCGGAATTGGCCTCTACGGCGGCTGTCTCTTGGAAAGCTCGGTAGGCGCCGCCGCGCATCTGCAGGTGTTCGCGACCTTGCGCGATCTGGCCTGGGGCTGCGAGCATTTCGGCCCGCAAATCCTGACCGGCGATCTGGTGTCCGAGCCGCTGCGGTTCGAGGATTTCCACGTGCATCTACCCGCCGGACCCGGGCTCGGCGTCACGCTCGATCCTGACAAGCTGCGGCGATACGCCCGGAGCTGAACGGGGCGCGCAAACCCGCCGCCGCTTGCCGATCAGGTTCCCACGCGGACCGAAGCCCGCAGCTTTCGTAACAAAGCGATCACGGACAAAGCCGTGATCCGACCGGTGCGCGGATTGCTCGACGGCACGTTCTCTATGTTCATCGAGAAACGCGCCGAATCGGCCTCGACCTCGATCTGGTGCGTGTTTCGATCCAGTCTCGGATCAGCCCAGATTTCCAATTCGGTGCGGTCAGGCCCGATACCGGCGAGCGATAGTGCAGCGGCCACGTTGAGGTTGGCTGGGAATCCTGCCGCCGCCTGTCGCGGTGTGCCCTTGAAAACTCGAAGCGGCTCTGTCAGGCCTTCGATGCAGATCCCGTGCTCGACGAGGTAGGGTGCGCCAACAAGCCCTCGCACGGGTTTGCGGGTAATCATCTTGACGGAGCGAATGGTCCCCTCCGCCGCAGCGGTCACGGCGTCAAGGCCGAGCAAGGCTCCGGTCGGGATGACGATCTGGCCGTTGCAGTCGCGGGCAAGCGTCACGAGGTCCTCGTTGGTCAACAAGGCGTTGCTGCTGAGCACCACGACCATTTTGCCCGCCCGCAGAAACGGCGCGGCGATCCTGGTAAGCATGGCGGCCGGCGCGCATTCCACTGCCAGGTCCGCAAGCGGCTCGAGCGCCTCGATGGCGACTACCGGCACGCACATGCCGAGACCGGCCAGTCGGGCCTCTGCGCGCACGAGATCGCCGGCCGACACGGCCGCAAGTTCACAGCCAGGTATCCCATGCCACAGCGCTTCGGCCACCTGCATTCCGACGGCACCCAGGCCGGCGATCGCGACGCGTACGTTCGAGCGAGTTGCTGTCATGAGAGTTCCCGTCACCCCGCCCCGCGGGCGATCGATCCTTGCCGCGAACGCGCCTACGCCTTGGCTACAGTACCTGTCTCGAGCCGGCTGAACCGCACCGGGATCAGCGCGTGCGCATGGGTCTGCCCGGCCGCGTCCTTGTCGATGACGACGAGATGCTGCGCCTCTTCAGGACCGAGCGGCAGAACCAGGCGGCCGCCCGCCTTAAGCTGCTCCAGCAACGCCGGCGGTGGCTGCCGCTCCGCTGCAGCCGTGACCAGGATTTTGTCGTAGGGCGCGTGCTCCGCCCAGCCGCGAGACCCATCGCCCACGCGGATTCCGACGCCGGCGCGGTAGCCGCGCCCGCGCAGGCGCGCCTGCGCCTCGGCCGCGAACTCTTCGACAATCTCGACACTCCAGACCCGGACGCCAAGCTCGGCCAGGATCGCCGCCTGGTATCCCAGGCCGGTGCCAACCTCGAGCACCGCGTCATGCGGCTCGGGGGCGAGGAGGTCGGTCATCAGCGCCACCATGAAGGGCTGCGAGATGGTTTTGCCGAAGCCGATCGGCAGCGGCCGGTCCTGATAGGCCAGCGAGGTAAGCGGCTCGGGCACGAAAAGGTGACGCGGGACGTCTAGCATGGCCGCCAACACCCGCCGATTGAGCGCCGCCTTGCCGAGCTCATCCTGCATGAGGTCGGCTTGGATCGCGATGACCTCGACCATGTGGCGGCGCAAGATCGCGAAGTGCCCCTCGTCCATCGCTCGCATAGCGATCCTCCCGGTGTGTCGACCGCGATGCGTCTTGAACCAGGCACCTGGCATCTGGTTCGAGGCTCGACGATGGGCCACGGACATTCGACGCCGCGGCCCGGCTACGGCCTGACCTCGTGCGTGACGCACGCCATTGTAAGTTCGTGACCTGATGCGCCGGCCGCCAGCAATGGGTCTCGCCTATTTGGCCGTAAGAAGGATCTCCGAAGTCAGGATTTTGCCCGTTGTCTCCGGCCCGAGCAGCAGCGCGACAATGAACACCACCGAAGCGCCCAGCGTGGTGATCAGCATGGGCAGGGTGAACCCGCTTGCCTGACCTGCGGCCCAGGCAGTAAGGAGCGGTCCGGCGAAGCCGGCCCAGATCGCGCCCTGGTGATAGCAAAATCCCGAGGCCGTGGCCCGGATCTCGGTTGGGAACCGTTCCGTAAGATAGCTTGGATTCTGCCCGTAGATCGCTCCGAGAAAAAGTCCCTGCACAGCATAGGCCAAGACAATCACCCAGTAGCTCGAGAAGAACAGATAGAACGGCGTCACCAGCATGCCCAGCCCAGCCGGAATGATCATCCCCCAGCGGCGGCCGTAGCGATCCGCGATCCAGCCCCAAAATCCGCTGGCAAAAAACGCCACCAAGTTAGTAAGCGCGAGGGGCACCGCGACCGCCTCGGGGCCGAAATGCAGATCTTTTTGCAGATGCGTCGCGAACATACCGAACACCGTGTAATAAATGACGAAACTGCTCGCCATCCACAGGCAGGCCGTCACAGTATTGGGCAGCACGCGGATCCTGAAGATGTCGAGCAGCGGCGCGCGGAATTCATGCTTCTGCTCGCGCTGCTTGCGTCGGTTCTCCACCCAGACCTCCGGCTCCTTGACGTATTTGCAAATCCACACGACGGCGAGCGCCGGCAGAACGCCGATCAGCAACAGGCCGCGCCAGCCGATGCTGTGGTAAAATAGGCCGTAGATCGCGCTCGAGAGCAGAAAGCCGAGCGACCAAGATCCCTGCAACACGCCGCTCATGAACCCGCGGGAGCGCGGCGGCCAGGACTCCATGGCAAGCGCCGCACCGGCGGGCCATTCCGCACCCATCCCAATTCCCAGCAAGGCACGAAACAGGAACAGCAGCCAGAAACTCGGCGCCAAGCCCGCGAAGAAATTACAAACCGAATACCAGAGAATGGAAATCATCAGCGGCGTCTTCCGCCCGACCCGGTCGGCCAACCAACCGGAAGCCGTGGCGCCGATCAGCCGCATCCAGAGCGTCACGGTGAACACTGCGGTCACGGCCAGCAACGGAACGCCGAAATCTGCGGCGATGGGCACCATGATGAGCAGGAATATGGTGAAGTCGAACGCATCCAGCGTCCAGCCAAGCCAGGCGGCTACGTAGGCCAGCCACTGCTCCTTTGTGGGCTCCTTCCACCACGGAACCGGGTAGGCGTCCGCCGTCTCGGCTATTGCTGCCACGTTATCGCCCCCCTTCGTCCGGGGAGGCTCCGCGCGCCCCACCGGACGCGGCTTTCGATGCCGCCGAGCAAGGGTGACCTTGCCCGTTGCGAAGTGTCAATGGGTGCTATGCGCTACCGTCAGGGCCGAAGATCCATCGTATACGGCCATGCAGCGGCGGACAGCGCGAGCCTCTGCGAAGGTTCTCCCGTGCCTTGAACCCGCGGGCACGGCAGATCCAAGCGAATCTGGCTAGGCGACCGTGTGCACGATCACGGGACCTGCAACTGCCGTCGCTGGCCCGGTAAGCAGGGGCGCAAGGTTTTCTTCGGTCCATGCGAGCCCGCGTCGATTCGATTCTTCGGCCCCCGCGTAGTCATTGAAGACGCTGATCGCCGTTACCGTGTCATCGGGCGCATAGATCACATAATATGCCCTGAAGCCCGGAACGTCGCTGATGATGGGAACCGCCCCTTCCTTGATTGTGCGGGCCAGATCCTCGGCCTTGCCTGCCTTTGCCTTTCCCTGACGAATGGCTGCGTACATAGCGATCTCCTTCTCGTCTGACCGGCGTGCAAGAGCGCAAGGTGGTCGGCGTGCGGCCAATTAGAACGCGCATCTCCTCCGCCCGGCAATCCCGATTTGGGACTCGACTTGCCGGAGAACACGAGTTCAAGCACTACCGCGGCCGCTCGGGTCGAGGGTTCGCCAGGACTTTCGTGCGCCGCCCCGCACAAGAAGCAAGCTTGAATACCAGCTAAGCCGCAGCGGCTACACCCCGAGTGAAAGAGAGCCGCGCCGCTTCTAATGCGGCGCCCGCCGCCTTTAGGCGGCGGCCAGCTCGCGCGTCGCGCGGATTGGTAGTTTTAACGCGCGACAAATGGCGGTCAGGTTTTCGCTGCGAGGACTGGCCCTGCCCGTCTCCCACATATACACCGCCCCGGCTGAAACGCCGCAAGCGTCCGCGACTTCCGCGACCGAAAGTCCCCGGCGGATGCGAGCGGCACGCAGGTGTTCGGACAGCACAAACTTCTTTGGCAAAGCAACAACTTTCAGTTTGAGAAAGGCCATTAAGGCCGGCTCACGGTATATAAGCCGCGCGTCCCCTACAGGCAAGTTTGCCGCGATCAACAGAGCTAGATCTGTCCGAGGCCCTATGCAGGATCTGCAGAGGGCGGCTGTTCGCGTTCTCGGATTCTAGCACTTCACAAATTCGCGCGGGCTTTACCTTACGCGAACTGGAGACCCTTCATTTCGCCGTTGGTGCGCCACTCGCGCACAAGCTCGTGGAATACCACCGGCCCGGCTCCGTACAGCTCGCTGAAGAGGCCAAGCCGACCGAGCTGGCCTTCGCCATTATAGTAACCTGGCGTGCATTCCATATAAAATCGTACGCCTGCGTTCGGCGTGTCGCGAATCGTCTGAACCCATTCCGCCTCCGCCTCTGCGGTTGGCTCGATCACCTCTGCCTGCCGCGACCTGGCGTGCTGGATGATCTCGGCAACGTGGCGCACCTGCTCGTCCAGCATGTGCGGGAAGTTCGGTGTGAGGGCATTTTGGGTGATGCCGAGGTGAAAGCAGTTGGGGAAACCATGGCTGTAGAACCCGTGCAGTGTCTTGGTTCCGCCCGCCCAGTGCTCGGTCAGTGTGCGGCCGCCGCGACCATAGATCTCGTAGCCGGCGCGACGCGTGTAGGCCGTCCCGACTTCAAACCCGGTCGCAAAGATGATGCAATCGACTTCGTATTCGGTGCCGTCGAACACCACCCCTCGCGCGGTCACGCACTCGACCCCGCGCCCCCGGGTATCGACCAGCTTCACGTTTTCCCGGTTGAATGTGGGCAGATAGTCATCGCTGAATGTCGGCCTTTTGCAGAATTGCCGATACCAGGGCTTGAGCGCCTCGGCGGTCGCCTCCTCGGTCACGATCGCATCCACCCGGGCCCGGATCTGGTTCATTTTCCTGAAGTCGGCCAGCTCGAGTGACTGCGCGAATGCTTCGGGGGAGCTGCCGCCAGTTGATGTGCGCGGCCGGCGGGCCCCCAAATTGCGGATGATGTCGGTCCAGCCATCACTGACCAGATCCTCGTCTTGATGGCCGCCCGCTACCAGGATGTTGAAGTTGTCCATGCGCCGCTTCTGCCAGCCCGGCGTGAGCGTCTTGACCCAGTCGGGGTCGGTCGGCCTGTTACCGCGCACGTCGACGGAAGATGGCGTGCGCTGGAAAACATAGAGCTGCTTGGCGTGCCTGCCGAGATGCGGGACGCACTGGATCGCGGTCGCCCCGGTGCCGATGATGGCCACGCGTTTATCGGCGAGGTTGCAGAGATTGCCGCTCGAATCGCCACCCGTGTAACTGTAGTCCCAGCGGCTCGTGTGGAAGCTGTGGCCCTCGTAGTTGTCGATGCCGGGGATACCGGGCAGCTTCGGGCGGTTGAGCGGACCGTTCGACATGACGACGTAACGCGCCTTCATGCGGTCGTTGCGGCTGGTCGTGACCAGCCATTTGCTCTCGTCCTCCAGCCAGCGAAGCTCCCGGATTTCGGTCTGAAAGCATGCCAGGCTATAGAGGTCGAACGTCTCGCCAATACGCCGCGCATGTTCGCGGATCTCGGGTGCGAAGGAGTATTTCTCCTTCGGGATGTAAGCGGTCTCTTCAAGCAGCGGCAGATAGATGTAGCTTTCGATATCGCACTGCGCGCCGGGATAGCGGTTCCAGTACCAAGTGCCCCCGAAATCGCCGCCCTTCTCGACGATGCGGATGCGCTCGACCCCGGAGCGGCGCAGATGCGCGCCAGCCATCAGGCCGCCGAAACCCCCACCAATGATCAGGACGTCGACCTCATCGTTCAAAGGCGAGCGCTGGAACCCAGGCTCGACATAGGGGTCATCGACGTAGTGCCGGAAGTCGCCCTTGACCTCGAGGTATTGGCTGTTGCCATCGGACCTGAGGCGCTTGTCCCGCTCCTCCCGATATTTCGCGCGCAGCGCGTCGGGGTCGAAGTCCAGTTCCAGTCCAGCCGGTGCGGTGTCGCCAGAGACAAGGGCCTTATCTGGGGCGTTGAGGCTCATGGCTGGCTCCAGGCCGGTTCGGCCGTATGCGATGGCGGAGGGGAGCAGCGTGAACCGACGCCGCTATCTGGGCAACCTCTCGCCCGCTCCACCGAACGCAAGACCCGGGTCGGCGATGATTTCGATGAGCCGGCGTATTATGGACGGGTCCCGGAGATTCGCAGGCTGCTCAGGCCCGCAAAACTGGGGCCGCCAACGTTCCTGCGCGTGAAGGACGATTGGCTAGGCAGCCACGGGCGTTTTGGCCCATGCCGGGCGCACGAGGTCGAGAAAGGCAGCCAACGCGCTAGAGCTGTAGGCGTCGTGTCGGCGCACGAATACGGTTTCCACCTGCGCGTCCTCGGGCGGTAAAGCATGGGCGGCGGCTCGTCCGCTCCGGTGTGCGCCCTCGAGCAACGCCCGGGGCAGGAGGGTGATGCCGAGTTCCGCACCCACACAGGCTAAAATAGCGTCGATCGTCCCGAACTCCAGCAGGCGCAGGCCAACCATCCCGCGCCGAGCCAACAAGGCCTCCAGTCGCAGACGGTAGGAGCAACCAGCGCGCAGCACGACGATGCGGAGATCCCCTTTGCACGCCAACGCGTCGAGGCTTGGAACGTCCGGTGCCGTGAGGACAGCCAGCTCCTCGCGGAACACCACCTCGGCATTCAGGTCCGGGTGCTGGACCGGGCCGCACACAAAGGCGCCTTCCAGGCGGCGCTCCAGGACGTGCTCGATGAGCTCGCACGTGGTGCCGGTACGAAGTGTCAGGTCCACTTCTGGGTGAGCAACCGCGTAGGCGGACAGCAAAGGAGACAAGCGCAGGGCGGCCGTGGTTTCCAGCGTTCCCAGCACGAGCGGTCCCGCCGGAGCGCCGTCGTCGCGGGCCGCCCGGCGGGCGTCTGCAAGCAGGTGCAGCATCCGGGTCGCGTAGGGCAGCAGGCGGCTGCCCGCGGGCGTCAGCGACACTCCGCCTGCGTGGCGCTGAAAGAGCGGCGTCCCCAACCCGTCCTCCAAGGCACGGATACGTGCAGTGACGTTGGACTGCACCGTGTTCAGTTCGGCGGCAGCGCGGTTCATACCGCCTAGCCGTGCAACTGCCTCGAAAACTCGGAGATCCAGGCTGTTCACACTTTCTCCCGTCATCATGTCCGACTTGGCGGTCGAACTAATCGCGGCCTGTGCGGGCTAGGCCGTCGTCCCTCCTTCCGGCCTTAGTTTGCAATGCCGCCGTACTGCCTCGGGGGCGATCGTGAAGCGAACTGTAGAGTTCGATTGTGCGCTGTGCGATCGAGTCCCAGCTGAAATGCGCAACCGCTCGCTTGCGCCCGCTCAATCCGAGCCGACGGCGAAAATCGGGGTCGCGGGCGAGACCGTTGATGGCGTCCGCCAGCGCCGCGGAGAACGCGGTCGGGTCTGCCGGATCGAACGTGCCGGGCTGAAGCTTCGGATCGACGAGAAGGCCGGTTTCGCCCTCGACGACAACCTCCGGGATGCCGCCGACTGCCGAGGCGACCACGGCGGTCTCGCAGGCCATCGCTTCCAGATTGATGATGCCGAAAGGCTCGTAGACGGATGGGCAGCAGAACATAGCAGCGTGGGTGTAGAGCTGAATGACATCCGGCCGAGCGACCATCTCGCGGACCCAAATCACCGTTTGCCGCTGCCCCGCTACCCTGGCGACCCCCTCTTCCATCTCTCGCGCGATCTCCGGGGTGTCGGGTGCTCCGGCGCAGAGCACGATTTGCAGCTCGGGGTCGATCGCCGGGATCGCGTTCACCAGGTGCATGATCCCCTTCTGCCTGGTGATCCGGCCGACGAAGAGGAGGTAGGGCCGCTCCGCGTCTATGCCGTAGCGAAGCAGGGCCTCGCGCCCTTGCGCCGGCCGGTATTCGGTAGGGTCAATACCGTTGTGGATGACGTGGATGCGTTCGGGATCGACGTTGAACAGGGACAGCAAGTCCTGACGGGTTTCGCGCGAAACCGCGATGATCGCATCGGCCTGTTCGATGGCGACGCGCTCCATCCAGGCACTCAGGTGGTAGGCGTTGCCGAGCTGCTCGACCTTCCAAGGGCGGAGCGGTTCGAGCGAGTGGATGGTGAGCACGTACGGCACGTTCCAAAGCTTGCTCGCCAGCACGCCGGCCATGTCGGTGTACCAAGTGTGGCAGTGCACCACATCGGCATCAAGCCGGTCTTTGGCCATGCCTAGTGACCGGGCGAACGCGTCGACGGCGCCGGTAAAGCGTGGGTCGGTGTGCTCTTTCGCGCTCTGCCATTCGGCGTAGCCACAAACCGTCGGGTTGGCGTCAATGATGTTCTGGTCGCCGAAGCACCGCACCTCGACCTCAATCCGCTTGGCGAGTGCTTGGCTGAGATACTCCACGTGCACGCCAGCGCCGCCGTAGACGTAGGGAGGGTACTCCTTAGTAAAGAGAGCGACTTTGTTCACCGCTCGCATTTGATCCCTTTCGAGTGCCGCGGACGGGACGACAGGCTTCAGACCCGGCGCAGCGAGAGCCCGCCAGGCGGCTTGGGCGATGGGGCAGGCAGCATAAGGCCGGGTTGGGCCGGATCAATGCTGATCATCAGGCTGCCGCGGCTGCTGTTGCTGACAGGCGCGCTGGTTTTCCAGACCTTGCTGTCTGATCTGGCGCTCGTGGTAATCATGCCCGGCGACACAGCCGCCGGTCATTACGTGCGGGGGTCGCGCCAGCCTGATAACCAATCCCGAGGGAGGCGGACGTGAAAATCGTCGATGTCAAAACCTACGTGCTCGATGCGCCGCTGACGGAGCCGTTCGCCTATTCCCAGGCGTGGTACGAGCGGCGCGGCGCAATGCTGGTCGAGATCGTGGGCGAGGACGGGACCAGCGGCTGGGGCGAGGCGTTCGGACCGGCCCGGCTGACCGCTGCGATCGTGCGCCACTACCGGCCGCTGCTGATCGGCGCCGATGCGCTGGCGACCGAGGCGATCTGGCAGGCGCTCTACAACATGCTGCGCGATCACGGGCAGAAGGGTCTGCCGATCGAGGCACTGAGCGCGGTCGACATCGCGCTGTGGGACCTCAAGGCCCGCCATCTCGGGTTGCCGGTCCACCGGCTGATGGGCGGCCCATTGCGTTCGCGGGTGCGGTGCTACGCGACCGGCTTCTACCGGCGGAGAAGCGGCGATCCGATGCGGTATCTGGTCGAGGAGGCGCATCAGCGGATCGCCGAAGGGTTTACCGGCATCAAGCTGAAACTCGGCTTCGGTCTGGATGAGGACATCCGGTTGTGCCGCACAGTGCGCACGGCGGTCGGCGATGCCGTGACGATCATGATCGACGCCAACCACGCCTACGACGCCCCCGCCGCGATCCGGGTGGGCCGCGGGGTCGAGGACCTCGACATAGCCTGGTTCGAGGAACCCGTTCCGCCCGAGGATCTGGCCGGCTACCGCCAAGTGAAGGCGGGGCTGACGATCCCGGTCGCGGGCGGGGAGGCCGAGTTCACGCGCTGGGGTTTCCGCGCACTGGTGGCGGAGCGGGCCATAGACATCCTGCAACCGGATGTCTGCGCGGCGGGCGGATTGTCGGAGTGCAAGAAGATCGCCGATATGGCCACTGCCTTCGGCGTCCGGATCAATCCCCACGTTTGGGGAACCGCTATCGGCCTCGCCGCGTCGCTGCACCTGCTTGCAGTGCTGCCGGACAATCCGCCCGGTCTGTTTCCGGTCCAGCCACTGCTGGAGTTCGATTGTTCCGAGCATCCGGTGCGAATGGCGGTCGTGACGGCCCCGATTGTGCAGCGCGATGGCTGGGTGGAAGTGCCGGCCGGACCGGGCCTCGGGATCGACGTCGATCGGGAGGCGATCAGGCGGTTCCAGGTCGATCCGGACTTGCACTAAGATGGTCCAATTCCGGAGGGAAGCACTCGCGGGGCAATAGCGGCAACCGTTTGGCATGCCGGTGGGCCAGCTTGTGGCCCCGCACTTTACCCTGCTCGGCCGCTCAGACCGGCATCGGCTTGTCCTCTGCTTGCGCCTTGAGTTGGTTGAGCCAGAGTTCATGGCCGCGGTACATGCGCTTGGGGAAGAGCAGCGCTTGGGCGCGGGCCGCTAGTCCGTTCTGGTTTTCTTCGGTCAGTACCCAACAGCCGCCCGGACGCGTCTCGATCAGCCACGCATGGTAGACGTCGAGCAGAAAGCCGCTTCCGTCCCAGGCTATTCGTTCTTCCGGCACAAACTCGCGGACCGTGGAGCTGACCGAGAGACCGAACGTTCGCCAAGTGAATTGGGCATCAAGGGACAGTATCGGCTTGCCGCCTTCGATCCGAACGGCGCTGCTGTTGGGATACCACTCGGGCCAGGATGAGGCACGGATCAGCCAAGCCCATACCGCAGCAGGTGGAGCATTGACAGTGATCTCATTGCGGACGCGCGCTGCGACGCGATCCGGCGCGTAGCGTTCCGGCCAGTTGATAGGCATGGACATCCTCAATACGAAAGCGGACCGCGAACTTGGGTCACAACGCCTTCACCGGAAAGGCCGGGATGTTTTGTCCCGGTTGAGCCCCACATTCAATGATCGTAGCGCGCGAAACCATATGACTGGATCACCCATTTGAGGGTGTAGCCGTACTCCGGGTCGGTGGCGTACACGCCGGTCAACGCGTCGGCGAAGGCGTCGGGATCGGCCGTAAACTTCATTGCTGCTCCATAGGGCGACGCCGTCGCGAGCAGCCGTCCATGCTGTTCGAATGCGTCGGAGAGCGAGTTGAACCGGCGGAACTCCGCGGTCGTCGTCACTTCCGAGCCGTCGACGACCTCCCTAGTCGGGGCTTCCACCGCCGGCTCACCAGGCAATGCCTTGATGCCGAAAGGATTGTTGCTGCCGGGCGGGACCGAAATACCCCACGCGCTCTCCACGACCCACTGCGCGAGCGTCACCGAGGCGGGCACATGCCAACGCAAGCGGGAGGCGATTGCCGCGTCGATCACGTCCTGCGGCAGCACGCCGTAGTGGCCCACGGAAGGCGCTGGTTGCTCCACCAGCGGCCGCGAAGCGAGTGAGTAATACGTCGCGCTGCCCGGATCGACCCGACCGGTCGGTGGCACCATGCTCATGACGACGGCTTGATAGGCCTCGATGGCGAGCGTTGTGCCGGGATCGGCAAGCCCCGTTATCGGCACCGGTGAATGCGGCCTCGGCAGCCGGTTGTTAAGCAGCGATTGTATGACGAAGACGTCCTTGGCGTCGTTCCGTCCTCCGCGGCCCACAGACGCGATGATCGGCGGCGCTACACGGCCCATCTCGTCGGTGCTCAATATGGTGGGTGACGGAATGAGCGGCATTGCCTCCCTCGTCGACCGCCCGCGCGGGCGCGAGCGAAATGGCAGCGGCGCCGACTCTCTATACTACGAGTTCAGAACCGGAGGCTATATTGGGCCCGATCAATGGCGGGGAGCGAAGCCTGGCCCAATGAGACGTGCAATCGACCTGCTACTGTCACGCTGGTCGCTCAGTTTCGTGGGCACTGCGCTGCTTGGGGCTTTGATTTGGCTGTTCGGCCCTTTGCTCGCCCCGCTCGAAAGCGGAATTGCCCGTCTCGCCATCGTCGTCGCATTGCTGCTCGTCTGGGTCGGCGCGAATCTGCTGATCGATCGGCGCCGACACCGGCGGGACGCCGCTCTGGCCGAGGGCGTCGCAGATGGGTCCGACGTCGAGGGCCAATCGCGAACGGCAGAAGAGGTCGCAGCGCTGCGGGCGCGGCTCACGAGTGCGCTCACGCTGCTCCGCCGCGCCCGAGGCACACGTGGGTACCTTTATGAGCAACCGTGGTATGTCATCATCGGTCCCCCGGGCGCCGGGAAGAGCACGGCGCTGCTCAACGCGGGGCTGCATTTCCCTCTGGCGGCGGAGATGGGGCAGGGCGCGGTGGCCGGCATCGGCGGCACGCGGCTCTGTGACTGGTGGTTCACCGATGAGGCGGTGCTGATCGACACCGCCGGTCGCTACACCACACAGGACAGCGACACGCAGGTCGACCGCGCCGGCTGGGAGACCTTCCTCGATCTCCTTCGCCGCACCCGCACGCGTCAGCCGCTCAACGGCGTGCTGGTCGCCATCGCGATCAGCGACCTCGCGCGCGCCGAGAAGGCCGACGCGCGGCGCACGCGCGCGCCATCCGCCACCGCGTGAGCGAGCTCGAGACGCGGCTCGGTGTGCGCGTGCCGGTTTACCTGCTTTTCACCAAGGCGGACCTGCTGGCGGGCTTCACCGAGTTCTTCGCCGACCTCGACCGCGAGCGGCGCACTCAGGTCTGGGGCGCCACGTTTCCGCTCGGGGCCGGCGAGGCTAACCCGGGCGCGGCGTTCGAGGCCGAGTTCCGCCTCCTTGTCGACCGGCTGAACGGGCAGTTGCTCGACCGCTTGCAGGAGGAGCGGGGCGCGGACCGACGCGCGCTGATTGCGGGGTTTCCGGCCCAGGTGGCCAGTCTGGCACAGCCGCTCGCGGCCTTTATCCAGGCCGCGTTCGGCGGTTCCAGGCTCGACCGGGCACCCTTTCTGCGCGGCGTTTATCTCACGTCGGGCACGCAGGAGGGCACGCCGATCGACCAGCTCACCGCCTCGCTCGCGCGAACCTTCGGGCTCGACCAGCAGCGGCTGCCGAGCTTGCGGCCGGAGAAGGGCCGCAGCTACTTCCTGGCACAAGCTGCTGCGCCAGGTGATCTTCGGCGAGGCGATGCTGGTCGCCGAGCCGCCCGGGGCGGCGCGTCGGCGCTGCTGTCCGCGCCGCGCCTACGCAGCGATCGTGCTGGCGGTCGGGCTCAGCGGCGCGGTGCTCTGGGCCGCTCGCCAGGGCAGCGCTCGCGTCGAGATCTCCCGAGGTCGGCCAAGCGCTCGACGCGTATGAACAGACCGCCCGCGGCTTGCCGCCTCGACCCGGTGGGCGATGCCGATCTGCCGCGACTGGTGCCGCTGCTCGATCGGGCGCGCGGGCTGCCCCACGGCGCAGACCAGCCGGACCAGAGCTGACAGTCTGGGGTTTCGGCCTGTCGCAGGACGCCAAGCTCGCCGCCGCGGCCCGCGACGTCTACCGCCACGCTCTCGACTATGCCCTGCTGCCGCGGCTGATCTGGCGGCTGGAGGCGGAGATGCGGGGCAAGCTCAACCAGCCCGATTTCCTCTACGAGGCGACGCGCGTCTACCTCATGCTGGGCGGTCAGGGCCCGCTGGATCGAGGGCTCGTGCACGACTGGATGCAGCTCGACTGGCAGGCGACCTATCCAGGCGCAACCTATGCGCCGATGCGCGCCGCGCTGCTGCGGCATCTCGACGCCCTACTCGCCGAGCCGTTGCCGCCGCTGCCACTCGACGGCGAACTCGTCGCCAGGGCGCGCAGCACGTTCAGCCGCGTGCCGCTGGCGCAACGGGTCTATCCGCGCATCCGGCTTTCCGCCGCCGCCCAGGCCCTGCCCCCCTGGCGGCCGCGCGACGCGCTCGGCCCGGCCGGTGTCGGCGTCTTCGTGCGCCTCTCCGGGAAGTCCATGGACGACGGCATCCCCGGCTTTCTTACGGTCGATGGCTTCCACAGCGTGCTGCTTCCGTCCCTGGTGCGCCGCCCAACCAGCGTCGCGTCCGAGAGCTGGGTCCTCGGCAAGCGGCCCGAGATCGATCCCCACGGGCCGCAGATGTCAAGCGGTCGAGCGTGACGTCATCAGCGCTCTACGAGGCCGACTACATCCGCGCCTGGGACGCGATGATCAACGATCTCAATGTCGTCCCGCTGCGCAGCCTGTCGCAGGCGGCGCAGGACCTCTACATCATAGCCTCGCCGCAGTCGCCGATGCGCGACCTGCTCGCCTCCATCGCGCGTCAGGTGACGCTGTCGGCTCCGCCGGCGGGCGTGGCGCCGGCGCAGACCGCCGGCGGCGGGAACAAGCCAGCCGGCTCCCGATGCGGAGCGTCTTGCCGCCTTGTTCGGACCCCGCAGCCCGGGCAAGCCGCGCCGCTGCCGCCGGGCCACGAGGTCGATGACCACTTCAAGCCGCTGCGCGACTTCGTGGGCAATGGCCCAGGCGCGCCGATCGACCTGGTGCTGAAATCATTCAACGAGATGCAGCAACAGCTGGCCAAGATCGCCGCCGCTCCGCTTGGCGGCGAGCGCCCGCGCCGCCCGCCGGCAACGATCCCGCACTCGCGCTGCGGGCCGAAGCGCAGCGCCAGCCCCCAGCCGCTTTCGCGCTGGCTTGCCTCGATATGGCGGCCGGGGGCACGGCTTTGCGCGGCGGCAACGCCAAGCAGCAGATCGTGCAGGCCTATAACGGCGCGGGCGGCCCGGCCGCTCTGCGCGCTGGCAGTCAACGGCCGCTATCCGTTCGTACCCGGCTCGGCCAACGACGTCCGCTTGACGATTTCGCGCGGCTGTTCGCGCCGGGCGGGCTGCTCGACGGCTTCTTCAACACCCAGCTCCGCCCCTTTGTCGTAACCACAGGCAAACTCTGGCAATTGCAGCAGGTCGATGGCGACTGCAGCGCCGATTTCGCCTGGCGACCTCACGCAATTTCAGCGCGCAGCGCAATCCGCGACATGTTTTTTCCCGGCGGCGGAGCACGGCGCCGTCGGTGCGTTTCGACATGACACCCGGCGGCCTTGACGCCGGCGCCAAGACGGCGACGCTCGACTTCGACGGCACCACGGTCGTCGCGATCACACGGCCCGCCGCGCGCCGCGCAGATCACCTGGCCGGGGCCGAACCGGATGCAGAACGTTCGCCTCGTTTTCGACCCACCGGCTCAAGCGGCGCCGCGCTTCAGGAAACGGGACCTTGGGCCATGTTTCGCCTGCTTGGTCGCGCGCGGATGAAGCGGACCGGGCCCGCCGGACGCTTCACGCTCACCTTCAGCCAAGGGGAGCGCGAGGCCGTCTTCGAGGTCCGCGCCGACTCGATCGTCAACCCGTTCGCGCCGGGGCCCCTGCAGGAGTTCCGCTGCCCGACTGTGCAGTAGAGGCTACAGAGGCCCGTCAGCCACCACATCCATCACCAACGCCGTAACGTTGTCGCGGGCCTGGCGGGCCAGAGCCTCCTCCAGCAGACGGGCGCTTGCCTGCTCGGGCGCCTCGTCGCGCAGGACCTGCTCCAGCGTGCCATCATCCAGCACCTTCGAAAGCCCGTCGCTGCACAGCAGAAACCGGTCGCCCGTCGCCAGCCTTCCGGTCACCTTGTCCAGTTCAAACTCCTCCGTCGATCCTCCTCCGACCGCACGCGTGATGACGTTGGCGCGCGGGTGCTGCTCGGAACTGCCCTCCTCGATCGCACCGGCGTCGATCAGCTCCTGCACGACGCTGTGGTCGCGAGTGACGCGCTGCAGCACGCCGTCACGCATCAGGTACGCACGCGAGTTGCCGGCCCAAAGGCAGGCAAAATGCTGCTGGCGGACGATCAGCACCACCACCGTCGAGGCGACGATCGCGCCCTCTTCCTTTTGCGCCGCGCACTCCTGCAGCGCCCGGTGCGTGTCCGCCAACCGCTGCCGCACGGCGGCGAGCGTTTCCTCCGCACTCAGCGTGTCTGGGATGGCGTCCAGCGAGCCCGTTACCATGGCGGAAGCGAGGTCGCCGGCATCGTGGCCACCCGCACCGTCGGCCACTGCCCACAGACCGAGATCGGGGCGGGAGACGAACGCATCCTCGTTGCGGTCCCGCGCCGTGCCTGGATGGCTGAGGCCATGCGCGCGGAACTGCTCCATCTCGCTCTGCCTCCGGGGGGCCGCCCGATCCGGGCGCGAATGTAGCGGCACCGTCCGCGGCCGGAAAGATGGGCTGCGCAAGGTCATAGGCGGGGTAGAGCGGTGGGGATGGGATCCTTTGCGCAACTACCTCAACCGACTACAGTCGAAGTCGCGAGGACGAGGGGGCATATGAGCGGCTCGGCTGGTGCGGCAGGCCAAATCGATACGTTGCTGTCGATGACCACGCCGCTTGGTCCGGACGACGTCTTGCATCCGATAGGCCTACGGGCCACCGAAGCCATCAGCGCGCCGTTCGCGTTCACGGTCACCATGGTCTCCACTCGCCCGACCATCGACGCCGATAGTCTGCTTTACCTCCCGGTTTGCATCACGCTGAGGCGCCCGCCAGCAACGGACCGCCACTTCCACGGCATCGTCCGCCATCTCGCCGCGGTCGGCCTGCCGTCGCGCGACCACTGGACGTATGTGGCGGAGATCGTGCCTCGGATGTGGTTTATGGGGCAGACCGCCGATTGCCGGATTTTCCAGCAGAAAACGGTCGGCGACATACTGCACACCCTTTTTTCCGAAAACGGGGTCACAGATGTCAAGTTCAAGATCTACGGCGACAAGCCGGTCCGCGAGTACGTCACGCAGTTCAATGAAACGGACCTAGACTTCGCGTCGCGGCTCATGGAGGAAGCAGGCTACTTCTATTTTTTCGAGCACACCGCGAGCGCGCATACCATAGTCGTGACTGACCGGAACCAGGCGTTCACCGCGCTCGATCAGCCGACGCACCACGTCGTCAATGCGGGAACCAATGCGGAAGTGCTGAACGGCTGGCACAAGCTCAATGCGACCGCGCACGGGAAGGTCACGCTGCTGGATTATGACCCGGAGAAACCGTCCACCCTGCCAAGCGGCCAGGACAGCACGACGGTGAAGACCAGCGGGGCAAGCTTGCGCGACGTCTTTTCCTGGCCGGCGCGAACCCTGAAGACGGAGGAGGCATCCCGCATCGCCAGGCTGCGCATCGAGGCCGCCGAGGCGTTCGCCGGATTGTTCGAGGGCACTGGCTACGACCAGGCTTTCCTGCCCGGCGGCAAATTCACCATCTCGCGCGACCCGTTCGATGAGTTGCGGAACACCGAGTACGTCATACGAAGCGTTGCGCATCAGGCGCACGATGAAACGTGGCTGACGGGCGGAGGCGAGCCGAGTTACTCAAACAGCTTCACCGCAGCGCCCTCACGAGTGCCTTGGCGCCAGCCGCTCGCTACACCGCGGCCGATCATGGCCGGGATCTACGCTGCGGTGGTGCTGGGCAATAGTGGCGAGGAAATTCACTCGGAGCGGCTTGCCCGCGTCAAGGTGCGTTTCTTTTGGGACCATCGTAGCGACGCCACCGCCGACCAGGCTTGCTGGGTCCGCGTGATGCAGCCATGGAGCGGCAATAGCTGGGGCTGGCAGCATCTGCCTCGGGTCGGGACCGAGGTGGCCGTCGCCTTCATGAACGGCGACCCCGACGGCCCGGTCATTGTCGGCGGCTTCTACAACGGCGACATGCGGCCGGTCTTCCCGGTGCCTGACGAGCAGACCAAGAGCGGGATCCGAACCCGCTCGACCACCCAGGGCGGCACGCCGGACTTTTCCGAGTTCTCCTTCAACGACAAGAAGGGAAGTGAGCTCGTCTTTCTTCATGCACAAAAGGACTTGACGACCGAAGTCGAACACGACCAGACGCTGAAGGTCGACAACTGCCGCATCGTCACCATCAAGCAGGACGAGACGGTTGATATCGGCAACAACCAATCGATTAAGGTGAAGGCGAACCGCACTGTCGAGATCACGCAGGGCGACGACACGCTGGCCGTCAAGGCCGGCAATCTGACGCACACAGTTTTGCAGGACTATGCGGTGAAGTCGAACACCGGTAACGTCACTATCGAAGCCCTGCAATCGATTGTGCTTAAGGTGGGCGAGACCAGCAGCATCAAGATCGATCCCATGGGCGTTACGATCAACGGGATGGTCGTCAAAGTGCAGGGTCAGATGTCGCTTCAGCTCCAGGGCTTGATGTCGCAGCTCGGCGGCGATGCCATGCTGACGCTGAAGGGCGGCATCATGATGCTGAACTAGGGCACGCGGCATGCCAGGCGAGGCGGTGTCGAAGCTGAAGATCGTCGATCTCGCCGAGCTGCGCGACCGCGTCGGCCTGCCGCCTGCGGTCGCGGCCATGGCGGGTGAGGGACGCGAGGCCGAGATGCTCGAACATCTTGTCGCATCCGGGTTTCTTGTCGAGGCGACACGGCTCGTTGCGCACGCGTTACCCAAGCGCGAGGCGGTTTGGTGGGCCTGCATGTGCGCCCGCCATACCGCGCCGCCCCCAATGCCCGAGCTGGAGGGCCGGGCTGTCGATGCTGCCGAGCACTGGGTTCGCACGCACACCGACGAGACCCGCCGCGCCGCCTTCGTTGCCGCGCAGGAGGCCGGCTTCGACAGCCCCGGCTCCTGGACCGCGGTTGCAGCGTTTTGGAGCGGCGGCTCGATGGCCCCTCCCGGTCAGCCGGTGGTGCCGCCGGCCGCCTACCTGACCGGCACCGCCGTGGCCGGCGCGGTGGCCCTCGCGGCGGTTCGGCTGCACCCTGCCCGACGGGAGGCGCGGCTCGAGCGTTTTCTCGAAAGCGGACGCGACGTCGCGGCGGGCGGCACCGGCCGGCTGCCTCCGGAGGGGGCGTGAATGGGCCAGCCTGCCGCCCGCATCACCGACATGCATGTCTGCCCGATGGTCACGGTTGTTGTCCCGCATGTCGGCGGCCCGGTGACCCTCGGCGCTTTCACCGTGCTGACCGGCGGAATGCCGCAGGCACGCGTGACCGACCTGGCGATCTGCGTCGGGCCGCCTGATGCGATCCTGCTCGGGTCCTTCACCGTCCTCGTAAGCGGCCTTCCCGCGGCGCGGATGGGGGACCCGACGGTGCATGGTGGCATGATTGTTTCAGGTTATCCGACGGTTCTGATAGGTTGAGCGATGCCTCTCACGCTCAGCATCCTGCGCTGTCCTGAGAACGTGCCGCCGGAGAGCCGGCAGGTGAGCGGCGGGGAATTCTCGATCGGCCGCGGTCCCGGCAACGACTGGGTGCTGCCCGACCCGGACCGCCACCTCTCAAAGCGGCACTGCGTTCTGGCGTTTCGCGACGGCGCCTGGCAGCTCGCCGATACCAGGACCGAATGGTACCTTCCTCAACCGAGACTCCGAGCCAGTCCGCGCCGGAGCGGCGCGCGCGCTACGCGACGGAGACAGGCTGCGGCTTGGCGCATACGAGATTGAGGTCACCATCACCGAGAGCTCGCAGTCATCGGGCTGGCGGACGGGGGCGCGCGCCGAAGACCCGCCCGGCTCGCCGTTCGACGATCCATTCGCCGGCTGGCATGCGGCGTCCGACGGTGATCGCAGGACGGCGCCGGGCGCCTTCGGGCGCGGTGACGAGCCGTTCGAGCCGGGCCCCGCCGCGCGACTGCCGGAGTCTTTCGACCCCCTGGAGGACGGCCGCGGGGAAATCCCGTTCGGCGACCCAGTGCAGCCGGATCATACCCCTGCGCTCGAGGACGCGTTCCGGCCACCGCGCGTGACGCCGAATCTGTTGCCGGAGAACTGGGACCTAGACGAGTTGCCGGTCTCGGGGGCGGGTGCATCCGCGCCCCCGCCGCCCGAACCGCGGCGCAAGCCGCCCGCACCGCCCTCGATCACCGCGCCGAAAGTTGAAACCACCGCCGCTGCGGCTGTCGCCGAACGGCCAGGGGTGTCGCAGGCGGATCTCATGGCGGCGTTTCTTTCCGGCGCGGGGCTGCAAGGCCCCGAGGGGCCGTCCGACCCGGTCGCTGCGATGCATGCGCTGGGCGAGGCGTTCCGCGCTCTGGTGTCCGGACTACGAGACGCACTGATTGCCCGAGCATCGATCAAAGGCGAGTTCCGCATCGAGCAGACGATGATCCGCGCTCGCGGCAATAATCCCCTCAAGTTCTCGGCCGGTGATGATGACGCGCTGACGGCGCTCCTCGGCATCGGCCGCCACGTCGACATGACGCCCGCCGCCGCGATTTCCGACGCACTGCGGGACATGCGAATGCACGAACTCGCCGTGATGTCCGCGATGCAGTCCGGCGTGCGCGCGCTTCTGGCGCAGCTCGACCCGTCAGCTTTATGGGCCGCGGCCGGCGGTTCCGGCGTCGGGCTTCCCGCACAGCGCAGGGCGCGCGCCTGGAGCGCATTCGAGAAGCGGCACGGCGAGATTACCCGGGCGCTCGCCGACGACTTCGATAGTGTGTTTGGCAAAGCATTCGCTCGAGCCTACGAACTGGCGCTTGCCGAAGCGGGCGCGCAGCGGAACCGCAGGGGATGACGGACCTGACAACGGGGCTGGCCTTTTCGGGCGCCGCGCGACGCTCGGTCGCGACGAGCCGGCGACTGCTCGCATGACCTGGAACGACCGGGTCGTCTGGCAGGAAGGCATGTTCCTCCGAGCCCAGCATTTCCAGCAGCAGGACCGCTGGCTCGGCGCCGTCCTGCGCGGCAGCACCGCCGCGCTGCGGCCACATCCTTGGGGTGTCACCGAGCTCACGCTTTCGCGCGATCTGCTGGCGACCGGCCGTATCGCGGTGAGCGCGGCCGCTGGCGTGTTCGAGGATGGAACCCCGTTCTCAATTCCCGGCCAGACAGATCATCCGTCGCCCCTCGAACTGCCCGAGAGCGTGCGCAATGCCGTCGTCTATCTCGCGGTGCCAATCGCGCAGCCCGGGGCGGTCGAGATCGCGCCGGACGGCGCGGACGAAGGGCGCTACGCGCTGCACGGTTTCGAGGCGTACGACACTCACTCCGCAGCGCCGCAGCCGGCCGAGATTTAAGTCGCCCGGCTGCGGCTACGCTACATGCTGGAGACGGACGATCGTTCGGGCTATCTCTGCATTGGGATGGCTCGGGTAACCGAAGTCTCGGCGGATCGTCGAGTTACGCTTGACGACCGTTGGATCCCGCCTTGCCTGCTCTGTACGGCGTCGCCGCCGCTAGCCGGGCTCATCACGGAGCTCGCCGGCATGCTGAACCAGCGCGGCGAAGCGCTCGCGGCCCGGATGACCGCTCCGGGCTCGCGCGGTGTCGCCGAAGTCACCGATTTCCTGCTGCTGCAATCGGTCAATCGCTGGCAGAAGCTGATGAGCCACTGGGCGGACGCGGGCGCCCTGCACCCCGAGGACCTTTACAGCGCGCTGGTGCAAATGGCCGGTGAGTTCGCGACCTTCACCGAGACATCACGCCGCCCCAACACCTATCCGGCGTATCGCCACACCGACCTGCAGCGCAGCTTCGCGCCGGTAGTGGCCGACCTGCGGCGTTCGCTCTCGATGGTGATCGACCAGAACGCGGTTGCCATTCCGCTGCAGGAACGGCGACACGGCGTCCGTGTTGGACCGATCGCCGACCGAAGCATCCTGCGCGCTTCCAGCTTCGTTCTTTGCGCGCAAGCGGAGATGCCGACCGAGGCGCTGCGACGGCTGTTCCCGACGCAGGTCAAGATCGGCTCGGTCGAGCAGATCGCGCAACTTGTCAACGTGGCCCTGCCGGGGATCGCGGTGCGTCCGTTGCCGGTCGCGCCGCGGCAGATCCCGTTCTACGCCGGGGCGTCGTATTTCGAACTGGACCGCAACAGTCCGCACTGGCAGCAGATGCAGGCCTCGGGCGGGTTCGCAATCCACGTGTCGGGCGACTTCCCGAACCTGCAATTGGAACTCTGGGCGATCCGCGGCTGAGGGGCGTGCGATGACGTCGGACAATCCGTTCGCCGAGCCCGAAGATAGCGACCGGACGATTATCCGGCCCGCTCCGGGCGGGCGACGCCCCACGGCTGCCCCTCCGGCAAGCGTCGATTCTACCAGGGGCAGTGCCGCTCCGCGCCGGATTGCGGAGGATGCTTCCCGCTTCGCGGAGGGGTCGCCGGGTTGGGCGGAAGAGTTGCCCTCCGTTGGACCCTCGCCGCTCGCAGCGGCCGCCGCTCCGTTACTCCAGCTTCTGGCGAAGCTGCGCAACACGATCTCGCAGCCGGACCCGAGCGAGCTTCGCGCCCGCGCGATGGGCGAGGTGCGCGCCTTCGAGCAGGCGGCGCGAGCAGCCGGCATCCCGGTCGAGCAGGTCCGCCAGGCCCACTATGCGCTGTGCGCCAGCCTCGACGACGTCGTGCTCAACACTCCCTGGGGCAGCCAGGGTCCGTGGGCGGCGCGCTCATTGGTCTCGACGTTTCACCAGGAGGTGCGCAGCGGCGAGCGGTTTTTCGACCTCCTCACCCAGGTGAAGCAGAACGTCGGCACTCTGCTACCGGTGCTCGAACTGATGTTTCTCTGCATGTCGCTTGGCTTTCAGGGCCGCTACCGGCTCTCGCCGCGCGGTCCAGCCGAACTCGACCGGGTGCGCGAGGAAACCTACGCCCTCATCCAGCGTGCGCGCCCTCAGCCCGAACGTGAGCTTTCGCCGCATTGGGCGGGTGTCACGGCGCCGTATCGGCCGACCCGCGGCGCTGTCCCTATCTGGGTCGCCGCCGTGCTAGGGCTTGCCTGCGTCGCGGGGCTGTTCGCCTGGGCGTCGTTTGGCCTTAATCAATCCTCGGACGAGATTTATGAACGGGCGCTCGCGGCCCCTCCGGCGCACTTGCCGCAGATCGTTCGCGCGGGTCCGGTGCAGCAACCGGCCGCGCCGCCGGCGGCGGCTGAGCCGGGCGCACTCGACCGGCTGCGCGGCTTTCTCAAGCCCGAGATCGAGCAAGGTTTGGTAACGGTCGTTGGTACCGACGCGACACCGATCGTGCGGATTTCGGGCAGCGGGATGTTCGGGCCCGGGTCGGCGGCCGTGCAGCCCCGCTTCGACCCGCTACTCGTGCACATTGGCGAGGCGTTGAAGGCCGAGCGCGGGCCCGTCGACGTGGTGGGCTACACCGACAACCAGCCGATCCGGACTGTTGCGTTTCCATCCAACTTCCAACTCTCGTCGGCCCGCGCCCGCGCGGCGGCCGGGCTGCTCGCCCGCGGCATCGACAATGCCGCGCGGCTGACGCCTCAGGGCCGGGCCGACGCCGACCCGATCGCGACGAACGCCACTGCAGAGGGACGCGAGCGCAACCGGCGCATCGAAATCGTGCTGCACAGGCAGGCTTAGCTGCATAGGCAGCCTTAGAGGAGGCGGCGATCGCGTCACCGGTGGGCTTTCATGGCAAGATTCCGTCGCGTGGCGACTTCGTCCGTGCCGGCTTGCCGGGGAGCTTCGTCGGACCTTGGGACCACTGGCTCCAACAGGTGTTGCCGGCCGCACGGGCGATGCTGGCGGACGCGTGGGAGGCCGTCTGGCTCCAAGCGCCCGTTTGGCGCTTTCTGTTGCCGACCGGCCAGTGCGGGCCTGCATCGGTGCTCGGCCTTTGGCTGCCCAGTGTGGACGCGGCCGGCCGCTACTTCCCGCTCACCCTCGCCGCGATCCTGCCCGGCAATGCCACTCCTCCGTGCGACGCGGCCGAGGCTTGGCTCGATCAAGTCGAGCAAGCCGGTCGCGACGCCGTGGCCCACGATCTTTCCCCCGAAGATCTTGCCGGCCGGCTGGCAGGTCATCTCGCTCCATCGACAGCGGCAGCGTGCCGCCTCGCTCGCTGGTGGACCGATGGCGGCCCCTACGTTCCCGCAAGCGCGATGGAGCTGCCGGCGCTCCCCGACGCCATTTGCTTCGCCACCATGTTGCGTGCCGAGCCGGGGAACTTCGTTATCGAAGCTGCGGCCGAGGTGTGACGGAGGTCATGGATTCGGGGTGAACTAGCCGCTATAAAGGGCATGACCCTCGAAGGAGCGACCTCGGCGCTGCCGCTCTTTGGCGCCCAAGATGAGCCGGGAACCGAGCGCGAGACAGGAGAAAGCGGTTGGAAACGGCTCTCGGCAGGTATGAGGTCCGCGCGACGATCGCCTCGGGGCCTCGAAGCACCGTCTACGAAGGCTGGGATTCCGGCATCAACCGGCGGGTCGCCATCAAGAAGGTGGCGCTGTCCGAGGCGGCGCAGCAGGAGGGCTGGCAGCATCTCGCGCGCTTCCGGCGCGAGGCGCAGGCTGCGGCCCGTCTCCAGCACCCAAATCTTGTGGCGATCTTCGATTACGGCGAGACCACCGAATATGCCTACATCGTCATGGAGTTCGTGGAAGGTGCCACCCTTGAGGCGGCCCTCAGCAGGGGCGAGCGGTTCGCGACCGCCGCCGTCAGCCGGCTCATGGAAGACATCCTGAATGGCCTGCAATACTGCCACGATCGGGGCGTCGTGCATCGCGACATCAAGCCCTCGAACGTGATGGTGACCCGCGACGGGCACGCCAAGATCGCCGACTTCGGCCTGGCGCGGATCGAGGACAGCAACCTGACCCAGATCGGCACGATCATGGGAACCCCGGCCTACATGTCTCCCGAGCAATTCCGCGGAGAGACGACCGACGCGCGGACGGACATCTACTCGGCCGGCGTCATCCTCTATCAGCTTCTCACCGGCGAACGGCCGTTTGAGGGTGGTCTTGCAACCATCATGCACAAGGCGCTGAACACGGTACCACCCAAGCCCTCCGAGCTCTCGGGAACGGCGCGTCCTGCGCTCGATGCCGTGGTTGCGCGCGCAATGGCCAAGCGGCCCGACCAGCGTTTTCAGACCCCCAAGGAGTTCGCGGACGCCTTGCGGGCGGCTTTCACGTCTCGGGCCGCCGCGGCGAGCAACCCGGCGCCTGGCGAATTGTCTCGTCCCCGGCCACTGGCCAGCGTCTCCGCGAGGCCGCGTCCTTACGTAATGGCGGCCGTTGGGGCGCTGGTGATTGCAGCGGCGGGCGCGACTTTGGCGGTTGCTTATCGGCCATGGGCGCCCCGCATTGCTTCGTCGCCTGCCGCCGCGCTCACGGCCCATGAACCGTCTCGCAATTCCAAGCCCATAGTCGAGGAGGCCAAAAAGGAAGAGCCGATGCAGGGAGCCGCGAGCAGCACCGGCGCGAGTTCGGCCCCGCCAATCGACAGTGCCTACAGACAGCCCGATTACAGCCCTCCCGCCGAGCAAGCGGATGTGACGAACGCTCTGCGTTCACCGGACGCGGCTTCATTCCCCACCGAGGGAAGTCTCCCTCCCACGTCGGTGCCAAACCTCCCGCCCCCTCAGCCCAGCCTTTCGCCCACAACGGCGTCGCTTGATCCTCACGCGGCTCTGACTTCGACCCTGAAGGAGCCGACGAACCCGCCGCGAGTTGAGCCGCGAGCGCCCGGGCCTCGTATGTCCAAGAAGGCACCCGCGCCGCTTGCTCTCGACGCGCCCACACCTCGTCGGCTCAAGGGTGGAGGAGCAGAAGATGCGGCGCTGGTTTCAAGCGCGGCAGGCGGGCAAGGCAAGGATGCCACAAACGCCCCGCATGCCCCTGATCAGGAGGCGAAACCGACGCCCAAGATTTTTGGCAGGTACGAGATACAGAACGGGGTTAGAGTGTTTGTCCCATCGTCCCCCTGAACACCACCCACTGCGGCAGCTCCGATGAGAGGGTGAGCGGCCGCACGCCGAATACCCGCTCTAACGGAGGTAATGCAGTAACACGTTGTCATCAGCCGGCAGGGACTTTTTCCAATTGCGCACCGTTGATGCAAATTGGGCGGGGTGGATCGTGTAGCTGCCGATTGAGAAATAGCGCACGCATTCCATCAACAAGCTGTCGAAGCGCAACGCCTCCGCTACTAGAAACAGCAGGAGAACGATTGCCTGGCAGAAGGTCGGGTTGGGCGTCCCGGCATAGCTCGCAATCTTGTCTAGCAGATTTTCAGGCCGCATGTTGATAGAGGGCGGCAGACCGAGTTCCGTGTAGCTGCCTGATAATCCCATCGGGCGGACCTGGGCTCCGGGCAGAGCGGGGAGGGGTTTCTCCGGCTCGTTGAATGCCCACCAGCTGCGCCCGCCGGCAGCCCGAAATCCCAGCACGTAGGTGCTACGCCGGTCCATCGCCACCTGGATCATCGGCGCGTTGATCGGTGCCGCCACTTCGACAATCGCAAATCCCGCCCGGTTGCTGTGGATATCCCGGCGCAGCTTGGCCAAGGTCGAGGCGTAAAAGTATGGGCTCAACTGCACGTGCAATCGCTGGTCGTCGGGCAACGCCATCAAAGCAAGATGGCCACTCATCGTCACCTCTTCGGGCGGGTCGGCACGGTTCTCGGCGCGGCCGATGTCGTTCGCCCGGAATCACGCCGCAAACCGCCCGACTAACGTGCGAGGACGCCGGGAAGTCCCTGTGGCTGAAGCTCACCCGGCGTTTCCTGGTCGTGCAGATCCATCCAGAACGGGATCAAGAATTCGCTCTCTTCGGCGATCTTCTGATCCGTCACCTTGGTCCAGCCCGTGTAATGATAAACGTCCTTCACGCCACCAACAATGCGGGCGCTTGCGATGAGGTTGAAGGCGCCACCGTCGCTGCAGCTTTCAATGACTCCTGTAGACGAATTGACAGTCATGATGAGGCCATTCGAGACCAGGATGTGGAAGTGCTTGTCGTCTTTGGTCAGCTTTTCCTCAACCCAACTCTTCATCTGCTCGAACACGACAGCATTCGTGATCATTACGGTGTTCTTGGTCGCGGGTGTGCCGCCGAACGTCTGCTTGTAGGAGGCGCCCCCACCCTTCGCGCGCATCTGGGTGATTCGCAACGCCTCCGCCTTCATGTCGTCGAAAAGCATGCCTTCGTTGAGGATGAAGATGTGCTTGTTGGCGAACCGGTTCGGCTCGGTCGTCCCGTTCGCCTTCTGTATCACGCCGATGAACTGGACCGTCATGACACCGTTTCCGTTCCCCGATGCTCAGCTCACCTGCGCCAGACCGAGATCGTAGGTCACGGCGGCGGGGCTGCCGGCATCGCCCCCGGCTGCCATCGGCGTCACCTTATATTCGACTTTCGTGAAATTCAGCGAAACCGACTCTGAGGGCCGGTCGCCGCCGCTGCTGGTCGAGAAACCGCTGACCATCGTGTTGGTCAGCGTCAGTTGCAGGTAGGTCTGCAGCTTGCTCTTCTCGGTGCGGCAGAAGTCGAACTTCACCAACTTGCCTTCGCCCTGCAACGCCTCATTCACCAGCTTGACCGACGCCACGTCGTTGGGCTTGGTCACCACTACTTCGCTGACGCTGGGTGCCGACGATTCCCGGTCTTCCGAGCCGCCCACCGGGCTGGATATACCGCGGCCGATGCCCCATTGGAACGAGTCGACCTCGATCCACTTGGCGTGGCCACTCTCCGTCACGTCGCCATCGATACCATCGTACTTCATATAGATCGGCATGTGCGTTCCCCTGTTTAGCTCAGCTCGTAGCGGAAGGTCTCGGCCGGACCAAGCGCCACCGAAACCTTCGAGATCGCCGCACCCTCGGCGAGGCGGGCGAGCGCCTCGGCCGAGAGTTCCGGCAAAAGCGTGCGCGAAAGAATGTTTTCCACGTTGCGCGCCCCCGCGCTGCTTTCGGTGCAACGCGCGGCGATGGTGTCCACCAGTTCCGGCGCGTACGTGAAGTCTGCACCGTGACGCTGTCCGGACCCGCTTCTCGATGCGGCCGAGCTGCAACTGTACGATCTGGCGAATGATCGCATCGGAAAGCGGCAAATATGGAACGATGGTCACGCGGCCGAGAAAGGCGGGTTTGAACACTTTGGCCAGCTCCGGGCGTAGCGCGTCCGCGAGGCCGTCCGCGTCGGGCGCCGTGTCGGGGTCGGCGAACAGCTTATTGATCAGCTCGCTGCCGGCGTTCGAGGTCATGATAATTACGGTGTTCTTGAAGTCGATGTCGCGGCCCTCGCCGTCCTTCATCATGCCCTTGTCGAACACCTGGAAGAAGATGTCCTGCACGCCGGGGTGGGCCTTCTCCATCTCGTCCAGCAGAATCACCGAGTAGGGCCGGCGGCGCACGGCCTCTGTCAGCACGCCACCCTCGCCGTAGCCGACATACCCGGGCGGGCTGCCCATCAGCAGGCTGACCTTATGCTCCTCCTTGAACTCGCTCATGTTGATGACGGTGAGGTTCTGCTCGCCGCCATAGAGGAGTTCGGCCAAGGTCAGCGCCGTCTCGGTCTTGCCGGTGCCCGACGTGCCCACCATCAGGAACACGCCGATCGGCTTGCGCGGATCGGTGAGCCCCGCGCGGGAGGTGCGGATCGCCTGCGCGACCGCCTCCAGGGCGTGCGACTGGCCGATCACCCGCCGCTCCATCGCCTCGCGGAGGTTAAGCACGGTGCGGATCTCGTCCGCCTGCATCCGTCCGGCGGGGATGCCCGTCCAGCTCTCGACGATCTCGGCGATCGCCTGCGCGTCGACCACTGGGAAGATCAGCGGCTGCTCACCCTGCACGCGACGGAGCTCCGCAGCGAGTGCCACGAGCTGTGTCCGCAGCGCGTCCTTGTCGGCGCGACACGACCCGTCCTCGATCTGCCCGCGCACTTCGGCCAGCGATGCCGCCAGCTTGCGCTCTGTCTCCCACCGCTCTTCGAGGGCGGCCAGCGCCGCCACGACCGTCTCGCGCTCGGCGGCGAGCTCTGCCCGCCGCGCCGCGTGATCACTGCCCGCGGAGGTTTCGCGGTCGAGGATGCCGGCCTCCGTGTCGATCAGCCCGATCCGTCGCCGACGGTCCTCGACCGGTGCCGGGACCGCCGACTGGCTCATCGCAACGCGCGCGCACGCCGTGTCGATCAACGAGACCGCCTTGTCGGGAAGCTGCCGGCTCGGGATGTAGCGGGCGGACAGGCGCACCGCCGCAGTCACCGCCTCATCCAGGATGCGCACCTTATGGTGCTGCTCCAGAGTGGCGACGATGCCGCGCACCATCGCGATGGCGGTTGGTTCGTCCGGCTCCTCGACCTTGACGACCTGGAAGCGCCGGGTGAGCGCCGCGTCCTTCTCGAAATACTTCTTGTACTCGGCCCACGTCGTCGCGGCGATGGTGCGCAGTTCGCCGCGCGCCAGCGCCGGCTTCAGCAGGTTGGCGGCGTCACCCTGGCCGGCCGCGCCGCCCGCGCCGATCAGCGTGTGCGCCTCGTCGATGAACAGGATGATCGGTGTCGGGCTTGCCTTGGTCTCCTCGATGACCGACTTGAGGCGGTTTTCAAACTCGCCCTTAACGCCCGCGCCGGCCTGCAGCAGCCCGAGATCGAGCGTGCGCAGGATCACGTCGCGCAGCGCGGGCGGCACGTCGCCCTCAGCCACGCGGGCGGCAAATCCCTCGACCACCGCCGTCTTGCCGACCCCAGCTTCACCCGTAAGGATCGGGTTGTTCTGGCGTCGGCGCGTGAGGATATCCACGAGCTGGCGGATTTCCATATCGCGACCGAGGATCGGATCGATCTTGCCGGCGCGGGCCCGCGCGGTCAGGTCGATGGTGAACTGGTCGAGCGCTCCGCCACCGCCCGTGGGCCGCATCGGTAGGCCCGCGCCGTCCGCCGCGGCCGGCGCTCCCTCGGTCGAAGTGATGGCGGCGGCGCTCTCCGCCGTGTCGGCCGTAATGGTGCGGATATCGCGGCGCAGCTGCTCAACCGGTATCTTCAGCAACTGGCTCGAGGCTTCCCGGGCTCGCAGGGCCAGCGTCTCGTCGCCCAGCAGCGCCAATAGCAGGTGGCCGGACTGCGCCCGCGCCAACCCGTGCTCGACGGAGGCCAGCAGCCAGGCTTGCTTGGCGGCCTCGACGATTTCGGGCGAAAGGCTGGGCGCCCGCGCGTTGCCCGTCTTCATGCGATCGAGTGCGCGGTTGAGGTCGGCGGTGAAGCGCCCGGCGTCGATCTCGTAGTGACGCAGGATCGCGCTGAGGTCGGTGCCGGCGTCGCCGGCGAGCTGCAACAGCCAGTGCTCCAGCTCCACGTTGTAGTGGGAACGCGAAAGCGTGAGCCCGGCCGCCGCCTCGAGCGCGCGGCGCGACGGATCGTTCAGCCGACCCACAAGCAGCTTGAGATCTATCGCCGCCATCCGACCCGCCTGGTACGAGGACCGCCCCAGCAGGTTTGTTGCCCGGCCGTTGCTTCCGTTCGTATGAGAGGAGACTATGCAGGCTGTCTGCTGGCTGTGCAACGTCGGAACGCCAAGCGAATGTATTTCGAGACGGGTCTCGCCTCCTGCGGGGAACGATGATTGGAAGCCTTCCCGAGGATTTCGACCTCGATGCGCTGCTCGCTCCATTTCAGGACCCGCCCGCCGGCCCCGACCTGCGCCAGGACCTGACGCCGCAGTCGCCATATTTTCGCCTGCGCGACGCGCGCGCGGAGGCGAGGGCCGAAGAACGGGACGCCGATCAGAACGGCATCATCGACGCAGCCGTGCCGCAGCCTTGGAGGACGGTGCGCCGGCTCGCGCTCGAAGCGATTGCGACGCGGAGCAAGGACTTCGAAATAGCCGCCTGGTTGACCGAAGCGGCGTTGCGCCTGGACGGACTGCGCGGCTTCACCGCCGCGGTGTTGCTGATGGACGGACTGGTGGAGCGCTTCTGGGAGGGCCTTTATCCTCTGCCTGACGAAGAGGGGATGGAGACCCGCGTTGCCCCGATCACGGGACTGAACGGCTCGGGCGGCGACGGCACGCTCATCCAACCGCTGCGCAAGTTGGTCGTATTCAAACGCCGCGACGGCACCCCACTCAAGTTCTGGCAGTATGAGCAGTCCGCGAAGGCCGAGGGGCTGAAGGACGCGGACCGCCAGCAGCGCCATGAGAGGGGAACCCCGGTCTTTTCCGATCTCGAGGAGGACGCTCGCGCAACGAGCCCGGCCGAGCTGACCGCCTTGCTGCGGGAGGCGGACGGCGCCCTGGAAGCGTGGCGTGCGCTCGGCGCGAGGCTCGATACGGCGGCCGGCGCTGACAGCCCGCCCACCAACGGGGTTCGCGAGCTGCTGGTGCAGATACGCAAGCTCGCCGAAATCTATGCTCCGCCGAGCGTGGACTTGCCGGACACGACGCTGCCCGGCCCGCCGGCGCCTGCACTCGAGGAAGCGACATCCGGCGGCCGAGCTCAACCAGTCGAAGCTCCTGGCCGGGCCGCCACCCGCGACGAGATGCTCCGCGAACTCGCCCGCATCGCCGACTTTTTCAGGCGTAGCGAGCCGCACTCGCCGCTCGCCTACACGCTGGAGGAGGCGATCCGGCGCGGCCGAATGAGCTGGCCGGAACTGCTGCAGGAGGTTATGCCGGATGCTTCCGCGCGCAACGAGGTGCTGACCAGGCTCGGCATCAAGCCCGCCGGCGAGGCGGAGTAGGATGAGGCTTCCATCGCCTTGCGCCGAAGCGCGCCAAAAGCTTGCCTGGCAGGGCTCTATGGCGTAACCATTCCGGTCAGTATGGTTCGCGGCGGGCCGCCCGGCCGGCCGCACCGTGACCAAAACAAGCCAGCGCGGCGGAGTGCTCGGAATGAGTGGCAGCATCCACGACAAGCTGAACCGGGTGCGTAAGCCGCGCGTCCACATCACCTACGAGGTGGAGACTGAGGGCGCGCAGATTGTACGCGAATTGCCGTTCGTGGTCGGCGTGCTCGGGGACTTCTCGGGCGACCCGACGCAGCCGCTGCGCCCGCTCTCCGAACGCAAGTTCATCCAGATCGACCGCGACAACTTCAACGACGTGATGGCACGCCTCGCCCCAGGGCTGAACCTGAAGGTGGACAACAAGCTGGCCGATGACGGTTCGCAGATGGCGGTCGACCTCAAGTTTAATAGCATCGAGGATTTCGAACCCGGCCGCATCGTCGAGCAGGTGCCCGCGCTCAAGGCGCTGCTGGAAACCCGCAACAAGCTGCGCGACCTGATGAGCAAGGTGGATCGCTCCGACGAGCTTGAGAACCTGCTGGAGCAAGTCCTCAAGAACGAGGGCGAGCTGAAGTCGTTGTCCGGCCAGCTTGGCGTCGGCAAGGAAGGGGTCTGACCATGTCCGGAGCCCAGAGCGCACCCGCCGCCGGCGTCGCGACTGAAACCGCCGGCGCCAGCTTGCTGGATCAAGTCGTCGGCGCGACCAAGCAGACCGAACCCGAGCGCGCGCAGGAGTTGGTGCGCACCCTTGTTGAGCAGGCGCTGAGCGGCACCGTCACATTCGACCGCAATCTAACCCGCACCTTCGATAAGGCAATCGCGGCCATCGACCGGAAGCTGTCGGCGCAGCTTAACGAAATCGTCCACGCCCCGAAGTTCCTGAAGCTGGAAGGCAGCTGGCGGGGCCTCCATCACCTCGTGATGAACAGCGAGACTGGGACCAGCCTCAAGATACGCTTGCTGAACGCCAGCAAGCGGGACCTCAACCGCGACCTGTCCAGGGCGGTCGAGTTCGATCAGAGCCAGCTCTTCAAAAAGATTTACGAAAACGAGTTCGGCATGCCGGGCGGCGAGCCGTACGGAGCGCTGATTGGCGACTACGAGTGGACCAATCACCCGGACGACGTCGAAACACTGCGGCTTGTTTCGAATGTCGCGGCCGCCGCGTTTGCGCCGTTTATCTCCGCCGCGGGCGCCGGCATGTTCGGCTTCGAGGACTGGACCGAGCTTTCCAGACCCCGCGATCTGGCCAAGATCTTCGACACGGTCGAATACGCGAAGTGGCGCAGCTTCCGTGACAGCGAGGATTCGCGCTTCGTCTCCCTAGTCATGCCCCGCGTCATCGCGCGCCTGCCGTACGGTCGCGTCACCAAGCCGATCGACGAGTTCGCTTACGAGGAGGCGCCGTTCGATGCGGCGGGCGCGGCGAAGCCGATGCCTCACAATGACTACTGCTGGATGAATGCGGCCTACGTGGCCGGCACGCGGCTGACCGACGCTTTTGCCAAATACGGGTTCTGCACCGCCATCCGCGGCGCCGAGGGCGGAGGCAAGGTTGAGAACCTCCCGTCCCACACCTTCACCTCCGATGACGGCGACCTCGATCTGAAGTGCCCGACCGAAATCGGCATCACCGACCGCCGTGAGTTCGAGCTCTCCAAGCTCGGCTTCCTGCCGCTTTGCCACTACAAGAACCAGGACTTCGCGGTGTTCTTCGGTGCGCAGACGGCACAGAAACCCAAGGAATACGATCGGCCCGCAGCCACCGAAAACGCCGCGATCTCGGCGCGCCTGCCTTACATCATGGCCAGCAGCCGCTTCGCCCACTACTTGAAGGTAATGGCGCGCGACAAGGTTGGCAGCTTCATGGAGGCGACCGACTGCGAGAAGTGGCTCAATCGCTGGATCAACAACTACGTCAACACGAACGAGAACGCTGGCCAGGAGAGCAAGGCGCGCTACCCGCTGCGCGAGGCGCGTATCGAGGTGAAGGAAATCCCCGGCCGGCCCGGGTCGTACAACGCAATCGCTTATTTGCGTCCCTGGCTGCAGATGGAGGAACTCACCACCAGCCTGCGTATGGTCGCACGCATTCCGCAGAAGGCGTAGCTATAGCGCGGCCGTGAGGAGATAGGTTCGTGATGTCCGGCGGGTGGGACGCGGCCGTCGGTACACCAGACCCGCAAAACTACCCCGCCGACGATACCGACGCGACGACCCGGCCGCTGCGGCACGCCGTGCTTGCCGGCGGCTTCTTCGGCGCCGCGCACAGGGTAGTGGCGTCGTCGCTGGCAGCCGCGCTTGCTGCTCCGCTCGGCACCTTCGCAATCGAATGGTATGGCGCAGCATTCGTTGCTGATCTCCTCCGCCAGCCGGGCCGGCTACGCGCGGCGCTTGACCGTGACATCGCGGCGATCGATGCCCTGCTCGGGGAGCAGGTCGACGCCATCCTCCATGCGCAACGGCTGCGTCGGTTTGAGGGGCGATGGCGCGGGCTTCACTGGCTGCTCGCCGGCATCGACGCGTCGCCGCGCGTCAAGGTGAAGGTCTTGAGTCTGTCCTGGCCCGAGCTCTGCCGCGACCTTGAGCGCGCACCCGAGTTCGATCAAAGCAACCTTTTCCGGCGGGTTTACGAGGACGAGTTCGGCATGCCCGGCGGCGAGCCGATCGGCTTGCTCGTCATCGACCACGAGCTGCGCCACTCCCGAGACCGCGATGCGCCGACCGACGACGTGCTGGCGCTCTCCTCGCTTGCCAGCGTCGCGGCGGCGGCGTTCGCACCGACCGTGCTGTCGGCCTCTCCCGCGCTGCTCGAGGCTGATAGCTTCGCGGATCTCGCTGCCAGCGCTGATCCCGCGGCGCCCATGCGGGCGGCCGATCATGCCCGCTGGCGCTCGATCGCAGGGCGTGAGGACGCGCGATTCCTTTCTGTGGTGCTGCCCCGCGTGTTGGCGCGTCAACCATGGGCGGACGATCCCGCGCGGATCGACGGCTTCCGCTACGCCGAATACGCGCCCGAGGCAGAGCACCGCTGCTGGATGAGCGCGGGCTTCCCCTTTGCCGCCAACGTGGTACGCGCCTTCGTCGATCACGCGTGGCCTGCCGACATCCGCGGCGTCGATGCCGGGCGGCGTGGCGGTGGCCTCGTTGCCGATCTCCCCGACGAGCCGTTCCGCACCGATCCCGACCACGTCTGGTGCCGGGCCTCGCTCGATCTTGTGCTGACCGATAGGCAGGAGCGCAGCCTGGTCGAGACGGGACTGACGCCGCTTTGCGCCCTGCCGTTCGGGACCGAGGCGGCGTTCAGCACTGTCCGGAGCCTGCAGGTGCCCGCCCAGTTCACTGGGGCCGATGCCGCCGCGGCGCGTGCCAACGCCCGCATCTCGTCACAAACGAACAGCATGCTCTGCGTCTCGCGCTTCGCCCACTACATCAAGGTGCTCGGCCGCGAAATGGTCGGCAGCTTCCGCACCGCCGACGAGATCGAGCGCGTGCTGCAGTCCTGGCTTACCGGTTACATCAATACCAGCGTCAATGCCGGGCCCGAAGCGCGGGCCAAGTATCCGCTGATCGGCGGTCGTGTCAGCGTGGGGGAGCGGCCGGGTCGGCCGGGAGTGTACGGCTGCGTCATCCACCTTCAGCCGCACTTCCAACTCGACGACGTCTCCGCCAGCTTTCGCCTAGTGACCGAGATCACCGCGCCCGGCGCCGGGTGAGGCGTACGGCGAGCGAACGGGGAGAACGAGGATGTCCGAGAGCGGGATGGACGCGGCGGCCCTGTTCCGTGCCGGCCGGCTTGCCGAGGCGGTCGAGGCGGCCGGGGGCGCCGTACGCCGCGCACCGGCCGACTTCGGCGCCCGTTACCTGCTCGCCGAGCTGTTGCTGCTCGCGGGCAACCTCGAACGAGCCGACGTGATCCTGGACGCGGCGGCGACCGTCGATGCGGGGGGTGCCGTAACGGTCGCTGAATTTCGCCAGCTCTTGCGTGCCGAGACCGCGCGCCGCCAGCTTCATCGTGACGGCCGCGTGCCCGAGTTCCTCGGTGATCCGACGCCCGCCCAGCAGGCAAGCCTCGCGGCCGCCGTTGCCCTGCGTGCCGGCGATCTCGGGGCGGCCAAGGCGCATGCCGACGAGGCCGAGGCCGTGCGGCCGCGTGCGCCGGGGCGCAGCGGTGCCACGTCGTTCGACGACTTTCGTGACGCGGACGACATGTGCGCCGGCTTCTTCGAGGTGCTGACGACGACAGGGAAGTACTACTGGATTCCGACCGAGCGCGTGGCGAGCATGGAATTTCACCCCGTGACGCGCCCTAGGGACCTTCGCTGGCGGCGGGTGAGCGTCTCGGTGCAAGACGGCCCGGACGGTGATGTGTACATGCCCGTTAACTATTGGTCCGACGATCCCGCGCTGCCCGATGCGCTCCGGCTCGGCCGGGCCACGGAATGGATCGAGGAGGCCGGCGCCCCGGTGCGCGGTCTCGGTCAGCGTATCTTTCTCGCCGGGGACGAGGCGCTCGAAGCCAGCGCGCTCGGCGAGCTTGATTTCGGGGCATGAGCGGCTATCGCCCGAGAGCCGACCCGCGCGCCGAGGCCTCGCGTCGCGCAGCACGCGTTCAACTGCCGTTGCTCGATCGGCTTCTGGACGATGCGCCGGACGACCCGCGCGATCCCGGGCTCTCAGCCACGGACGCCATGTTGGCCCTGCGCAATGCCGTCCGACGCGATATCGAGGCTCTGCTCAATGCCCGCCGGCCCTGGCTTCCGTTGCCGCCAGCGTATCCTTCGCTCCGCGTTTCCCCGCTCGGCTATGGCATCCCGGACGTGATGGCGGCGACGCTCGCGGACCCGCGCCGCCGCGAAAGCCTTCGCGCCGACATCGAGGATACCATTCGCCGCTTCGAACCTCGGTTCACCAGCGTGCGGGTTAGCATCGCCGCCAGCCCTGACAAACTGGAAGCGACGTTGCGGCTCCGCATCGAGGCCATGCTGCGCGCGGAGCCTGCCCCTGAGCCGGTCGCGTTCGACACGTTCATGGACGCCAATGTCGACAAGGTCGTCGTGCGCCCGAGCGACGATGTCTGACGCGCTACTACCTTATTACAATCGCGAGCTTGAAGCCTTGCGCGAGCTGGGTGCGGAATTCGCCCAGCTTTATCCGAAGATCGCCGGTAGATTGCGACTTTCGGCCGACGCCGCCGATGATCCGCACGTCGAGCGCCTGCTGGAAGGCGTCGCGTTCCTGGCGGCGCGCGTGCATCACCGGCTGGATGACGAGTTCCCCGAACTGACCGACGCGCTGCTCGGGGTTCTGTACCCGCACTATCTCGCGCCGGTGCCGTCCTGCGCCGTTGCGCAGTTCACGCCCCAGCCGGACGTTCGTGTGCCGTTGCAGATCGCTCGGCATGTCCTGCTCGATACGGAGCCGGTCGCCGGTCAACCATGCCGGTTTCGCACCGCCTATCCGACGACACTCTGGCCCGTCGAGATCGAAACTCTGCGCCTGTCCGGCTTGCCGCTCGCCGCGCCGCCCAATCCGCGCGCGCCGGGCGCGACCGCGGTGCTGCGAATCGCGCTGCGCTGTATGGCGCCAGAGATGACCTTCAGCGAGCTGGGTGTGGACCGGTTGCGCTTCTTCTTGCGCGGTGCGTCCGCAATGCCGCTCTACGAGCTGCTCTGTGGCCACACGCTCGGTGTCGCGTATGCGGGTGCGCCGGCCGATCCGACGCCCGTCCTGCTGCCCCCCGACGTGATCCAGCCAGTCGGCTTTGCAGCGGACGAAGCAGTGTTTCCCTGGCCCGCCCGTAGCTTTTCCGGCTTTCGCCTGCTGACGGAGTACTTCGCGTTTCCGGAGAAGTTTTTGTTTGTCGATCTGAGCCGGATCGAGGCGAAGACGCTGGTCGGGGCCGGTCGGCAGCTGGAGATCTTCGTCTATCTCGATCGCGCCGCGCCCGAGCTCGAGCGGGTTCTGGGGGTCGACTCGCTCGCGCTCGGCTGCACGCCGATCGTCAACCTGTTTTCGCACGCCTGCGAGCCGACGCCGCTTACCCACACCGAAACCGAATACCGGCTGGTGGCCGATCCGCGCCGTCCGGCTGGGCTCGAGATCTGGGGGGTCGAGCGGGTGCGCGAGGCGCGCGCCGACGGCTCCGTGCGGTCCTGGGTTCCGTTCTACCGGCTTGCCCAAGATGCGGGCCCGGCCGGGGAGGGTGCCGGTTTCTATCACGTCACCCGCCGACCAGGAGCTGCCCCTATTGGCGGCACTGAGGTGTTTCTCGCCCCGCACGATCCGGCAATCGACGTCGATCGGCCGGCGGATGCGGTGCTGTCCGTCGATGCGCTCTGCCTCAATCGCGATCTGCCGACGCAACTTCCCTTCGGCGGTGGCCAGCCGCGCCTTCGTCTGGTCGAGGGTTTGGGCTCGGTGGCCGGCGTCGCCTGCCTCACCGCGCCCACCTCTACCTTGCGCGCGCCGCTGCGCGAGAGTGGATATTGGCGACTCGTCTCGCACTTGTCGCTCGGCCACCTCTCCATTGTCGGCGGAGAAGCCGGCGCGCAGTCGTTGAAGGAAGTCCTGCGCCTTTATGATCTGCGTGGCACCGCTGAGAGCCGGGCTGCGATCGACAGCCTGGTCGGCGTCTCGACAGCGCCGGGGACTGCCCGTGTACCGGGCAGCCGCGCCGGTTCGTTCTGCCGAGGGCTCGATGTGACCCTGGAGTACGACGCCGCCACCTGGCAGACCGGAGGGCTCTTCCTGCTCGCAGCCGTGATGGAGCGGTTTCTCGCCTTGCACGCCACCGTCAATGCCTTCGTGCGCACGCGTGCGGTATTACGTGGCCGCCCTGGCGTGGTGGCATCCTGGCCCGCTAGAGCAGGGGCCCGGGTTTTGCTGTGAGACGGCAGCCCACGCTGCGCCAGCGCCTATTCGCGGAGCCTCGAAGGTTCGGCTTTGATGCCGCCGTCGGCCTCCTGCTTCGGGCGGCCCGCCGCGCCGACCCGGCCGAAGCCGTCCGTTTTCGCTCCCCGACGGGACTTGCCTTTCCATCCGCCGATGTTCCGGCCCTGCACGAGGGCGAGAACGGTCGAGCGCCGCGTGCCACCGTTAGCGTGATGGGACTAACTGGTCCGTCGGGCGTACTCCCGCGATTTTATAGTGAGACCGTCACCGCCGCCCTGCGCGACCGATCGCCCGCGCTGCACGAGTTTCTGGACATTCTTTCGCACCGCTTGGTGGCACTGTTCGCCCGCGCCGGCGCCAAATACCGCCCGCATCGTTCGGCGAGCTTGGCCGCGCTGACCGACCCACCGAACCCTGACCCGACCGCGGAAGCGCTCCTCGCACTGACCGGCTACGCCACGGCGGGCATGAGAGACCGTCTGCTGACCGGCACGGACCCGTTGCTGCATTACTCGGGGTTCTTTGCCGCGCACCCCCGCTCGGCCGAGCGGCTGCAATCGCTCGTTTCCGATTGGCTGGGGCAGGCCGTCAAGGTGGAGCAATTTGCAGGAGCCTGGCTGACGCTGCAATCGAGTGACCGGACCCGACTTCCGCTCGGCTTGGTGTCCGGAACTTGGAACCGGCTTGGCGTGGATGCAGCGATCGGCGTCCGGGCTTGGGATCTGCAGGGCCGCGTCGTGTTGCGCATTGGACCGATGCGCCGCGCCGCGTTCGAGGCGCTGCTGCCGGACCGTCCGGCCCTGGCGCGCTTGGTTTCGTTGGTGCGCGCCTTTTTGCCTCCCGAGATCGGGTTCGCGGTGAACCCGGTGTTGGATCCGGCGGAGGTGCCGCCGCTCGCGCTCGACCGGGCGGCCGATCCGGCGCCCCGGCTCGGCTGGAACACTTGGCTGCCGCTGAGCGCGATGGCGCGCCCTCGACCCGCCGACGAGGCGAACTTCGAGGAAGACGTCGTCCAGCGAGAGGCGGCTACGTCGTGAGCTGGGGCGGCGGCTATGTCACCGATATCGCCTATCTGTCTGGCTACTACCGCCAGCAATCACCGACCGAGCTAGCTGTGGCCTGCCTGCTAGGAAACGTCGCCAGCAACATCCCCGCACTTTACGAAGCCATGTTGTACCTCGAACTCGGGTGCGGGCGGGGTCTCGGCGCGCTGGTGCTGGCGGCGAGCAATCCCGGTTGGCACGTGACCGGCGTCGACTTCAACCCCGCTCACATCGCCGAGGCTCGCCAGCTCGCCGCCGCCGCCGGCTTGTCCAACATTACTTTCCATGAGGCCGACCTCGGGCGGCTTGCCGACGAAGCGGACCCAGCTATTCCTGAGGCCGACGTCATCAGCATGCACGGCGTCTGGAGCTGGGTCGCCGCTCCGGTGCAGGACGGGATCGTGCGGCTGTTGGCGGCGAAGCTGCGGGCCGGCGGCGTGCTGCACGTCAGCTACAACTCGCTCCCGGGCTGGCAGGGAGGACTTGGGCTTCAGCGCCTCCTGTTCGAGGCGGGCTCCCGCCTCGCATTCCGCAGCGACCGGCAGGTGAGGGCGGCTGCCGAGGTGGTCAAGGCGCTGCACGCGGCCGAGGCGCGCCATCTCGTTCGCACGCCGTTCGGCGACAACCTCGTGGCGCGCATTGAAAAGATGCCGACGGAGTATTTGGCGCACGAGGTACATGAACGCTTCGTGGCGCCCGGTCTTTCACGCGGACGTGGCGGCGGCGCTGCGGCCGGCGAAGCTCGAATGGGTTGCCGCCGCCGACCTGCTGGAGAACTTCCCGACCCTGATGCTGACCGAGGCACAGCGGGCTGTGCAGGAGCGGTTCGACGATCCGTTGATGCGCGAGCTGGTCAAGGACATGTGCCACCCGCGAAGCTTGCGGCATGACGTGTTCGTCCGCGGCCCGCGCCGGATCAGCAATGCCGAGCGCGATGCGGCGCTGCGCGAGCTGACCCTGTCGCTCACGGTCCGCCCCGACGAATTTGTCTACGAGGCCACCTTGCCCGCCGGTCAGGCGACACTGGAACGGTCCTTCTACGAGCCAGTCGATTATTGCCCTCGGGCGCGCTCCGCTGATGGTGGCCGATCTGCTGTCGCTGCCGGAGCTGCAGGGCCGGCGGGACAATCCGGCCGAACTGGTCGGCATGCTTCTGGGTACCGGCCAAGCCATCGTGGTGGCCCGCGCCGGGGCCGCACCCGAGTGGACCGCGCAACGCTTCAACCACACCCTCGCGCGATCACTGCTGCGCAGCGGCCGGAGCGATGCCGGCGTCGCGATGGCCAGCTTTCGACTTGGCGCCGGGCTGGCGTGTCTTCCCGTCGAACTCCTGGCATTGGACATGCTCACCGAGCAGGGCGAGGGCGATCCGACCGCCTGGGCGGCTGGCGCCGGCATGGCCGCCGATACCGCCGCTCAGTTTCGGCCGGTTAGCGAAACGCTGCTGGACCGGCGGCTGCCGGTATGGCGCCTCGCGGGCGCCTGCTGACGGCACGAGTATCGGTAGGCAGATCCTGCGCTCAGCGGCCGGCGAGAAACGCCCGGCGCGCTGCCTCATCATCAATGTGCGGCGCGAGGGCCGCGCGGAGTTGCTCGACGGACGCAACGGAGAGGGCGACTTGACGCACGAGAACCGGGGCGATCGGCCCGAGATGCCGGGCCAAATCCCGTGCGACGCGCTCGCACGCCTCGGCAGGGACGCGGCTCGGGGTGGCCGGCTGCCTGGTTGCCTGTGTCGCCCCGCTGCCCGAGAACGCCGACGTCGAAGAACGCAGCGCATTTCCCGCCTGGCTCAGGAACTTCGCGCGTTGTGCCTGATCTTCGATGGCCGCCGCGAGCGACTGCAAGAACGTATCGGCCGATCCGGGCTGTTCGAGCGCCCGTTGCACCAGATGCCGGGCGAGCGGGCCGACATACGCAGCGAGCAGCCGTTCGATATCGCGTGTGACGCCCGAGTCCACCGGCACGGCCTGCACCGTGCGCGTCGAGGGCGGTCGAAGCACGATGGTGTTTGCGGGCCTTGCCGGGCCCGAAGCACTCGCGGATTGCATTGTCTGCCGCAACGCGTCGGCCATTGCAGTGGCGGAGGCAAACCGCTCCTCTGGGCGCTTCGCGTGCGCTCGTTCCAGCACCGCCTGCAACTGCGGCGACAGGCCCTGAATGGGCGGTGCCGGCTCCTGCACCAGCTTGACGGTCAGCCGGCCGATACTGGTATCCGTAAAAGCCTTGTGTCCCGACAGCATCTCGTAGAACACGCTTGCCGCTGAAAGAGGTCGCTTTGCGGGCCCACCTCATCGCCGAGGCATTGTTCGGGCGACATGTAGCTCGGCGTACCGATCACCGTCCCGACCTGTGTCATATCGTTCGCTACGATGCGCGAGATCCCGAAGTCGGTCACCTTCACCCGCAAGTCGCCTTGCGATGCGTCGAGCAACAGGATGTTGGCAGGCTTGACGTCACGATGCACTACACCGAGGTTGTGCGCGCAGGCGAGGGCGTCGAGAACCTGCAAGCCCACGACCGTCACTTGTTCCGGGTTGAAAACGCGTCCGTTGGCGATGAGCCGGTCGAGGCTCGTGCCCTGGACGTACCCATGACCAGGAAGGGATTGCCGGCGTTATCCACCGAGACATCGTACAGTCCAACGATGTTGGGATGGCTGCACCGTCCCGCAGCCTGCGCCTCGCGCCGGAACCGCTGCAGATACTCCTCTCGCAACTCGCCTACGAGCAGATCCGCCCGCACCAGCTTGATCGCAACCGGCCGATCGATTTCCGGGTCGTAAGCGCGATACACCACCCCCATCGCACCGCGACCGAGCATCCCGTCGATGCGATAACGTCCAATCGCGGATGGCAGGTCGCTCGCGGGGTTCACCGTTCGAGGAGGCGCAACGCGCTCGTCACGCTGCGGCGCATCCGATTGAAGGATTGGGCCAGGGATGCGATTTCGTCCCGACCGCGGGGCTTGTATTCGGGAACATCCATGTTGCCGGTGCTGACTTCGTCGGCCACTGCGGACAGCCGGCGTATCGGCCGCAGCACGACGAATTGCAGCAACAAGTTCATGGCCAGATAGACGATCAGGAATATCGCCGCCAAGCCTGCGAGCAGGAACTCGAATGTCTGCATCCCGTCCGCGAGCGCGACGCGCATAGGCACGGAGACGACCGAAGCTCCGACGATGTCACCCAGCTTCCAGCCGAAACCCTTATCCGAGCCATAGAGGTCGATCATGGTCGGGGGCGCGGCTGCAGGGGTCGAATGGCATTGCAGGCATCCGGGGTCGCTCACCTTGATTGGCCGGGCATAGGTGAGGACGGGCCCCTCGGGAGTTGCTCTTTCGCTGACGAGATCGGCTCGCTTGGGATCGCGGCGGAACGCCTCGATGATATCGGCCTCCCAGTCCGTCGGCCGGTCCGCCGGATTGGTCGGGTTCAGCGTCGGCTGCTTAAAGGTGTACTCTGGGAATTGTGCTGTGACGCTGCGGAAATTCGTTTGCGCCGCCCAGAACGGAATGCTTTGCGGCAGGAACCGGGTCTTGAGCTGCGCTTCGAGCAGTGGCGCGATCTCGCGGTCGGTGTAGATGCTGATTGCAGAAGCTCCGGCCATCATGATCGCCGCGTCCTGCAGCGCCGCCGTACGAGCCTGGCGATACACGATCGGCCACGAAAATGCGGCCGCCAGGGCCAAACCCAGCAGGAGCGGCAGCAACATCAGCAGGTTGAATTTCGCACGCAGGCCCATTCCGCCTCCTACCGGCCGGCATATCGCGCGCGGCCACTCGAGCTACCCGCGCGCCAGCAGGGTGTCTGCCTGTCCAGCCGCGAGCCGTCCGGTCATGGGCGCGCCGATCTCGTGCTGAAATCGCCGGATGGCCGCTCGCGTATCCGGTCCAAATATGCCGTCGATCTTGCCGTCATAATAGCCAAGATGCGCAAGCGCGGTCTGGACCCTGCGCCGGTCGTCCTCCGTCATATGTTCCTCGTCCGGGAGCGCCGGGGCCGCGGCGGGACGAGCAGCCGACCCGCCGGCCTGCGGCGCGTTCGCCTCGGAAGCTCGCACGGGCGACTCGGACCCGGTTGTAACGGCGCCGGCACCTGCGGGCGGCGCCGGACGGCCCGCGAGGTAGACCGGGGTGGGCGACGCCTCCATGCTCAGCTTGACGCCGGGCGTCTGCGCGAGCGTGCGGCCAATCTCGGAAAGGATGGCGTTGGCCTCGCTCATGCCTGGCGCGGAAGATTGGTCGAGGGCCCGAGCGATTGCAGTGGCGAAAGGCGTCGCGGCGGTCGCAGAGCCTTCCAGCGCGATGGCCGAGGCGATCCCCGGCATCGGTTGCAGCGCCGTCGTCTGCAGGCTCGCTGAGCCTGCGTTGGGCGAAGCGACCGTGTCGAGAAGCACGAGAGCCGACGCGCCGTTTCGCCCCAGTGCCGACCGGAACGATGTGGCCAGAATGCCCTGGGTCAGAGCGTCCGTGTCGCGTTCGAGATTGGCCGACGTTGGCAGCAGGAAATTCCTGCCACCGTAGGTGACCGCGTAGCCGCATACGTAAACTACCGCCGTCCCGCCCGGTGCTCCGGCAACCTGCCCGACCAGATCCGCCGCAACGCCCGACATCTCACCGTTGCTTAGATCATATCGCTCGGTGACGGCGAAGCCCGCGCGTTGTAGCGCTGCCGCAATGCTATGCGCGGATACTCGGCACCCCGGGAGCGCCGGCATGGCGCTGTAAATGCTATTGCCAATGACGAGGGCAACATGCGCCGGCGTGGTGCCGGCCTGCGGAGCGCCACCTGGGGCCACGGTAACCAGCCCGGCGACGAACAGCCGCAGCCTTCGGCCGGCTCGCTCCAGGGCTCGATATCTGGCTACCACGCTGGTTTTCTCGCTTTTCCGGAAGTGATTCGGCAATTCAGCTCGACATTCCGGCCCCGCCCGCGGGCTCGGGGGTTAGACGAATGTAGGAACTATAACCAGTGTCCGCGGACCCAGACGTAATTGTCCCCCTGTTGCTCCCAATAGCCGTCCTGCCAAAGCGTGCCCTTCCCCGCCTTGTCCGTCCATTCTCCCTTGCTCCAGACATAGTGGCTTCCGTCCCAGTCGTAGTGTCCGGGCTGCCAGATCAAGGGGGTGTACCAGACTGGGGGAGCCGGGACCTCCTCCGCCTGGGGCGCAGGGATTGGAGGAAACGGCAAGGGTCGCTGTGTACACGCAATCAGAACGAGACCGCTGACCAAAACCAGAAGAGTGGGCGGAACGAATCGGTAGCCTCCTTGATTAAGCGCCTGGGCTTGGGGTTCGGCTCGGGGGCGCTCGCGGGCGGAGGCCGGACACACTCACCCCCTGGCTGCTACTGACAAGCGCCGGCGACAATCGAGCTGGGCTCCGCGCCAGTGACAGTTGTGTGGGGTGGCGATCTCAACAACCTAAACTTGTTGTGATTCAACCTCCGCCTCCCGTGATGCGACCCCAGAGGGGCTTTAAGGTATGTAGCCCTCGAAGCTGGGTTTGGATCGGACCTTTCACAGCTTCAACCAACTTGCGCCGGCTCGGCAACGAGCCGGCGTCTCTTTTTTGATTAGTCAGCATTCTTGCCACTTTTGGCGAGCGATGTTGGCACGGTTTACGGTTGGAATAAATCTTATTGTGAGCATGGGTTCCATGGGCGAGGCCAATCGCTACTCCTCAGCGCGAGCCCTGGAACCGTCTCGGCGTCGCGGGCTGGTCCACATCTCGCGCTCGGGCCGATCGTCTGGTTCTGCACTGACCCTCCGGCGGCTAGGCTACTGCGGCGGGCGTTTTCGTGGCATTCACGTCCCTGTGCAAATCCGTGCCGGAGGCAGGAACGATCGCAGACTTACGCAACCGGGAATCCTACCGCGTCCGTGGGTCGCCGGCTGACCATGTCCGCCGCCACAGACCGGGCACGCACGTGAAAGTGGAGGCCGATCTGGGCAGTCGGCCTGACCTTGTGAATTCAAGCGAACGATGGCCGACGTGAGTTTCGGGCGGGAACGAGACCAGGAACTCGCCGGGCGAGGCCGATGGAGCACGGGGAAAACGGTGTTCGCGTCCCGGTGGCTTCTCGCGCCGCTCTACATCGGGCTGATGGCGGCATTGCTCATGCTCATTGTGAAGTTCGCGCAAACGCTCATCGTCGCGATCCCGCGCATCCTGTCCATGGACGTCAACGAAACCATTTTGACAGCTCTGAAGCTGATCGATCTGGCGTTCGTGGGCAATCTGCTGCTGACCGTGATGCTGTCAGGGTGGGTGAACTTCATTGATTCTGCGTTCGGCGGCGCGAGCAAATCCGACCTTGCCTGGCTGGAGCTCGGCAAGGTGAAACTGACGCTAGTTCCCTTGTCGGCCGCGATCGCCGCTGTCCAGATCCTTGAGACATTCGTGTACATCGACAGGGTTCAAAAGGCTGATGCTATGTGGCAGCTGGCTATCATGTTGGGGATTGGCGTTCTTGGCGTGCTGCTCGCGTTGATGGACCGATTGTCCGACCATTGACCTAGGCAATCGTTTTGCCGCTGCAGCAGTCTGTCGCAAGCCTGATCGCGAATAATCGCGCTGCACCGGTTGGGCCATCAGTAAGGTTTACGCACGACTGCCGCGCCGTTTGGACCCGCGCAGCCCGCGCGATAGGGGCCATTGGCACATGTTACCGGCGGTCGATGATAATAGCTCGGAGGGTAGGGTTGGTGATAGGAGTAACGGCTTACGCGCCACGGCTGCGCCATTTGGACCTGCGCAGCCCGCGCGATAGACGCCATTGGCGCAGGTGACGGCATTGGCGGGAGAGGCTAGACCAAGCGCTGCGAGCGCAAGCGCGGTCACGATGGCGGTTTTCAATGCAAGCCTCCAGCAACTGAACGTTCAGGCCGTAATCATAACGTATCGCCGCCGAGCGGATTTTGGAAGGCGGGCGAGCCTGGTCGAAGCGCAAGAGCATCGGTCGGGTGACTTCGCAGTGGGGATGGCCGTCGCCACTCCAGATCACGTCGAACTCGAGCCCGCCGTCGTCGCGCATGAAGGGGCGAATTCGTCGCCGCGAGGACACGCCGAGGACCGCCGTGTCGCGCGTTGCCCGTCCGCGCGGCGCGTGCCACGTTTGCCTCCGAGCGCACAAGGTGAACGCCATGCAGGAATTGCTGCCCATAGCGGAGCGGATCGGCGCGCGGCTGAAGGCGCGTGGTGAAACGATCGCGGTGTTCGAATCCTCTACCGGCGGCCTGGTCTCGGCGGCGCTGCTCTCGGTACCGGGCGCATCGGCGTATTTCCTTGGCGGCGGCGTGATCTACACGCGCGGAGCACGCGATGTGCTCGCCGGCATCAGCGATGCAACCATGCAGGGTCTCCGGGCCTCGACGGAGCCCTACGCGCAATTACTGGCGCGGCACGCGCGGGACAAGCTCGGCGCGACCTGGGGCGTGGGCGAGACGGGGGCCACCGGGCCGACCGGCAACCGTTACGGCGACAAGCCCGGGCACACCTGCTTCGCTCTGGCGGGACCGACCGAGCGGGCGACGACACTGGAAACCGGCCGCGAGGATCGGGTCGCCAACATGCGCCGCTTCGCGCGCGAGGTGCTCGAAATGCTGGAACAAGCCCTCGGCTGATCTCAAACAAGATCAGCGGCTGGCGCTGCGCTCCTGGTCGCCCATGAGGCGCGCCAGGGTCGGCTCGATCGCGGCCGCCAACCTAGCCTGCCCTTCGGCCGAGGGATGCAGGGGCGGGCGGGGCGGCGTCATCTTGGGGTCGAGGAACAGGTCCCGGTCGAGCCGGCCGTCGCGCATGAACACCCCAGTGACGTCGAGGTAAATCACGTCGGGGACGATGCCGCCGCCGAAGCGCTGCTGCAGCCCGCGATTGATTTCGCCCGTGGTTTCCGTGGCCCAAGCGGAGCGGTCGCTCGGCAACACGCTCAGCAGGATGATCTTGGTTGCCGGCAGTCGGCGGCGGACCGCGGCGACGTCCGCCTCGATCCCTGCCACCGTGTCGGCGGCCGACCAGTGGAGCCGGCCAAGATTGTTGGCGCCAATGAGGATGACCGCGACCTTCGGCGCGATCCCGTCGACCTCGCCGTTGTCGATGCGCCACAGCAGATTGGCCGTTGTGTCGCCGGTAAAGCCCATGTTGACGGCGTCGCGATCACCATAGAACCGCTGCCAGCCGGGCCGGAAGTCGGCCCAGTCTGGCGGCCCCGCGCGTTCCCAGTCCTGCGTGATCGAGTTGCCGAGGAGGATCAGCCTCGCGGGGCGCTGCCGGATGCGCTCGAGCACCGCTTCGTGCCGGGCGCGCCACCAGGGGAGGTCCATCCGCGAGATCGGCGTGGCTGCAAGGGGGATTTGGGCGGCCCCGGCGAGCAACGCAGCCGCGGCCCCAAAGAGGAACCGCCGCGCCCATCGGCTCACGCCACGATCTCCGCGATTTCGTCGTCCTGATACCCTGCCTGCCGCAGCACCTCATCCGTGTGCTCCCCGAGGCGCGGCGGCAAGCGCCGGATCGAACCGGGGGAAGCGGACAACGCGGCCGGGATGGCGGTCACGACTATCGGCCCCTCCGTCGGATGCTCGGCATTCTGGAAGAACCCGGTTTCCCGCAAATAGTCGTCTTCCAGCAGCCCGGGCAGGGTATTGGCCTCGCCGCACGGGATGTCGGCCGCACTTAGTAGTGCGAGCCACTCGGCCGTAGTGCGGGACGGCAGCCCCTCGGTGAGCGTCCCGTAGCAGGCGTCGATGTTCGCCGAACGCGCACCGATGCTGGAGAAACGCGGATCGGCGAGCAGTTCCGGCCGGCCGATCGCCTCGAAGATGCGTGCCCAATGCGCGTCGCTCACGGCGATCACCGAGATGAAGCCATCCTTGGTGCGGTACGGCCGGCGGTGAGGCGTCAGCATCCGCGGATAGCCCATGCCGAGCTCGGGTTCGCCCAAGGTGGCGCCCCACATGTGCTCGACCAGCATGAAGTTCAGCATCGTCTCCATCATCGGCACGTGGACCTCCTGGCCCTCGCCGGTGCGCTCGCGGTGGAACAACGCGAAACCCACCATGGAGGCGAGCATATGCCCGCTCACCTTGTCGGCGGCGACCGTCGGGAGATAGCGCGGCGCGCCATCCGGCCCCGCATTGAGCGAGGCGGTGCCGGTGAGCCCCTGGATGAGGTCGTCGTAGGCCGGGGTGTCCTGCAGGGAGCTGCCTTTGCGGAAGCCGCTCGCGCAAGCGAGAATTACCCGCTCATTGCGCGCGCGGAGGCTCGCGTAGTCGAGCCCGAGCCGGGTCGCGGCACCCAGCCGCATGTTGTGCATCACTACGTCGGCACCTTCGATCAATCGGCCGAGCGCCGCGCGCGGCAAGGCCTTCTTGAGATCGAGCACCACGCTCCGCTTGTTGCGGTTCAACATCATGAAATAGGCGCCCATGGCGGGCGAGCGCGCGGGTCCGATCTGGCGCGTGTGGTCGCCCTCGGGCGTTTCCACCTTGATGACGTCTGCCCCCATGTCGCCGAGGAGCTGGGTCGCGAACGGTCCGAGCACGACGGTAGTCAGGTCGATCACCCGGATGCCAGCGAGCGGCCCGCCATCGGCCACTGTCAGGCCCCGATGACGAACGTCAGCAGTGCGAGGCTGCCAAGCCCGAACACCAGGCAATAATAGGCGAACGGGTTCAGCGCCCAAGCGTCGTGGGACCGGAAATAGCGCATCAGGAAGGCCGTGCTCGCGAATGCGGTCACGCCGGCGATCACGGCCGCGGCCAGCGACAGCTCGAACACCCCGGCTGGGATGCTTTCGTGCAGGAGCTTCGGCACTTCCAGGGCGGTGGCGCCGAGGATGATGGGGGTTGCAATCAAAAAGGAGAAATGCGCGGCCCCCCCGTGGTCGATGCCGCGCAGCAGGCCGCCGACAATCGTCGCGCCGGAGCGCGAAATACCCGGGATCAGCGCCGTGCATTGCCAGCAGCCGATCATGACCGAATCGAACATGGTGATGGACGACAGCGCGCCGTGCTCGGCGTTGCGCCGGCGCAGCCGTTCGCCGAACAGCAGCAGGAGGCCGTTGACGACCAGGAAGGCGGCCGCGACGAGGGGAGTGCCGAACAGGCTGCGCAACGGCTTCTCGAACAGGAACCCGATCACCACAGCCGGGATAGTCGCGATCACGATAAGAAGCAGCAGGCGCCGGCTCTGGCCGACCCGGTAGCGCGGCCCGAGGCCCAGCACCCCGGTCAGCAGCGCCCACCAGTCGCGCCAAAAGTAAAGCAGCAAGGCTATCGCCGTGCCGAGATGCAGCATCACCAGGAACGGCAGAAACGCCGGCGACCGTTGATCGATGGACCAGCCGAGCAGCGGGGGCAGCACAACGGCGTGTCCCAGGCTGCTCACCGGAAACAGCTCGGTCGCACCCTGGAGGATGGCGATGACGATCGCTTGCAGGGTAGTCATGCGCTCGGCGGCTCCGGCCTGCTGTGGGCGGGGCGTTCCTCGCAAAAAACGACACTGCTTGGCAACCCCCGCGTGCGGTGTACTCTGGTTCGGTCGAACGCCGGAACTACTTTGTACGGTGCCGGGCGTAATCCTGCGGCCGGCCGGCTTCACCTCCGCGCCGGCTCCGCCCAGCAATGCGCCGGGCACACCGCCACGCGCCGCCCAGAAGAGTGTGCGTCCGGCTCGAGATTACCGGGAGCCACGGCGGTCTGCTCGCCCGCAGGACCTCGCGCCTTGCTACTTTCCCCAGCGGAACCATCGCCAGCAGCACGTCCGTTAATTTGGCGAACCGGAGGGTCATGCCAAGTCGATCAACCAGCACGACGCCGGACTCGGTTTGCTGGATGATGAAGGCCGGCGACGGGATGGGATCGAGGAAAACTTCGATGACCTCGTCGCAACCGGCGTAACCGAGGTTGACGACCACGCGGTAGCCCATGGAAGAGACAAGGGCGGCCCATCGCATCAAGGCGAGGTTGTCCTCGATCGCGAAGGCATGTCCGCGAAGTGATGCGCCGCCAGGGCGCGGTAGGACATGGACCATCCTATGCGGAGACGACTGCGCCGACCTGCGGCATCGTGGCAGCGTGCTCCTCTGCAATCATGAGGTTCGGCAGCACCTGCGCGAGGCGATCGCGCGTTGCAGCGGTGCGGCGGGTGAGCGGCAGCCGCAGCTCGTCCGAGCAGAGCAAGAGCTCCGCCAATGCGGCCTTCAGCGGGATCGGGTTGGTCTCTGCGAACAGCGCCGAGTGCAAGGGGTCGAGCAGGTCCCGCACGCGAGCGAAGCCCACGAGGTCGCCATCCTCCCAGGCCTGATGCAGCGCGGAGCAAAGCGCGGGCGCGATGTTCGCCTGCTCGACGACGCCCACGCCCGTCGCGTGCGGGATCACCACCAGATCTGCGGTTTGTGCGTCAGCCTTTTCATTTAACCTGAGCACGGCGGCCGTGGCGCAGCCGCGCCGAATCAGCGAGCACATCAGCTCTAACCCGTGCTCGCCGAGTATCAAGGCATGAACGTCCGAGACGTCGCCGATGCAGTCCAGCATCGCCGAGTTGTCGTCCTGCAAGTCGAAAGTCTCGACCGGCGGGGCTGGGTGGGCCGGAACTCTTCGGGGTCCGATATGCATGCGAGAACTCCGGTTGCTAGATCTTAGCGGAAGCTAAGCTTGTCCTTTAAAAGTATAAAATCGATGTCGCTCGACAATGAGTGGTGTGGCGAACCGATGGATCGGCGCTCAGGTTGCACATCGCAAAGGTCGCCTGAATGCCCACTGGCGCGCGCACGACGTTGATCGAGTTGCGAGCCTGCTTCCATAGACTTCCGTTTTGGCGAGTGTGATACAGATCTCGACCACGGCAGGATCATCTGCAAGGCGTTACGACTTGCGACGGCTGCTCGCCAGCGAGCTGCATCAGCGCTTCTGTCACGTTCTGGACAAGAGCGGTTCCGATGATGACTGCTGCAACCATCAACAGCAGCTTGAGAACCAGGAGCGCAGGGCGCAAACGCTGGGCTGTACCTAGGCATCGACCCCACACCGTTGCGGGCCGGTACTGGATCACCCGTTGACGCCCCAGTGCGCTGGGCGGCGGCGGGTTCCGTGCAGGGCATTATCCTGGCCCGCCAGCCTCACCGTCGAGAACCGAGCGGACAGTCTGCGGGGCATTCGTCCGAGGCCGATGCCAAAAGCAGAGGACGGGACGATCGCAGTCACGAGAACGATCCGGAGACTGACCCAGCACGCGATCGGAATCAGGGCGTGGCACATCGCTGCAAAGAATTATGCAAACCGAATATAAATGCGATGGGGATTGGCAAGTGACGAAATAGAGGTCCGAAAAGTGGCGGCCCAGCGATCGCAGTTTTATATGGCATTCATATTTCGCCGCCCCGGAATCCACATCGACTTCACACTCGGGGAAGCTCATTCTCGGTGCAACGGAGGAAAATTCGTTGGGAGCCTGAAATGCGGAGTTTTCAGTATGCGATGCTGCCGTACCCGCCTCCTAGCCCGCCGATCAACGACCGGAGAGCACCTTCGGAGGCAACCAGCCCGGCTAACACCGACGAAGCTACCCGCCAGGCGCGAGCGGTCGATGGGCTGCCGACGCCCGTCGATCCGGTAGTGAGCGCGTCTCCTGCGACGCTGTTTGAGCCCGTCACCCACTGAGTCGCTCCAACGATCGAGTGCTGACCGGATACGTGGCGATATGGTGAGTTCGCGCTTTGACGGACGATCGCGGCGGGCGCTGTCGGAGTGCGGTGTCCGATTTGCGCTCGTCAGCGCCTTTGCCGTCGGTCCGTCCCTATTCGGCCTGCGCTCGTGGTACGATACCGGACGATTGCTGGCCCTCCTGTACTCTCTCGCCAGCATCGTCGCTTTCTTTCGAGCGACGCGACGTCGAGAACGGCTGGGAAGTGCCACCCTTGGCCTCTGGGACGAGGGAATGGCCTTCAGCGCGTGTTCACTTTTGCTGCATGGGACCCTGGGCGCCTGAGCCGGGCAAGGATAGACGGCCCGCCGCGGTTCCATTCTCGCCGCGCGGCTATTTGCTACAAGGGCCTGCTTAGTCGTTCAGCGGGTATGACCTAAGCAGCCGCTTCTGCAGCCGCCAGAGCCGAAGCGTTTCCATGAAACCACTCGAGCGGTAGCCCCGCGCGCGGTTCGCCGCCCCGATACGGAATGCGGCGCCATAGTGCTGGAACTGGGTCCGCCAAGCATCCAGCAACGTTGTACTCCGGTCCCAGATGTGCGTCGCTTCGGACCCGACCCCGTTGATTTCGATGATCCGCAGACCTTCGCCCCGGCGCAGGGCCGCACGCGACGAGAATCGGACGTCGATTCGGCCGAAGTGGAACTCCGGCAGTGCCTGCGCGACCTGCTCGACCACCGCGGCCAGCGCGTCGGTCGCTTCGCCGCGCCCGTCCTCGAAGACCGAGCCCTTGCAGTGATTGCCGACGAAAACGAGCTGCACCCGTTCTGACGCGGCCGGGACCGTATCCAGCCGATCCGCCAGCCGCGGAAGATACAAATGCGGCACTCGCCCGGCGCGCGCGTCGGCCAGGATCAGATCGCGCAATGTCCTTCGGCCGTCGCCCACCACCGTCGGCGCGTGCTTGAAGGTGACCGAAGTGATGCGCCCGCAGGTCGCGCCCGGCGGGCGCACATAGAACAGCCCAGCCTCGCCGATCTCGGGCGCGAACGCCTGGAAGACGACGCGCCGCATTCTCGGAAACTCGCGGAGATAGCGGGCGAGGCCTTCCCGGTTGTGCACCAACCGCACTCCGGTGCCATTGCAGCCGATATCCGGCTTCGCAACCAGCGGGAACGCGAGGCCCGCACCGGCCAGCGCCTGTTCGGCCAGGCCGAGATCAATGTCGGGATCCGCCCCGGTCACCATGGACGTGTAAGGCACCAAAAGACGGCGTGCCTCGCCCGCCACCTGATCGAGAATGGCGGTCTTCGATTCGCCGCAAAGCCCTCCGCCGGTGATGAAAGGGTTGGCGGCGGTCGGTAGCAGCATCCCGCGGTGACGGATCCCGAGCGCCATCCAATGCAGCACCACGGGCGTGTAGAACAGCCATCCCGGCCAGAACTCGAAAAAGGAGACCGGTTTGTCTCGCCGCCCACGTTTCGGCGCGGCCCGGAGTGCCGCTTCGAGCTTCACCGGACGGCGGACGGCGCGCGGGTCGCCAGCCGGCCGACGACCAGCAGAGCGAGGGCGAAGCCAGCCGCTCCAGCCCAGCGCCAAGCGCCAAAATGGTCGATCAACACCTGGCCGAGCCGGAGCGAGACGCCGAACAGGAGCGTCGTCCAGGCCAGGGTGGCGATGATGGCAGCTCCGGCAAATCGGCCGAAATCGGCGCGGAGGAAGCCGCAGGCGGTGTAGGCGGGAAGCCGCATACCCGGCAGGAAGCGGCTCACCAGCACGACCTTGAACACGCGCCCCCTAAGCCAGCTCCCGAGAGCCTGCGATCGTTCCGGCGGCACGAATTGGGCGATCCAGGCGCTCCGCGCCGAAAGGCGTCCGAGGCCGTAGAGCCCAAGGTCACCGACCACCACCCCGACATAGAGGGCCAGGAGCGCGAGCCAGATCTGGATCCCGCCCTCGTCGGCCCGCATGGCGGCCAGAACGGTCGCTGCATCCTCAAGGATGAACGTCCCGAGGACGATCGCGACCGCCTGGGCGACCCGGCTCGCACCCGCAAGCTGGAGAAGCGAGGCAAGGGAAGCGGCAACAACATGCATTCGTTCGGCCAGCTCCTTCGCCTTGCGGTTGGCGACCCGTCTGCACCGCACGGCCAGAGGGTTGCAAGCTGGCCGGCCGCGCCGAGTTGTCTCCCCACGGATCAGGAAACCGTGAGTTCGTCCCTGATCGCGATGTCCGCCGATGCGCGCGACGATGACGAGTAGGCAGATCGGGGCCATAAGCCCCGGATGCAACGATAGAAGGGATCGAACAATGCGCAAGCGACTCGCGATCTGACTTTCGTTGTTGGCTCTGCTCGGCGCCGGGTCCTTGCTGACCAGGTGCAACACGACGGCTGGCGCGGGCGAGGACGTATCGGCGGCGGGGCACGCCGTCACCAAGGCCGCCGACAAGCTGAAACCCTGAGGCCAGAGCCTACTTACCGACCGGAACGGGGTTGCGGTCGCCGGTTAGCGCGGCGCGACCTTCATGAGAGGGCGATATGTTGGAACTCGGCCGACTCGGCGTCTGGTACGGGATGGACCGCCTCAAGGGCGCGGAAATCGGGCCCCTGCTGCAAACGGTAGAAGGGCTCGGCTTCGATGCCCTCTGGTATCCGGAAGCGACTGGCTTTGAGTCCTTCTCGCTAGCTGGCCACATGCTCGGTCTAACCAAGCGGCTGAAGATCGGTAGCTCGATCGCCAATATCTACGCACGCGATCCGTTCACGGCCCGGCGCGGGATGCTCACCCTGGGCAGGCTCTACGGCGATCGGTTCATCCTGGGGCTCGGCGTGAGCCACCGGCCCCTGGTCACGGGGTTGCGCGGCCACGAGTACGAGAAGCCGGTCCCCGCCATGCGGGCCTACCTCGACGGGATCGTCAGCGGGCAAGCAGGGGCGGACGAATGGCCGCTCGCCATCGCCGCACTTGGGCCGCTGATGCTCAAGTTGGCCGGCGAGCGGACGCGAGGCGCGCTGCCGTACAATGTCACGCCGGAGCACACCGCCAAGGCGAAGGCCATTCTCGGCCCCTCCAAATGGCTCGCTGTCGAGCAGAAGGTTCTGATCGAGACGGATGCCGCGAAGGCGCGTGCGCTCGGCCGGACCGAGTTGTCGATCTACATGGGTCTGCCAAACTATCGGGACAATTGGCTCCGCATCGGCTTTACCGAAGCCGATCTCGCCGACGGCGGCAGTGACCGGCTGATCGACGCGATGATCGCATGGGGCGACGCCGAAACAGTGCGGGGCAAGCTCCGCGCTCACTTCGACGCGGGTGCCACGCATGTGTGCATCCAGCCCCTTCACGCCCCAGGTGATTTCGCCGCCCGGGACGCGACCCTGAAAGCTCTGGCCGATACCTAGCCTGGAGGGCGGCCGCCGAACGCAACCGGCTCGCGACGAACTGCTGCCCGCCTGGCGGCGGTCAACGCCTGTCCGGTTCGCGCGGCGCCTTCGGCGTGTGACGGCGTTGCGCGCGCGGGGGTTCCCGTGCCTCAATGCGCAGACTGAGCTGCAACCCGACGGGACGGCCAAAGGGAGCCGGGACGATGAACGACAGTGCTACGCCTAACCGCTTCGACCGTGGCGTCGAAGACCTTGGCAATGTGGTCGAACTTGGTCACGTGAACGTGACCGTGCCTGACCAGCGGCTGGCCACGCTGTTCTACATCAGTGGCCTCGGCCTGACCCGCGACCCGTATCTGATGACCGGGGTCGACAACATGTGGGCGAATGTCGGGCGCTCGCAGTTCCACCTGCCGACCCGCCCGCCGCAGGTGGTGCGCGGGATCACCGGGTTGGTCCTGCCCGACATCGACGCCTTGCTGACCCGGCTCGCCCGCGTGCAGAAGGATCTCGCGGATACGAAGTTCTCCTTCCGCGAAACCGCGGAAGGAGTGGAAACCGTGTGCCCTTGGGGCAATCGTATCCGGTGTCATGCGCCGGATCCGGACCGCTTCGGATCGATGCGGCTCGGGATGCCCTATGTCGAGTTCGACGTGCCGCCTGGCACGCTCGACGGCATCGTCCGGTTCTATCGCGAGATCCTTGCGGGATTAGCGTACATCGCCGAGGACGCGGTCGGCCGCCATGCGCGCGCCGTGGTCGGCGATGGCAACGCGCTGATTTTTCGCGAAGCGGAGGTGAGCCTGCCGCCGTTCGACGGCCATCACGTCCAGATCAGCCTCGTGGACTTCTCCGGGCCGCATAGGCGGTTGCTCGAACGCGGCCTGATCACGGAGGAGAGCGATCAGCACCAGTATCGGTTCGAGGACATCATCGATCCTGAGAATGGCCGGGTGATCTTCACTGTGGAGCATGAGGTCCGCTCCATGCGGCATCCGATGTACGCGCGGCCGCTGGTCAATCGCGATCCGACGATCAACAACCGCAATTACAAGCCCGGCCACCAGGAGCTTGCCTGGTCAGCTTCGCATACGCGCTGATCGCCGGCGTGCCGGCCGTCGCCGCGGCTGGTTCATGACGGTTCGTGGGTGGCGTGCTTCCGGCGTTACCGCACGGCCGGCTTCGTGTTAGGGTCCATGGTCGCCCATCGGCGGCAGGGCAGGGCCTTGCGCCCGCCCGAAGCCGGCCTCGGACGTCGTCACCGGCCTGAACAGTAAAGGGAACTAGGCGATGGCCACGGACATGGACCTACTCTGCGTCAACACCATTCGCACGCTCGCCATGGATGCGGTGCAGAAGGCCAACTCCGGGCACCCCGGTTCGCCGATGGGGCTCGCACCGGTCGGCTACACGCTGTGGAACGAGAAGCTCAGTTACGACCCATCGGATCCGGTTTGGCCAAACCGCGATCGCTTCGTCTTGTCCGTCGGCCACGCCTCGATGTTGCTCTATGCGTTGCTGCACCTGGCCCGGGTCGAGGCGTTCGATGAGCGGGACCGTCCGCGCGGCCGGAGGGCCGTGACTCTTGACGACATCAAGCAGTTCCGCCAGCTCAGCAGCGTCTGCCCCGGACATCCCGAGTACCACCTCACCACTGGGGTCGAATGCACGACGGGGCCGCTTGGCCAGGGTGTCGCGAACAGCGTGGGCATGGCGATCGCCGAGCGCTGGCTCGCGGACCGGTTCAATCGGCCGGACTTCCCGATAAGCCAGCACAATACGTACGCCCTTTGCGGCGACGGGGACATGATGGAGGGCATCTCCAGCGAAGCGGCCTCGCTCGCCGGGCACCTGCGGCTTGCCAACCTTTGCTGGATCTACGACAGCAACCGCATCAGCATCGAGGGCTCGACCGAGCTCGCCTTCAGCGAGGACGTCGGCACCCGCTTCCTGGCCTATGGCTGGAACGTGCTCCGGGTCCGGGATGCGAATGATCGCAAGGCGATCGCCGCCGCCATCGAGCAGTTTCAGGCGGAAACCGGCCGGCCGACCATGATCATCGTGGAGAGCCATATCGCCTACGGCGCGCCCACCAAGCAGGACACCAAGGAGGCACACGGGGAGCCGCTCGGCGAGGAGGAGATCCGCGGCGCCAAGCGCAACTACGGCTGGCCGGAGGACGCAAAGTTTCTGGTACCCGATGGCGTGTATGAGCATTTCGCCGACGGCATCGGCAAGCGCGGCCGGGCGGCCCGGGAGTCCTGGGAGGCGATGTTCGAGCGCTACCGCCAAGCGTTCCCCGATCTGGCGCGCGAGTTCGAGCTGATCCAGGACCGCGAGCTGCCGGAAGGCTGGGAAAGCGCAATCCCGAGCTTTCCCGCCGACGCCAAGGGCGTGGCCAGCCGCGAATCGTCCGGCAAGACCCTGAACGCGCTCGCCGAGAAGGTGCCCTGGCTGCTCGGTGGCGCGGCCGACCTCGCGCCGTCGACGAAGACCAAGCTCGGCTTCGCCGGTGCGGGCGAGTTCGAGGCCGGCCATTACGGCGGGCGAAACTTTCATTTCGGGGTGCGCGAGCACGCGATGGGTGCCGTCGTGAACGGCATGGGCTACTCGAACCTGCGCGCCTTCGGCTCGGGCTTCCTGATCTTCTCGGACTACATGCGCGGCTCGGTCCGCCTGTCGGCGATTTCCGAGCTGCCCGTCGTCTGGGTCTTCACCCATGACAGCATCGGCGTCGGCGAGGACGGGCCGACCCACCAGCCCATCGAGCAGCTTGCAAGTCTGCGCGGCATTCCGGGGATGCACGTGGTGCGCCCGTGCGATGCCAACGAAGTTGCCGAGGCCTGGCGTTTAGTCATGAACGAGAAGCACAGCCCCACCTGCCTCATCCTCAGCCGCCAGCCGCTGCCTACGCTCGACCGGAGCAAGTACGCCTCCGCGGCCGGGCTGCACCGCGGGGCCTATGTGCTGGCCGATCCTCCGGACGGCGGCAAGCCCGAGGTGATCCTGATGGGGACGGGCAGTGAGATCTCGCTATGCATCGGGGCATACGAGGCGTTAACGGCCGAAGGCGCGAGCGCGCGCGTGGTGTCAATGCCGTGCTGGGACATCTTCGAGCAGCAGGACGAAGCGTACCGGCGCTCGGTATTTCCTGACGACGTGAAGGCCCGGGTCGCGGTGGAGCAGGCAGCGACGTTGGGCTGGGATCGATACGCGGGCACGCACGGCAAGATCATCGGGATGCACACGTTCGGCGCATCCGCGCCCCTCAAGTCGCTGCTCGAGAAGTTCGGCTTCACGCCCGACGCCGGTACTCAAGGCCGCCCGCGAGCAACTCGCGGCCAATACCTCCTTGGCGAAGGCGGCCGAGTAGGCCGCCGCCAACATCAGAAAAGGAGCTTCCCTCATGAACCCGCTCAAGCAACTCGAGCACTGCGGCCAATCGCCCTGGCTCGACTACGTTCGCCGCAGCCTGATCCGTAAGGGCGAGCTTGCGACCTTGATCGAGCGCGACGGGCTCAAGGGGGTCACGTCCAATCCGTCAATCTTCCAGAAGGGGATTGGGGAAAGCGACGAGTACGCCGGCGACTTCCATGCGGTGCACGGCAGCGGCAGCGACGACGTTTCCGCGATCTACGAGCACATCGCGGTCGGCGACATCACCGAAGCAGCCGACGTGCTGCGGCCGGTATACGAGGCGACCAACGGGCGGGACGGCTACATCAGTCTCGAGTGCTCGCCCTACCTCGCGAACGACACGGAAGCGACGCTCGGGGAAGCGCGACGGCTCTGGGGCTTGGTGAAGAAGCCGAACCTGATGGTCAAGGTGCCGGCGACCGCGGCCGGCATTCCGGCGATCCGGACCCTGATCGGCGAGGGCATCAACATCAACATCACGCTGCTGTTCGCGGTGTCGGCCTACGAGCAGGTGGTTGAAGCCTACCTGTCCGGCCTCGAAACCTTGGCGCAGAAGCGCGATGATCTGTCCCGGGTCGCGAGCGTTGCCAGTTTCTTCGTGAGCCGAATTGACACCCTGATTGACAAGAAGATCGACGCGGCGATCGCGCGCGGCGAGGACAAGGCGGCGATGGACCCGCTGCGCGGCAAGGTGGCGATCGCCAACGCCAAGGTCGCCTACGCCCGCTACAAACAGCTGTTCAGCGGTCCGCGCTGGGAGGCGCTTGCTGCGAAGGGCGCGCACACGCAACGTCTGCTGTGGGCTTCCACCGGCACCAAGAACCCGTCCTACCCGGACACGCTGTACGTCGACCGGCTGATCGGCCGCGACACGGTCAACACGATGCCGCCCGCCACGATGGACGCCTTCCGCGATCACGGCACCGCCAAGCCGAATACCGTCGAGGAGGACGTGTCGGGGGCGCAAGCGACCCTGCTGGCGCTCAAGAGCCACGGCGTCTCGATCGACGAGGTTACGGACGAACTCGTGCAGGACGGCGTGCATCAGTTCGTCGAAGCGTTCGACAAGCTGTTCGAGACCATCAAGGCGCGCAGCAGCGAGATGCGCAAGGCGTCCTGACCTCGCCAAGGGAAGCTGTGTATGCCGGATCAGGCTCCGCCCACCCGCGTCCTTGCGGCGCCGCCGCGCAAGGCCGCGCCGCCCCCTGGGCCATGTGCGATGGTCATCTTCGGGGCCGGCGGAGACCTCACCAAGCGATTGCTGTTCCCGGCGCTGTACAATCTCGCGCGCACGCGACTAATCCCTGACAAGTTCGCGATCATCGGCGTGGACATCGCCGATCGCACGGTCGAGGACTGGCGCAACAGCCTGCTCGACATGCTCCATGGGTTTGTCGGCAACAAGACGAGCGAAGACCAACTCGAGAAGATCGATCAAGATCCTTGGCGGCGCCTGACCGCAAACATGTCGTACGTGAAAGGCGATCTCAACGACCCGAGGCTCTACGACCAGCTCAGCGAGCATCTGAACAGTGTCGCCGGACATCAGGGCACCGGCGGCAACGTGCTGTTTTACCTGGCCGTTGCAGATCGATTCTTCGCCACCATCGTCGACAATATCGGCCGTGCCGGACTAGCGCATGAGGACGGCAAGGTTTGGCGCCGCGTCGTGGTCGAAAAACCGTTCGGCCACAGCCTCGATTTCGGCGCGGGATCTGAACGCGCGATTGCTCAAAGTATTGGACGAGAACCAGATTTACCGGATCGACCATTTCCTGGGCAAGGAAACGGTGCAAAACATCATGGCGTTCCGGTTTGCCAATGGCCTGTTCGAGCCGATCTGGAACCGGGACCGCATCGACCACGTGCAGATCACCGCCGCCGAGGTGGTCGGCGTCGAGCATCGCGGGCGCTTTTATGAGCACACGGGCGCGCTGCGCGACATGGTGCCCAACCATGTTTTCCAACTGCTCGCGATGGTGACCATGGAGCCGCCGGTGGGGTTCGACGAGAACGCTATCCGCACCAAGAAGGCAGACGTGTTCGCCGCCATCAAGTCGCTCGATCCTGAGGACGTGGTGCGGGGGCAATATGCATCGGGCACGGTGAACGGCCAGCAAGTCGTATCGTATCGGGAGGAGCCGGACGTCGCACCCGAACTCGAATGTCGAGACGTATGTCGCGCTCAAGGTGATGATCGACAACTGGCGCTGGGCCGGCGTGCCGTTCTTCCTGCGGACCGGCAAGCACTTGGCAACGCGCGTAACGGAGATCGCCATCCGTTTCAAGCAGGCGCCCTATGCCCCGTTTGAGGACACGGCCGTGGACACCTTGCCGCCCAACTGGCTCGTGGTTCGCATTCAGCCGAATGAGGGCATCTCGCTGCAGTTCGAGGTGAAGCGTCCGGGCCCGACGATGCAGTTGGCGCCAGTGCGCATGGATTTTCACTACAGTGACTGGTTCCCGCCGGAACCGAACGTTGGCTACGAGACGCTGATCTACGACTGCATGATGGGCGATCCCACACTGTTCCAACGCGCGGATATGGTCGAGGCGGGCTGGCGCGTTGTGCAACCGATCCTCGATCACTGGGAAGTCGCCAACCCTAAGCATTTCCCGAACTATGCTTCGGGTTCGGAGGGTCCGACCGCCGCCAGTGCGCTGATCGCCAAGGGCGGCAAGCATCGGGAGTGGCGCCCGCTGTCGTCCTCTGACGAAAAGCATCACTGGTAGGCGGAGAAGCGCGGCATGAAACCGGCAATCGGGACAGTGCGCGTCTTCGAGGACAAGGCCGCACTCGCCAAAGCCGGGGCGGATCTACTGGTCGAGAAGGCGAGGGCAAGCGCGGGGCAATTTATTGTCGCGCTGGCCGGCGGCTCCACCCCAAAGCCGATGTATGAACTGCTGGCGCGGCCGCCCTTGCGCGAGCAGTTACCGTGGGATCGCGTTCACTGGGTTCTCGGGGACGAGCGATTCGTCAGCCCCGGCGACCCGGCCAGCAATTTCGGCATGATCTGTGCCGCCATGCTGGCCGACGCACCCGCGCCCTCGGCCGACATCCATCCGGTGCCGTTCGATGGGCTGACGCCGGAGCAGGCCGCCACACAGTATGAGGCGCTGTTGAAGAAGCTTTACGGCGCGGACACGCTCGACCCGGCCAGGCCATTGCTCCATTTCAATTTGCTCGGCATGGGCGATGACGGGCACACCGCTTCGCTGATCCCGGGACAGCCGGTGCTGCACGAGCGCTCGCGTTGGGTAGCAGCTGTCGAGCACGGCCGGCCCGAGCCGCGCATCACGTTGACCTATCCCGCGCTCGAAAGCAGCCGCACGACGGTTTTCCTGATCGCCGGCGAGGACAAGCGGGCAACGCTGGACCGCGTGCTGTCCGGCGACAGCGACACGCCTACTGGGCGTCTCCGGCCACAAGGCGAGGTGTTCTGGCTCGTCGATCGCGCCGCTGCCGGGCGCTGGGCCGAGCAGCAGGAGTGAGCGCCCCCGATCCGGCAAAACGGGCGGCCGGCGAGGCCGCCGCGGCGCTGGTTCAGGACGGGATGCTGCTTGGGCTCGGCACGGGTTCCACGGCCTGGTTCGTGGTTGAGGCGCTGGGACGTAGGGTGCGCCAGGACGGGCTGCGCATCACCGGCGTGCCGACGTCGGTGGCGACCGAGCGGCACGCGGCCTCGCTCGGCATACCGCTCGCCGATCTTGACAGCGTGTCGGCACTCGATCTCGCCATCGACGGGGCAGACGAGATCGAGGATGGGACGCTTCGTCTTATCAAAGGCCTCGGGGGCGCGTTGCTGCGCGAGAAGATGGTGGCGGAAGCGAGCAAGCGCTTCGTTATCGTCGCGGATGAAACGAAGGTGGTGCGCCGGCTGGGCGAGCACGCGCCCTTGCCGGTCGAGGTGGTGGCGTTCGCACATGCTGCGACCGCGCGGCGGCTGCCCGGGCGGCCGGTGCTGCGCGAGCCGCAGCCGGGGCAACCCTTCGTCACCGACAACGGCAACCTGATCTACGATTGTTACGATCTTAAGGACCTTGCCGAACCCGAGGCGATCGAGGCGGCGCTTGGCCGGGTTGCCGGCGTGGTAGGTCACGGATTGTTCCTGCGCGGGGTCGAGCAGGCGATCATCGGGCTGCCGGACGGGGGCACGCGCGTGATGGTGCCAGGGGTGAGTTGAGGATGTGACTCGGGGGAAGTTGCTCGTCGTGATCGTTATGGGGGTGTCGGGCTCGGGCAAGACGACGCTCGCGGCGCGGTTGGCCGAGCAACTGGGCTGGCACTTTCAGGAAGGCGACCTGCTGCATTCGGCCGCGAACGTCGAGAAAATGCGGCACGGCATTCCGCTCACGGACGCCGACCGGGCGCCGTGGCTGCAAGCCATCGCGGCAATCGTCGACCGGTGGCGCGCCCAAGGCGAACACGGCGTACTGACCTGCTCGGCGCTGCGTCGGGCGTATCGCGCGGTAATCATCGGGAGCCGGCCGGATGTCGGCCTCGTCTATCTGCGCGGCACCAAGGCGGTGATCGCCGAGCGCATGGGTGCCAGGGTTGGGCATTACATGCCGGCCGCCCTGCTCGACAGCCAACTCGCTACTTTGGAGGAGCCCGGCCCGGACGAGCATGCCGATCGTCGTGGACGTGGGTCCGCCGCCGGACGTGATCCTCCAAGAGGTCATTGCGCAGATAAAGGCCAGAGAGGGACAAGCCTGATGTGGCAGCCGAGCCAGCGCTATCCCGATCCGGCCGTCCGTGTGCTGCACGAAAGCTTCGGGCGCTATCGCCTGCCGCTCGCCTCGGTCGAGCGGCTGGCCGAGGGCTGCCGCTGGTCCGAGGGCCCGGTCTGGTTCGGCGACGGACGCTTCCTGCTGTGGAGCGACATCCCGAACAACCGTATCCTTCGCTGGGACGAGGCGACCGGCGCCGTGAGCACCTACCGCCAGCCTTCCAATAACGCCAACGGCCACACGCGCGACCGGCAGGGCCGCCTTGTTACCTGCGAGCACGACGCGCGGCGGGTGACGCGGACCGAGTACGACGGCGGTATCACGGTGTTGGCCGACCGGCTCGGGGGCAAGTCGCTGAACTCGCCGAACGACGTGGTGGTGAAGTCAGACGACTCCATCTGGTTCACCGACCCCGCGTTCGGCATTCTCGGCTACTACGAGGGCCACAAGGCCGAGCAGGAACTGACGCCGAGCGTTTATCGCATCGACGGGCGCACCGGCGCTTTGACGATGGTGGCGGACGATGTCGAAGGCCCGAACGGGCTCGCTTTCTCGCCCGACGAAAGCAAGCTCTACGTAGTGGCGTCGCGCGCCAACCCCCGCAAGCTGGTGTCCTATGATGTCGTCGCGGATGGGAGCAAGCTCGCGAACGGCCGCGATTTCATCGACGCGGGGCCAGGCACTCCGGACGGCTTCCGAGTGGACGTGGACGGGAATTTGTGGTGCGGCTGGGGGATGGGCGACCCGGAACTCGACGGGGTGCGCGTGTTCAACACGGCAGGCGAGCCGATCGGCCACATCGCTCTGCCGGAGCGCTGCGCCAACGTCTGCTTCGGCGGCCGCTACCGTAACCGGCTGTTCATGGCGGCGAGCCACGGGCTGTATTCGCTTTACGTGAACACGCAAGGTGCCCTGGGCGGCTGATAGATTACGCCCGCGCCTTCACCAGGCGATGCAGGCCGAACGCGCTCAAGGCGCAAGCGAGCACTACGCACCCCCACAGGGCGGCGCTCTGCCAGTCGCCGTCTTGCAGTCCTAGAATGGAAAGCCCGGCGAACTGCGCTGGCAAGACGTGCGCCGGCGCCCAAACCAGGGCCGAGCAGACGTTGGCGAGCAGGAACCGGTCGCGGCGCATTCCGGCCATCCCGGCGATGAGCGGGACGGTGGAGCGAAGCACCGGGACGAAGCGGCACAACGCCACGCTCATCGTGCCGTAGCGGTGGAAGAACGCCTCGGCGCGCGCCATCATCCAGGGACGGCTGGCGAACGGCCACGCACTGCGCAGTCGCGTGCTGTAGCGTCCGCCGATCCAGAATGAGACGAAGTCTCCGACGACCGCTCCGAGGATGGAGACGATCATGATCGGCGTCATCGGCACTCCGGCCATCGCGGCGGCACCCGCAACCCCCATCAGGATGGGCGTTCCCGGGATCAGGATGCCGAGGACGGCAACTGCTTCGATGATGGAAGCGGCGAATGCGATGAGCGTTGCGAGGCCGGGATGCTCGGCGACGAGCGCAGTCGCCTGCGCGATAATGTCCCACATCAGGGTGTTCGAGGCATTACGTTTGCGGCTTTCGGTGCAGGCAGCGGAAGCATCGTAGATGGCGTTCCCGGGTGGAAAGTAACAGAGAGTTGCCGGGCCCGGAACCCTCGCCGGAGGCGGGCGGTTTTGCTGCCCGGTGCGCCTGCTTGTAGGTCGGGCGAAGCTGCGCGGAGGGAGGCTGGGTGGAATCCGTCGATTGCATTGTCGTGGGCGCGGGCGTGATCGGCTTGGCGGTGGCGCGCGCGCTGGCGCTAGCCGGCCGGGAGGTCCTGGTGCTCGAAGCGTCGGACGCCATCGGGACGGAAACCTCCTCGCGCAACAGCGAGGTGATCCATGCGGGCATCTACTACCCGGCCGGCAGCCTGATGGCGCGTCTCTGTGTCGCGGGACGTCGCGCGCTCTATGCCTATTGCATCGAGCGGGGTGTCCCGTTCAGCAACTGCGGCAAGCTGATCGTGGCTTGCAACGAGGCGGAGGACGGAATGCTCGCCGCGATCAAGCGGCGGGCGGAGGTGAACGGCGTCGAAGGAATGCGGGTGCTGCCGGGCGCGGAGGCGCGGGCGATGGAACCCAACCTGGCCTGCACCAGCGCATTGCTGTCGCCGACCACCGGCATCATCGACAGCCACGCCTTCATGCTGACGCTTGCAAGGTGATGCAGAGAATGCGGGCGCGACCCTGGTGCTGCGGAGCCCCGTCGAGGCGGCCCGATCCTGTGCGGGCGGCCTCGAGGTCGAGGTGGGCGGCGCCGACCCGCTTTCCTTGCAGTGCCGGCTGCTGGTCAACGCCGCCGGATTGCACGCGCCCGGTCTCGCCAGCCGGATCGCCGGAATGCCGCCCGAGCGGGTGCCTGCCGCCTACTATGCCAAGGGCAACTACTTCAGCCTGTCCGGCCGATCCCCGTTCTCGCGGCTGATCTACCCCGTCCCGGTGCCGGGCGGCCTCGGCGTGCATCTGACGGTCGATCTCGGCGGGCAGGCGCGGTTCGGCCCCGACGTGCAGTGGATCGACGGCATCGACTACTCGGTGGACCCGGCGCGCGCCGACAGCTTCTACGCCGCCGTGCGCCGCTACTGGCCGGCCCTGAAGGATGGCGCGTTGCAGCCCGGCTATGCCGGCATCCGCCCGAAGATCGTCCCGCCGGGTGCGCCCGGCCAGGACTTCGTCGTGCAAGGGCCGCAAACGCACGCGGTGCCCGGCCTCATCAACCTGTTCGGGATCGAAAGTCCCGGGCTGACCGCTGCGCTAGCGCTGGCCGACCATGTGCTGGAGGTGTCGAGGACAGGTTGACGGCGGGCGAGGCGGCTGTCAGGCGCCGGACGCCCGTCCGCGCTGGATCGCCAGCCGGATCATCTCGCGCGCTTCGGCCGTATCCCCCCAACCGGCGATCTTGACCCACTTGCCGGGCTCCAGATCCTTGTAGTGCTCGAAGAAGTGCTGAATCTGGTCGAGCGTGATGGTCGGCAGATCGGTGTAGTTGGCCACCTTGACGTAGCGCTGCGTCAGCTTGGGCGAGGGCACCGCGATGATCTTCTCGTCGCCGCCGCCATCGTCGTGCATCTTAAGCACGCCGACCGGCCGCACGTTGATCACCGCCCCCGGCACGATCGGGCGCGTGTTGGCCACCAGCACGTCGATCGGGTCGCCGTCCTCCGACAGAGTGTGCGGCACGAACCCGTAATTTCCGGGATAGCGCATTGGCGTGTGCAAAAACCGGTCGACGAACAGCGTCCCCGCCGCCTTGTTCATCTCGTACTTGATCGGCTCGCCGCCGATCGGCACCTCGATGACGACATTCACGTCGTCGGGCGGATTGTTGCCGATCGGGATCGCGTCGAGGCGCATGGCCGTATTCCGTTCGCTGAGGCGGACGATCGTGGTCGTTTAGCACGTCGGGCAGGATCGCGCTCGTCAGCCTCGCACTTGGTCGGGCCAGAACCGGACGCCGTCGCGGGCGAACCCGCCGCCGAGCCCGACCGGCGTGCCATCCGCACGCCAACACGCCGCACCCGTCATTCCACCGTCCGCGTCGAGCCCAATCGCGCACATGCCGCCGCCGACATGCGGCACGGGGACGACCTGGTGGCCGCGCGCAGCAAGGCCAGCGAGGGCGGTGTCGGGAAAGCCCGTTTCCACCTCTACGCCGAAGCCCTGCGTCCAGAGCCGCGGGGCTTCCACCGCCTCCTGCAGCGACATGCCATGGTCGATCAGGTTGATGACGGCCTGCATCGCGGAGCCGAAGATGCGGAGGCCGCCCGGCAGGCCAAGCGCGAACGCCGGCCTGCCGTCGTGCAGCACGATGAGCGGCGCCATCGACGTGGTGGTCCGCTTGCCGGGCGCGACGGAAAGCGCGCGGCCGGGGTGCGGATCGAACAGGAACATGTTGTTGTTCGGCACGATGCCGGTGCCGGGAATCAGGTAGCGCGCGCCGAACAGGCTGTTGATGGTCTGCGTGCTGCTGACGATGTTGCCGTCCCGGTCCGCCACGGTCACGTGCGTGGTGTTGGCTCCTCTCGGAGGCCGTGACCGCCGCGCTCCAGCGCCCGGCCCGTGCCAGGTCGATCCGTTCCCGCCGCTCGTCGGCATAGGCGCGCGAAGTGAGGCGCTCGACGGGCACGGCGAGGAACGCCGGGTCGGCGGTCGCCACGGCACGGTCGGCAAAAGCGATCCGCAGCACTTCCGCCAGCAGATGCATCGTGTCCGGCGAACCGAACCCCATCGTGCGCAGATCATAGCCTTCGAGGATGTTGAGCATCTGGGTGATATGCACGCCCGAGGACGAGGGCGGCGGCGGTGCTATCACCTCGAAGCCGCGATAGCTGCCCCGGATCGGCTCGCGATCGATGCAGCGATAGCGGGCAAGATCATCCATCGCGAGATAGCCGCCCGCGCGCGCCATGTGCTCGGCGACCATGCGGCCGAGCGCGCCGCCGTAGAGCAGGTCCGGCCCGTCCTGGGCAATTGCTCGCAGCGTATCCGCGTAGGCGCCCATCGTTATGCGCGCGCCGGCGGCGACCGGCGCGCCGCCGGGCAGGAACAGTCGGGCGATCTCGCCGTCGCGCACGAGATCGGCCGCGCTCTCGGCCGCGCATTCGCGGAGGTAGGGGGTGGCGAGGAATCCGCGGTCGGCGTGGCGGATGGCGGGTTGCAGCGCGTCCGCGAGCGAACAGGTGCCGAAGCGGGCGAGCGTTTCGCACCAGGCCTTGAGCGTGCCGGGCACGGCAACAGCCGTGGCGCCGATTGCGTTGCGGCGGCCGATCGTGTTCATCGTCCCCGGAGGTGCCTCCGGGTCGGGGGCGTAGGTGTGAGGCCCCGTGGCGGCCGGGGCGGTCGCGAGCCCGTCCACGACGAGGTGGCGTCCGTCGGCCAATCGCAGATGCGCGACGCCGCCGCCCAGGATGCCGACCATCATCGGCTCGACGACGGTCAGCGTGAACAGCGCCGCGATCGCCGCGTCGATCGCGTTCCCGCCGCCCGCCAGCATCTCGGCACCTGCCGCCGATGCGAGCGGATGGTTCGTCACCACCATGCCGCGCGTGCCGGTGGCCGGACGTTTCTCGCAAACAAATCGCGCGGCACTAAGCTCGCGCCAGCCCTCGGACACAGGTTTCTCCTAATCCCTTGGCGATCGGCGATCCGACCACGGCCGCCGTAGTCACACAGCGTCGGCTGCACGACAATGCGCCGGACGGACGTGAAAAGAGGGCCACCATGGAGTTGAACGGACAAGCCGCGGTCGTGACCGGCGGCGCTTCCGGACTAGGAGCCGCCACCGCCGCCATGCTCGCGCAAGCGGGTTGCAGGGTGACGGTGGTCGACCTGAACGAGGCCGCCGCGACGGCGGTCGCCGAGCGAATTGGTGGGCTGGCAGCCGCGTGCGACGTGGCCGATGCCGCTGCGGCGGAAGCCGTGTTCGCGCGGGCGCGGGCAGCGCACGGCGGCGCGCGCGTGCTGGTCAACTGCGCGGGCATCGGGGTCGCAGGTCGGATCGTCGGGCGCGATGGGCCGATGAAGCTTGCCGATTTCGAGCGCGTGATCCGGATCAATCTCACCGGCACGTTCAACATGCTGCGACTGGCGGCCGCCGAGATGTCGGGGCTCGAGCCGCTCGACGGCGACGAGCGCGGCGTCATCGTCAACACCGCCTCGATCGCCGGCTACGAGGGGCAGGTGGGGCAGGCGGCCTATGCGGCCTCCAAGGCGGGGGTGATCGGGTTGACCATCCAGGCCGCGCGCGAGTTGGCGCGGTCGGGCGTGCGGGTCATGACGATCGCGCCGGGCTTGATCGAGACGCCCATGTTCAAGGGCGTGCCCGACGAGATCAGGGCCGGGCTCGCCGCCTCCGTGCCGTTTCCGCCGCGCCTCGGCCTGCCCGAGGAATACGCCGCGCTCGTGCGCCACATTGCGCAGAACCGCTATCTTAACGGCGAAACGATCCGCTTGGACGGCGCGCTCCGGATGGCACCGCGGTAAGGTGCTGGTGACGAGGGCGGCCTTCCTGAAATGGCGTCAGTTTCGGTCCGAGGACGCGCGCCGGAGCGAGGTGGAGCCGTCGTGGTCCTGGTAGCCCGGTTCTCCGGCAATCGTCCTGCTGTGCGGCTCATTCGAATAGGCGCGCACCCAATCGATCCGGTAGTGCGCCCGGTAGCTGCTGAAGTCTTTTGGCCGCTGGAGCCAGCTCGTCTCAGTGTGGGTGTATAGGCTGACCAGAATATACATCGGCTGATGCTCGTCCGGGGGCGTGGGCGCGGTGAACACGCTCTTGCCGTCCAGGAACCAGGTCAGCGTCGTCGGCGTCCACATGAGGCCGTAGACGTGCATCCCCTGGCTGAGGTCGCCGGCGTCGTAGAAGTCGTGCGTCGCGACCCCGGTTTTGTCGAAGTGGTTGGTGGTGGATAGGTCGTTCGGGCTTTGGCCCGCGACCTCCATGATGTCGATCTCCGGCGGCCAGGGGCCGGACAAGGGCATCAGCCAGAAGGCGCTGCTCGAACCGATGATGCCGGGCACTTGCCCCCGCATCTCGAAATACCCGTATTGCTGCGAGAACGAATTGTGCGTGTCGATCTGGCCGGTGGTGAAAGGGTCGGCAACGCCGGCCGCCTTCAGCTTGGGCGTGGTAGCCTTGCTTTCGATTGTCAGTACGCCGTCCTTGACGCTGTAGGGCGTCTCTCCCACACCGCCGACGCTCGGGTCGAGGATGTAACCAGGGCCCTTGCGCGCGCCGTAGAAATAGGCCGTTTCCCACTTGGCCGGTGTCCCCGGCGGAGCGGCGCTGAAGCTGTTGAATTCATCATCGAACGTCAGGTGGTAGCCCTTGAGGTCGAGCTTCGTACCAATCTCGGCGTCCGGCTCCTTGCCCAGACCGACCGTCGGCAAGGCGGACAGGCACAGGCCGCCGGCAATGGCGCTCAATGCAGCCCGCCCCAGCCATTGTTGCACACCGAACATGCCGCCTACATGGAACGAAGGCAGCCGCTGAACAATGGGGATTTCCGTCGGCAGGCCTACGGAAACAGGCCCCGGAGCTGCTTGCCGACCCGCACCTTTCTCGACCCCGATGGACATCGCGGCCGTCCGCATCGATACCCGATCGGCCCCGGCCCGACGTGTGACCTGGGTGAATGCTCCCTCAAGCAACCGCTCCAACCGGTCGTTCACCTCACTCTTCGACCAGAATAGCTGCTGCAAGTCCTGCACCCACTCGAAGTAGCTGACGATCACGCCGCCCGAGTTGCACAAAAGATCCGGGATGATGAAGAGCTCGTCTCTCCGTTGCTGCAGGATCGCGTCGGCGTCTGGCGTCGTGGGGCCGTTCGCGCCCTCGGCGAGAATGCGGCAGCGAAGCTTCGCCGCGTTCTCCGTCGTGATGACGCGGTCGACCGCGGCAGGAACCAGGATGTCGCAGGGCTGAACGAGCAGCTCGCCCGGGTCGATGCCCATTTCGTCGGAGAAACCAGCCAGCACGCCGTGCTTGGCTACGTGCCGTTCGATTGCGTCGAGCGGCAGTCCGGCGGCGTCGTAAAGCGCAAGGGTGTGATCGCTGACACCGACGATCCGCACGCCGTAGCGTCGGGCTAGTGCGTAGGCCGACACGCTCCCCACGTTGCCGAAGCCTTGCACCACGGCCGTGCTGTTCTGCGACCTCAGTCCGATCGCGTCGCAGGCCCGGCTGACGAGATACGCTACACCCCGACCGGTGGCCTCACGCCGCCCTTCCGTCCCGCCCAGAGTAACCGGCTTGCCAGTCACAATCTCGGTGACCGCGTGACCGTGGTGCATGGAGTAGGTGTCCATGAACCAAGCCATCACCTGCTCGTTGGTGCCCATGTCCGGCGCCATCACGTCGGTGTGCGGGCTGACAAAGGGGATCATCTCCTGCATGTAGCGGCGCGACACCGCTTCCAGTTCGCGCCGGGAAAGCTTGGGCGGGTCGCAGGCGACGCCGCCTTTGGCCCCGCCATAGGGCAGCCCAGCCAGCGCGCACTTCCAGCTCATCCAGATCGCGAGCGCTGCCACTTCGCCGACGTGCAGGCTCGATGAAAAGCGCGTGCCGCCCTTGGTAGGCCCGAGTGTCAGGTGGTGCTGCACCCGGTAGCCCTGAAACACCTCGGTGCGGCCGTCGTCCATGTGGACGGGCACGGAAACCGTGATGGCCCGCTTGGGGTAGAGCAGCCGGGCACGCTCATCGACCGGAATGCCGAGGTGGTCGGCGATAATTCCGAACTGGGTGCGGGCCATCTCGAACACAGGCCCGGTGTAGATGGTCACGTCTGCCTCTTCATCGACAGCCGCGCGGCATGGCCGCCGCTATGGGGGGCGCTACTCAACGCGGTGACCGACGAAGGGTCAAGGCTTCGACCTGTAGCCATCTTCGAGGGCGAATATACAGACACTCTCGATCCGCGCCGACCACAGGAACTGGTCGATGATCGACACCTGGAGCAGCCGGTAACCTGCGCCGCGCAGAACGCCGGCGTCGCGGGCCAACGCGGCAGGATTGCAGCTCACGTAGACCACGCGCTCCGGCCGCGCGGCAGCGACCGCCTGCATCTGCGGCTGCGCGCCGGCGTGCGGAGGATCGAGCACCACCGCGTCGGCTCGTGCGAGCTCTCGGGCCGTGAGCGGCTGGCGCGCGAGGTCGCGTCGCACGGCCTCGACCTGCCCGGCGAGGCCCGCCCGGTTCGCCGCCTCCCGCAAGGCCGCGACCGCCTCCGGCGTACCCTCGTAGGCTGTCACCCTGGCCCGCGTGGCCAGGGCGAAGGTCAGCGTGCCGCAGCCGGCGAATAGCTCGACAACTCGGGGGCGGCCGCCTCGTGCCGCGGGCAACCCCGCGAGAACGGCGGCCACGATAGCCTGCTCCCCTTCCGCCGAGGCCTGGAGGAAGGCACCCGGCGGTGGAGTAATGGGCACGCCAGCCAAGGCGAGGCTGGCGGGCTTGAGAACGCACAAAGGTTCCGGCGTGCCGTCGGCCTTCGCCCAATGAACGCGCGGGAACGCGCTGCGATCTCGCCCACGCGGCCAGTGCGGCGCGGTCGGACGCGCTCGGTTCGGCGTCGGTGCGGAGAAGGAGGTCGGGTCCCGTATCGAGTAGGTTGACGACCGCCGAACCTTCTCGTCGGAGCAAGGACAAGTCGGCCAATCGCGCGCGCAGCGGGGCGACGAGCGCCAGCACGGCCGGGTGCAGCACGAGGCAGTCGCCAATATCGACGACGGTTTCGCTGCGCCGGGCGTGCAGCCCGATCTCCACCTGCCCCCTTACGCGCCGAAGTGCGAGGTCCACGCGCCGTCGGGCGTGCGGCGGCGTTGTGGCCAGGGCGATCGGCGGGACCTCGGCGAACCCGGCCCGGCGCAGGGCGGCCTCGAGCTCCGCACGCTTCCAACCGGCGTAGGCCGAGGCCGCCCAATGCTGCAGCGCGCAGCCACCGCACACGCCGAAATGCGGGCAGGGCGGGCTGACGCGCTCGGCACTCGGTTCGACGACGGCTTGCAGAGTGCCGCGCGCGCCGTTGACGTGGGCCTGCACGACTCTCGCCGGGTAAGCACAACGGCACGAAGACGGGCCTGTCGCCGAGACGGCCGATGCCGTCGCCGTCCGCGCCGACCCGCTCGATGCGAAGGAGGGCCGACGCCTCAGCCGAACGCGGCGAGGCCTGTCTGCGCACGGCCCAGGATGAGGGCATGGACGTCATGCGTGCCCTCATAGGTATTCACGGCTTCGAGGTTCATCACGTGCCGGATCACGTGATACTCGTCGGCGATCCCGTTGCCGCCGTGGATGTCACGGGCGACCCGGGCGATGTCGAGCGCCTTGCCGCAGGAGTTGCGTTTGCACAGGCTGATCATCTCGGGGGCGGCGTCGTGCTCGTCCATCAGCCGCCCGAGGCGGAGCACCGCCTGCAGCCCGAGCGTGATCTCCGTCTGCATGTCGACAAGCTTCTTCTGCACGAGCTGGGTCGCGGCCAGCGGGCGGCCGAACAGGGAGCGCTGCAGGGCGTAGTCGCGCGACGCCTGCCAGCAGAACTCGGCGGCCCCGAGCGCGCCCCACGAGATGCCGAAGCGCGCGTTGTTGAGGCAGGAGAACGGCCCGCGCAGCCCCTTCACCTCCGGGAATGCGTTCGCGTCGGGCACGAACACGTCCTGCATCATGATCATGCCGGTGACGCTGGCGCGGAGCGAGAACTTGCCCTCGATCTTGGGGGTGTGCAGCCCCTCCATGCCGCGCTCGAGCAGGTAGCCGCGGATGTCGCCCGCGTCGTCCTTCGCCCAGACCACCAGCACGTCCGCCAGGGGCGAGTTGGTGATCCAGGTCTTCGAGCCGTTCAGGAGATAGCCGCCGTCGACCTTCTTGGCGCGCGTGCGCATGGAGGACGGGTCGGAGCCGGCGTCGGGCTCCGTCAGGCCGAAGCAGCCGACAAATTCGCCGCTCCGCAGCTTGGGGAGAAACTTCTCGCGCTGCGCTTCGGTGCCGAATGCGTAGATCGGGTACATCACTAGCGAGGACTGCACCGAGAAGGCGCTCCGATAGCCGGAATCGACCCGCTCCACTTCGCGCGCGATCAGCCCGTAGGAGACATAGTTGACCCCGGCGCAGCCATACCCGTCGAGGGTCGCGCCCAGGAACCCCATTTCCCCCATCTCATTCATGATGGCGCGGTCGAACCGCTCGTGCCGGTTGGCTTCCAGCACCCGGGGGAACAGCTTTTCCTGGCAGTAGGCGTGCGCCGCGTCTCGGATTGCGCGCTCGTCCTCGGTCAGCTGGCCGTCCAGCCGCAGCGCGTCGTCCCACTGAAAGGGGGTGAACCGAGTGGCCGGTTTCACGGTGGTCACGACGTTCATGCCATTGCCTCCTGCGGGGTCAGGCGCCCGCCTCTGCGTCCTCGGCCGAAACGCGCGCTGGCGCGGGGGCGTTCCGGGCGCCGATCATCATGAAGGCGGGGACGTCCGCCCCGAAGCCGGTGACCGCCGGCCCTAGATCCTCCTCGCGCTTGCGGGGTTCGCGCCGCGGAGGGCGCTCGCGCGCGGGCGGGCCGCCAGGAGGGCGGGCCGCCGGCCGCTCCGCTGCCACCTCGGGCCGCGCGCCTACCTCAGGTGCATCTGCCGCCCCGGGTGCGCCGTCTTCCGGCCGAGCGCGCGGTTCTTTGGTCGGCGACCGCTTGGCTGCCGGCCGCTTGGCGGGCTCGACACGTTTCGGCCCCGCCGGCTTCTCGCTGGGCTTGCGCGCCGCCGCACCCCGGCCACGGCCGCGGCGCCTGCGGCCGTCGTCCTCTTCCCAGTCCACCGGGTCGAGCCCTTCCACCCGGATCGGCGGGATGACATGGCCGGTCAGCTTCTCGATCGCTTCCACCGCCGCCCTGTCGGTGGGGGCGGCGATCGTGAAGGCGTGGCCTTCCAGCCCGGCCCGCCCGGTGCGGCCGATACGGTGGACGTAATCCTCGGCATGGTGCGGTACGTCGAAATTGAACACGTGTGACAGCCCGCCGATGTCGAGCCCGCGGGCGGCTACGTCGCTGCACACTAAAAGCTGCAGGTCGCCCGCCTTGAACTTCTCGAGCGTGGCGAAACGCACGGTTTGCGCCATATCCCCGTGCAGCGCGCCGGCGCTGAAGCGATGCTTCGTGAGCGACTTGTGCAAGATATCCACGTCGACCTTGCGGTTGCAGAATACCAGGGCGTTCTGGACCTTTGCCGTGCGGACCAGCCGGCGGAGCGCCTCGCGCTTGTCATGCTCGGCCACCAGCACCAGCGCTTCGGTGATAGTGGTCGCCACCGAGGCCGAGCGGGAGACGGATATCTCCTTCGGGTTTTGGAGGAACGCCTCGCCGAGCCGCACGATCTCAGGCGCCATCGTGGCGCTGAAGAACAAGGTCTGCCGGTTCGCCGGCAGCAGCGATACGATGCGCTCGACGTCGGGGATGAAGCCCATGTCGAGCATGCGGTCGGCTTCGTCGATCACCAGCAGGCGGGCGTCCGTCAGCAGCATCCCGCCCCGCTCGAACATGTCGAGCAGCCGCCCAGGGGTCGCGATCAACACGTCCACCCCGCGCATCAAGGTGTCGCGCTGGTCCGACATGCTTTCGCCGCCGATGATGAGCGCGTGGTTGAGCTTGAGATACTTGCCGTACTGGACGAAGTTTTCCGCCACCTGCAAGGCGAGCTCCCGCGTCGGTTCCAGGATCAGGCTGCGGGGCATCCGCGCCCGCGCCCGCGAGCCCGAAAGGATATCGAGCATCGGCAGAGTGAACCCGGCCGTCTTACCTGTGCCGGTTTGCGCAACGCCGAGCACGTCGCGGCCCATCAGCACGAACGGGATGGCCTGCTCCTGGATCGGCGTCGGATGCGAGTAGCCCATCTCCTCGATCGCGCGCAGAATCGGCTCGGAAAGCCCCAAATCGGCGAACACAGCGCGCCGGGGCTCGGCGGGCGTCGTTGCGGGCTCGGCCGCGAACTGGGTGGCCTCGGTTTCCGAGGGAATGTCCGCCGAAGCGGTCTCGCTATCGATCAAATGCTGGTCTCGGTCATGTTGGTGTCGGTCGATCCCGCACCGGCGCAACTTCAAGCGCCATCATGCGATCGGGACGCATGGCGGAGCCGATATCAAGACGCGGGAAGGGAAAGTCAAGCATAGATGGCGCTGGCCCGGCGAGCGCCGAGTCGGAGAGGCACGGCGGCGTCTCAGCAGTGGCTGGCAATAAACCGGTTACATAGTTCGGTGAAAAAGGGACCCATGAAGATGAACGGCGCTCGTCGCATTCTCCGTCCTGTGGTGGCGCTCGCGCTGGGCGCAGCGGCGCTGGCGCCGATCGTCGTGCCCAGCCCGGCCCAAGCCTGGTATCGCGGTGGTTTCTTCTTCGGGGTAAGCCCGTTTTTCTATGGTCCGCCGGTGATCGTGGCGCCACCCCCGGTCTACTATCCACCCCCGGTTTATTACGCGCCGCCGCCGGTGACATACTCCGCTCCGCCTCCGGCCTACGCCGCGCAGCCGGGACGCACTTGCTTCGCCGGCAGCTACACATGCCCGCTTGGAGCGAACATCCCGATCGGTTCAGGGTGCGCCTGCGCTACGGGACGGGGCAACGCCTACGGTCGCGCGGGCTGATCGACGCCGATCCGTAAGCCGGTTATCAGGGAGTTAGTCCATCTCTCCCACCGGCTTCGGAGACCGCACCGTGCCCTCGACGCCCGACTTTCCGCCGCCGATCGAGGACTATGCCCTCATTGGCGATTGCATCACCGCAGCGCTGGTCAGCAAGTCGGGCTCCATCGACTGGCTTTGCTGGCCGCGATTCGACGGCAACGCGTGCTTCGCGGCGTTGCTCGGCCAACCCGAACACGGGCGCTGGCAGTTGGCGCCCGCGTCGGCCGACTACAAAGTGACCCGCGCCTACCGCGACACCTCCTGTGTCCTGGACACGGTGTTCGAGACCGACGAGGGCTCGGTCGTGGTGACGGACTTCATGCCGTTCTCGCGCCGAGATTCTTCCATCGTCCGCATCGTGGAGGGCCGGCGCGGCCGCGTGGCCATGACCATGAGCCTGGCGCTTCGGTTCGACTATGGCGTGTCCATTCCCTGGGTGACCCGGCTCGAGGACGGAACCGGCGTCCGCGCCATTGTTGGGCCGGACATGGTGGTGCTGCGCACTCCGGTCCAATTGCGCGGCGAGGACATGACGACGCGCGCCGACTTCGCTGTGGGGGCAGGCGAGCGCGTGTTCTTCGTCCTCACGCACGGGCCGTCTCATCTCGAGATCCCCGCTCCGCTCGACCCCGAGGTCACGCTTCGCGAGACGGAGGCGGCTTGGGAAAAGTGGATCAATCGATCCACGTACAACGGTCGCTATCCCGAAGCGGTTCGGCGTTCGCTCATTGTCTTGAAGGCGCTCACCTACGCGCCGACCGCCGGGATAGTCGCCGCGCCCACGACTTCTCTGCCCGAGATGTTGGGGGGCGAACGAAACTGGGATTATCGGTTCTGCTGGCTACGCGACGCCACTCTCACACTGCTCGCCCTGCTTCACGCCGGCTACGTTGAGGAGGCGGGGGCTTGGCGCGAGTGGCTGCACCGGGCCATCGCAGGCAGCCCCGAACAGGTGCAGATCATGTACGGGCTCGGGGGCGAGCGGCGTCTGTCCGAATGGGAAGTACCTTGGCTGCCGGGTTACCAGGGCGCCCGGCCTGTGCGCATCGGCAACGCGGCCTCGGGTCAGGTCCAGCTGGACGTGTACGGTGAAGTGGCGGACGCGCTCTTTCAGGCGATCAAGGGCGGGCTCGCCGTCGGCAAGGAAAGCTGGTCGCTTCTGGAAAACATCATCGAGCACCTGGAGGCGATCTGGCAGCAGCCCGACGAGGGCATCTGGGAGGTTCGCGGCGGTGCCCAGCAGTTCACCTACTCCAAGGTGATGGCGTGGGTGGCGATCGACCGGGCGGTGCGTGGCGTAGAGGAGTGGGGGCTCGCCGGCCCGATCGACCGGTGGCGCGCGCTGCGCGATGAGATGCACGAAACTATCTGCCGGGAGGGGTTCAATCCCAGCAAGGGCACATTCGTCCAGGTGTTCGGCGGCGAGGCGCTCGATGCGAGCCTGCTGCAAATTCCGCTGGTCGGGTTTCTTCCGCCCGATGATCCGAGAGTGCTGGCGACGGTGGCCGCGATCGAGCGCGAGCTGACCCACGACGGACTGGTGCTGCGCTACCGGACGGAGGAGGGCGGGGACGGCTTGCCGCCCGGCGAGGGCGTCTTCCTCGCGTGCAGCTTCTGGCTCGCGGACAACATGGTGCTGCAAGGCCGCCACGACGAGGCCCGGGTCTTGTTCGAGCGGCTGCTCGCCCTGGGCAACGATTTGGGACTGTTATCGGAGGAGTACGACCCCCGCTCGCGGCGGCTAGTCGGCAATTTCCCTCAAGCCTTTTCGCACATCGGCCTGGTTGGCACAGCGATGAACCTTGAAAACTTCGGGCCGGCCCACAGCCGCAGCGAGGATGGTGGGCAGGAGGGCGCGGGGGCCTAACGCGAACTAGACGTGCTCTATCGCTGGCGTGTCAGCCGCCTCGCTACTTCCGAGCCCGAGCCGCGCCTCGATCACGTCGTCCGCGTCTGCCAAACGATGTAGCGTGAACCCGAACCTTCGGACAAAAGCCAGCATCGGCTGGTTGTCCGCCAGGATCTCGCCGACGATCACGTGAACATCCCGCGTCCGCGCCCAGTCGATCAGCCGGCGCATCAGCTCGGTGCCAAGTCCGACACCCTTCATGTCAGGTTCGATGGCGATCGCGAACTCGGCGCTGTGTTCGTCCTTGTCGCGCACCATGCGCGCCACCCCGACGGTCTCGCCGGACGGCTCACGCACCGCGACGAGCGCCATCTCGCGCACGTAATCAATGTTGGTAAGGCGGCTCAACTGCTTCTCGGAGAGCTCCCGCTTGGCGCTGAAGAAGCGGAAACGGATGTCCTCGGGCGAAAGCCGCGCAAAGAACGCCGCGTGGGCCGCCGCGTCGCTGGGCTTGATGGGTCGGATCGTCACCGAAACGCCTCCAGCGCTCCAGCGCGCCACCAGCTGAGACGGATAGGCTTCGCGCCCCCCGCTCCACTCTACAGCGCCATGCGCAGCTTCGCCCCGAACTCGCCGATGATGCCGCGCCGGAAGGCGAGCACGCAGATGATGAAGATCGCCCCCTGCGTTACCGTGACCCAGGCTCCGAACTGTGCGAGGTAGTTCTCCATCGCGGTCACCACCAGGGCACCCATCACGGGGCCGAAGATGGTGCCGAGGCCGCCGAGCAAGGTCATCAGCACCACCTCGCCGGACATCGAATAGTGGACGTCCGTTAGGGTCGCGATGCCGAACACCAGGGCCTTCGTGCCCCCCGCGACGCCGGCGAGAAAGGTCGAGAGCACGAACGCGATCAGCTTGTAGTCATCCGTCCGATAGCCGAGCGAGGTCGTACGCGGCTCATTCTCGCGAATTGCCTTCAGCACCTGGCCGAACGGGGAGTGGACGATGCGGTGGATGAAAAGAAAGCCGATCAGGAAGACCGCCGCCACAAGCCAATAGATGTGCATATCGGGCTGCATGGAGATGAAGCCCAGCAGCGGCGCGCGGGGGACCTGCTGGATGCCGTCCTCGCCGCCGGTGAATGGCGCCTGAAGGCAGAAGAAATACACCATCTGCGCAAGGGCGAGCGTGATCATCGCGAAGTAGAGGCCCTGGCGGCGGATGGCGATGAAGCCGAGAACGACCCCGAGCGCGGCGCCCGTTAGGCCCCCGAGCAGGATGGCGACTTCGGCCGACACGCCCCAGCGCTTGGCTGCCCAGGCCGCAACGTAGCTGCCCATGCCGAAAAACGCGGCATGACCGAACGACAACAGCCCAACATAGCCGATCAGGAGATTGAACGCGCATGCGAACAGCGCGAAGCACAAGACCTTCATCAGGAACACGGGGTAGAGCACGAACGGGCAAACCACGATTAAGCCCACCATCACCAGGAAGGCGACCATCTGCGCGCGCGAGAACCCCATCATGTCATGCCGCCTTTCCGAACAGCCCGGTCGGCCTCACCATCAGAACGATGACCATGACGACGAAAACCACGGTGGCTGCAGCCTGCGGGTAGAACACCTTTGTCAGGCCTTCGACGAGGCCGAGCCCGAACCCGGTGATGATGGAGCCCAGGATCGATCCCATCCCGCCGATCACCACGACGGCGAACACGGTGTTGATGAAGTTGGAGCCCATGTTGGGGTTCACCGAATAGATGGGTGCCGCGAGCACGCCGGCGAACGCGGCTAGTGCCACGCCGGCACCGTAGGTGATGGTGATCAAGCGGGGCACGTTGACGCCGAAGGCCTGCACCAAGGCGGCATTCTCAGTCGCTGCGCGGAGCCGGGCACCAATGAACGTCTTTTCGATCACCGCCCAGGTCGCAAGGCAGACCACGAGGGCCACGGCCACCACCCAACCCCGGTAATTCGGCAGGAACATGAAGCCCAGATTAGTCGCGCCCTGGAGCAGGTCGGGGATTCGGTAGGGCATTCCCGAGCTGCCATAGGCATTGCGGAACAGCCCCTCGATCACCAGCGCCACGCCGAACGTCAGCAGCAGCCCGTACAGGTGGTCGAGCTGGTAAAGCCGGCTGATGATGGTCCGCTCCATGATCACGCCGAAGATCCCCACGATCAGCGGCGCGACGATCAGGGCGGGGAAATAAGGAATGCCAACGTATTGCAGCAGCATCCACGCAACGAACGCGCCCATCATGAACAATGCGCCGTGGGCGAAATTGATGATGTTCAGCATCCCGAAGATCACGGCGAGGCCGAGGGACAGCATGGCGTAGAACGCCCCGTTGATCAGGCCGAGCAGCAGTTGGCCGAACAGGAGCGGGCCGGGAATGCCGAAAATGCTGATCATGGGCGTCCGGTCTCTCTGGGGCGGGCGGGATTCATGAGTGGATGAGCGGGCAATGCTCGCTCGCCAGCGGCGGTGCGGCATCCTCGCCGGAGGTGGTCGCGACCAGGTTATAATAGTCCCATGGCCCCTTGCTCTGTGCCGGCGTCTTCACCTGGAACAGGTAGGCGGGGGTCAGATTGCGGCCGTCCTCACGAATGCTGCTCGGCCCGAAGGCGTCGTCGTCCGGCTTCAGCTTCTTCATTCGGGCGACCACGGCGGCTCCGTCCGCCTTGGCTTGTTGTGGGCCCATGTCCGCCACCGTCTTGAGGTAGTGCAGCGCGCCGGCGTAGCAGCCGGCCTGCTCGAGGTTCGGCCGTGCGCCGCTGATCTTGGGTGCGACGCGTTTGCTGAACGCCCGGGTGCGGTCGTTGAGGTCCCAGTAGAAGCTCTCGGTCAGCAGCAGGCCCTGCGCCGTCTCCAGGGTGAGGGCATGGACGACGTTTATTGTGGCGAGCAGGGCGGCGAGGCGGGCGCCGCCCTGGGTGAGCCCAAACTCGTGCGCCTGCTTCACGCTGTTGACGGCATCGTCGCCCGCGTTGGCGAAGCCGATGACCTTCGCCCCGCTCGCCTGCGCCTGCACGAGATAGGAGGAAAAGTCGGTGGTGTCGGGGAACGGATATTGGATGCTTCCCAGCACCTTGCCGCCCGCCTGTGTGACGAAGGTCGAGGCGTCGCGTTGCAGCTGCTGGCCGAACACGTAGTTGGCGGTGATGAAGAACCAGCTATCGCCACCGGCCTTCACCGTCGCGCCGCCGGTGGAGCGGCCGAGCATGTAGGTATCGTAGGTCCAGTGGATTGTGTTGGCGTTGCATTGCGACCCGGTGAGGTCGGGCGTGCCGGCGCCGCTGTTGATGTAAACCTTGTTTTTCTCCTTCACGACGCCGGCGACTGCCAGTGCGACGGAGGAGGTCGGCACATCCAGGATAACATCGACGCCGTCCCGATCGATCCACTGACGGACGATCGAGACGCCGATGTCGGGCTTGTTCTGGTGGTCGCCGGCAATCACCTCCACCGACCAGTCTTTGCCTGCAAGGCCGAAATCCTCGAGCGCCTGGCGCGTGCAGGCGACGGAGGTGGGGCCGCTCACGTCCCGGTAGTTGCCCGACATGTCGTTCAGCACGCCGATCTTGAGCGCGGTCTTCGCCTGGGCACGACCTCGCGCGGGCGGCAGCGCGGCCGCGAGCGTGGCGCTCCCGAGCAAGCCCCGCCGGGAAAGCTTCGCGATGCCGCTCATGCCTTGAGGAACCCGCAATGCCCGTCGGCCAGTGGCCGGAACGCCTGGTCGGCCGGCGTGGTGGCGAGCAGCTTGTAGTAGTCCCACGCCCCCTTGCTTTCGCTGGGCGTCTTCACCTCGAAAAGGTAGGCGTCCACCATGTGGCGTCCGTCCTCGCGTATTCGGGTCTTGCCGAAGCAATCGTCGTCGCACTCGATGGCTTTCATGCGCGCAACCGCGGCGCGGCCATCCGCTTTCGCTGCAGCCGCGCCCATCGCCGCAACCGTTTTCAAGTAGTGCAGCGAGCCCGAGTAAACGCCCGCTTGGTTCATGCCAGGGTGGTCGCCCTTGGTTTTCGTCAGCAACCGCTTGGTGAAGGCGCGGGTGCGGTCGTTGAGGTCCCAGTAGAAGCTTTCCGTCAGCACGAGGCCCTTCGCCACGTCGAGACCCAGCGCGTTGACGTCCGAAATGAACATCAGCAGCGTCGCGACCTTCATCTTGGCATTGACGCCGAATTCGTTGGCCTGTTTGACGCTGTTGATCGTGTCGGCCCCGGCGTTGGCGAGGCCGAGCACCTTCGCACCGCTCGCTTGCGCCTGCACAAGCGGGGACGAAAAATCGGTCGTGTCCGGGAAGGGATACGTGATGGACCCGAGCACCTTCCCGCCCGCCTGCTCGATCATCGCCGTGGTGTCGCTTTGCAGCTGGTGGCCGAAGGCGTAGTTGGCGGTGACGAAGAACCAGGTGTTGCCACCCGCCTTGACCATCGCGCCGCCCGTGGATTTCGACAGCATGTAGGTGTCGTAGACCCAGTGGACGCAATTGGGCGAGCACTGGGCGCCGGTGAGCGTCGAGGTGGCGGAGCCGGTGTTGATGTAGACCTTGTTCTTTTCCTTCGCGACCGTCTGAACGGCGAGCCCGACGGAGGAGGTCGGAACGTCGATCAGCAGATCGACGCCCTTGTCGAACCATTCGCGCGCGATGGAGGTGGCGACGTCCGGCTTGTTCTGATGGTCGGCGAACACGACGTCGACCGGAAATCCCTGCGATCCGAACTCCTCGACGGCCTGGCGGGCGCAGGCGACCGAGACTGGGCCCGAGATGTCGCGATAAGGGCCGGACTGATCGTTCAGGACGCCGATGCGGATGGTGGGCGTTTGCGCCCGGGCGCGACCGAACGGCCGGGCACTCGCGGCGACTGCCGCCGAACCGATCAGGGCGCGGCGGGAAATCGTGGTCATCGGCGTGCTCCGCAGGTCGGTAGAGGCATCAGGCTTTCACGCAGGTTCAATGGTCGGGCGTCTGGCACGCGAAGGCGAGGGTGCGGCGGATGCTCGGCCGATCAATTCATACGCCGAGGTACTCGTGCAGCTTGTCCATGCTGGCGTTCAGCTGACTGTTCGGGATCATGTCCACGACCCGGCCGTGCTCCATTACGTAGTGCCGGTCCGCAACCGTGGAGGCGAAGCGGAAATTCTGCTCCACGAGCAGGACCGTGAACCCGCGTTTCTTGATCTCGTGGATGGTGCGGCCGATCTGTTGCACGATTACGGGGGCGAGACCCTCGGTCGGCTCGTCCAGCAGCAGGAGCTTGGCCCCGGTGCGCAGGATGCGCGCGATCGCCAGCATCTGCTGCTCGCCCCCGGAGAGTTTTGTGCCTTGCGCCGTCCGCGCCCGTTCCTTGAGATTGGGAAACAGCGTGTAGATCTCGTCCACGCCCAGCCCGCCCGCGGCGACGATCGGCGGCAACAGCAGGTTTTCGGTAACGCTCAGGGAGGCGAATATCCCGCGCTCCTCCGGGCAGAGCGCGATACCGGCCCTGGCGATCGCGTTGGGCGCCAGCCGGACCATCTCTGCGTTGCGGAAGCGGACGCTGCCCTCGCGTCGCGGCACCAACCCCATGATGGATTTCATGGTGGTGGTCTTGCCCGCGCCGTTGCGCCCGAGCAGGGTCACAACCTCGCCTTCCCGCACTTCGAAGTCCACGCCGTGCAGGATGTGGCTCTCCCCGTACCAAGAGTTGAGCTGCGCTACGTTAAGCATCGGCCCGTCAGGCATCGGCGGAACCCAGGTAAGCGGTGATAACCTCGGGGTTCTTGGACACCGTGGCGTAGTCGCCCTCGGCCAGGACGCGGCCCCGCGTCAGCACGGTGATCGTGTCGCACAACCCTTCCACCACCGAAAGGTTGTGCTCGACCATCAGGATGGTGCGGCCGGCGCGGACCCGGCGCACCAACTGGACGATGCGGTCCACGTCGTCATGCGCCATCCCAGCGGTCGGCTCATCGAGCAGCATCATCTCCGGCGAAAGCGCGAGCGTGGTCGCGATCTCGAGCGCCCGCTTGCGACCGTAGGACAGCTGCACCGCTTGCACGCCGGATACCCCGACAATCCGACGTCGTCGAGCAGCTCGCGCGCCCGGCCGTCGAATTGATGCAGCACCGCCTCGCTTCGCCAGAAATCGTATGACCCGCCGCGGGCGCGCTGTAGGGCCAGGCGGACGTTTTCAAGCGCCGTCAGGTGCGGAAACACCGCGGAAATCTGGAAGGAGCGGACGAGCCCAAGACGCGCCACCTGTGCCGGCCGGCGGCCGGTTATGTCTTGGCCCTTGAAGCGGATCGTTCCGCGCGTCGGCTGGAGGAACTTCGTCAGCAGATTGAAGCAGGTAGTTTTGCCGGCCCCGTTCGGCCCGATCAAGGCGTGAATCGTCCCCTGCCGCACGGCGAGATCGACGCCGTTGACGGCAACGAAACCGCTGAACTCGCGCGTCAACCCCGAGGTTTCGAGGATGGTCTCAGACACTCGGATGTTTCCTTGCTCTTGCGGCAAGGCTGGATTGCATATCGCCTTTCCGCGCGCAAGATTGTCTCGGCTCCGAGCGCGCGGGTGGGTTTTTGCGACGGCCCTCGTATTACAGTCATGGTGTGATGCACCTTAGACCGGGCGGACTATATTCTCCCCACTATGCAAAGCGAGCGCGACGGCGCGGATACTAAAGATTTCCCGAGGAGGCTTGCGCTCCTCGCCTGGCAATCCGCCTGGCGCGGCCCGTAGCAGCCGCCCCAGCAGCGCGTGACATTCGTTCCACGAGCCCGGCGTCCAATCCTTGGCTTGGCCCTTCTGGCCGCGCTTGCGGGCTGCGATCTCGGCCCGGACTATCACCGGCCCGCCGACGCGGTTCCGGTCGCCTGGCGCGCGAGCGACGCGACGGCGGCGGCGGCCTGGCCATCTCCGGACTGGTGGCGCGGCTTCCGTTCGCCTCAGCTGAACGGCCTGATTGGGCAGGCGCGAGCCCACAATCTTGACATCGCGGCCGCGATCGCCCGGGTACGCCAGGCGGACGCGCAGGTGCGGCTGGCCGGGGCGCCGTTGCTGCCCACGCTCGATCTGACCGGGACCAGCAACTACCAGCGATCGGGGACCACCTCGAGCCGGTCAGGCACAATCATCTCTAATGGGCAGACCTTCAGCACGTCCGGGGGCAGCCGATACCGGGACTTTCGGTCATACACAGCTGAAATCGGTTGCCGGCTATCAAACGGACTTCTGGGGTAGCAATCTCGCCCGCTATGAAGCGGCAAAGGCGGCTGCGGTGTTCAGCCGTTGGGACCAGGACACGGTGGCGCTCACGGTTGTCACCAGCGTCGCCAACACTTGGTTCACGGCACTATCGCTCCAGGATCGTCTCACCATTGCCAAGCAGAACCTCGCGAGCTCCGAACAGGTCCTGACTGTCGTCCGGGCGCGCCTCGCCGTGGGCACGGCGAGCGAACTCGACGTTGCGCAACAGGAGGCGCTGGTAGCCGGGGAGCGGGCGAACATCCCGAACTTCCGCAACCAGCTTGAGCAGGAGGTGATCGGCCTCGGCATCCTGGTGGGCACGCCGCCGGAGGCGATTGCCGCTCGCCCGGGAACGCTGGTTGATTTGGCGCTGCCGCCGGTCTACCCGGGCCTGCCTTCCCAGCTTTTGCTGCGTCGGCCCGACGTGGCCGAAGTCGAAGCCGAGCTCGTATCCGCAACCGCAGACATCCGGGCGGCGCGGGCGGCCTTCTTCCCGAACATCCAGCTTACTGGCTCAGCGGGATACTCGAGCCTCGCGCTCAATACGCTGTTCGGCCCGGGTGCGACCGTGCTGGCACTCACGAGCAGCCTCACGCAGCCGATCTTCGACGCCGGCACCTTGCGCGGCAACCTCGAGCAGGCGCGAGGGCGGCGCGACGAACTGCTGGCCAACTACAGAAAAGCCATCCTTCAGGCATTCACCGACGTCGAGAACGCCCTGACGGCCTGGCGCTTCACGGGCGAACAGCTCGTGCTCGAGCAGCGAGCGGTGGACGTGGCGCAGCGCGCCGCCGACATCGCGCGGGCGCAAGTCGCGGCGGGCACGGTGGACATAACGACGGTGCTGAACGCCGAGATCACGCTTTTTAACGACCGGGACATTCTGGCGCAGGTCCGACTGGCGCATTTCCAGGCACTGCTCAATCTCTACAAGGCGCTGGGCGGCGGTTGGACGCAGCCGGCGGGGCCGATACCCGCGCAGTTCCCGGGCTTGTCGCCGGGGCTGGTGGGAGGCGGCCTAGCACTGCCGGTGGAAGGCGATCTGAAGTGACAATGTGTCTGACTTGCCGGCATTCCCGCGCTCGACCGGGCCGGGAGGGAGTAGAAGGCTCACTCCCTCTGGCGATCGGGGCGAAGGGTCTTTTGAGGAGGCACGCCGCATGGACGCGGTGACGCGCGAGCCCGTCACTGCCCGAACCCGCGCTCGGCGGCTCACGCTCGGCCGCGCGGTGATGGCGCTGCTTTGCCTCTTGTTGGTAGGCGGTATCGTCTATGCCGCCTGGTTCTGGCATCCCGCGGCGCCCGGGCAATCGGCGCGGAGCGGGATCCGCAACGCGCCTGTGCCGGTGCTCGTCGCGGCGAGCGAAACGCGCGACGTGCCGGTATACCTGGATGGCCTCGGCACGGTGCAGGCGTTCAACTCCGTGACCGTCAAGGCGATGGTGGACGGGCCGCTCGTCGAGGTGCGGTTCAAGGAAGGCCAGGACGTCCGAGCGGGCGACGTGTTGGCGCGGATCGACCCTCGAACCTACCAGGCGATGCTCGATCAGGCGGTGGCGAAGAAGGCGCAGGATCAGGCCAATCTGGCCAACGCCCGCCTCGATCTCGTGCGCTACCAGAAGCTTGCGGCCACCGCCTACACCTCGGCGCAGCAAGCCGACACGCAGAAGGCGACCGTGGCGCAACTGGAAGCGCAGGTGCAGGGGGATCAGGCAGCTATCGACAACGCGCGCACCCAGCTCGGTTACACGACGGTCACCGCCCCCATTAATGGGCGCACCGGCGTTCGGCTGGTCGATCAGGGCAATATCGTTCACGCCAGCGACGCAACGGGCATGGTCGTCATCACGACCCTGCAGCCGATCTCGGTGGTGTTCACCTTGCCGCAGCAGGAATTGCCTGCGGTCGCGGCGGCCATGAAGGACGGCTCACCGGAGGCGTTTGCTGTCGCCCAGGGCAGTGACGGGGCGCATGCCGGCGTGCTCGACCGTGGCGTGCTGGCGGTGCTCGACAATCAGGTCGATCCCACCACGGGCACGATCAAGCTGAAAGCGACGTTCCCCAACGCCGAACTCAAGCTGTGGCCGGGCGGCTTTGTCGACGTGCGGCTGAAGGTGGCGACGGAGCACGACGCGATCGTGGTGCCGCCCGCCGCAGTGCAGCGCGGGCCGGCGGGCGCCTACGTCTATGTAGTCGGGGACGGCGACGCCGTGCACCGCCAACCCGTCACGGTCGGGCATGAGGACGAGCGCGAGTCGGTCATCACGAGCGGGCTGCCGGCCGGCGCCCGCGTCGTGACGGACGGCGCGGCGCGGCTGACGGACGGGGCGCATGTGAGCATCGTGCTCGCCGGCCGAGGAGGGGGTCTCGCCCGGCCCGGCGCAGGCCAGCGCTCCTGGTACGGCGACGCGCCGGCATCATCGACCGCAGTGAACATTTCGGCACCCTTCATCGCCCGACCGATTGCGACATGGCTGCTGGCGATCGCGATCCTGCTGGCGGGGGTGCTGGGCTATCGCTCGCTGCCGGTCTCGGCGCTGCCGCAGGTGGATTTTCCCACGATCCAGATCACGACGCAGCTTCCGGGCGCCAGCCCCGAGACGGTCTCGACGCTGATCACGGCATCGCTCGAACGCCAGTTCGGGCAAATCCCGGGCCTTGTCTCAATGACCTCGCAAAGCAGCGAGGGCACCAGCCAGATCACGCTCCAGTTCGACCTCAACCGGAGCATGGACAGCGCGGCGCAGGACGTGCAGGCCGCCATCAACGCCGCGGCCGGCACCTTGCCGAACAATCTGCCGTATCCGCCCGTGTATGCGAAGGTGAACCCGGCGGACGCAGCCATCCTGACCCTGGCACTCACCTCCGATTCGGTGCCGATCGACCGCGTGAGCGACGCGGCCGATACGTTGCTGCAACCCAAGCTCAGCGAAATCGACGGCGTCGGCAAGGTGACGGTGCAGGGCAATCTGCGCCCGGCCGTGCGGGTGCGTGTCGATCCGGCGCGGCTCGCCGCCTATGGCTTGTCGATGGAGGACGTGCGCACCGCCGTCGCCAACGCCAACAGCAACGGGCCGAAGGGCGGGTTCGACGGTCCCCGCCAGGCTTACGCGGTCGGCGCCAACGACCAGCTCGTGTCGGCCGACGCCTACAAGGACCTCGTGCTCGCCTGGCGCAACAACGCCCCCGTGCGCTTGTCCAACATTGGCAGCGCCGTCCCCGGCGTCGAGAACGACCGGGTGGAAGGCTGGTACGATGGCAAGCCGGCGGCGGTACTCGATATTCAGCGCCAGCCGGGAGCCAACATCGTGCAAACGGTGGCGCGCGTTCGCGCCGCCTTGCCGAAGCTCGAGCGGGGGATGCCGGCCGGGGTCGTGCTGACGATCGTTGCGGACCGGACCGAAACCATCCGCGCCTCGGTCGCCGACGTGCAATGGACGCTCGCGCTCTCGATCGTGCTCGTGGTGGGCGTGATCTTCGTGTTCCTGCGTTCGGCGCGGGCGACGTTCATCCCGGCAGTGGCGTTGCCGCTGTCCCTGGTCGGCACCTTCGGTGTGATGTCCCTGCTCGGCTACGGGTTGGATAACCTGTCGCTGATGGCGCTGACGGTGGCGACCGGCTTTGTCGTCGACGATGCGATCGTGATGATCGAGAACATCACGCGCCATATCGAGGAAGGCGTCGCTCCGCTGCGGGCGGCCTTTCTCGGCGCCGGTGAAATCGGGTTCACCATCGTCTCGCTCACCGTGTCGCTGATCGCGGTGTTCATCCCGCTGCTGTTCATGACCGGCGTGATCGGCCGGTTGTTCAACGAGTTCTCCGTGACCCTCTCGGTGGCGGTGATCGTGTCGGCCATCGTTTCGCTGACGCTCACCCCGATGATGTGCGGTCGGCTGCTCCGGCCGGCTGCCGAGGCCAAGCCCGGCTTGGTCGCGCGGTGGTCGGAGCGGGGGTTCGACGGATTGCTGGCTGGCTACAAGCTGACCCTGCGCTGGGCGCTTGGGCGGCAGTCCTTGCTGCTGTTGATCGCGGTGGCGACCCTGATCGGCACCATTGCGCTTTATATTGTCGTGCCGAAGGGCTTCCTGCCGCAGCAGGATACGGGCGTGATCGTCGCTACCACCGAAGCCTCGGAAAGCGTCTCGATCCCGCGGCTCGCGGCGATGCAGGCGCGCGCCGCCGACATCGTCGCACGCGACCCGGCCGTTTCGGGAGTAGTATCGTTCGTCGGCGCGGGGACGATCAACGCGACGCCTAACACGGGCCGGCTCACCATTGCATTGAAGCCGGTTGCCGGCCGCGATCCGGCGCCGGCGGTGATCGAGCGGCTCGGGGCGGCGGTCGCTGGGATCCCCGGCCTTTCGGTGTTCTTCCAGCCGGTGCAGGACATCCAGATCGGCGCGCGGGTCAGCCGCACCCAGTTCCAATACACATTGATGGACACCGACCCCGCGGAGCTCGCGATCTGGGCGCCCAAGCTGCTCGACCGGCTCCGGTCGGACCCGGTGCTGCGCAACGTGGCGTCCGACCAGCAGGACGGCGGCTTCCGAACCTACCTGCGGCTCGACCGGGCGGCGGCCATGCGCCTCGGCGTGTCCATGCAGGCGGTGCAGGACACGCTCTACGACGCGTTCGGGCAACGGCAGATCTCCACCATCTTCGGCCAGGCGAACCAGTATCGCGTCGTGCTGGAGGCGGACCCGTCCTGGCAGGCCGATCCCAACCGGCTGATGCAGCTGCGCGTGCCCGGGGCCAACGACGCGCAGGTGCCGCTATCCGGCATCGCGACGATCGAGCGGACCACGGCGCCGCTCGTCGTCACGCATCAGGCGCAGTTTCCGTCCGTGACCTTGAGCTTTGATCTCGCACCCGGCTACTCGCTAGGCCAGGCGGTCACGGCGGTGCATGAGGCCGAGCGCGCGATCGGGATGCCGAATACGGTGACCGGCGGCTACTCCGGCGATGCGGCCGAATTCCAGCGCTCGCTGGCGGCGGAGCCGTGGCTGATCGGCGCGGCGATGGTGGTGATCTACATCGTGCTCGGGGTGCTGTACGAGAGCGTGATCCACCCCATCACGATCCTGTCCACCTTGCCATCGGCCGGCATCGGGGCGCTGCTAGCGTTGATGCTGTGCGGCGCCGATTTGTCGCTCGTGGCGCTGGTCGGCGTCGTGCTGCTGATGGGCATCGTGAAGAAGAACGCGATCATGATGATCGACTTCGCCCTCGACGCCGAGCGCGAGCGCGGCCTCACGCCGCGGGCGGCGATTGAGGAAGCCTCCCTGCTGCGGTTCCGGCCGATCATGATGACGACGATGGCGGCGTTGCTCGGCGCGGTGCCGCTGGTGATCGGGCACGGTGCGGGGTCGGAGCTCCGGGCACCGCTCGGCATCACCATCATCGGTGGGCTGCTGCTCAGTCAGCTGCTCACGCTGTACACCACACCGGTGATCTATCTGTACATGGAACGGCTGCGCCGCCGCGTGGCCGGATCGGCCGTGGTGGCGGCGGAGTAGCCTGTGCCACTCCATTTCGGTTCGATTGTAGCAGTCGGCGGTAATGCCCAGTGAACGTTTCCGCCCCGTTCATCGCGCGCCCGATCGCCACTATCCTGCTCGCCATCGGCCTGTTGATCGCGGGCGCGGTGGCCTACCGCTTCCTGCCGGTCTCGCCGCTGCCGAGCGTGGACATCCCGACCATCGTCGTGATGGCGAGCCGCCCAGGTGCCGATCCCGAGACCATGGCCAATTCCATCGCCGCCCCGCTCGAGCGGCGCCTGGGCGAGATTTCCGGGGTGACCGAGCTGACCTCGACCAGCTCCACCGGCTCCACCGCGATCGTGATCCAGTTCGACTATTCCCGGGACATCGACGGGGCCGCGCACGACGTGCAGGCCGCCATCAACGCCGCCACCACCGATCTCCCGTCGGACCTGCCGACGCGACCCTATTACCGCAAGATCAACCCGGCCGACGCGCCGATCCTGACGCTCGCCCTCACGTCGGACACGCTCTCCACGGCGCAAATCTACGACGCGGCGGACACCATACTGGCGCAACGGCTGTCGCAGGCGCAGGGCGTGTCGCAAGTGGTGGTGAACGGCGCCGAGAAGCCGGCGGTGAGGGTGCAGCTCGACCCGGTGCGCCTCGCGGCTGCGGGATTGGCGGGGCAGGACGTCTACAACGCGATCCGGGCCGCCAACGTGCTGGAGCCCACGGGCGGCTTCCAAGGTCGCGACGCGGCCGAGATGATCGCCATCAACGGCCAGATGAGCCAGGCGGACGAATACAACGCGCTCGTGCTCAAGGCGGGCAACGGCGCGGTCGTGCGGCTTTCGGACGTGGCCACCGTGGTCAACGGGGTGGCGAGCTCCCGGCTCGCGGCGTGGAACGGCAAGCAACCCGCCATCCTGCTCAACGTGACAAAGCAGGCCGGCGCCAACGTCATTGACACGGTCGAGCGGGTGAAGGCGCTGCTGCCGCAGTTGCTGTCCTGGATGCCGCCCGACATCAGGCTCACCGTCATCGCCGACCGCACCACGACGATCCGGGCGAGCGTCGACGACATCCAGTACACCTTGCTGCTGACCATCGCCCTCGTGCTGCTGGTCGTGCTCGTCTTCATGCGCCGGCTGATGCCGACCATCGCCGCGGCGGCCACCGTGCCGCTGTCGATCTGCGGCACCCTCGCCGGCATGTGGTTCCTCGGCTACTCGCTCGACAACTTCTCACTGATGGCGCTGACCATCTCGGTCGGCTTCGTGGTCGACGACGCGATCGTCATGATCGAGAACATCTCTCGCCACATGGAGCGCGGCATGACCCCGCTGGCGGCCGCCCTCGCCGGGTCGCGCCAGATCGGCTTCACGGTGGTCTCGATCAGCCTCTCGCTGGTGGCGGTGTTCACGCCGCTGCTGTTCATGGGCGGCATCCTGGGCAAGCTGTTCCACGAGTTCGCCGTGACCGTGACGATCGCCATCGCCGTCTCGGCGGTGGTGTCCTTGACGCTCACGCCGATGATCTGCGGCCGGTTCATGTCGCACGATGCGGCCAAGCCGCCGAGCACCGGCGGCCTATGGGGGCGTATCGACCGCGCCGTCGAGTGGTCGTTCGCGTGTATGCAGCGGTTCTACGCCCGCACCTTGGGATGGGCGTTGCGGCATCGGGTATTCATGCTCCTCCTCATGCTGGCGACCGTCGTGCTCACGATCCGGCTCTACGGCGCGGTGCCCAAAGGCTTCTTGCCGGAGCAGGACACCGGGTTGCTGATCGGGCAGACCATCGCTTCGCCCGACGTGTCGTTCCGCGCCATGACCGACCGGCAACGGGCGGCGGTCGACGTGCTGCTCGCGGACCCGGCGGTAGCATCGGTCGGCTCGACGATCGGGGTGGCGAGCGGCTGGAATTCACTCAATCGTGGCACCCTTTACGTGAGCCTGAAGCCGCTGGCGGAACGGCGCGCTTCGGCGAACGCCGTGATCGAGCGCCTGCGCGCTCCCCTGGCCCGCGTGGGCGGCGTGGAGACCTCGCTCTACCTCGCCCAGGATCTGCGCGGTGGCGGCCGCACCGGGGGTGCGGCCTATCAGTTCTCGGTGGTCTCGCAGAACCTCGACGAGATGCGCCTGTGGACCGAGCGCCTCGTCGACAAGCTCAGGAGCGTGCCGGGCGTCGCGGACGTCAGCAGCGACCAGGATCGTGCGGGGCCGCAGATGGACGTGGTGATCGACCGGGTGGCCGCGGCGCGGCTCGGCGTCACCGCCGCCGCGATCGATAATGGGCTGAACAACGCTTACTCGCAGCGGCAGATCTCGACGATTTACACGCAGCGCAATCAGTACAAGGTCGGTACTGGAGGTAGATCCCAAGCTGCAGACCGACCCGTCGTTGCTCGACCGCATCTATATCGGTGCCACGGGTGGTGGGCAGGTGCCGCTGTCGGCCGTGGCGCATTTCACCCGGGATACCGCGCCGCTGGCGGTGCATCACGAGGGGCAGTTCCCTGCCGGGACGATCAGCTTCAACGTGACCAACGGCATGTCGCTCGGCCAGGCCACTGCGGCGATCCAGCAAGCGGCGCGCGACCTGTTGATGCCGGACAGCGTGCGGGTCGAGTTCGCCGGCAATGCGCGTTTCCTTACGCAGTCGCTGTCGTCGCAGCCGATGCTGATCGCGGCGGCGCTGATCTCCATCTACATCGTGCTCGGCGTGCTGTACGAGAGCTTGCTGCACCCGCTCACCATCCTCAGCACGTTGCCGTCGGCCGGGGTCGGCGCGCTGTTGGCGCTGCTGGTGACGGGAACCGACCTGTCCATCATGGGGATCATTGGCATCATCCTGTTGATGGGCATCGTGAAAAAGAACGGCATCATGCTGGTGGATTTCGCGCTGGAGCAGGAGCGCGAGCATGGGTTGTCGCCGTTCGAGGCCATTTTCGCCGCCTGCATGGAGCGCTTCCGCCCCATCATGATGACGACCCTCGCGGCCCTGCTCGGCGCGCTGCCGCTCGCCTTCGCGTTCGGCACCGGCGCCGAGCTGCGCCGCCCGCTCGGCATCTCGATCGCCGGCGGGCTGATCCTGTCGCAGGTGCTGACGCTGTATACGACGCCGGTGGTTTATCTCGCACTGGAGCGGCTGAGCCGGGGCAAGCGGCGGCGCCTCAGCGCACCGGCGCCGGCGGAGTAGACCCGCCTCTCCGCAATCCCGCGCGGTTGCCGCGGGCCACCCCCGGGGAGGCTCGGCTGCACCGGCACAGGCTCGCCCCGCGCACGGTGAGCCGCGCGCCATGCGCCAACGACTCCGTGTGAGCACGCCACCCTATCGGATGCGGTCGCGTCGTCCCGATGGCAGACTGTCTGGATGTCGATGCGTTCCGATAGGGCCTCCCCGAACCACTGCGCGGCCAACGCCTTGCTGACGCCGGCGGAGATGGCGCAGGCCGACAATCGATCGGCGTCGCTCGGCGTGCCGACGCCGGTGCTGATGGAGAACGCCGGGCGGGCGGTCGCCCGGGCGATCCGCGCGAGGCTGCGCCCCTGCCGGACGTTGGTGTTGTGCGGCCCGGGCAACAACGGGGGGGACGGCTACGTGGCGGCCCGCCTGCTCGCCGAAATCGGCTGGCCCGTTGCGGTCGGGTGCCTGGCGCCGCCACGGGCCGGCTCGGATGCGGCGACAGCCGCGGCGCGCTGGCGCGGCCCTATTGTTCCGTTTGCCCCCGAGGAGGCGCGCGCGCGCCGACCTCGTGATCGATGCCGTGTTCGGCGCCGGGCTGGCGCGGGACGTCGACGGCTTGGCCGCCGCTACGCTGGAGGCGGCCGCCCGCATCGTCGCGGTGGACGTGCCGAGCGGCGTCGATGGCGCGACCGGCGCGGTGCGCGGCCGGGCGGCGGCGGCGGCGCTGACCGTGACCTTCTTCCGGCTGAAGCCCGGGCATCTCCTGCTGCCCGGGCGGGATTTGTGCGGGGACGTGGTGCTCGCCGACATCGGGCTGCCGGCCGCCGTGCTCGACGAGATCGGCCCCACGTGCTGGATGAACGGGCCAGAGCTTTGGCGCCTGCCGGAGCCCGCGGCCGCTGGGCACAAATACTCGCGCGGCCACGTGACCGTGCTGGGCGGGGCGGCGATGACGGGCGCCGCGCGGCTCGCCTCGGCCGGTGCGCGCCGGGCCGGGGCCGGGATGCTGACCATCGCGGCGACCCGCGCGGCGGACCTCTATCGCGTGGGCGACGCTGGCGTGATCATCAGCGACGCCCCCATCGCCCAACTGCTAGCCGACGAACGCCGGCATGTTTGGGTCTGCGGCCCCGGCCTTGGCGCGACGGAGGCGCGCGCGGCGTTCCCCGCACTGGTCGCCGCAGGCCGCGCCGTGGTCGGGGACGCCGACCTGTTCACCGCGTTCTCCGGCGCGCCGGACGCGTTGAGCGGGGCGGCGGTGCTCACGCCGCACGAGGGCGAGTTCGCCCGCGTGTTCGGCAATCCCGGCACCGACCGGCTGGCCGCGGCCCGTGCTGCCGCCAGCCGTACGGGTGCCGTCGTGCTGCTGAAAGGCTCGGACACGGTGGTGGCGGCCCCGGACGGGCGCGTCGCGATCAATGCGTCCGCACCCCCCTGGCTCGCGACGGCCGGCGCCGGCGACGTCCTGTCCGGCGTGATCGCCGGGCTGCTCGCGCAGGGGATGCCGGCCTGGGAGGCGGCGGCGGCCGGCGCGTGGCTGCACGGCCGGGCGGCGGCGCTGGCCGGGCCAGGCATGCTGGCCGAGGATCTGCCGTCCTTGCTGCCCCGCGCCGCCAGCGAGGCCGCGCGCGGTTTGGCCGGCAATACACTCCCCGATCGCCTATGGTGGGCGCGTTCGAGGAGAGCACGATGAGCGACGCGCTTGCCCAGCCGGTCGGGTTGCCGGCCCCGACCGGATTGTTCGACCGCGCCATCCGGCGGCTTACCTCCGTATGGCGCGAGATGGCCTCGGGAGTATCGGCCGAGGAGGGCGAGAGCATCGAGGCGCAGATGCGCGCCTGTCTTCGCGCGCGCGGCGGCGAGGTCAGCGCACGCAATCGCGCGGCCAAGCTCGCCCAGGCGTATCTGCTGCTGGACGGGCCCGGGCGGGTGGACTTCCTCCGCACCTTGGCGGGCTTCGATTCCGACCCCGAGGCCGTCGCGCGCGCGTTCGCCGATGTGCAGGCCGCCAAGGACGCGGCGGAGCGGGCCAGCGCCAAGGCCGAGCTGCGCCGGGTGCTGGAGCCGCCGCGGCTGCGGCTGCTGACCCAGTTCACCGCGATCCCGGACGGCATGAAGTTCCTGGTCGAACTCCGCGCCCTCCTACTCGAGGTCCGCAAGGCTGATCCATTGCTTCGCGCGCTTGAGGCCGATCTCGGCGGCCTGCTTGCGAGCTGGTTCGACGTGGGCTTTCTCGATCTGCGGCGCATCGACTGGACGAGCCCAGCGGCGCTGCTCGAGAAGCTGGTCGGCTACGAGGCGGTGCACGAGATCCGGTCCTGGCGTGATCTTAAGAACCGGCTGGACAGCGACCGGCGCTGTTACGCGTTCTTCCATCCGCGGATGCCGGACGAGCCGCTGATCTTCGTCGAGGTCGCATTCGTGCAGGGCCTCGCCGCCAGCGTGCAGCGCCTGTTGGACCAGAAAGCGCCGGTTCTCGACCCGCGCGCGTGCGACACGGCGATCTTCTACTCCATCAGCAACTGCCAGCGCGGGCTCGCCGGGATCAGCTTCGGCAACTTCCTGATCAAGCGCGTGGTCGACGTGCTGACGCGCGAGTTCGGCAATCTCCGGACGTTCGCCACCCTGTCGCCGATCCCTGGGTTCCGCTCCTGGCTCGACGGCCGGCTTTCGGCCGAGGAGGAGATCGGCCTGCTGAGCGAGGAGGAGACGGCCAGCTTGCGGGCGGTGTTGCCGGCCGAAGCCGCTGATGCGGCACCGCTCCCGGCGATCCTGGCCCGCCGCGGATGGTGGCGGGAGCCCGCGATCGTCAAGGCGGCCGAGCCGATCCTGGTCCGGCTCTGCGCCAACTATCTCCTGCATGCGGCGAGTCCCGCGAGCCCGAAACGAGCGCGCGATCCGGTCGCGCACTTCCATCTTTCGAACGGCGCGCGGGTGGAGCGCATCAGCGCGTGCGCGGACACGTCCGAGAAGGGGATGCGGGAGAGCGCGACCTTGATGGTGAACTATCTCTACGATCCCGCCCGGATCGAGGACTACCACGAGGACTATGCAGGCGAGGGCAGGCGCAACGCCTCGCCCGCGGTGAAGCGGCTGGCCCGCGGGAGGGCGTGAGCATGAGCCACTACGACACCGATGTGCTGGCCTGGAGCGAGGAGCAGGCCGCCTTGCTGCGCCGGGTCGCCGCGGGCGAGCGGGTTAACGATGCAAGCCTCGACTGGCCCAACATCATCGAGGAGATCGAGACTGTGGGCCGGAGCGAGTTGAGCGCCGTGGAGTCGTTGCTGCTTCAAGCGCTCCTCCACATGCTGAAGGCGGAGGCTTGGCCGGCATCCCGGGATGTCCACCGCTGGCAAGCCGAAGCGCGCGTGTTTAGACGTCAAGCGAGAAGGAGGTACACACCTTCGATGCGGGACAAGCTCGACCTTGACGGCCTTTACGACGACGCCCTGGCAGGTCTGCCCGAGTTCGATGGATGGTCAACCGCCTTTGCCGGTTCCGGCTTCCTGCCCGGTCGCGCTTGACGCATTGCTCGACCCGTCGCACGACCTGATCCCGACCCAGCCGTCCGAAGAGGCAGGCGAAAGCTAGGAAAACGGCCATGAACGCACCGGCAACAGCCAAGCTTGCGACGGATCTGACAGAGTCCCGTCGCACCGACGTCCTGCGCCAGCTCGAGCGCAAGCTGCTCTGGCTGTCAGCCTGGATGGTGCACAACGCCAATCACATCAGGCCGAACCGCGACGGGTTGAAGGTGGGCGGGCACCAGGCGTCCTGCGCGTCCGTCATTTCCATCATGGCGGCGCTCTACTTCGAGGTGCTGCGGCCGGAGGACCGCGTCGCGGTGAAGCCCCACGCGGGGCCGGTGTTCCACGCGATCAACTACCTGTTCGGCCGGCAGGTGCGCGAGCGCATGGAGGGCCTGCGGCAGATGGGCGGCGTGCAGCCCTATCCCAGCCGCGTCAAGGACGGCCCGGAAGTGGATTTCTCGACGGGCTCCGTCGGGCTCGGCGTCGCGATGACCACGTTCAGCGCCCTCATGCAGGACTACGTGCATCTGCACGGCCTCGGCCGGCCCGATGTGCCGCAGGGCCGGCACATCGCGATTGCGGGCGACGCCGAACTCGACGAGGGCAACATCTACGAGGCGTTGCTCGAAGGCTGGAAGCACGACGTCCGGGATGTCTGGTGGATCGTGGACTACAACCGTCAAAGCCTCGACAGCGTGGTCCCCGACCGTTTGTTCGGCCGCATCGAGGGCCTGTTCCGCGACATGGGCTGGGACGTCGTCACCCTGAAATATGGTCGCCGGCTCGAGGCGGCGTTCGCGCGCGAAGGCGGCGAGGATTTGCGGCGTTGGATCGACGATTGCCCGAACAGCCTGTACTCGGCGCTTACCTTCCAGGGCGGGGCGGCGTGGCGTCAGGTGCTGCTGGCCGATCTCGGCCGCTCCAAGGCGCGCGCGATCGTCGACGAGCTCAGCGATGACGAACTCGGCGCCCTGATGACCAATCTCGGCGGACACGACATCGAGACGATCATCGAAGCCTTGCGCGCCGCGGATGCGGCCGGCGACCAGCCGACCTGCTTCATTGCCTATACGATCAAAGGCATGGGCCTGCCTTTCGCCGGGCACAAGGACAATCACGCCGGGCTGATGACGAAGGAGCAGATGGAGCAGTTCCGCGCCGACATGGGCATCCGGCCGGGTCACGAGTGGGATCTGTTCGAGGGCCTGGACCTGCCGGAAGCGGAACTGCGTGGGTTCCTCCAAACCGTTCCGTTCGCAACCAAGCTGACGCCGGAAGGGCGCCGGCTGCAAGCCCCGGCGGTCGCGATCCCGCCGGCGCTGCCTTCGCCCAAGACGGAAGGGCGGCGGATGTCCACGCAGGCGGGGTTCGGTGACATCCTGGCCGAGATTGGCCGCGGCCAGGGCGCGTTCAAGGAATTGGCCGAGCACATCGTCACCACAAGCCCCGACGTTACGGTTTCCACCAATCTCGGCCCCTGGGTGAACCGCCGCGGCATCTTCGATCGTCACACGCGCAACGACGTGTTCCGCGACGCCAAGCTCGCGAGCGCGCAGCGCTGGGGCATGAGCCCGAAGGGGCAGCACATCGAACTCGGCATCGCGGAGCAGAACCTGTTTCTGCTGCTCGGCGCGGCGGGATTGACGACGGGGCTGGACGGGGCGCGGCTGCTGCCGGTCGGCACGGTGTACGATCCGTTCGTCAACCGCGGGCTCGATGCGTTGATCTACGCCTGCTACCAGGATGCCCGCTTTCTTCTGGTCTCGACGCCGTCCGGCCTCACGCTCGCCCCCGAGGGCGGGCAGCACCAGTCGGTCAACACGCCGCTGATCGGTATCGCCGCGGACCGTCTGGCAAGCTACGAGCCGTCGCACGTGGACGAGCTAGCGATCCTGCTTCGGCACGCCTTCGATCACATGCAGCGTCCGGACGGTTCGGCGGTGTGGCTGCGGCTCTCGACCCGTCAACTCGAACAGCCTGCGCGCGAGCTGGACCCGGCGGCGGTGATCGGCGGCGCGCATTGGATCGTGCCGCCGGCGCAGGGCGCGCGGATCGCCATCGCCTATCAGGGGCCGGTCGCGCCCGAGGCGGAGGCCGCCTTCGCCGAGTTGAGCGCCGAGGAACCGGGGGCCGGATTGCTCGCGGTCACCAGCCCCGACCGGCTGCACGCCGGATGGACAGCGGCGCTGCGCAAGCGGCGCGGGGGCGAGCGCGACGCCCAGGCGCATATCGAAAACGTGCTCGCCCCGCTCGCTCCCGGGTGCGGCGCTGGTCACCGTGCTCGACGGCCATCCGGCGAGCCACGCCTGGATGGGGGCGGTGCGTGGGCAGCGCGTGATCCCGCTCGGGCCGGACCGGTTCGGCCAGAGTGGCGACATTCCGGACTTGTATCGGGAGTACGGCATCGACACCGACGCCATCCTGGACGCCTGCGCCCAGGCGCTACTGAACAGCTGAGCCCGAAGTGCAGACGGGTTTCGACCCGGTTATAACGAAGAGACGGGTGACGACTGCGTCCAGCCTCAGGCGACGGCGCGGTACACCTCCGTCTCGAATGCATCCAGCAGTCCGAGCACGATCGGGTCAGCGAACGGGAGGCTTTGCGTGAGAAGCACGCCAGCGACCTGCTTGCGTGGATCGAGCCAGTAGTAGGTGTTGCGTAGTCCGGCCCAGGCGAGGCTGCCGGCGCTGCGGCCCGTCGGCGCGTCCTCCGTATTGATGAGGAAGCTGAGTCCCCATTTCTTCTCCATGCCGGGAAACCACTCGAAGTCGTAAGATAGGGCGGGGTCGGCGCTGCGCATGGGCAGCACGCGGAGCGCGCCCATGTGGTTCTGCCCCATGAGCGTCACCGTTTCGGGTTTCAGTACGCGCGCGCCGTCGAGTGCACCGCCGCCCAGCATCATGCGAAGAAACGCCATGTAATCCGGGCCGGTGGAGACAAGGCCCCCGCCGCCCGGGAAGAACTCGGGAAAGCTCGGCTTGGCGAACGGGGTGGGGGTGAGCGAGCCGTCGGCTTCGCGCTGATGCGCGCCGGCCCCGCGCGCGGCCTGCTCGTCCGTTGCAGAGTAGCCGGTATCGTTCATGCCGAGCGGAGCGAAGATGTGTTCGCGCATGTACGCCTGGAGGTCCTGCCCGCTGATCGCCTCGACAATGCGGCCGATCCAGTCGATGTTGATGCCGTATTCCCATCGCTGACCGGGATCGAACACCAGCGGCTGGTCGAGGGCCGCTAGTCGGCCTGTACGCGCGCTCGGCGTGCCGGTGATCCGCTGATAGTGATTGATGTCAGCGCTAACGAAATCGTAGGTGAAACCGGCGGTGTGCGTCATCAGATGGCGGAGCGTGATCGTGCCCCGCGCGGGCCGCAGCACCGGCCTGCCGTCCGCGTCGAAGCCCGCGAGCACCTTGGGGTCGGCGAGCTGCGGGGCGAAACGGCCGAGCGGCTCATCGAGCGTGAGCCGACCTTGCTCGATGAGCTGCATCGCCGCCGTCGCGGTGATTGCCTTCGTCATGGAGTGGATGTGGAACACCGTGTCGAGCGACATCGGCGCGCCGCTGCCGAGCATCCGCTCACCAAACGCGCCCTCGTAGGCGACGCCTTTCCCAGTGGCTGCGAGCGCGACGACACCCGCGACGCGCCCCGATCCGGCGGCCTCCTGCAGCACCGCATCGATCGCGTCTCGCTTCATGATCCCGACCTCTTTGGTTGCGGATTTGTTGCAATGCCGTCTCAGCAGTTTATTAGACTAGCGGTCGCGCCAAACCCGCCGCCACTCCTTCTTTGTCCACGGAAAGCAGGCCAGCCTGCTCCGCCAAGCGTTTCGAAATCGCGCACCCGCCGTCTCGCAGGCGTGTCAATCTGCACTTTAACGATCAATTAACTTTCGCCTTGCCCGAGTGTGCCCGCACAAGGGCGATTGGTTACGTTGGGGGCGCGGATGGCGGGTGGGCCGCAGGCCGGGACGAGCGAAGCCGAAAGTGGCAAGCAACCGCTTCGCGAGAAGCTGAGCGCGTTCGTCGTTACCTACAACCGAGCCCCGCTGCTTAAAACGTGCCTTGCCGCACTGGCCTTCGCCGACGAGATCGTGGTCGTCGACAAGTCCTCCACCGACGACAGCGCGGCGGTCGCGGCCGCGTTCGCCGACCGGGTATTAACGGTCCCCTGGTCGCCCACCGTAGAAGAAACCCGCGGCTTCGCCCTGTCGCAGTGCTCGCACGACTGGGTGCTGTGTCTCGACGATGACGAATGCCTCAGTCCCGAGGCCGTCCTGTTCATCGACCAGGAGCTGCGGGCGCCGCGCGGGGACATCTACGACATTCCGCTCCGGCACTATATCCTGGGGCGGCACGATGAGCGCGCCTATTACTGGCCCGAAACGCATTCGCGGCTGTTCCGCCGCACGGCCGTGGCGTTCGGCACCACGGTCCATGCCGGGATCACGCTGCTGAGCCAACGCCGCTTTTACGTTCCGGTGGAGACCGGGGCTTGCATCCACCACTTGTCGCATCGCGACACGGCGGAGTGGATCGATAAGACTAACCGCTACACCTCCCGTCCCGATCGGCGTTCGGCCCCGCATGACGACCCTGACCTGATCCGCTTCGCACATGCACGGCTCGAGCATTGGGCGGCGAGCAGGCCGGGCGACGGCAGCGACTACCCGGCGGCGGTCGCCGTGCTGCGCGCGGTCTACGACATCATCGACCGGGTGAAGGCATGGGAAACGAACGCGGGGATCGACGGCGCGGCATCGTTCGCGCGCGTCGCCGCCGACCTCGAACGGGCCTATGCCGAGCGACTGGGGCACTTGCGGCGGCCGCGAAGCAAGCCGCCCACCGAGATCGGGCATGGCGGAAATGGCGAGGACTGCGCCGCGACCCTGGCGGCGACGCGGGCGGAGCTGGACGCGATCCGCGCCAGCACCTCCTGGCGCCTGACGGGGCCGATCCGGTGGCTGGTCGAGCACGGGCGGCGCGCCCGCCGGTCGGCTCTCGGCTTCGCTCGTCCCAACCCGGCGAGCGGAGCGCCCGACCTCGGTTTTCCCTCGCCCGTGTCTCTGCCGGTTGTTACCGTCGTCATCCCGACCTTCGGCAAGGTCGACTACACGGTCCGCTGCCTCCAGGCGATGCGCCGGCATCTGCCGCAAACGCCCATCGAAGTGATCGTGGTGGATGATGCGTCCGGCGACCCTGCCATGTCGGTCTTCGCGCGTCTCGGCGGGGTCAGGTTGCTGGTCAACGCAAGCAATCTTGGTTTCCTCCGCAGCTGCAATCGGGCGGCGGCCCTCGCGCTGGGCCGCTATGTCCTGTTCCTGAACAACGACACGGAGGTGCAGGCCGGCTGGCTCGATCCGATGGTCGCGCTGATGGAGGCCCGGCCCGACGCGGGTGCGGTCGGCTCGATGCTGCTGTTCCACGACGGACGGCTGCAGGAGGCGGGCGGCATCGTCTGGCGCGACGGCACGGGCTGGAATTTCGGGCGCGGGGACGACCCGAACGATCCGAAATACAACTACGTGCGGGAGGTGGACTACGTCTCGGGCGCCTCCCTGTTGGTGCGGCGGGACCTGTTCGCGCGCCTGCGGGGCTTCGACGAGGCTTTCGCCCCGGCGTATTGCGAGGACGCGGACTTGGCGTTCCGCCTTCGGGCGGCGGGGTTCAAGGTGCTGTACCAGCCGCTCTCCCGCGTAGTGCATTGGGAGGGCGTCTCGCACGGCACCGACCTGACGCAAGGGATCAAGCGCTTCAACGCGGTCAACCAGAAAAAGCTGTTCGCTCGTTGGGCGGACGTGCTCGCGGCCGAGCACTACCCGCACGGCGAGCAGGCGCTCCGCGCGCGCGAGCACGGCCGGCTCCGGCGCTTGGCGCTCGTGGTGGCGGATACGGTCGCTTCCGGCGGCGAGGTCGCCATCGTGCGCGCGGCCGGGGGCGATATTGTCAAGCTCTGGACCAGCCAGCCCGGCCGCTCGGATGAGCTCAGCCAGCACGGCGTTCATGTGCTCGGCGGCGGCACCGCTCCGGCGTTGTGGGCCTGGCTGGAGCGGCACGGCCACGCGCTCGACGTGGTGGTGGTCGCCGATAACCGGGCGGTTCGGGCCTTCCTTCCTGAGCTTGCGGAGCGGACGGGCGCGCCCGTGCTGCACCCGCCACCCGAAACGCCGGGCGATCCGTCCTGCGCGGCTCCGCCACTGAACTGGGGGGGCAGGGAGGCGGCCTGACGTGAGCTGAGCCCGGGGATGGCCCCAGGGCTGAGCCGGGGGCGAGCCCCTATTCCGCCTGGAGCAGCTTGAATCTCAGCGCCGCTTGGGGCCATTTTCGCCGTTCTGATGACAGCGAGCGCCCCCATCCAGGACCTGTTGCCCTGCCGCACTCCGTCGCACGAACGGGGAAGCAGGTTTCACCAATGATCGTCCGCCGCGATCGCGCCATGACGGCGATTTCGATCATGCTCGACATCGCTTTTCACGCGGGAAGAGCGGGAACTGTGAGCGCCGCGGAGATCGCCGAGCGGTTGGCGCTGGCCCGGCGCGGCATGGAGCCCTTGCTGCAGTCGCTGTCACGGACGGGGCTGCTGGATAGCGTGCGCGGTCCCCGCGGCGGTTACCGGCTTGGCCGGCCGCCGCGGGACATCCGGCTGGCGGAAATCGTGTCCGTCAGCCTCGCCGAGGATGACGAGCCGGCGACGCACGGGCCGGCCGGCAAGCTGCAGTCGGCAGTGGTGGACCCGTTATGGGCCGAACTCGACGGCCTGCTGCGGGCGCGGCTGCAAGACCTCACCTTGGACGAATTGCTGCGTCGGGCGGCGGCGGCCGGGCTGCGCCGGCCGGCCGCGGAGCCGATCACCTTCGCGATCTGATGAACGACCCGCAGGCGTGCAAGGACTGGTTTTCCGCGCGTTTGAGGGGGATAGTCCCGGCCCACAAGGAGCCGCCCACCCGTAATGAGTGCCGCAACCGGCCGTCGCCGACTTTCCCCCGACACCCTGCCCGAGCCCGTTCCCGCGCGCGGCCGTCTGTTCGGCAGCATTCTCGAAACCATTGGTGCGACGCCGCTCGTGCGCTTGCCGCGCTTGATCGCGGCCGAGAAGTTCTTCGGATGCGACCTCGCACTCAAGCTCGAGTTCTTCAACCCGCTCGGGTCGGTCAAGGACCGGATCGGGCTCGCGATGGTGGAGGCAGCCGAGCGGGCGGGGGAGATCCAACCCGGTGTCACCACCGTGGTGGAGCCGACCTCGGGCAACACGGGGATCGCGCTCGCCTTCGTCGCCGCCGCTAAGGGCTACAAGCTGATCGTCGTGATGCCGGATGGCGCGTCCGTCGAGCGGCGCAAGATGCTGCGGCTGATGGGTGCTACTGTCGAGCAGACGCCGGCACGCCAGGGCATGGCGGGTGCGATCGCGCGCGCGGAGGCGATCGTGGCGCGCACGCCGGGCTCCTGGATGGCGCGGCAGTTCGACAACGAGGCCAATCCTGCGGTCCACGCGGCGACGACCGCCGAGGAGATCTGGATCGATACGGACGGGCTGGTCGACGTGGTGGTCGCCGGCGTGGGCACGGGCGGCACCCTGACCGGCATCGCCCGCACCATCAAGCCGCGCCGGCCGGGGATGCAGGTGATCGGCGTGGAGCCCGCGGAAAGTGCGGTGCTGTCCGGTGACGAACCCGGCCCGCACGCCATCCAGGGGATTGGTGCCGGGTTCAAGCCTGCCGTGCTGGATTTGCCGAGCCTTGACGCGGTGATGCGGGTGACGGAGCGGCAATCGCTGGCGGCCGCTCGCCGTTGCGCGGAGCTGGAAGGGCTGCCGATCGGCATTTCCTCGGGAGCCGTGCTTCACGCCGCCCTGGAGCTGGCGCGCGACCCGGCCAACAGGGGCAAGCTGATCGTCGGCATCGCCGCCTCGTTTGCTGAACGATATCTTTCCACGCCGCTGTTCGCCGGGCTCTGACGCGGGCGCACGCCTGGACGCCGAAGCCGCCCGCCCCGGCTCGCCCTCGGGTGGGCGCTAGCCCCGAGGCGCGCGGACCGGGCGGTGGCAGAGATCTGGGGGCGCCGCTAGGCCGGCGCGGGGGCGCGGAACACCGGAGCGCCGTCCAGGTCATCGCCCAATGCCTCCGCACCTTCGGTTGGCACCGAGCGGGCGTAGTTCAGGGCCGCGTCGATGTCGCCCTCCCACATGGCGCGCGGCAGCTCGTAGAGCAACTCGACGCCGTAGCCGTTCGGGTCATTGATGTAGAGGCTGTGCGTCATGCCGTGATCGACGCGCCGATTGAACTTGACCCCGCGCGCCTGGAGATAGGCGAGCTGCTGCAGCCAGGCTTCGCGGCTCGGCAGGGTGATCGCGATGTGGTTGATCGCGCACGGCGCGCCGAACATGCTCCACTCCGCGGGGGGTGGCGGCAGCGACTTGTTCTCCACCAGCGCGACGTCATGGTGGTTGAGGCTCCCGCCATGGTCGCCGCTGTAGAACCGCATCTTGGGCGGGTTCGGACGGTCAGGGGTTTCCTTGAGTTCGCCCACCTGCTTGAAGCCGATTACCTCCGTCCAGAACCGGTGGCTCTCCTCGAGATCGCGCACGTTCAGCACGAGGTGGTTGAGGCCGGACGGCGTGACCGCTGCATTTTCCATGCGAACGTTCCTCGTTGAATTGTCAAGCCTAGTATCGGCGCGTCATGCCCAGCGGGCAACCGCGTTGCGGCGCTTGGGTCCGCTGCCACATGATGGGGGCGGAACGAGGAGGGGTCCATGCCGGCACGCACGGGAGCGGAGTTTCTGCACGGACTGCGGGCGCCGCGCGACATCTGGGTCGGCGAAGAGAAGGTGGAGGATGTGGTGCAGCATCCCGCCTTCGCGGGCGGAGCGCAGGCGATCGCCGCCGTGTTCGACCTCCAGCACGAGGCGGCCGACACCTGCCTGATGCCCGATCCGGAAACCGGCGAGCCGATCAACGTCAGCCACCTGATCCCGCGCTCGCGCGACGACCTCCGCCGCCGCCACGCCTGCCTCCAGCGCATCTCGGAGCTCACGGTCGGCCTGATGGGCCGGACGCCGGACTACATGAACGTCACCTTCGCCGGCTTTGCCGGCCGTCCCGACGAGTGGTCGGTGGGCGGCAATGAGCGGGGAGCCGATGCCCTGGTCGCCTACCAGAAGGAGATGGCCCGGCGCGACCTGTCGCTCACCCACACGATCATTCATCCGACGGTCGACCGTTCGCAGGGCGACGCCCCGAAGCCCGGCAACGACGTCGCGCTGCGCAAGGTGGAGGACACGGCGCACGGGATCGTCGTGCGCGGCGCCCGCATACTCGCGACCCTGGCGCCGTTCGCCGACGACATTGCGGTGTATCCGTCCTGGCCGCTGCCGGAAGGGGCGGACGCCTACGGGTTGTCGTTCAGCATTCCCATGGGCACGCCGGGGCTGAAGTTCCTGTGCCGGGACAGCTGCGCTTCGCCGTACAACCTGTTCGACCACCCGCTCTCGTCGCGCTTCGACGAGCAGGATGCGTTCGTGATCTTCGATGACGTAGAGGTGCCGCGCGACCGGCTGTTCATCGACGCCAACCGTACTGCCTACAACACGGTGATGGCTGCGAGCTGGCCGCCCAACATGATGCATCAGACGATGATCCGGGCGCAGACCAAGCTCGAATTCGCCTGGGGTTTGGCGAACCGCATCGTCGAGGTGACGGGGTCGGGTTCGCCGCAGAACCAGGAATTGCTGGGCGAGCTGTGGAGCTACGCGGAGTTCACCCGCGCCGCGATCGTAGCGGCGGAGACCGAGGCCCGCGAGTATCCGTGCGGCGTGTGGCTCCCAGCCGTCGGCCCGTTGCACGCACTTCGCGCCAGCCTGCCGCGCTGGTTCCCGCGCGTGAACGAGATCATCCGCCTGCTCGGCTCGCACAACCTGCTCGCGGCGCCGACGCGCAAGCTGCTCGATGATCCGGTGCTGCGCCCCCTGATCGGCCACTACCTGCGTGGGGCACACGACGTGTCCGCGACCGAGCGTGCCCGCATCTTCAGATTGGCTTGGGACTTCGTGGGCAGCGCGCTCGGCAGCCGCAACGAGCAATATGAGCGGTTCTACCTTGGCTCGTCCGGGCGAAACTTTCAGCACACCCCCCGCTGGTCCTCCCGCGAGCGCGCCGACCGCTTAGTGGATCGCTTCCTGCACGAGCCAGACGGGCGCTGACCGAAACAAACGCTCTGGACGAGTTCCCCGCCCCGGCATAGGGTTACGAGGCTGTAAGAAATCGGCGGTGATGGGGCAAGCGGCGCGGTTCACGCAGCGAAGCATTTCCCTGATCGCGTCTAAAAACGAATAGCAATGGGGGAAACAGATGCGAAAGCTGCTGATGGCTGGGCTGGTGTCCGCGGGCTTGGTCGGGTTCGGCGCGGGGGCGTATGCGCAGACCGACTGCTCCAAAACCGTTCCGGCCTCGCCGTTCGGACCCGACGATCAGACGGGTGCGACCAACCGAGTGACACCCGCCGTCGTAAAGGCCGCCGCGGCGGAGATCCAGGAAGGCAAGGTGATCAGCTTGACCCATCCGCTGGTGGATGGTGTCCCTTTGTTCGGCACGCGCTTTAGCAAGACCATCCTGACCGCCACTTCGCTCGCGCCGGGGGCGTCCTACGGCGAGAACAACGCGACCTTCATCGAGGACACGTGGCTCAGCCAGAGCCATGTCGGGACGCATCTGGACGGCCTCGGCCATTTCGGCCGCGGCGACTGCTACTACAACCAGAACGCGATGGGGAAATTCATCAACCAGAACAACATGACGCGGCTCGGCCTCGAGCATCTCAAGATCTTCGCGACCCGCGGCGTCATTATCGATCTGGTCCGGGTCTTTCAGCAAGAGAACAAGCTCAAGACCAACGCCACGTGCCGCAAGCCCTGCCTCGACAAGGGAACAGTCATCTCGCAGGCCGATATCGAGGCCGGCACTGAAGCTGTACAACGTGACTCTGCGCGAGGGCGACATGGTGTTCCTGCACACCGGCTGGGTCGATATATTCGAGCAGTACCCGGCGCAGAACGCGGTCTACAACAGCGGCGAGCCCGGTATCGGCATAGAGGCCGCGAAGTGGCTCGCGTCGCAGAAAGTGGTCGCGGTCGGCGCCGACACCTGGGCGGTCGAGGTGATCCCGGGCGAGAACCCGAAGATCCTGTTCCCCGTCCATCAGGCGCTGATCACCGACAACGGCATCCACATCATCGAGAACGTCAAGACCGACGACATCGCCGCCGAGGCGCAGTCGACGGGGCGGGCGACGTTCTTCGTCAACATGACCGTGCCCAAGGCGGTGGGCCTGACCGGCAACTTCGTCGGAATTGAGGCGATCCGCTGATCGCGACGGACTGCGAGGACCCCGCCGCTGCGCCTGCTGCGGCGGCGGGGTCTGCTCGCCGGCCTGGCTGCCTTTGCCGGCTCCCCTGGTCCTGGCCGCGCCGAGCCGCGGCGCTACCGGATCGCGTTCGCCAACCTCGACGAGACGCCGGGCGTGACGCTGGAGGGGCTCGGATTCACCGGCGCCGACGTTCGGAGCAGCTTCGAGTCTGCCGCGCGCGCGCTGCCCGTCGACATGCTGTACTACGACAATGCGGGCGACCCGGCGCGCGCCATCGCCAATGCCGACGCGGCGATCGCCGCCGGCGCGGATCTGCTGATCGAATACAACGCCGACCCGGACGCGAACGCGGAGATCGCCCGCCGCCTAGCCGCCGCCCGCATCCCGGCGATCGCGCTCGTCGATCCGTTGCCGGGTGCGCCCCGTTACGGCCCCGACAACCTGGAAGCCGGCCGTATCGCCGGCCGCGCGCTCGGCGTCTTCGCGCAGGATACGTGGTCGAATTCGCAGGTGCTCGGCGTGCTGATCGGCGATCTTGCCGATCCTAGTCCGGCGGTGGCCGACCGGGTGCGCGGCATCACCCAGGGCGTACAGGAATAGCTGCCGGGCCTCGACTTCGCGATGCTGGACACTGGCGGGCAGCCGGTGCGGGCGGACGCGCTGCTGACCAAGTTCCTGCTCGCGCAGCGGGGCCACCGGATGCTGATTGCAACGCTCGACGATCTGGCCGCGATCTATGCCCGGAACGCGATTACGCTGAACGGGCGACAGAGCGGATGCATCATCGCGAGCCAGGGCTGCGACCACAACATTCACGGCGGTATCAACGAGAAGAAGGAGCTCGAACCCACGAACCGCGGCAGCGTGGTGCTGGGATCGGTGGCTTATTTCATGGACCGCTACGGCTACGACGTGCTGCCGCTCGCGCTTGCGGCTGCTGGCCGGCGACGCGCTGCCGCCGTTCACCCTGACGCGCCACGTCCTGATCACGGCGGCGAATGTGTTCCAGGAATATCCGCCGTTCGATATCAATTAGTGCGGTTTCGGGCAGACCGTACCCATCCCCTCCGCGTCATCAAATCCGGGCAAACCACGAATAGCATTCCTCGGGTCGCACCGCCCCTGACGGCCGTAGTGTCTGAGTTTGAAATCGCGCTGGGATAGCCGCCCTGCTCGCATCCTGCCCGCGCGCCTCCTATATGCTTAGCGCAAAGCATAGGGAGCCGATGCTTATGTCGGACCGACGGGAGCTATATCGCAGCCCTAACGGGGATTGCTGGTATCTGGGGCGAGAGCCGCAGAACGGTCATGCCTTCGTCATCCATCAGCCGAATGGGCCGTCGGGAGGACGGCTAACTCCCATTGAATTAGGTGCATTCTTAAGCAGTGAAGCGAAGGGTCCGGAACATCAGGCTCTGTTGCGGCTCATCGGAACCCTGGTCGAGGTCCCCCCGTATGCCGACCGGGCCTAAGGGCGAGAAGCGCTCTGCCGACGTGATCGGCAACTCCGTCAAGGTAATGCGGATTGCGGACCGGCCAGGAAAATGACAAACGCGAGGCGACGGCTAGCGCGGCAGCGCAGCTGGGAAGCTGAGGCGGCGCGGCTCGGGCACGCAATTTGAACTCCGGAGCAGCGAGCAGAGGCGGCGAGAAAAGCAGCTAAGTCTCGGTGGGCTCGTCAGGCGCGGCAGGTGCGCAGCGGCAGTAGATCGCCGTGCGCGTGCCCGGTTCCGCCGCATTGTGTGGGGAAGGTCAGCGCGCGCGCCGGACCGATGGAGGCGGTGGCGTTAGGGGAAAGGGCCGATGCGGCCGCCCTGCGGCAGCGCCTCGCCCATCAATGCAACGCGCTGCACGTTGCCGCTCGCGGCCCGGCGAAGACGGCGAGCGGCCCGGGCGCGCCGTCGAGGGCGGCGATGAACGCCGCCGTCCCGTCCGGCGCAGCGGTGGGCCAGGGACCGAACCCGGCGTAGCGTCCGCCGCCCGGCGCCGGTCGCGCCCTCGACCGCGATCTCGGCGAGACCGGAGGACCCGGCGTGCAGCACGGCGGCTTTCAGCCCGGCGCCGCTGCCGACGAAGGCGCCGAAGGTGATGCCGTCGGCGTCATCGATCGCCACGTGCTCGGAGAACCGCTGGACCATCGCGCCGTTCGGCGCCGGATCGCCGGCGCGCGACGACCATGGCGAGCGGTGCGCGCGCCGGCCACGAAGATGCCGCCGGCGACCGGGCCCTTCAGGATCGCGGCGGGGAAGGCGATGACGCCGCTGTTGTTGAGCGCCGGCTCGCCGATCGCTTGCATCGTGCCGCCGATGCGAAGCAGCAGGTCGCGCTCGGCGACCACCTTTTGCAGCCGCCGCCCGTTCCAGAAATACAGCACGTCGAGCGCCTCGCGTCCGACCAGCACCGAGGCGACGAAGGCCATCTCGCCGTTATCGTTGAGCGCCGGGGCGTCGAAGCCGACCAGCACGCCCAAGGGGACGCCCGGCGCGTCATCGCCCGCCAGCGCCACCACGCGCAGCCCGTCCTGCGCCTGCGAGGAACAGGCCCTCGGTCGCCCGCCCGCCGGCCAGATGCGCGGTGAACGCCACCTGCCCCGCCGCGTTCAGTGCTGGCAACGGGTGATCGGCGAAGGCTGCGAGCGTGCCGCCGCCCGGCACCGGATCGCCGAACGCCGCCACCTTGGCGACGCGCCCACCTTCCGCGAGGAAGATGCCCTCGCGCCCCGAGGCGTGCAGGACGGTCGCGTAGAAGGCGACCTGGCCGCCCGCGTTGACCGGCGCCAGCACGGCCTGGGAGGGAACGTCGAATCGGTCGAAGCTGCCGCCGCCCGGTGCTGCCAGGCCGGACCGCACCACGGCGCGCAGCGGTCCCTGATCCGCCGCTTCGACCGGGGAGGCGGACATGGCGGTCGGCCGTACCGCCGCCCGCTCCGGCGCCACCGATGGCGCGCTGGGGCCACGAGCAGGACGGCCGCCCACAGCGCCGCCACGGCCGCGCCGGCCACCAGCAGACGCAGCCATGCCGGCGCCAGCAGCATCGTCAGTTCCGCAGCATGCCGGCCTTGAGCGTCGCCACGTCGTGCCGCAGCATCTCGACGTAGCTGGCGGCCTCGCCGCCGGCCGGCGACAGCGAGTCCCCATAAAGCGTGCCGCCGACCATGGCTCCAGTCTCGCCGGCGATGCGCTGCATGGCGCGCGGATCGGTGATGCTGTCGAGGAACAGCGCGCGGACGTGGCTGTCGCGGACCTTCTCGCCGAGCTTGGAGAGTTGCGCCGCCGAGGGCTCGCTGTCGTTGGTCCAGCCGTTCACCGATCAGCAGCGTGATGCCGTAGGCGCTGGCGATTATTGCAGCGAATCGTGCGACGTGAGCGCGCGCCGCTTGGCGGCCGGCACCCCGGCGATCTGCCCGCGCGCCCAGTCGTCCACCGCCTCGATCTCCTTCACGTAGGCCGCCGCCCGCGCGCGGTAGTCGGCGGC